>NZ_JBAWKD010000048.1:0-535 GCF_037095735.1 Frigidibacter sp. MR17.14 | reverse complement strand
GGCTTCGCCATCGGGCCCAGCTCCGCCGGCCATTCAGGCCGTGGCGCCGACGCCCGTCATGCACTAAGATCGAATCCGGACCACCCGTTCGGGGCAGGCCAGCTGCTCATGACCATCATACCTCATCGGGATTGGCTGGGGGGAAACGTCGGGGCGCGAAAACATGCCCTTCAGGCCGCGAAATGCCTGATAATGTGGAAAAACCCGGCCCCGGAAGCACGCGGGCTCCTTCGTCGAGCCGTGCGCGGTGCACGTGCCGGCGGCTCCACGCGGGACCGTTCATCACAGACAGAGAATTATTTGGATTTTTGCGGCCAGCCGCCCCTGCGTCGGTCAGGTCCGTGGTTCGGCGACCGGCCCCGCCGGAAGAGAGAAAGGCGGAGCTGTCCCCTCAACGAAACAAAAGACATAATCCCAATTTTGGGCTAGGATCGTGTAGGCGGGGTGGATTCAAGTTGGAACTGCGACTTTGACGTAAGATCAATGTCTTGCCACAAGGAGCTGTTCACATCCCTGCACCCTATCTGCACCTGAA
>NZ_JBAWKD010000047.1:0-619 GCF_037095735.1 Frigidibacter sp. MR17.14 | reverse complement strand
GTCGTGCTCACACCCGACGGCAGTGGCGGCCTCACGCTCGACATCCAGCTCGCCTGATCGACAGGCCTTCCCATCAAACAGACAAAGCCCCGCGGGAGACCGCGGGGCTTGTTGTTTCATCTGCGGTGCTTCCCTGAGCTGGATAGCGATTTGCCCGACGACCGAAGCTGACGCGCTGTATCGGTTATTCCGCAGGATAGCTCGGCACCCGCTACGATCGGGGCGGGATGGTGACAATCGGGACTGGGGATCCCCGGGTGCATTCGCAGCCGTGCCGGTCACAGACAACAAGCCGAAGGCCCTTCCCCCACCGAGTTCACCGCGTTTTTCCCGAGCCAGGTATCGAGGCTGGGCTGGATGTCGACATCCAGCCTGAGTGAGGGCGGCGAGCGCGCTCTCGGCACTGCCCAAAACGGCAAAAGCCCCACAGATGACTGCGGGGCTTTGTCGTAGAAGTTCAGCAGTTTACAGACGCGGCGTTGCCAGAACGCAAAGAAGCTCCCTTTTGGGGAGCTTGCTTTGCAGATATCGTTGGTTGCGGGAGCAGGATTTGAACCTGCGACCTTCAGGTTATGAGCCTGACGAGCTACCGGGCTGCTCCATCCCGCGCCAGGGGTTT
>NZ_JBAWKD010000046.1:0-622 GCF_037095735.1 Frigidibacter sp. MR17.14 | reverse complement strand
TGATCTCGGCGGTGCCGAGGCTGTTGTATCTGTTCATGATGGCGATGCGGATCTGGATCTCGGCGGTCTGCCGATCAGGGTGGCGTGAGGCGATGCGCGCGCCGAATGACTTGAGGCAATTCATCCGTGCCTCGACCCGACTCCGGATGTGGTGGCCGACCGACCGCTTCCAGTTGGCTCGTCCCAGGCGTCGCGTCTCGTGAAGGATGCCGTTTCGGGCTCGGGCGGCGGGGCAGTCCTCTTTCCAGGCGCGGCCGTTCTTGCGGATCGGGATGCGCGCTTCGGCCCCTCGTCCGACGATTGCGGCATGGCAGCCTCTGGTGTCATAGGCACCATCGGCTGTGACCGAGCCGATCTCTTCATGCTCGGGAAGTTGCGCCAGCAGGTGTGGAAGCAGTGGACTGTCGCCCTGTCGGCTGGAGGTGAATTCGACGGCCCGGACATCGCCGGTCTGCGCGTCCATGCCGATATGGACCTTGCGCCATTGCCTGCGGCGCGACGCGCCGTGCTTGCGCGCCTGCCACTCGCCATCGCCGCGGAACTTGATGCCGGTGCTATCAGCAAGCAAGGTCACGGGGCCGTCCGGGCGACGATAGGGGATCTGCACCGCAAGCCGCGCCTG
>NZ_JBAWKD010000045.1:0-729 GCF_037095735.1 Frigidibacter sp. MR17.14 | reverse complement strand
GGCGTTGTTGCACTAATCAGCTGAAGGCCGATCTACCCCTGTCCCGCTCTGTGTTCAGCCCACGGCGATGATCTCGGCGGTGCCGAGGGTGTTGTATCTGTTCATGATGGCGATCCGGATCTGGATCTCGGCGGTCTGCCTATCAGGGTCGCGTGAGGCGATGCGCTCGCCGAAGGACTTGAGGCAATTCATCCGTGCCTCGACCCGACTTCGGACGTGGTAGCCGACCGACCGCTTCCAGTTGGCTCGTCCCAGGCGTCGTGTCTCGTGAAGGATGCCGTTTCGGGCACGGGCAGCCGGGCAGTCCTCTTTCCAGGGGCGGCCGTTCCGGCGGATGGGAATGCGCGCCTCAGCTCCCCGCCCGACGATCGCGCCATGACATCGTCTGGTGTCATAGGCACCGTCGGCTGTGACCGAGCCGATCTCTTCATCCTCGGGGAGTTGTGCCAGAAGGTCCGGCAGCAGCGGGCTGTCGCCCTGCCGGCTCGACGTGAATTCGACGGCCCGGACATCGCCGGTCTGAGCATCCATGCCGATATGGACCTTGCGCCATTGCCTGCGGCGGGACGCACCATGCTTGCGTGCCTGCCACTCGCCATCACCGCGGAACTTGATGCCGGTGCTGTCTACCAGCAAGGTCACGGGGCCGTGCGGGCGGCGATAGGGGATCTGCACCGCAATCCGTGCCTGACGTCGGCACAGCGTGGAATAATCCGGCACGGGCCAGTC
>NZ_JBAWKD010000044.1:0-762 GCF_037095735.1 Frigidibacter sp. MR17.14 | reverse complement strand
TTCCCGCTCTGTCTTCAGCCCACGGCAATGATCTCGGCGGTGCCGAGGGTGTTGTATCTGTTCATGATGGCGATGCGGATCTGGATCTCTGCGGTCTGCCGATCCGGGTCGCGCGACGCGATGCGCTCGCCGAAAGCCTTGAGGCAATTCATCCGCGCCTCAACCCGACTTCGGACGTGGTAGCCGACCGAACGTTTCCAGTTGGCTCGTCCCAAGCGTCGCGTCTCGTGCAGGATGCCGTTTCGGGCTCGGGCAGCCGGGCAGTCCTCTTTCCAGGGGCGGCCGTTCTTGCGGATCGGGATGCGCGCTTCGGCGCCGCGATCGACAATCGCGACATGGCATCGTCTGGTGTCATAGGCACCGTCGGCCGTGACCGAACCGATCTCAGCATCCTCGGGGATCTGCGCCAGCAGGTGTGGAAGCAGTGGACTGTCGCCCTGTCGGCTGGACGTGAATTCGACGGCGCGGACATCGCCGGTCTGAGCATCCACGCCGATATGGACCTTGCGCCGCGCGCCATGGTTTCTCGAACCGGTGGCGAAACATGGCGTGCCCTGCGGCGCGACGCACCATGCTTGCGTGCCTGCCACTCTCCATCGCCGCGGAACTTGATGCCGGTGCTATCAACAAGCAGGGTCACGGGGCCGTCCGGGCGGCGATGGGGGATCTGCACCGCAAGCCGCGCCTGGCGGCGGCGAGACGCGTGGAATAGTCCGGCACAGGCCAGTCCAATCCCGCCATCTCGATCAGGCTGGCGACCAG
>NZ_JBAWKD010000043.1:0-1126 GCF_037095735.1 Frigidibacter sp. MR17.14 | reverse complement strand
TGTGGTTTCACGCTGAAGGGCGACTTGGTCGCTGGCGAGGTTAGGGCAGGGCGGTGTCACCTTCCATGAGTTTGTCGCGGAAGACCTCGGCGGGTGTTCGATAGCCGAGGCACTTTCTCGGCGTCGCGTTTAGCTGTTGGCAGATCGCGTTGATCTGCCGGGTGGTAAGCGTCTTCGGATCGACCTCGCGCGGCAGCCAACGGCGGACCCGGCCGTTGGTGTTCTCGACCGTGCCTTTCTGCCAGGGCGCCTGCGGGTCACAGAACCAGGTCGCGACGCCAAGGCCGGCCTGCAGATAGGGCCAGGCCAGGAACTCCAGCCCGCGGTCGAAGGTGATCGACTGGCGGGCATGGGCCGGCAGCGGCGAGAGGCTTCCGATCAGCCCGTCCATCACCGGGCGCGAGCGGCGGTCGGCATTCTTCATCAGCACGGTAAACCGGCTGACACGCTCGACCAGCGAGGTCAGGTTGGTGCCGCCGAATTCCTTGCGGAATTGGATCAGATCGCATTCCCATGACCCGAAGACAGTCCGAGCCGCCACCTCGGCCGGGCGATTCCGGATCGAGATTTCGTCAGCAAACCTCGGGTGTTGCGGCTTGCGCCGACCGCGGCCACGGCGCTTGCGGCGATGGTCGGGGAGGTGGCGCCAGAGATCGATGTAATGACCATCCTTCGAATAGACGTATTGATAGATCGTCTCATGGCTGACGCTGGCTGTGGCGCGCTCCACCTTCAGCCGCCCCGAGATCTGCTCGGGCGTCCAACCCGCCTGCAACCTGTCGACCACCGCAGCCCGCAGCGACGGATGCCGCACCAGCTTCCTGAGATTTGAGCGCCGGGCCTCGGACATCGCCTGGGCGTTGGCGGCATAGTAACCAGAGATGTTGCGCAGCTCGGCATCGTGAAAATGGTTGCGACGCAATTCTCGGAAGATCGTCGAACGGTGCCGACCGAGCTTCGCGGCGATCTCTGTCGCGGGCACCTTCGCTTCGCGCCAGCGCGCGATCTTGCGACGCTCCTCGTAGTTCAGGTGCAGATAGGGTGCAGGGATGTGAACAGCTCCTTGTGGCAAGACATTGATCTTACGTCAAAGTCGCAGTTCCAACTTGAATCCACCCCGCCTACA
>NZ_JBAWKD010000042.1:0-1525 GCF_037095735.1 Frigidibacter sp. MR17.14 | reverse complement strand
GAGATCGTCGTGGTCTCGATCGGCGTGAAGCAGGCGCAGGAAACCCTGCGCACGGCGCTGGCGATGGGTGCGGACCGCGCGATCCTGATCACCGCCGCCGATGACGTGCACACCGACATCGAGCCCTTGGCCGTCGCCAAGCTGCTGGCGGCCGTCGTCAAGGAAGAGGCCCCCGGCCTCGTCATCGCCGGCAAGCAGGCGATCGACAACGACATGAACGCCACCGGCCAGATGCTGTCGGCACTGCTGGGCTGGAGCCAGGCGGCCTTCGCGTCGGAACTGGCGATCGAGGGCGACCATGCCGTCGTGACCCGCGAGGTCGATGGCGGTCTGCAGACCATCAAGGTGAAGATGCCCGCCATCGTGACGGCGGACCTGCGCCTGAACGAGCCGCGCTATGCCTCGCTGCCGAACATCATGAAGGCGAAGAAGAAGCCGCTCGAGGAAAAGACCGCCGCCGACTACGGCGTCGACACCTCGCCGCGCCTGACCATCGTCAAGACCACCGAACCCGCGGGCCGCAAGGCGGGCGTGAAGGTCGGCTCGGTCGACGAGCTGATCGCCAAACTCAAAGACGAAGCGGGGGTGCTCTGATGGCCGTTCTGCTGCTGGGTGAAGTGACCGACGGCACGCTGTCGGTCGATGCCACCGCCAAGGCCGTCGCGGCCGTCGCGGGCCTCGGGCCCGTCACCGTGCTCTGCGCCGGGGCCTCGGCCGCCGCCGCGGGGGCGGAAGCCGCCAGGATCGACGGCGTCGCCAAGGTGCTGGTCGCCGAGGACGCCTCGCTGGGCCGCCGTCTGGCGGAACCCACCGCCGCGCTGATCGTCAGCCTCGCGGGCGACTACAGCCACATCTGCGCGCCCTCGACCTCGGACGCGAAGAACATCCTGCCCCGCGTCGCGGCGCTTCTGGACGTGATGGTGATCTCGGACGTGACCGCCGTGGTCGATGCCGACACCTTCGAGCGTCCGGTCTACGCCGGCAACGCGATCCAGACCGTGAAATCGGGCGACGCGACCAAGGTCTTCACGATCCGCACCGCCAGCTTCTCGGCTGCGGGTCTTTCGGGCGCGGCTGCGGTCGAGACCGTTTCCGCCGCCGCCGATCCGGGCCTGTCGTCCTGGGTCGAGGACAAGGTGGCGGCCTCGGACCGCCCCGAGCTGACCTCGGCCAAGATCGTGGTCTCGGGCGGCCGTGGCGTCGGCTCGTCGGACAACTTCGCGGTGATCGCGGCGCTGGCCGACAAGCTGGGGGCTGCGGTCGGTGCCTCGCGCGCCGCGGTCGACTCGGGCTACGCGCCGAACGACTGGCAGGTGGGCCAGACCGGCAAGGTCGTGGCGCCGGACCTCTACATCGCCTGCGGCATCTCGGGTGCGATCCAGCACCTTGCGGGCATGAAGGACAGCAAGGTCATCGTCGCGATCAACAAGGACGAAGAGGCCCCGATCTTCCAGGTCGCCGACTACGGCCTGGTGGGCGATCTCTTCACCCTCGTGCCGGAACTGACCTCGAAGGTCTGATCTCG
>NZ_JBAWKD010000041.1:0-1533 GCF_037095735.1 Frigidibacter sp. MR17.14 | reverse complement strand
TGGATGTCGACATCCAGCCCAGCCACGATACCTGGCTCGGGAAAAACGCGGTGAACTCGGTGGGGGAGGGGCCTTCGGCTCGTTGCCGGTGACCGGCAGGGCGGCGAATGCAACCGGCGATACCCAGGCCCGTCGGTGATCAGTCCGCCCCGACGGGAGCGGATGCCGCTCTATCCTTCGGGATAACCAATGCAGCGCGTCAGCTTCGGTCGTCAGGCGCCCCGTTATTCTGCTGAGCGAAGCACCGCACACGAAACAACAAGCCCCGCGGTCTCCCGCGGGGCTTTGTCTATTTGATGGGGCTGTCGGCGCTCAGGCGAGCTGGATGTCGAGTGCGAGGCCGCCGCTGCCGTCGGGTGTGAGCACGACCTGGCGGATGATCCCCTTGAGGAGTTGATTGGCTTCGATCCGGGTTCCGTCTGCTCCCGCAGAGAGCAACTCGCCCAAGCGGCCGAGCTGTTTGCGGTAGGCCGCGACGAGTTCGGCAGGGGAGGGGAGTGACACTGCTTGGTCTTGTTGAGGCAGGGCTTCCAGCGTGGCGATCATCCGATCCCGCTCGACTTCCCTCTCCTTCAACCGCTCGACCAGCGCGGTGGAGCCGCCGTCTTCGAGCAGGCCGACCAGACGCGCGATCGCGGTCTCGGTGTCCTTCAGCTTGCGCTCCAGTGACGCACGCTCACCGCCGGCCTGCACGGCGTAGTCGCTGAAGGTTCGCTGAGCTTCCTGCGCGAAGGCCGTCGCAAGCTCGGGGTCATCGAGAGGGGCGCGAAGAACGGAGAGGACTTCGGCTTCAAGCTCGGGCCGTCCGATCTTGCGGTTGTTCTCGCACATCGTGGCGCCTCGGCTCTTGCGGTTGAAGCAGCCGTAGCGCCGATCGACCATCGAGAATGGCCCGACGCAGCAGCCGCAGGTCAGCAGTCCCGCCAGCAGGTACTTCGGCCGATGCGTGTCGTTCAGCTGCGCGCCGTCGCGGGCGTATCGCTTGCGCGTCTCTTCGAGCCGGGTGTGCACGCGGTTCCAGAGTGCATCCGGGATGATCTGCAGCTCCGGCACATCGCACTCGATGAGGTGTTCGCGGTCCGCCGGTCGTGAGACCCGCTTGCCATTCTCGTCGCGGTACCACTGGTTCTGGCCATAGCGAACGATCCCGACATAGGCGACGTTCCTCAGGATGCCGCTATCCTTCTTGGCATCGCCGCGGATGGTGCTGTCGCACCAGGTGCGGCCCGAAGGGGAGGGGATGCCCTCGGCATTCAGCGCGGCGGCGATCTTGTAGGGTGACTGGCCGGCGGCGTAGTCGCGGAAGATCCGCTGCACGATGGCCGCGGCCTCCTCAGCGATCTCGCGATTGCACTCGGTTTTGGATCGGTGCACGACTCGGTAGCCATAGCCGAGGCCTGCGGCGACCCGGCCGCGACTGGTGGTGCCAACAGGCGTTGATGATGTAACCGCCCCCCGACGGCATCGACGTGCCAAGGTGGGATCGCAACAATCCATTTGGGGAGGCGGTCATGTCGGAGATTACCACTGTGG
>NZ_JBAWKD010000040.1:0-1597 GCF_037095735.1 Frigidibacter sp. MR17.14 | reverse complement strand
ACAGATACAACACCCTCGGCACCGCCGAGATCATCGCCGTGGGCTGAACACAGAGCGGGACAGGGGTAGATCGGCCTTCAGCTGATTAGTGCAACAACGCCCCCCAGCTGTCATCGGTGCGCTCCTGGATGCCCTCGGCCAAGTGCAACTGCGTCCAGAGCAACTCGAAGGCCAGGCCGGGCGCGGTGGGCGCGATGCGGGTCTCGATCATCTCGACAACCCCTGTAAGCTCCTGCGCGAGCTTCTTCTGCGCCGGCCTGGCAAGAAACCCCTTGGCGCGACGGATCGCGACGAAGCGCTTGCGCACATCGGCCGCCACGGTCTGCGGCCCGTCATCGGCGGCGAGCGCCAGCCGGACCCGGCGCTGCCGCGCGGCATCGCCCTTGACCGCCTCGAGCAGCAGATCCGCCAAGACCTCGGGTCCCAACGCGGTCAGGTTGGTCTTGTTGAGCGCCTTTCCGGCCATATGCGATGCCCTTCCTTCAATGGGAAACTCAGGATGGCGGGAGCATCCCTAACCCATTCCGGTGCCTCCTGCGACCCGGGCGCGAAAAGGCTCGACTTCTGGCGAGGCAACTCGATTGTCGGCCAAGACATGGATGGCGCGTCGCCGCGCGAGTAGCGCCCCGGACCGGGTGCCCGCCCCGGACTACCGGGCGGGAGTGTCTGGCAACGCCAACCAGACTGCGCCATCCCGATAGCCGCCCCTCACCAGAAAACCCTCTTCGGCAACTTCCGGATGCCGTTCGGCCCAGTCACGATAGCGATCATTGGTAACCACCCGAGCCCCATGGTCCCGCGCGGCAGACAGGATGATCGCATCGGCAGGCGTGCCCTTCGGCACGACCAGCACCCGATCTGGAGGCAAGCCCAATAACTTGGCGAGCGCACCGTCATCCTGATAGCGGTTGAACAGCTTGTAGCCGACGTTCGCGTCGAAAACGACGCCGGGCGTGAACCCGCGAGCAACCAGAAGCCGTATGGTATCCTTCACCACCGCGATTTCTGGACCTGTTCCCTTCCAATGCATGATGTTGGACCCGTCCAGGATCATCCAGGACCGCTTTGCCAATCGCGACGATCTCGCGCGCCACATAGTCCTCAGAATGAGGAACAGGCTCGCCAGCGCGCAGGGCGCTGCGAGCAGCAGCAGGTCCGAAAGCTGCGGAGACAGCAGGCTTGCGAGCAGCGCCGCGCAGGAGGCTATCAATATCACAAACAGTGCGATCATCCCGCCCCCGTCAGGCAGAGAAACCAACAAGTTGCCTGGTCAGGCAATGGAGGTCGTCATAGCAAGCGGCCAAGCTCAACGATAGGGGAAGATCTTCCGGTATGCCCACCGGAGCGATCGACCGAGGCAGCGGGCGGCGCTCTGCTCGAACCTGCAGACTGCATTGGTCGTGGCTACTACCGCACCCAGCCCATAGCGGTCCTTGCTGATATGCGCAGCATGATGCCAGACGCTGACACGAAGAGATGGCTGCCGACGATCAGCCGGTGGTCTGCCCCCTGAAAAGTGGTCCTCCCTGAAGTAGGCTTTCAAGCCAGATGGAGGACGGAATATGGGACAGAAGAAGCACAAGCCGGAAGAGATTGT
>NZ_JBAWKD010000039.1:0-1747 GCF_037095735.1 Frigidibacter sp. MR17.14 | reverse complement strand
GTGCTTGCCGCCGCCGATGCCGACGACGCGACAGATGTCGGCGATTGTGGCGCGGATGGCTTCTCCGGCTTCTACTGAGATCGGGCGGTTGCTGAGTGCAAACGGCCGCAGGGCGTAAGGTGGATGGGGCGTTGCGATCCAGCTGCCGCCGAGCTGCGCCAAGCGTTCTTCGACGACACTGTCTCGGACCTTCGAGGTCGGCGCGATGACGTCGACCCGCTCGAACCCGCCGGTGATCGCGTTCGCCAGAACGGCCGGCCACCGGATCGCGAAGCGATCGTGCTTTTGCATTTGAGAATGTCCTTGGGAAATGGGCACGGGCGTTGCCGCCCGTGCATGCCGATCAGGCCACGGTGGCTTGGCTGGTCTGGCCGGGCTTTGGCAGGCGGGCTGCGATCTCGCACTCGGCGGCGATCAGGTAGGCCACGCGGTTCGCGAGGCGCCGGGCCTCGCGCGCCAACTCCAGCATCCTCTCGAGGGAACGATCCTCGGCGTCGGGCACGCCGATCCGGGCGATTAGCTCGTCGAGCTCGGTGAAGACCTCCTCGTCGAGGAGCGTCTTGGCGTCGAGCTGGGCGTGCAGCTTCAGCGTCGGGCCGGCGAAAGCGGTCTGCTGCCGGTCCGTGAGATCGGCGAAGGCGAGGAGGATGCTGTCCAACGCTTCCAGTCCGTCGGCGAATATATCGCAGATGCGGCTCTGATCGGAGGGGCGCGGCACGTTGGTGATCACCAGGTGCCGATGCGTGTTCGCGCCGCTGAAGCTGTTCGGCAGGTATTCGAAAAGGGTGCGATCGCTGCTCATGCCCGCACCTCCGTCGGCATCGCGAGGGTCGGCATGGGCGGCGTCATTCTCATGCGCTCGCCTTTGCGGCGGTGGACGACCTCGACCCGGCGACCGGCGACGACGATCTCCTTCAGGCACTCGGCCCGGCGCCAGGCGGCGATGTCGCGCTCGGCGATGATGCGGGCGAGGACCGACAGGAAGCGTTCGCGGGTGCGGGCGCCCAGCGTGCCGATCACCGGCGTGCCGCGCTTCGAAGCGGCGAAGCGGGGATCGTCGAGCGAGACGGTGATCCGGCGCTCGCAAGCGAAGCCGGTGGCGCGGTGCAGGTTCGCGGCCTCGATCTCCGCGATCGACCAGACGCCGACGCCGTAGCGTCGGTCGTAGGGGTAGTCGTGGAAGCGGAAGGCGCCGCGCGTCGTGCCGAAGGCCAGCGTGACGGTCGCGCCGTCGGCGGTCTTGTCGCGCAGCATCACGAGCGCCGGGCGAACCTTCGGCTGTGCCTCGGGATCGAGGGCGTCTTGATCGGGGAAGCGGAAAGCAACGATGTCGCCGGGCTTCAGCGCCTCGCGCCAGTCCGGCGCTGCTTGCACGTCAGTTGCAACTTGGGTCGAGACCGTCTCGGTGGTCGGGGTGAATGCGTCAAACATCGACGAACTCCATGTGAGGGGGGATGTGTCGACGCGCGCTTCTTCTATCCGTTTTGTTGGACCAGGGCTTCGGCTGCGCGTCACAAAGACCGCGCAGCTGAAACCCTGATCCTTTGCCCTTCTTCGGACGGAGGGGTTCGGGGAGGTGTCCAACGCTCCCCGGGCGCGAGAAGGGGGGCCAGCGAAGCGATGGGGGGAGAGTGCAGAACGCCTCCCCCCGGTCCGTCGGAAGGACGCCGGAAAGGGTGCAGGGCACAGGCGGCGAGCGGTCCCGACCCGGGGTGGCCGGAGGGGTGGCACGCCCTCCCGGTCCGTC
>NZ_JBAWKD010000038.1:0-2309 GCF_037095735.1 Frigidibacter sp. MR17.14 | reverse complement strand
AGATGGTCGCAACTTGAGGCCGGATACATGTCAGCACCCGACACCGCGCAAAACAGCTCTGAGGACCCTCTTGCGCAAGGGGCGGTTATACATGTTGCGCTTATCGGTGAGGCGGATCCACATCGTGAACCCTGAAGTTTAACTTCGCGCTATGGCGAAGCCCTCTACCCCCCCCCCGCTACCGAACGACGAACTGGTCCGACTATAATGCCGCTCTGCGGCGCAGCGGGTCGCTCTCGATCTGGTTCGATCCGACGATGACTTGGCTCGCAGCCAAGACAGGTAAGCGTGGGGCGTTGTTGCACTTATCAGTGAGGCGGATTCACGTCGTGAATCCTGNGATCCGACGATGACTTGGCTCGCAGCCAAGACAGGTAAGCGTGGGGCGTTGTTGCACTTATCAGTGAGGCGGATTCACGTCGTGAATCCTGTACGTTAGCTTCGGGCCATGCCGAAGCCCTCTTCCCCTCGCTATCGCACGACGAACTGGCCCGACTATAATGCTGCTCTGCGCCGCCGTGGGTCACTCTCGATCTGGTTCGACCCGACGATGACTTGGCATGCGGTCAAGACGGGCAAGCGCGGTCATCCCGAGACCTTCTCTGAAGCCGCAATCCAAACCTGCCTGACGCTGAAGGTGTTGTTCGGCCTGCCGCTCCGGCAAGCGGTGGGGCTGGTCGCCAGCCTGATCGACATGGCGGGGCTGGACTGGCCCGTTCCGGACTATTCCACGCTCTGCCGCCGTCAGGCCCGGCTTGCCGTGCGGATCCCCTATCGCCGGCCGGACGGCCCTGTGGCCCTGCTTGTTGATAGCACCGGCATCAAGTTCCGCGGCGATGGAGAATGGCAGGCACGCAAGCATGGTGCGTCGCGCCGCAGGCAATGGCGCAAGGTCCATATCGGCGTGGATGCTCAGACCGGAGACGTCCGGGCCGTCGAGTTCACGTCCAGTCGGCAAGGCGACAGCCCGCTGCTTCCAGCCCTTCTGGCGCAGATCCCCGAGGATGCTGAGATCGGTTCGGTCACGGCCGACGGTGCCTATGACACCAGACGATGCCATGTCGCGATCAACGAGCGAGGGGCCGAAGCGTGCATCCCGATCCGCAAGAACGGTCGCGCCTGGAAGGAGGACTGCCAGGCCGCCTGCGTCCGAAACAACATCTTGAACGAGACACGACGCTTGGGGCGAGCCAGCTGGAAGCGTTCGGTTGACTACCACATCCGAAGTCGGGTCGAGGCGCGAATGAATTGTCTGAAGGCCTTCGGCGAACGCATCGCTTCCCGCGACCCGGATCGGCAGACCGCAGAGATCCAGATCCGCATCGCCATCATGAACAGATACAACACCCTCGGCACCGCCGAGATCACTGCCGTGAGCTGAAGACCGAGCGGGAAAGGGACAGATCGGCCTTCAGCCGATTAGAGCAACAACGCCCCGGCTGATGACCCGTCTCGTGGGGCGGACTTTCTCCAACGCGGTGAAGCGCGGCGACCTGGATCCCGAAGATCGCGCGGCGTTGAGCGTCGACGACTTCATCTTCGTGTTGATCCGCTGGATCGTCGACAGCTATCACCGGTCAAAGCACCGCGGTCTCGACGGAGAGACGCCGCTGAGCTGCTGGACGCGGTTGTCGAAGGAAATGGGGGTGACACCGCCGCCATCGATGGCTGACCGCAGGGCCGTGTTCGGTGAGCCTCTGAGCCGCACGGTCTTCACGGCTGGCGTAGAAGTCCTCGGGGTGCGTTATCAAGGTGAAGCCTTTGCCGATTGGCTTACCGACGACCCTGATTTTCATTCCCGTCGCAAACGCGAGGTTAACATTCGGTGGCACCCTGCCGACGTTGGTGCAATCGAGGTGCAGGGCAGCGATGGTGGCTGGTTCGAGGTCAAGGCAATCGATCCCGTGTTCCATGGGAGATCTGCCGAGGCCGCGCGCGAGATCATTACGGCATTGATTGGCAGCCCTGATGAGCGCGCGGAGGACGAGTGTGCCTCCGATGAAGCGATGAAAGTCATCGAGGCGCGAGCTCAAGAGGCGACCGCCCTGTCCGGCCTCAACAGGAAGGTTTGGGACCGTGCCTACATCGCCAAGGTCGAAGCTGAGATCAAAGCATCACGCGCTCTCGCCCAGAAGGGGCGCGTGGAGGCCGGGCGCCGCCACGGAAAATCCCTGGTCACTCAGAGCGAACAGATCGCTTCCCAACCCGCAGGCGCGGCTTGCGGTGCAGATCCCCTATCGTCGCCCGGACGGCCCCGTGACCTTGCTTGCTGATAGCACCGGCATCAAGTTCCGCGGCGATGGCGAGTG
>NZ_JBAWKD010000037.1:0-2469 GCF_037095735.1 Frigidibacter sp. MR17.14 | reverse complement strand
TGTATCGCGGCCAATGCGCCGAATTCTGCGGCGCGTCCCACGCGATGATGGCCTTCGAGACCGTCATCCTGGAGCCCGCCGCGTTCGATGACTGGCTTGCGGCCGAGGCCGTCCCCGCCCGCGCCCCCGCGACACCTGAGGAAACCCGCGGGGCAGAGCTATTCCGCGACGAGGGCTGCGGGGCCTGTCACGCGATCCGCGGCACCGACCATGTGGCCACCATCGGCCCGGACCTGACCCATCTCGGCTCCCGCAATTCGCTGGGCGCCGGGATCCTTGAGGTCACGCGCGCCGACCTTGCGCAATGGCTGACCCATACCGGCGAGATCAAGCCCGAGGTGGCGATGCCCGCCTATGACTGGCTCGGCCCCGAAGACCTGACCGCACTGGCCGCCTATCTGGAGAGCCTGAAATGACCCCCGGCACCCATGGCCGCGCGCCGGAGGGGATCTATCCCCCGACCGAAGACATGCTGGCCGAGCCGGTCACGCCCGAGGTTCAGGCGGCGCAGGAGCGGCGCCTGCGCGCGGTCTGGCAGACGAAGACCGGGCTGCGCTACTGGATGTCGGTCAACAATTCCGAGGTCGGCGTCTGGTATGCGCTGACCTGCTTCGCCTTCATGCTGATTGCGGGCGTGCTCGCGCTGCTGATGCGGGTGCAGCTGGCGTTTCCGGGGATGCAGTTCCTCGACGCGGACAGGTTCAACCAGTTCTTCACCATGCACGGCTCGGCGATGATGTTCCTCTTCGCCGTGCCGCTGTTCGAGGCGATGGCGATCCTGATCCTGCCTGCCTTCCTTGGCGCGCGCGACATGCCGTTCCCGCGGCTTTCGGCCTTCGGCTACTGGTCGTTCCTGATCGGCGGGACCTTCGTGCTGGGCTCGGTCTTCTTCGATGCGGCCCCGTCGTCGGGCTGGTTCATGTATCCGCCGCTCGCGACCGAAGACCCCGGCGTCGGTTCGGACATCTGGCTGCTGGGCCTGTCCTTCATCGAGATCGCCAGCATCGCCGCCGCGGTCGAGCTGATCGTGGGCGTGCTCAAATGCCGGCCGCCGGGGATGCGGATCAACATGATGCCGCTCTACAGCTGGTATGTGCTGGTCGTGGGCGGGATGATCCTCTTCGCCTTCCCGCCGCTGATCGCGGGCGATCTGCTGTTCGAATTGGAACGCGCGCTCGACTGGCCGTTCTTCGATCATACCCGCGGCGGCGATCCGATCTTCTGGCAGCACCTGTTCTGGATCTTCGGCCATCCCGAGGTCTACATCGTCTTCCTCCCCTCCATCGCCATCGCCGCCATGGTGGTGCCGACCGTCGCGCAGCGCCCGATCCTCGGCTATTCCTGGATCGTGCTGTCGGCCGTGGGGACCGGGTTCCTGAGCTTCGGGCTCTGGGTCCACCACATGTTCACGACCGGGCTGCCGAACATCTCGCTCGCCTTCTTCTCGGCCGCGTCCGAGGCGGTGGTGATCCCGACCGGCATCCAGATCTTCGTCTTCCTTGCCACGCTGATGGTGGGCCGGGTGACGATGAGCCTGCCGATGCTCTGGATCGCGGGCGGGCTTGCGGTGTTCACCGCGGGCGGGCTCACCGGCGTGATGCTGGCGATCGCGCCCTTCGACTGGCAGGTGCACGACACCTATTTCGTGGTGGCGCATCTGCACTACACGCTCTTCGGGGGGATGATCCTGCCGGTGATGGCTGGGGTCTATTACTTCTACCCGTTCTTCACCAAGCGGATGCTGAGCGAACGCCTTGGCCGCTGGGCCTTCTGGCTCATCTTCGGCGGCTTCAACCTGTGCTTCCTGCCGATGCATCTGACCGGTCTGCTGGGCATGCCGCGCCGGGTCTTCACTTATCCAGGCGATCTGGGGTGGAACGGGCTCAACCTGATCTCCACCGTCGGGGCCTTCATCATCGCTTTGGGCTTTCTGATCTTCACCTGGGACCTGCTGCGTCCCGGCAAGCCGAAGCTCTCCAGCCGCAACCCCTGGCGGGCCGGGACGCTGGAATGGTGCGACACAGCCGAGGGCGAGGATTGGGGCGTGCGGTCGATCCCCTACATCACCTCGCGCTACCCGCTCTGGGATCAGCCGAAGCTGGTCGAGCGGATGGATGCGGGCCGCTACTACCTGCCCGATGCCGAAGAGGGCCTGCGCGAGACGATGGTGACCAGCGTGATCGACGCGCGGCCCGTGCAGGTGCAGCGGGTGACGGGCGATGCCTGGATCACGCTGGGCGCCGCGGCCTTCACCGGCGGCTGCTTCATCCTGCCGACCTTCCACCTTTACGCCCCCGCCGTGGTTTGCGGCGTGCTGGCGGTGGCCTGCATCCTCTACTGGCTCTGGACCTCGACCGCGCGGCGGCCGGAAAAGCCGATGAAGGACGTGGGGCTGGGGCTGCGGCTGCCCACCTATGCCTCGGGCCCCGCGGCGGTGGGCTGGTGGGCGATGTGGATCACCATGCTGGG
>NZ_JBAWKD010000036.1:0-3733 GCF_037095735.1 Frigidibacter sp. MR17.14 | reverse complement strand
GGTCTCCCGCGGGGCTTTGTCTGTTTGATGGGAAGGCCTGTCGATCAGGCGAGCTGGATGTCGAGCGTGAGGCCGCCACTGCCGTCGGGTGTGAGCACGACTTGGCGGATGATCCCTTTCTGCAGCTGATTTGCTTCGATCCGGGTTCCGCCTGCCCCCGCAGAGAGCAACTCGCCCAAGCGACCGATCTGCTTGCGGTAGGCCGAGGCCAGTTCGGCAGGGGAGGGGAGGGCGTTGTTGCTCTAATCGGTAGAAGGCCGATCTTTCCCTTTCCCGCTCTGTCTTCAGCCCATGGCAGTGATCTCGGCGGTGCCGAGGGTGTTGTATCTGTTCATGAATGAGCCATGTCGCGCCACCGGTCCGATCGACCATGGCGAATGATGCGGATCTGGATCTCTGCAGTCTGTCGGTCCGGGTCACGGGAGGCGATGCGCTCGCCGAAGGCCTTGAGGCAATTCATCCTCGCTTCGACCCGACTTCGGACGTGATAGCCAACTGAACGCTTCCAGTTTGCTCGCCCCAGGCGTCGCGTCTCGTGCAGGATGTCGTTCCGAGCGCGGGCGGCTGGGCAATCCTCTTTCCAGGGGCGGCCGTTCCGGCGGATCGGAATGCGCGCTTCGGCCCCTCGCGCGGTAATCGCGACATGGCATCGTCTGGTGTCATAGGCACCGTCGGCTGTGACCGAACCGATCTCAGCATCCTCGGGGATCTGGGCCAGAAGGGCTGGAAGCAGCGGGCTGTTGCCTTGCCGACTGGACGTGAATTCGACGGCCCGGACGTCTCCGGTCTGAGCATCCACGCCGATATGGACCTTGCGCCGCGCGCCATGGTTTCTCGAACCAGTGGCGAAACATGGCGCGCCCTGCGGCGCGACGCACCATGCTTGCGTGCCTGCCACTCTCCATCGCCGCGGAACTTGATGCCGGTGCTATCAACAAGCAGGGCCACAGGGCCGTCCGGGCGGCGATAGGGGATCTGCACGGTAAGCCGGGCCTGACGCCGACAAAGCGTGGAATAGCCCGGAACGGGCCAGTCCAGCCCCGCCATCTCGATCAGGCTGGCGACCAATCCGACCGTTTGCCGGAGCGGCAGGCCAAACAACACCTTCAGCGTCAGGCAGGTCTGGATCGCGCTTTCGGAGAAAGTCTCGGGATGACCTCGCTTGCCCGTCTTCGCAGCATGCCAGGCCATCGTCGGGTCGAACCAGACGGAGAGAGACCCGCGGCGGCGCAGAGCAGCATTATAGTCGGACCAGTTTGTCGTGCGGTAGCGAGGAGAAGAGGGCTTCGGCGTGACCAGAAGCTAACGCTCAGGATTCACGACGTGAACCCGCCTCACCGATAAGTGCAACAACGCCCCGCCTAGGGCTCGAGGGTGCCGCGCGGCGGCGCAGCACCGGTCTAGACAGGGCGTGCGTCGCCAGGCTGCGATGCGACGGACGAGCGCCAGCCCAGAGCGGCCGGTCGGCTGCCCTCGACGCTGCAGGGCCGCAGTCTCGGAAGCGGGCTTTCGAGCAATCACGCAGCATAGCCGCGGACGACGCAGCTCGCGCCTTTCCCCCGAAAGCAGTCATTCACATCTTGATCCGGCGCCGAAGACTGGACAGGGCGCGGCTCATGCATTGACCGTCCTGCGTTGGGACTCAATGCCTTTGACATTGAGGTAGCAAAATGCTACCTCTGAGGTGCTTCAGGAGGCGCACATGGCAAGTTCCATCAAGCTCTCAGATGACGTGATGGCGCTCGTGCGGCACGAGGCCGAGCTTCAAAGCCGGTCCGTTGCCGGACAGATCACCCATTGGCTCCGGATCGGTCGGTCGATCGAGCGCTCTGGCCACTACGACCACGCCCGGATCTCCGCGGCGCTGGAAGGGCAACTCGACACCACGGCGCTGCAATCCGAAGAGGAAGCGGGCTGGCTCGACGCGTTGACCGACAAAATGGCCATGCCCTGCGAGGAAGAGAAAGCATTTTATGCCAAGCGCCAGCGGCTCGGGCGCGGTGTCGGTCTCGATGAAGGGGGCAACCTCGTTCATGCAAGGGCCGCCAGCAAGGCATGAGGCCAAGCCTTGTCCTGCTCGCCGGGCCCAATGGGTCGGGCAAGACCACGCTCTACCAGACCCGTGTGGCGCCAAGCTTCGCGGGTCCCTTCATCAATGCCGACATCATCCAGAAGGATGAACTTGGAGATCCCTCGCCCGAAGCCTCCTATGAGGCGGCTAAGATCGCTGCCCGACGCCGTGAGGAGCACCTTTCCGCGCGCCGAAGTTTCGTGACCGAGACTGTGTTCTCGCACCCGTCCAAGCTGGAGATCATCGAGACGGCGCGCTCAGCCGGCTTCATCGTCATTGTGATGCACATCAGCACCGATGACGCCGACCTGAACGTGGCGCGGGTGCGGGCCCGCACGCAGGAAGGCGGCCATGACGTGCCGGAGGCCAAGATCCGCGCCCGCTACAGTCGGGGCGGTCCGCTCATCCGCAGGGCGGTTCTGGCTGCCGATCGCGGCATGGTCTTTGACAATTCGAAGCTCAACGCGCCGCCTGAGATGATGCTGCTCTTCAGCGCCGGGCGCCTGACGCGGGTCGCCCCGAAACTGCCCGGATGGATGCTCGACGCTTATGACCAGGATCTGCGGTTCGCCTGAGACAGCTGAGGAACATTCCTGGTCAAGAGGCGCGAGACGAGAACCGGTTGAGGTCCTCGCGTGCAGGAATTGCCGGAGGACGGCCAGCGACGCGGCCTCGTCATATCCGCCAATTCGTGAACAGATTGGCAGCGATCGCGAACCTAGGTCTCCCGTCGGACTCTCGCCAGCCCGTGCTAGAATTGGGGCGCTGGCGAGGGGCCGGCGACGTGGCGGGTACGGCGGAGGGATCCTTTGCTATGGGACATGCAAACCTACCTGCCGTTCGCCCTACCAATCGCGCTTGGAACCGCGACCGCGTCGTTGGGCAAAAGCGGCCTCTGCTGCCAAGGCACGTTTGGGCGATCCGGGTTCTGCTCGAGATATCCGGGAACATCAGGGATCTCGCTCTGTTCAACCTCGCCATCGACAGCAAGCTTCGGGGCTGTGACCTTGTGCGCCTGCGGGTGCGGGATGTGATCTCGTCGAACACGGTGAAGGAGCGGGCCTCCGTCATCCAGCAGAAGACCAGCCAGCCGGTGCGCTTCGAGATCACGGAGGGCACGCGCCGTTCGCTGATGGCTTGGCTCGCCAGCCCGGCGATGGCGGCCAGCGACTACCTTTGGCCAGGCCGGCTTCACAATCGGGCGCATATTTCGACGCGGCAATATGCGCTGATCGTGAAGGGCTGGGTGACGTCGATCGGGCTTGAGCCCTGGGCCTACGGGACGCACACGATGCGGCGGACCAAGGTGGCGCAGATCTATCGCAAGACGGGAAACCTGCGCGCGGCCTTGTTGCACTTATCGGTGAGGCGGATTCACGTGGTGAATCCTGACTGTTAGCCTCGGGCCATGCCAAAGCCCTCTTCCCCTCGCTATCGCACGACGAACTGGTCCGACTATAACGCCGCCCTGCGCCACCGCGGATCGCTTTCGATCTGGTTCGATCCCACGATGGCCTGGCATGCCGCGAAGACCGGCAAGCGCGGCCATCCAGAGACCTTCTCCGACTGCGGAGGAGCGGAAAACAGTCCGGGGGACTGTTTTCCCGACGCAGGCGATCCAGACCTGCCTGACGCTGAAGGTGTTGTTCGGCCTGCCGCTCC
>NZ_JBAWKD010000035.1:0-3868 GCF_037095735.1 Frigidibacter sp. MR17.14 | reverse complement strand
GTGGAAAGCGAGCCCATGTCGATGGCAGGGGCGATCGGGGGAGTGGGAAGCGGAATGGTGCCCGGTCCTTCTGGTGGCGTCGCCCCGGCGCGGGGCGACGTGGTCTTGTCACGCGGTCAGCGTCATGAACAGGCCGGCCAGCAGCCGGGTGCGCGGGACGATGCTGGAAATCTCGATATGCTCGCCCAGCGTGTGCAGCCCGGCGCCCGAAACGCCCAGCGAGCACAGCGAGGCCACCCGCAGCGCGCCCGAGAAGTTCGCGTCCGACCCGCCGCCGGACGAGACATAGGGCAGGTCCATCCCGATCTCGGCCGCCAGCCCCTTGGCGATGGCGTAAAGCGCCATGGTCTCGGGCTGCTCGTTTTCCCAGACCGGGCGCACGACGGTCTTCTCGACGGTGAAGCTCACGCCGTTGCGGGTGCCGGCCAGGGCCAGCATCCGCTCGACCCCCGCGTCGAGATCGGCCTGTTCCTTGGCCATCGACAGCACCTGCGCCCGCGCGAAGCTGGGCACGCAGTTCACCCATTGCCCCGAGGTCACGTCGTTGCACGAGAAGGTGCAGCTTTCGGTGGTCATCGCCTCGATCTCGATGATCCGGTGCGCCAGCTCGCGCACCGCCGAGACCCCGCCCTTCACATCGGCGCCGGCATGGCTGGGCCGGCCCGCGCAGGTGATCTCGAACCGTGCGATCGCATAGCGCCCGGTGGTCACCGCGTTGTTGGCATGCGCGGGCTCGGGGCACAGGAAATAGCGGTTCGCCAGCGCCTCGGCCTCGATCAGCGCGCGGGTGGCGGGCGATCCGATCTCTTCGTCGGGCGTGAACAGGAAGGTCACCGGCAGCGGCGTCTTCAGCCCGGCGCGCAGGATCTGCCGCATCGCCTCGAGCGCGATGTAATTGCCCGACTTCATGTCCTGAATGCCGGGGCCGTAGGCCTTGCCGTCCTCGATCCGAAACGGGTTCTTCGCCAGCGTTCCCACCGGGTGCACCGTGTCCATGTGCCCCGAGACGAGGATCCCCGGCTTGCCCATGTCGGGATGCGGCACCCGCGCGCGGACCGAGGGGCCGCAGCCCATCCGCCCGGGAATGATCTCGACGCTTGCGCCCAGTGCGGCGCAGTCGAAGGCCACCAGATCCATCATCCGGGCCAGCGCCGCCGGGTCGTAGGTCGGGCTCTCGCATTCGATCCAGGGGCGCATCCCGGCCAGAATGCCGTCGGCGTCGAAGGGGAGGTCGGGCAGGGTCATGCGCGGGTCCCCGCGATGGCACGCGGGCACCGCCCGATCGTCGGAATGCTGCGAGCCGTCATGGTCTTTCCTTCCGTATCAGGGGCCTGTCCCGCCGGGGGCGGGCCGAGTCGCGTCATCGCCGCCCTGCGGGGCAGGCGGCACGAGGCCCACAGAAGACCGAATGACGATTGTCGTCAATCCTGCGCGCAGGACTTCGGCATCCGCCGCGCGCAACCGGGCGCAGGTGCTTTTCATTTAGGCACAACGCAGCGGCAGGGCCGGGGCTCGGTTGACAGGCGGGGGGGCGGGCATAGCGTCGGGCGGGCAGGCGGACCCTCTTGGCCCGCGGCGCGGACGGCGCGCGACAGACGAGGACGGAACGAGCATGACGCAGGTGATGAGCTGGGATGACTGGGCCGCGCAGGATGGCGTCGGGCTGGCGGGGCTGTTGCGCAAGGGGGATGTCACCGCGGCCGAGCTTGCGGCGCAGGCCGCCACCGCGATCGCCCGCGTCAATCCCGCGGTCATGGGCGTGGTCGAGGTCTTCGAGGACGCGGTGGCCGATCCTTCGGTGAACGGCGCCGATCCGGCGGGGCCCTTTGCCGGCCTGCCGTTCCTGCTGAAGGACCTCGGGCCGACGCTGGCCGGCCGGCTGCAGGAACAGGGCTCGTTCTACCTGCGCGGCAACCGCCCCGCCGCGGACAGCTTCCTGACGACGAAGATGAAGGCCGCCGGGCTGAACATCATCGGGCGCACCACCACGCCGGAATTCGGCTGCTGCTCTTCGGCCGAAAACCCGGCGATGTATGTCACCCGCAACCCCTGGGACACCGACTACACCAGCTGCGGCTCGTCCGCCGGCTCGGCGGTGATGGTGGGGGCGGGGGTGCTGCCGGTCGCGCATGGCACCGACGGCGGCGGCTCGATCCGCATTCCGGCCGCCTGCTGCGGCGCGATCGGGCTGAAATCCTCGCGCGGGACCTTCTCGGTCTCGCCCTACGGGTCGGACTTCACCGGCGTCGTCTCGACGCAGGGCTGCATCAGCCGCACGGTGCGCGACACCGCGACCTTCGTCGACGCCTGCCGCGGCGCCGCACCGGGCGAATTCATGCCCTACTGGTCGCCCGAAACCCCCTTCGCGCAGATGATCGAGCGCGACCCGAAGCCGCTGCGCATCGCCTTCTCGCATGAATGGGGCCCCTATCGGGCGACCCCGCACATCGCGGCCGAACTGTCGAAGGCGGCGGCCTTCCTTCAGGGCCTCGGCCACCATGTCGAAGAGCTGGCGCCACCAGTCGACTTCGCCCGCGCCTATGCCGCGCAGACCCATTGCTACATCACCAACTTCGCGCAGGTGGTGAACGGGCTCCTGCGGATGCGCGGGCTCGAGGTACCGCCGCCCGACCTGATCGAGCCGATGAACATCCGCATCTGGGAGCAGGGCAAGGATGCAAGCTATGGCGCGCGTGCCGACATGCAGTTCGATTTCAACGTGACCTCGCGCGCCTTCGGCGCCTTCTTCGAGGACTGGGACATCATCCTGACGCCAACCACCGCGCGCGAGACGCCGCGGATCGGTACCACGGAATACCTGACGATCACCGACAACCCCTCGGCCCTCGACTGGTTCGAGAACCTCTGGGGCTTCTTCGCCTACACGCCGCTGAACAACCTTTGCGGCACGCCGGGCCTGTCGATGCCGATCGCCCGGCACGAGAACGGCCTGCCGCTGGGCATGCAGATCCATGCCGCGCAGGGCCGCGACGGGCTGCTGTTGCAGCTGGCCGCGCAGGTCGAACGCGCGCTGGACGGGCGCTGGACCGGGGGCGCCGTGCCGGCGGTGCATGTCACGCGAAGCTGATCACTCCTCGCGGAAGGCGCGCTCGATCTGGTCGGTGAAGGGCTTGGCGATATAGGACAGCACGCTGCGCTCGCCGGTCTGGAAGAACACCTCGACCGGCATGCCGGGCATCAGCGCCCGGTCCCCCAGTGCCGCCGCCTCGTCGATGCGCACCGTCGCGTTGAAATAGGGGGTGCCAGAGGCGGGATCGGTGGTCGCGGCCGGCGCGACCATCGTCACCGTCCCCGGCAGCTCGGGCGTGCTGCGCTGGCTGAAGGCCGAGAAGCGCAGCTTGACCTGCTGGCCAAGGCTGACCTGGTCGATGTCGGTCGGCGTCACCCGCACCTCGATCGTGAGCTCGCCCGTCGGCACGATCGTCATCACGCTCTCTCCCGGGGCGATGACGCCGTTGACCGTGTGCACCGCCAGATCGTTGACCACGCCCGCGATCGGCGCGCGGATCTCGGTGCGCGACAGCGTGTCCCGCGCGGCGAGGATGCGCTGGTCCAGCTCGGCCAGCCGGGCCTCGACGTCGCGCAGCTCGGTCTGGGCCTCGGTTCGGGTCTTGTTCTCGGTCTCGAGGATGCGCAGCCGCGTCTCGCCGATCTGGCCGTTGACGCGCGCGACATTCGCGGGGCGTTGTTGCTCTAATCGGCTGAAGGCCGATCTGCCCCTTTCCCGCTCGGTCTTCAGCTCACGACAGTGATCTCGGCGGTGCCGAGGGTGTTGTATCTGTTCATGATGGCGATGCGGATCTGGATCTCTGCGGTCTGCCGATCCGGGTCGCGGGAAGCGATGCGT
>NZ_JBAWKD010000034.1:0-4155 GCF_037095735.1 Frigidibacter sp. MR17.14 | reverse complement strand
CGTCGTGCGGTAGCGAGGGGAAGAAGGCTTCGGCATGGCTCGACGCTAACACTCAGGACTCACAACCTGAATCCGCCTCACCGATAAGTGCAACAACGCCGGTCAGCAGCCAGAGCAGGCATCGGCAGGTAGATCGACTTCTATAACACCGAGCGCCCGCATTCGGCACTCGGCGGCAGGACACCGGTCCGGGCCCATCAGGGCCCTGACCTTCAGGCAGCGGCATGATCACCAAGCAAGCTTAGCAGCGTCGCAAACCTGTCCGGGAAATGGGGACCACCTGATCCCGAGGGAGCTTCTGGCCATGCCGCCTCGGCTCTCGCTCCAGCCAACGAAGAGTCTGGAGCGCGGCCAGCAGCAATCTTTTTAGGACCGCACATTTTTTGGCATGATTGCGTGTCAGCACCTGCCGTCGACCCGCATTTAGCCCCTTGCTGGGTAGAACGACAATGGCGGACAAAAATCCGGGGACTGAATTGCCCTAGTCACCTTATGGACACGGTTCGACCATGTGAGTGGTCAGGAATCACTATTGGATGTGCCATCGGTTTCAACTGGCTTGCGCTTTTCTGTCTGAGCGGTAACTTCTCGTGCATTGCCGGGCTGTTTAGTGCTATGGTCAGCTCTACGATTTGGGTCGACTGTGCGCTTCGATGCTGGGTCGCTCCGAACCTGACTTTGGTTTATCTTCTTTACCATTCGATCCTCCTGAAGGTTAAGTTTATTCATGTCTGTCTCCGCGGCGCAGTGCGCCTCGCACGCCTCAGTTCGCAGTTGGAAAAATTCATTAAAAAGATTGCTGCATGCCCTTCCGTCGAGTTTGTGCCTTTAACCTACGAGGCCGGCTCCGACAGGAACGGCCTGTTGGTATCGAGCTTCCATCACCATATGTCCGGCTGCGTCGACAGCCTTACAGAATGCTGCACGCGCAGTTTGCACCGAACCGCGACCTCTTTTCAGTTCCTCAAGCTCACGTTTTGCTCCGAGGTAAGCACTACTATAGAAGTCGTCCCATCGACGATCGACCAGTAGTTCTAACGCCTCGTCGGCATTAGCAATCGTGTGGCTACGAATTGGATCATTCGACAGCGTGATGATTAGCGGTATTCCCCAATTTTTGGGCATGATGGGATCCCTTTGCCTCTATCATGGTAGTCGACTAAGCATGCCTTCGGCCGCCCGGCCGCTTGCCATTGAAACACCGAAACACGCGCAGTGTTCCCCGCCTCCTCCGTGGTCGCGACGTCCTAGATGGCAGCGTGCGCACATGAGAGCTTCACGATCTTGCAAGCAAACCTGTGGCCAGCGCGTAACGATGTCCTGGGGCGTTGAGCGCGACGGCTGCTAACTATCCCTCCTCGGCTGCGAGCCAACCCTGTTAGGACGAAAGTCCTACTCAGCGCACCGCGAAGAAGGCGGACAAGGCGGCGATATCCGCATCCGAAAGACCTTTCGCTGCGGCGCGCATCAGCGATGCACGCTCCGCCCCGCCCCGCGCGCCGTCGCGCCAGAGCGTCAGCTGATCCACGAGATAGGCCTCGCCCTGCCCGTCCAGCAACGGGATGCGCGGATTACGATTGTCCGGGCCATGGCAGGCCAGGCAGCCCGGAACCCGGCCGTTGCCGCGGGCGGCAAGCGCCTCGCCCGCCGCAGGATCCGCGGGGACGGATTGCGCCGGCCCCTCGAGCCGGGCGAGGGCCCTGGCCAGATCGGCATCGCCCGAGGCGGGGACCTTGGCGGCGGCATGGGCCATCATCCCGCTGGGTCGCGCGCCCGAACGATAGGCAGCCAACTGGTCGGCAATGTAATCCGGGGTCAGGATGTCGAGCCGCGGCGCGCGGCTGGTCCCGCCCGCGCCATGGCAGCCGGCGCAATAACCCTCGGCGGCGGGGGCGGTCATGGCCGCATAAGCGTCTGGCGTCATGCCGCGCTGCACGGCCGTCAGGAAGGCCACCACCGCCCAGACCTCGTCCTTGCGGCCCTCGGCGGGCCAGGCGGGCATGCCGGTCATCTTCACGCCCGCATCGACGATCCAGTGCATCTGCGCGGCCGTCCACGGCGTCACGGCCCGATCGATCTGCGGCGGCGGCGGCACCATCTCGGCAATCGTCGCGCCCGCCGACCTGCCGGGTGTCGCATGGCACATCGCGCAGGCGCTGTCGTAATGGCGCGCGCCAAGCTCGATCAGCGCGGGGTCGGACAGATCGTCCGGCACCTCCGCCTCGGGCGGGGCACGCAGCGCGACCGCGTTTTCAAAGGTCGTGTGCATCGCCCAGTCGGTGACCGCCCAGTGCCCGGTCCGGGCCGAGGTGTTGAAGAGCCCGAACAGGACCGTGGCGAAGCCGGCGACGGCGCCGAGCACGGCGAGCGTGGCCAGCGTCAGAAGGACGGTGCGAAGCTGGCTCATGCGCGGGCCTCCTTTTCGCCAAGGGCGCGGGCGGCAAGCAGGACGCCCGCCAGCAGATAGACCGGCGTGCCGATCGCCAGCATCAGCATCCCGCCCGAGGACTGCCCCGGCAGGTCGGGCGGCGTGCCGCAGAAGGCCGCGTAAAGATCGNATGCGCGGGCCTCCTTTTCGCCAAGGGCGCGGGCGGCAAGCAGGACGCCCGCCAGCAGATAGACCGGCGTGCCGATCGCCAGCATCAGCATCCCGCCCGAGGACTGCCCCGGCAGGTCGGGCGGCGTGCCGCAGAAGGCCGCGTAAAGATCGCGCGGCGCCAGCGTCAGCAGCGCGCCGAGCAGCGTCATGTGCATCGAGGTCAGCAGCAGCCCCCCCGCCCCCGCCAGCGCATCCGCGGTCTGCCCGGTCCGGGCCGCGCGCAGGCTGCCCGACCAGACCAGCAGGCCCGCGGTCAGGAAGGTCGCCTGCTCCAGCAGGAAGGCGCCGGGGAAGCGGAAGGCGGCGCCGTGCAGCGCGGGCAGGTGCCAGGCCCAGACCAGCAGGAATTCGACCCCTGCGGCGATCAGGGGAGAGATCGCGAAGGCGCGGCCAAGCGCGGGAAAGCCCAGCACCAGAAGCGGTGCCGCAAGCGCGACCAGCACCATGTGCCGCAGCATGTGCAGCGGAAAGCGCGGCAGCCACGCCTCGAGCGGGGCGAGCCAGATCAGGGCCAGCAGCGCGATCCCGGCGATGGCGCATCCCCGTCTCATCGGCAGGTCCCGATGAACAGCGCGGGCATCGCGACATAGACCACGCCGACGAAGGAGATGATCGCCAGCAGGAAGGCCGCATGGCGCAGGAAGCGGTGACGGTGGCGCGGTTCGCGCAGCGCCACCGGCGCGACCTCTCCGACCTCGCTCAGATCGCGCGACCGCCAGCCGATCCAGAAGATGGCGGCCAGCGCCAGCACGGTCAGCCCAAGGATCGAAAGCCGCAAGACCGCGAGCCCCTCGGCACTGCCGATCTTCGCGCACCAGATCGCCGCGCCGACGTAGCAGAACAGGAAATGCGCGGCCCAGACCAGCGGGGCCGCGGTGATGCGCCAGAGGCTGGCGCTTTCGTCCAGAAGCTCGTCCGCGTCCTCGTGGCAGGTGATCCGGGTCATCTGTGCCTCACAACAGCCGCGGGGCGATGCCGATCACGGCGGCGGTCACCAGCACGGTCAGGATGTGGAAATGCCAGTAAAGCGTGACGTTCCACAGATCAGCGTCGTGTTCGGGGTCGATCTTGCCGAAGATCAGACCGGCCAGACAGTAACCCTGCATCAGCACCCCCACCGCGACATGCGCCCCGGTCCAGATCACCAGCGCGCAGACGATGGCGGGATAGACATGGGTCGAGGGCGCAAGATCCATCACCGACAGCGCGAGCGCGCCCCCGCCCGCAAGCGCGAGGACAAGCCCCGCTGCCAGCGAGGCCTTCGCCGCGCCCCCGCGCCCGGCACGGTTCAGATGCCTCGCCCCCAGCGTGGCGGCCCATGCGATCCCCAGCGCCGCGACGGAGGCCAGCACCAGCAGCGCATCGGCATGCAGCGCGCCTTCGGGCAGAAAATCCGCACGCGAAGTCCAGTAGAAGAAGAACCCGAACACGACCGAGGCGAAGGCGGTGGAATCGCCCAGCATGGTGATCCACATCGCCCACCAGCCCACCGCCGCGGGGCCCGAGGCATAGGTGGGCAGCCGCAGCCCCAGCCCCACGTCCTTCATCGGCTTTTC
>NZ_JBAWKD010000033.1:0-4658 GCF_037095735.1 Frigidibacter sp. MR17.14 | reverse complement strand
GCTTCGCCATCGGGCTCAGCTCCGCCGGCCATTCAGGCCGTGGCGCCGACGCCCGTCATGCACTAAGATCGAATCCGGACCACCCGTTCGGGGCAGACCAGGACGATCAGCGCAAAGGCGTCACCGTGCGTCAGGGCGTTCTGCTGCATCATCACGCGGAACTGCAGCGCGTTCTGCCAGGCGTTGGGCTTGCGGTAGATCAGCGCAAACAGCGGATGATCGGTGGCCTTCTCCTTCGTCTCCCGATCCCTGATGTGGAACGGCAGCATCCCGATCGATCGCGAAATCAACGAGACGCAGCGCAGGACGGTGGTGTTCTTCATCGCCGACTTGACGCTGATCACCGCTCCGGCCTCCGTCACGGCCCCCGCGCCGCCGCGCACGAACTCCATGAAATCCGGATCGTCAAAGCTGGTGAAGGTCGCCGCCTCCCCTGCCATCGCACGCACCGGCACGGACGCCGCCGCCTCCGGTTCACCGCGACGGAACAAGTTCAGAAGGCCCATCATCACCTCAGATCATCAGGAGGCCGCGACCCTCGTAGACCGAGGGGCCGCTGGCCGCTTGCGGGTTCATGTCCATCAGCACCGCCGCGGTGAACATCGCGACCACCGGATCGATCTTGGCGACGCCGGCCGTTTCCTTGCTGATGTAGACGTTGTTGCCGCGCTGCTCGGACTTGGCGTTGCCGATGCACCAGGTCATCAGCGGCTGGCCCCCATGGCGCATCTTGCCGTCGAGAAGCCGGCGTTCGAGGCCCTTCACGGCGCCGTTCAGCTTGTAGCCCTGCCCGACCGGCACGATGTCCTTCTTGGGGTCGAACCCAACCTCCTCGAGCGCGTCCACCAGCGCCGCCACGCCATAGGGGTCGAGCCCGATGCTGCATTCCTCGGGCAGCCGCCCCGCATCCCGCGCCCGGCAGATCAGCGCGACCGCCTGGTCGATGTGCTCCTGCCCGGTTTTCGTGATCGCGAGCTGGCCCGCATCTCGCAGTTCCTCGAGCTTCGGCGCGATTTCCTTGCGCCTGGTCAGCACCACCTCGAGGCAGCATGCCCAGCAATAGACGAGCCACTGCTTGATCTCACGGTCACGCCCGATCGCCGAGAGGCCGAAGAGATCGTCGGCCCCGCCCACGTCCCCGCCGAAGACAATGACTTCGCAGCGCTCGAGCATCGCCTCGAAGGTCACCGCCACATCTGCCGTGCCGAGCCAGTAGTCGGCGCCAACCCAGCGGTTCGCGTGCAGCCCGAGGCCGATCTCGATGTTGAGGTGCTGGGAGGCCCAGCGGATTTCTTCCTCCAGCCCCTTCTGCACAGCCGTCTGGTAGTCGGCGACCAGGCGCTCGATCGTCACCGACCGGCCGAGGTTCGGCAGCACCATCGGCCAGATCTTCGGGTCCCGCCACGGCTTCGCATCGTCGCGCTGCAGGGCCTCGGGGAATTCGTAAAGGATCGGCAGCATGCGCACGCCGCTCGTGATCGAGCCGTCGCGCACGCCGCGGGCATAGTTGAGCTCGGCCTTGAACACGCCGGTCGGCGGGATCTCGGATTGGGTGGTGATGATGATCAGCAGGCTCTCGTCGTTCGTGATCATCCCGCCGCGGATCTGCCCGATCACCCGCGCGGCGTGGTTCATCTCCGCCATCAGGTGGAGCTCGTCGATAATCGCGAAGGCGGGGATCGAGCCCGTGACCACCTTCGGGTCGAAGCTCTTGATCTTCAGCTTGGCGTTCATCCGAACGCCGGTGTCTTCATCCTCGTGCAGGTCGACGATCGTCTTCTTGTGCTCGATGACCTTGAAGCGCCGGCGCAGATAGCCATCCGCCTCGATCATGCCGACCGCCTGGGCGAAGCACTTGTCCGCCACCTCCTGCGTCGGCCCGATGATCACGCCGTCGATGTTCGGCCGGCGGTTCATCAGCAGCGCGATGATCCCGAGCGCCGCCGCGTTCGTCGTTTTCGAGTTCTTCTTCGGGATCAGGTTGAAGATCTCGCCGACGAAGCGCTTGCCCGTTGCGGGGTCGACCGAGCCGAAGGCCGCCCGCACGATGTCGCGGATCCAGTCCGCCCCGGCCTCGGCCATCGTGGGCTGGCCCGGGATGTCCGGCACCCGCAGAAGGTTGAAGAGATCCACCGCCGCATCGGCGGCGACAGGATCGAGCGGCAGTTCCGGAATCGGCGTCTGACCGCGGCGGAGCTTCTGCTCCCAGTCCGGGCAGGCGAACGACAGCCCGTCGAGCGGCATCACTGCGCGCGCCCCTTCATCCTGGCGAAGATGTCGCCGTAGTCGTCGGGCATCTTCTGTGCGTCGATCCGGGCCTGCTCCTTCTTGCCCGGGCGCTCGCTCGTCGCCGCGCCTTCACCGTCGTCTTCGCCCTCGCTGTCCCCTTCCTCGCCCGCCGCCCGGCGCGGCGCCGGCGGGGCCTTGTCGCGGAACCACTCGTCGAGCAGCCGGATCGAAGGCACGTGGCCCTCGCGCGCCTTGCGCATCAGAACATCCAGGAACTCGCCGCGCACCTGCGTGAGCCCCAACTCGAGCTCACAGGAAAAATGTTTGCGAAGCGTCTTCTCGTCGATGCCCATGTTCTCGGCGATCCGCTTCTGGGACCAGCCGTCCGACACGCGAACCGCCACAAACCGCTGATTTTCGGCGTCTTTCTTAAACGACCTGCGCCCGCGGCGATCCCGGATCGGCTCGAGCGGGCAGCCGAACAGGTCGACCTCCGCGGCCGTCTCGGATTTCTCGGGTTTCACAGGAAAAAAAATCCTTGAGTGGTGGGACCGCGGGTCTAGGCCGGAAGGGGTCCCGGACTTTCGACCCACCCCCCGGGTGGGTGGTCGGCACCTTCCGCCCCGATGCCGGGGTGCAGCTGCCGCTCCGGCCGCCGCCTCGGGGCGTCGCACCTGCCGTCGTGTTTCAGACGACGCCAAGCACGGGCGGACCCGCTCGGCATCTCACTTCTTCGCCGGCGCTTCGGGCGCAGGGGCACCACAGCTGGCGCAGGCATTGCCGCCTGTCGCCAACCGGCCGCAGTACCGACACGGCAGGGCCAAAGCCGGAGGCGACGCACTCGGTTGCCGAACGCCGAGGCTCATCGCCGCTTCTCCTCGCGCTGCTTGTCTCGGTCGTGGCACGGCTTGCAGAGGCACTGCAGGTTGCCCGCTTCCCAGAACAGCGCCTCGTCGCCGCGATGCGGGATGCGGTGGTCAGCCACCAGCAGCTTGGTCTCGCCCTCGAGCTTGCCGCACCGGCGGCAGGTGAAGAGGTCACGGACTAGCACCGACCAGCGGAGCTTCTGCCAGCGTGCGGTCTTGTACCAGGCGCGCCAGTGCTGCTCGGCATCCCGGCGCGCGTGGCGTTCTTGCTCAGTGCGGGGCGCAGGCGATGCGAGGCGCGCAGGCGCAGCACCCAGCCGCGCGGGCAGGCTGCGCAGTCGGCCCATTTCGGAATGATCCTTCCCCAAGAGCAATCAGGTAGACGAAGCCTGAAATGCCGATCTACCCTAGGTAGCCGACCCTGTCGGCCAAATTTGGACAGTGGAGTACCTTATGAAGCCCTACCTTGGTGTAGCAGCATGCTCGCTGCTGCTACTTGCGGCATGCGCACCGAAGCCGATTGTCACCGACTACAACGGAGACAGCGTGAAGATCCAAGCCAACACGCTTGTGGCCGACAAGAAGGTCGCGGCTGCCGCAATCAAAGCCGAAGCCGACAGGATTTGCAAAACGGGCGGCCGTACACGCTCAGAGTATGCCTCGACCCGGAACGTTGCGGATTTCACAGACGAGCACCTTTACCTGTGCCTTAACTGAGCCCTTGAACGAGGTGCGCCCGCTCGGCTTTCACCGGCGGGCGCATCTCTGGATAATGGCAAGAACCGATCATATGGCGGGGATAAGCGTCAATCCCCTTTCTCACTGTGCCCCTGCATGCGGCTCAGGGCGGAGGACAGGGCCCGCTTGAGCTTCTCTCGGTTTTTCCCATCTGCGGACCAGCCATGCGCCTTCAGCACCTCGCTCAGAGTGCGGTCGCCAAGGCACACCATGTCGACCAGCGCCCGGTCAGTGATGGTGCGCGCACCCGCACCACCGCGATTCGAAGGGCGCACCCTGCGCACCTCCATGGCGAAGCCTGCCCCGATCCGTCGCTCGATCGCTGCCAGCTCGCGGCCTACGTCGAGGAACGCGTCCATGAACCCGCCGCCCTCGCCCCCAGCCCGGCCAGCCTCGAGCGACGCGCACTTCACCCCGGCCGCTGCACGCTGTTCGACCAGCGCCCGGTAGTGGCGCCCCATGTCGGCTTGCCCGGGCGAAAATGGGGCGACGAAGGGCAGTTCGACCACCTCACCCTTCTGGTTCACGTAGCTCGGCTGATCAGCCTCATGCCGATCCCGAGCGTCCCGGATCATGCGGTCGAAGACGTCAGCCACAGCGAGCGTGCGGCGAGGTGCCGTGTCCCTCGGCCCCTGGAAGCCCGAGCGTACGGCCGACCCGCCGACGATCATGCGCTGCTGAGTAACACGGAACCCCGAGGTGCGCGCCGGTGCAGCCGGCACCGGGTGGCCTGCCCCGAACGGGTGGTCCGGATTCGATCTTAGTGCATGACGGGCGTCGGCGCCACGGCCTGAATGGCCGGCGGAGCTGAGCCCGATGGCGAAG
>NZ_JBAWKD010000032.1:0-2500 GCF_037095735.1 Frigidibacter sp. MR17.14 | reverse complement strand
TCCTTGAGAGTGAGTAGAATGGTCTGGAAAGGCCAGCGATATGGGTGACAGCCCCGTATACGAAGCTCAATGGGACGTATTAAGTAGGGCGGGACACGTGAAATCCTGTCTGAAGATCGGGGGACCACCCTCGAAGGCTAAGTACTCCTTACTGACCGATAGCGAACCAGTACCGTGAGGGAAAGGTGAAAAGCACCCCGACGAGGGGAGTGAAACAGTTCCTGAAACCGAACGCCTACAAGCAGTCGGAGGGTCCTAGAGGCCTGACGGCGTACCTTTTGTATAATGGGTCAACGACTTGGTCTGTCGAGCAAGCTTAAGCCGTTAGGTGTAGGCGCAGCGAAAGCGAGTCTTAAAAGGGCGCATGAGTTCGACGGATCAGACCCGAAACCGAGTGATCTAGCCATGGCCAGGATGAAGGTGCGGTAACACGCACTGGAGGTCCGAACCGACACCCGTTGAAAAGGGTCCGGATGAGCTGTGGCTAGGGGTGAAAGGCCAATCAAACTCGGAGATAGCTGGTTCTCCGCGAAAGCTATTTAGGTAGCGCCTCGGACGAATACCTTGGGGGGTAGAGCACTGGATGGGTGATGGGGTCCCACAGACTTACTGAGCCTAACCAAACTCCGAATACCCAAGAGTACTATCCGGGAGACACACGGCGGGTGCTAACGTCCGTCGTGGAGAGGGAAACAACCCTGACCAACAGCTAAGGCCCCCAATTCGTGGCTAAGTGGGAAAGCATGTGGGACGACCAAAACAACCAGGAGGTTGGCTTAGAAGCAGCCATCCTTTAAAGATAGCGTAACAGCTCACTGGTCTAGACAAGTTGTCCTGCGGCGAAGATGTAACGGGGCTCAAGCCACGAGCCGAAGCTTTGGATGCAATCCTTACGGATTGCGTGGTAGCGGAGCGTTCCGTGATATAACACCTTGTCTCTTCTGCTCCTTCGGGATCAGCGGAGACAGTGGTGTTGACTGTGAAGCCGGGCCGTGAGGCATCCGGTGGAGTGATCGGAAGCGAGAATGTTGACATGAGTAGCGACAAACAGGGTGAGAGACCCTGTCGCCGAAAGTCCAAGGGTTCCTGCTTAAAGCTAATCTGAGCAGGGTAAGCCGGCCCCTAAGGCGAGGCCGAAAGGCGTAGTCGATGGGAACCAGGTTAATATTCCTGGGCCAGGAGGATGTGACGGATCTCAAAGGTAGTTCGATCTTATCGGATTGATCGGGCTGCTCAGAGGTTCCTGGAAATAGCCCTCCATCAGACCGTACCCTAAACCGACACAGGTGGACTGGTAGAGAATACCAAGGCGCTTGAGAGAACCACGTTAAAGGAACTCGGCAAAATGCCTCCGTAAGTTCGCGAGAAGGAGGCCCCGTCTGTAGGCAACTATGGGCGGGGGGCACAAACTAGGGGGTGGCGACTGTTTACTTAAAACACAGGGCTCTGCGAAGCCGTAAGGCGACGTATAGGGTCTGACGCCTGCCCGGTGCTGGAAGGTTAAAAGGAGGGGTGCAAGCTCCGAATTGAAGCCCCAGTAAACGGCGGCCGTAACTATAACGGTCCTAAGGTAGCGAAATTCCTTGTCGGGTAAGTTCCGACCTGCACGAATGGCGTAACGACCTCCCCGCTGTCTCTAACGTGGACTCAGCGAAATTGAACTGTGTGTCAAGATGCACACTACCCGCGGTTAGACGGAAAGACCCCATGAACCTTTACTCTAGCTTCGCACTGGCATCAGGATTGCGATGTGCAGGATAGGTGGTAGGCTTTGAAACCGGGACGCCAGTTCCGGTGGAGCCATCCTTGAGATACCACCCTTCGCCATCTTGATGTCTAACCGCGGCCCGTTATCCGGGTCCGGGACCATGCGTGGTGGGGAGTTTGACTGGGGCGGTCGCCTCCCAAATCGTAACGGAGGCGCGCGAAGGTTGGCTCAGAGCGGTCGGAAATCGCTCGTTGAGTGCAATGGCAGAAGCCAGCCTGACTGCAAGACTGACAAGTCGAGCAGAGTCGAAAGACGGCCATAGTGATCCGGTGGTCCCAAGTGGGAGGGCCATCGCTCAACGGATAAAAGGTACTCTGGGGATAACAGGCTGATGATGCCCAAGAGTCCATATCGACGGCATCGTTTGGCACCTCGATGTCGGCTCATCTCATCCTGGGGCTGGAGCAGGTCCCAAGGGTATGGCTGTTCGCCATTTAAAGAGGTACGTGAGCTGGGTTTAGAACGTCGTGAGACAGTTCGGTCCCTATCTGCCGTGGGTGTAGGAGACTTGCGAAGAGTTGCCCCTAGTACGAGAGGACCGGGGTGAACGATCCACTGGTGGACCAGTTGTCGTGCCAACGGCAGTGCTGGGTAGCTATGATCGGACAGGATAACCGCTGAAGGCATCTAAGCGGGAAGCCCCCTTCAAAACTAGGTCTCCCTTGAGGGCCGTGGAAGACCACCACGTCGATAGGCCAGAGATGTAAGTGCGGTAACGCATTCAGTTGACTG
>NZ_JBAWKD010000031.1:0-8559 GCF_037095735.1 Frigidibacter sp. MR17.14 | reverse complement strand
CTTCGCCATCGGGCTCAGCTCCGCCGGCCATTCAGGCCGTGGCGCCGACGCCCGTCATGCACTAAGATCGAATCCGGACCACCCGTTCGGGGCAGGCCACCGGTCCCGAGCCTAGTCAGCTTTTTACGTATCAAGCTGCATCTTCATAGCAAAACTCCCATCCATGCCCCACATCAAAAATAATCTGCCGCTTCCGCATGTTCTGCCCTGTCGAGAACAGTCGGCAGTCCCTGATATGTGGTTGCGGGCCGCGAAGCCCGCTCATAACCTGCGACACGCAGAAATCCTGTTCGAGGGCGGGCGGTTATGTTCGACGCTGTGATTGCCAAAAAGGCGCGTATGTCGAAGATCCTCCATGATGCGAAGCGCAATCCTCGCGAGGATCTCGTTACCTCCTCGCTTTTCGGAGTGCTGCCGTTCCTAACGCCCGCGGCGCGTCAGGAGGCTCTTTCTGTCCTCTGTGGTCATCCGCTGCCAAGTGATGCCAAGATCTACCTCTGGCCGTTCTTTGTCGGCAACGGCGAGAGTTCGGAACCCGATGTCGTGCTGGAGTTCACCCACGAGGGACGGGCTGCATACTGGATAGTCGAGGTGAAGTGGGGAGCACCACTCGGTGCCGATCAGTGCGCCCGCGAGATCAGGACTTTATCATTCGGTCGCTGCCGTCGTGGCGGCGTGCCGCCCGGGCCGCGCAAGGTGCTCGGTTACACGCTCCTCGGTGCCGAAAGGCATCATGAACTGGCCGTGGCTACCTTGCACGAAGATGCGCGCAGCGGGAAGCTAAAGGCTGTGCCTGCCGAAGGCATCCGATCCCTAAAGTGGACTACCGCAGGCGGCAACTTGCGCCTCTTGGAAGCTGCCTCATTCGATCCCGGCCTTAAAGCTTGGGCGGGTCTGTCTGCCAACTTCATCGCTGGGCAGCCGCAGGGCGCAGTTCTGCGGACTTGGCCGAAGATGACACCGCCGGGGAGGGGCGGCTTCGCCTTTGATGGCGAGGAGAAGTTCGCCCTGCCGTCAATGACCTATGTGCAGAAAGCACGATACGAATTCGGAGATAAGCAATGACCGCGGCGACCTCTATCCTTTGGCAGTCTGCAAGGAACCTACTCGATGCCCAAGAGAACTTGAACAAGCTCTTCGAGTCCTTCTGGCAGGTCGAATGCAGCAATAAAGCACTGCGGATCGAAGAGTTCGATGTCGAAGGCTCGGATGGGGACTTCATCCAGCCAGTCTGGAACAGCTTCTTCCTTCACCGACGGAATACACGCTCCAACGGCAAAGCCCAGGGTATTGTAACGATCTCGATCCAGCTCACCGCCGACGAGGGCAACGAAGTGGAGTGGGCGGAGGGCCAGAGGTCTAAGGTAATTATAGGCTACTCGACCGGAACGACGATTCAGGAAGCCTGGATTTTCACTACGGACGGCCCCAACGAGGCTGGATACCGGGAAGAGTGCGTTGCCGAACGTCGCTTCTGGCGTCCCGAAGACGAGGAAGACGAGAGTTGGTTCTATGCAGTGCCGCTTGATCTGCTGACCGACACTAAGAAGGTCCGCGAACTCATCGTCACACCGGTGCACGAAATTCTGTGTGGCGAGGAGATCGATGCCGTCCTAGCGAAGATCGACGCCAGTCTCTGCCTGCCCCCGCAGCCCGTTGCCTAAGGTCTTGGTGACCGGCTTAACGCCAGCGGCAACGGTTTTGATGCCGAAGGGGTAATTGCGCGGCACGGGGAAACCGCTGCAATACTTTCTGTTCTCGACAGCGCGCGCGTCAGCCAGTCCTAGAACGGTCGATGGCGTGCGAGCACTCGTTAGCTGACGTAGGCCGGCAGCCACGGCTATTCGGTGAGGCAAAGCGCATGACGTGGCGGCGCAGGCAACGTAACTCAAAATGCTGGGCTCCGTACTTGGGCTGCCAGGTGACCGGCCCATTGCAGCCGCTCGCGCCAGCCACAGGGGAAGGCCTCATTCAGCCCAAAGCCGCCGGTCGTGCCTGCCGCGGGACGGGCTTGAGCCAGTCGATTGATGCCGACGATGACCGGAGCTACGCGCTTGCGGTAAGAACCACGGGCGGAAAGCGACGATTGATCGTCACCCCAGATACCACTCGTCATCGACGATAGCCGATCCAAGCGCCACGCATCGACCGTACGCGGAAATGCCGACACACCAACCGGCGCGCCAAGGTAGTTGGAAAATACCGGCTTGGAAGCCCCGCGAAATTATGGTGAGGTGACGAACTGATCCACTCAGGAAAATCCATATCTCCAACAAGCAGTTAGGCATGATGCAATCTCCCTATGTTGAGGACGCACTTAAGCAACACTTTCGCGTTGGCGACTCGGGGAAGTGGAAAATTGATGTGGAGAAGAACATTGATGCCATAGTGGGATCGGCAGCGATGCGTGCAGCGTCCACGCCACCCAATTTAGTAATCCACAATAAGATCGATAAGTCCGGAAAAACGATTTACTATGCTGGCGACATTGAGACAGACCTAATACTCAGGGCAACATATCGGCGGCTGAGAAAGCAGTGCGGCATCAGGCTGCCAAACCGTGAGGATATTCTGAACGGAATCATTGAGGCGACGAGTGAGGCTGCACCCTATCTAGTCAGCAAATGCGACATTAAGTCATTTTATGAAAGCCTGGATGCCGAACCAATTTTGCGTCAACTAATGATTGACACAAGAACAAATCCAAGCCTCAAATCCGTATTGAGGCAAATATATGTCGCCGGGTCCATTCCACGGAATGTTGCCCCAAGAGGTTTGTCTTTAAGCACTGTACTTGCGGAGATTGCCCTTCGCCGATTTGATCAAATAATACGTAAGACACATGGCGTTCACCGGTATTTTCGCTATGCGGATGACATGATCATCTTCTCACTGCCCGAAGTGGAAATTATTCATACAATCAAGCAAGGGCTGGAGGAGATTGGACTGGAACTGAACGAGAAGACAGAGAAATGCTCGGTTGATGCTCTATTAAAACTGAAGCCTGCAGACCTCATACCTGTCTCAAAATATACGTACCTTGGATACGAAATTGCAGCGCAGGGAAAAGTTACAAAGTATGCCTCCCGGGAGTTTGACATTTCTATTGCTGAAGCAAAAATAAAGAAGAGAAAGACTCGCCTTTTTCTGTCCCTCCACGCCTTCGAAAGGGACGGCAACGGCAAGCTCTTGGTGGATCGTCTAAATTACTTGAGCACCAATCAATCAATTTATAAAACTCGCCACACCCGGGGCGCAAAGAAACAAAAGATCCGGACTGGAATTCGCTACAATTACTCTCGCTGCGGCCACTACCCATCTTCTAAAAGCGGCCGAATTTTTAGAGACCACCACGCTCACGAACTAATTGCACTTGATGCTGTATTGAAGAACGCACTCTTCGGATCAACAAGCGAGTTTGCATCGAAGGTGGCCGCTCTACCCTCGGGCATCAAATCGGAACTCACGGCGATTTCTTTCGCGCAGGGCTTCAAGCAGAAGCTAATGAAACGCTACACGAGAACAAGGGTTGCTCAGATTTGCAAGGTTTGGGGAAATGAGTGAAATTGATACTCGCCTACGCGAACTCAGGGCGATCTTGACTGAAACTTTGCCTTATGAGCTTCCGCTCGGATTCACGAACGACAATTTGTTCCTTTCCGAGCTGAAGGTTGATGAGCTTACGGCGCAACAGCGAAAGTTTGTCAATCAACTAAGACATGAAAACCCCGATTACACGAAGCCATTTTTATACAAGATAAATAGATCGCACCGCTCAAAGAACACCCTTGCAATCGTTCATCCAGCGCATCAGCTTAAAATTTCGAAATTTATCTCGGATTTCGAAAACTCTATCGTTCAGTCTTGTGCCAGAAGCACATTCTCCCTGCGACACCCCGCGGCAACTTTAAAGATTCATTTGAAAGGAAGCGCGGCGAGCATTAAGAAACGGTGGGCGCTTGGCTTGCCTGATCAGAACTTTGGTGAGGCAATCGCTACGGAGTATTCCCCATCCTTTTTTGCGTATAAGAAATACATCCTTCTCAACCTCTTCTTCTCATCAAATGAACTCGTTCGACTTGAGAGCCGATTTGGTTACCTCCGAACGCTAGACGTATCTAGGTGTTTCTTCAATATTTACACACACTCCATCACTTGGGCCCAAAAAGACAAAGACTTCTCGAAGAGAAACTCCAGCCAGTATTCGTTCGAACAACAATTTGATACGTTGATGCAGAAGGCCAACTACAACGAAACAGCTGGCATTGTTGTCGGACCTGAGGTGTCTCGAATTTTTGCCGAAATCATACTACAGCGTATTGATCTTGACTTAGAGCGGCGCGCCGCATCACGGGGGTTGGCTTCAGAGAAGGATTACGTAATTCGCCGGTATGTTGATGACTTCCACATTTTTGCTAAAAGTGTAGACACGCTCAATATCCTAGAGGATCTACTGGCGGACGGCTTGGAGGAGTACAAGTTATTCCTTAATGTCGAAAAGCGTGAAGATCTTCAGCGACCATTTGTGACGCGAATCTCTCGTGTAAAGCATGAGGTCGGTGAAGTATGTGAGGCTCTAGAGAAATCGCTCGGCCAAGATATTGCGGTTGATCAGAGAGATCGAAGCATTTCTCTCGAAGCGCAGAAATCTGGTCGGAAAGCGCTTGATGCGTTGCGTTTCTTGGGTGGGTCGGAGCGTCAGGCTTTTGTTAATTCTTTTGCAGATGTTTTCTCAGCAATCGACCGAATTATTAAGAGGCTCGGGAAAATTGAGTTGGGCGAGGAACACAAAAGCCTTGCTCTGGAAGAATTATTTGGACGCATCAAGCTCACGGTGCGAATTATATTTTACCTGATCTCAGTCGACTTTCGGGCTCCACCCATCATACGATCTGCATTTCTATTGAAGCAGATTTCTTCTCTGACAAATCGATTTCCAAGTTCTGAGCGTCTAGCTCTTAAGGCCCATATCGCTTACGAGCTCAGCCAGCTCCTTGAGGGAAATTACGACAGCGGCAGCACTTCCATCCCTTTGGAAATTGCCAATACCTTTCTGATCGGCCTCATGGTGGATCCTGTTTCCTTCTGTGAACAAGATGGCACACGAAATATAGTGGATAACATCCTTTCTGGAATGCACAAAGGCTATTTTTCGATGCTCTGTGCGCTCCATTATTTCAATAGCGTTTCCCCGAATGATCTGCAGCACTGCGATCTAGATGAGGAGACCGGAAGAAGAGAGGCGTTTTGCAAAAGAATTTCTGAAGCATTGCTGAATTCGGACTTCAACCCCAAGGTCAATGCCGAGGACTATTTGATCTTCTGCGATTTTCTCTCTTGCAAATCTGTTGACCAGACCTTACGGTGGACAACCTTCTCCCAAAAGCTGGGAGGCGCACCCCTTTCGAAGCCGAGCTTTGAAGAGCTTATGTTGCGCCTGCGCCACACGAACTGGCAAGAGCCGGGTGGCGAGTTTAAGTTACTGATTAAAAGGTTGCAGCCCGTCTACTATGCATCTTAAAGTGAAAAGGGTGGCGGAATTCTTGCGCTAGATTGTGAGGCTCGAGCAATCGGATCTCATTGAGTCGCATTTTGGTCGTTGCGCACTTGATCCTCGGGTCAGCGCGTATCTTCCTTATATTGCGGCAAACTACACACATGAGCGTGTCTTCTGTCACCACCATCTGAACTAAGTGTTTAGAATGCAGGTTCCTGCGCCTGGCGGCCACCGTGGTCGCCAGCCCGTGCGGCAGCTTGCTGCGCGAAGCAGACCCGGCGATCGAGGCAGCTACCCGAGCTTTTGGGAATAGAAAAGGGCCGCGCGATGCGCGGCCCTTTCGAGCAAATAGGCTTTTTGGGACCTACTGCCCCCACTCCCTCGCTGACGCGTGCGGCAATGGCCAAACCCGGCAACCTCCTCGAGCGCGGCCCGCGTCATCATCATCAGGCCCAAGGCGAGGGCCACCACCAGCGCGCCGCGAAGGAGTGCTTCCCTGCGGGCTCGGGCACCTGCCCTTTCCGCCAGCATCTCGCTGACGATCTTTGCCGCCGTCGACATCATTGCGTCTCACCCTTCGTCGCGACGCTATTGACGCCTGGCGAAGCGCCTTGCGCATCGGCCGAAGCCACCACCGGCTCGACCCAAGAGGTGTGGAGGCTGAGCAGGCGCCGCTGGCTCGCGGTCGCCGCCGTTGCCAGCGCCCCGCAGAGCTCGCTGCGGGTGTCCTGGCTCAATTCGTCCAAGATCTGGCACACAAGCTGACCATAGGCGGCACGGGCCTTGGCCCAGCTGCCGGCGTCACGCTCGGCACCTTGCTGGGCCCTGCTGACGACACCCTGAAGCTGGGCCATCAGGGCATCGTTGGGTTTGGGAACGAAGATCTTTTTCTTCGTCATCGGAGGTCCTCCTTCCGAGGGTTCGCGGCGATCCGGAAGTGAACCGCGGCGGCCGTCGCGGCCCCGGCAGCCGGGGGTCTTTCGCTTTGGCAGAGGGGAAGTGAGACCGGTCGCGAGACCGCAGAAATCGCCGAAGACAGTTTTCTCAGATTTCTTCTGCCCCCCGGATGCGCACCCTGCTGCCGCGGACAGGGCGCTGCGCGTAGGAGCTGGCAGCGCTCGGCGTTCTCGATGACGTCAGGAGCGATCCTCATCCGCACGTCTCGGGTTGAGCGCCCGATCAAGCTTCTTCTCCACCTCAGCCCCCCGTGCCTGTCCAATGCGCGAGAAGATGGGCTTGAGCCATTCCCGGAGCTCCTCCGCAGTGTCGCGCCGCCACTCGGCGAAGGCCGCTGCGGCGTCGCGCAGCGTGCTGCGCTCGCGTTCCAGCTCCGCTCGCTCCTGAGCGATCTGCTTGCGATGCTTCGCCAGCTGGTCCTGCTTTCGCCGGATCGCCGACCAGACATCGGTCAGGACGCGCAGGGCCACCCGCGACGCCCCGAGTGCAGCGACAGTCTGGCGGTCGCCCTTGGGCGCGTCCTTCGGCATTTGCTCTGGGTCTGGGACCTGCCAGCCAAAGCGCTCGCCGTCACCAAGCAGCTGCTCTGCGGCGCGCATGGCCCCGTATGTGCGCTTGGCAAATGCCAGCTTCTCCGTCGCGGCAGATCTCTCCTTGGCGGCCACCAACCGATCCGCCTCGGCGTCGCTGGCGCTCGATCTGGCTTTGGCCCTGTCGGCGGCAGCATCGCTCCGCTCGGCTCGCGCAGCTGCAATCTCGGCGTCCACGGTCGCCCTGCTCTTGGCCGCGAGCACGCGGTCCGATTGGGCCGCGGCAAGCACGTCTGCAGCTTCCTCGGCGGCCAGTTTCCGCATCTTGGCCAGCGCGCGCTTTTCCTCCGCCCGCCACTTGGCCGGTTTCACATAGCCGCGCTTCGGCGGGATCTTCGTCACGTCGAATGCCCGACCTTCGGCCGCGCTCACGGCGTCCTCTTCGGCGATCATCTCCCTGCGTGCGGCAGCACGCGGCTCGCCGCGCTCGAGCCCCAGCTCGGCAAAAGCCTCGCCCACGCTGTCCTGCCCGGCCTCGTAGGACTTGATGAAGGCATGGGCGGAGGGCTGGATCATCTCCTGTCGCCCGCGCCGGACCGAGGTCTTCTCGGTGGTGACCATGACGACGGCATGGATGTGGCAGGCGCTCTCGTCGTGATCCACGCGGGCATGGACGCAGGCCGCGCCGAAGGTGTCCTGCAGCCAAGTGGTCGCGCGAGTGATGAAGGCGTCCTCGCGCGCCGCGATGGCCTGCCGGCGCAGGACATGCAGGTCCAGACGATCCAGGTTGGGCGCGTCCCTGATCGCTGCCTCCACGGCCGCGTCTTCGGCGTCGTCGAACCATTCGTGATGCGCGGTCAGGATGATCTCGCGCAGCGGCCCGTCTTTCGAGGCCCGCCACGGATCCTTCGGGCCGTCAGCCTCACGCAGGTGCGCCTCGGTGCTGTGGCGGCGGGCATGCAGCGCATTGACCTCCGCCGCGAGGTTGCGCCGGCGCATCTTCTCGACGCGCTGCCGCAGGGCGATGGCCCAGTCGGGCTCGCCGATCAGCAGGCGGTTCGGCCGCTCGGGGGTCGGATTGCAGTGCTCCCGCTCCTTCTGAACCCGCAGACGATGGCTCTCGTAGCGGCCGAGAAGCTGCGGAAAGAGGCCCGCCATGCGCATGACGATACGATAGCGGGACGCGGTGCTGGCGGAGGAGAAAGACATGGCGAGGGTCCCGGCCTTGGAGAGGTCGGCAGGGAAGTCGGACCGTTGCGCCCGGTCCGGAAACGCGCGGATCAAAGATTTGCGCGGGGAAAGTACTCACTAAGCAAGTGTCGCAGTCGGTTCCCGACAGCACACTTGCGACGCTCGCCAGGGGCACGGCCCCTGGACCCTGGTCCCGCCTGGCAGCGGGCCCGAGGGGAACGCCCTCCCCCTCACCCCCGGGCAGGGAGTCGCTCGCCGCCCCCTGCACCCTTGGCGTCCTTCGGACGGACCGGGAGGGCGTGCCACCCCTCCGGCCACCCCGGGTCGGGACCGCTCGCCGCCTGTGCCCTGCACCCTTTCCGGCGTCCTTCCGACGGACCGGGG
>NZ_JBAWKD010000030.1:0-8697 GCF_037095735.1 Frigidibacter sp. MR17.14 | reverse complement strand
TGGATAGCGGCCTCGGAGAAGGTATCTGGGTGACCACGCTTGCCCGTCCAAGCTGCGTGCCAAGCCATCCTTGGGTCGAACCAGATCGAGAGAGATCCGCGGTGGCGCAGGGCGGCGTTATAGTCGGACCAGTTCGTCGTGCGATAGCGAGGGGAAGGGGGCTTTGCCATGGCCCGAAGCTAACAGTCAGGATTCACGACGTGAATCCGCCTCACCGATAAGTGCATCAAGGCCCTTCGCAGGCGCCGCCTCGATCGAGCGCAAGCATGAGCGCCGGCAATTCGCGAGTGCCTCGCCATCGTATCAGCTTCAGACAGAAGGATCGGTGCCATCCCGTCGCGACGGCTCGAACGACCTTCTCATGCTCGAACTCCGGGTTCCAGATCAGGGAACCGTAGGCGAAGACAGTCAGGGTGTCGGGCGCGCCTTTCGAAAGCAACGCATCCGCGATCGCCTCGAAGTCGGCCTGCGAATGCTCGACCGAGCCCGGTTCGGGGCCCGGATCCGGTTCCGTTCGCTCGACTAGCCGTACAAGGTCTTCCGTGAGCTCGTAAACCAATTCGGTTTGCTCCAGATGGACCGTGCCCGCCTTCGGCGCTGCATGTTCGACGATCGTCCGGCGACGGGGTGACGTTGTCTGCGCCAGCAACGACAACGCGTCTGGAAAGCGACCTCGGGGCATGGCGGATCCGAAGTGTCCCGCGATGACCTCCGACCGCCGGATCGCCCCTGGGCTCGTCATGCGGCGGCGTGCCTGCGGCCGCGGTTGGGCGCGCGGGTCCGGAACCGCCGCGACGGACGACGCGACGCCCAGATCAGACCTTCCCCGCCATTCGCCTTGGTCCCCTGCCGCTCGCGGGAGCGGCCCGTGGGGCGAGCGCGGGACTGGGCAGCACAGGCCAAGCCACCGTCGACGGTCGGACGGCGGCACAGGGCCCGACCGAGTGACCGCGGTCGCATGTCTGCACAGCCCGGGAGACGATCGGGCAAGACATCCGGGGGCCCTGAGACCAAGATGGCGTCGGCCGGCGCCGAGGTGCGCCGGCCGCTGTGCCGAAGATGGTGGTCAGATCCCCGAAAGGGACCGTGACCACCGGCTCGCCGAGGGCACGCCTCACATCTTCGGCAGCAGCACCGTGTCGATCACGTGGATGACGCCGTTCGACTGCTTGACGTCGGCGATGGTCACGGTGGCCATCTGGCCCTTGCCGTCCTCGATCATCAGCTTGTCGCCCTTCATCGAGGCCGTGAACTCGCAACCGCCGACGGTCTTGATGACGTGCTTGCCGCCATCGTCCTTGATCATCTTGCCGATGTCGGCGGCCATCGCATCGGCCGCGACCACGTGACAGGTCAGGATCTTGACGAGCTGGTCCTTGTTCTCGGGCTTCAGAAGCGTCTCGACAGTGCCTGCAGGCAGCTTCTCGAACGCGGCGTTCGTGGGCGCGAAGACGGTGAACGGGCCCTTGCCCGACAGCGTGTCGACCAGGCCCGCGGCCTTCACCGCAGCGACCAGGGTCGTGTGGTCGGCGGAATTGACCGCGTTTTCGACGATGGTCTTGTTTTCATACATCGGCGCGCCGCCGACCATCGGGTTCTGCGCCAGCGCGGGCAGGGCGGCCATCGAAAGGCTGGTCATCGACAGGGCGACGGCGATCACGAATTTAGCTTTGGTCATCTTGCATCCTCCAAGCCGCGGCTCCTTCCGCGGTCGGGGTGGATACGGAACGCTCCGCGGCCGCGTTGCAGGGCGATGCGAAAAAAAATCAGAGCTCGGTGATTTCTGCCGTGGCCAGCACCGGGCCGGTCGGCAGGCCGGTCGGCGAGCCGCCCGTGGGCTCGAGGCTGACGGCGAGCACGTCGCCGGGCTCGAGCCGCGCGCTGACCACCGTCTCGGGCGCAGTCAAGAGGCCCAGAGAGCGCGGCTGGCCCGCCCGGATGATCCAGAGCTGATAATCGCGCGCGCTCGGGGCGGGGGCGGCGCTGCGGAAGATGAGGTTGTCACCTTGGGTCAGGACCGCGACGCTGAGGTCCGCCGCCGTCAGATCGGCGATTGGGCGCAGGGGGGCGGCGGGCCAGAGCAGCACCGCCGCCAGGGTCGCGGCCGCCACCGCGCCGGAAAGCCAACCGAGGATCCGCTTCCCGCGCCGCACTGGCTGCGGCCGTCCGAAGAGGCGGTTCTCGATGCGGCCCAGCAGGGCAGCGGGCGGCTCGACCGCCGCGAATTCCGCGTCGAGCCCCGACAGTCGCCGCTGCCAGCCCTCGACCTCGGCCGCGAAGGCCCTGTCCTGCCGAATCCGCGCCTCGGCCCGCGCACGCTCCGCGGCCGGGGCCACGCCCAGCACATAGTCCGCGGCAAGCAGGCGATCGTCCTCGGTCACGGCTCCATGCACTCCCTCAGGGCCTTCAGGCCGCGGTGCAGCCAGCTGCGCAGCGTGTTCAGGGGCACACCGAGCGCGCGCGAGATGCCTTCGTAGCTTTCGCCGTCCAGATAGGCGCTGCGGATCGCCTGCGCCCGCTGCGGGTCGAGTTGGCCGAGGCAGTCGACGATCCGTCGTGCCTCGCCCCGGCGCAGGGCCAGCGTCTCGGGCGAGGGGCCGGCGTCGGGCACGGCGGCCATCGCCGCCTCGTCGCGCGCCACGGGGTCGCGGCGCGCCCGCAGGCGGTCGAGGCAATGGTTGCGCGCGATCACGACCGCCCAGGTCATCGCGGACCCGCGCGCGGGATCGAAACGGCTGGCCCTGGTCCAAAGGCGGGTCATGATTTCCTGCAGCGCATCCTCGGCTTCGGTTCTGTCCCTGAGCATACGAATGCAGATGCCGAAAAGTTTCGGGGCGGCCTCGGCATAAAGGACCCGCAACGCCGCGCGGTCGCCCCGCGCCATGCGCGCGAATGTCTCCGCCAGCGGATCGTGATCCATGCCTTCCCCCGTCACAGCCCTAAGAACGCGCCGCCCAGGGCCGATCTGTCAAGCGAAACGCCGGGGCGCGCGCATTGATCCGACCGGGGGTCGCGGGTCGTAGGAGGAACAAAGGGGAATAATCCGATGCGACACGCACTCAATCTGGCCGGGCGGGTCCTGATCGCGCTGCTCTTCCTTGGTGGCGCGGTGCAGAAGCTGGCCGATCCTGCGCCGGTTGCGGCGATGGTCCGGTCTGTGGGGCTTCCAGGGGCGAGCGTGCCCTGGATCGCGGGGTTCGATCTGCTGGCGGCGATGGCACTGGTCATCGGTCCGGGCGTGACCGTCTGGGCGCTGGTCATGGCCGCCTATTGCATCGGGACCAGCTGGTTTCACTGGCAACTCCGCGCCGATCCCTGGCAGGTGACGATCGTCGTCAAGAACTGGGCCATCGCGGGCGGGCTCCTGGTGCTGGCCGCGCAGGGGCCGGGGCGATGGGCCCTGCGGACCAGGCGGCGGCAAAGCGCCGCCCGGTAGACTGAGTGTGCCGACTGAGAACGTTGACCCCGGACCCGGCCTCACCTGTGGGGGCGGGCGATGGATGTCGCCGCGCCCGGGGCCTCGCGGGTCACATCGCGGGCAGGACGCTGAAGTCGATCAGATCACCGTCGATGCCTTCGATGGTTGCCGCTTCGGTTGCCGCGCCGGTCGCCAGATCCACTGCGTAAAGCGTGTTAGAGGCGATCAGCCAGGCGGAATTGGTGCCATCGGCCGTGGTCTGGATGTCGAAGGCGGGCGTGGTGTCGCCCAGTTCGATCCCCAGTTTGCCGATCGCCTTCAGCGTGCCGTCATTCGGCGAGACCTGCTGGATCAGGGCGCCAATGGTGGTGTCGATGTCGTACATCGCGGTTTTCTCGGGCTTGCCGTAGGAGTTGATGTAGGCGGCGGCGGCGATCGCCGGCGTCTCGCCCGCATGCATGTCGGCGGCCTCGTAGGCGAGGCTGCCGTCCACGGTGACCTCGCCGGTGTCGACGTTCACGCGGTGGTTGGTGGTTCCGGTCATCAGTCGCAGCCGGTCGGCCATCGGATTGAAATCGACCACCACCGGCGCGTCGCTCATCGGCAGGGGCGTGTTCATCTTCGACAACTCGGTCGCGCCCCCCGTGGCGGGATCGATGGTGACGATGGTGCCCGCGGCGGTGACGCCGACCAGCGTCTTGTTCGACGGGCGCAGGTCGATGCCCACGAGGTCCTCGGCCCCGGTCACCTGGATCATCTTCACTTCCGCGGGCGCGTCGCTGTCGAAGGAGACGAGCATTCCGGAATCGAGCAACCCGATGATCGGCGCGGCGGCGGCGACGCCGGTCGAAAGAGCAATCGCGGTGCCGGCGAGAAGGGTGCGGTGAAGAAGCGTCATGGTCGGTCCTTTCAGCTGCGAAGGGCGACCTCCCGCCGCCCTTTCCGCCGCCAATGACCCGCGGGGTCGGCGGATGGATGCAGCGGTGAGGAAAAATTTTCTGAGGCCACGGCTGCATCCGAACCACGCCCACGCGTGTCATCGTTGCATCGGGATCCGGGAGAGCATGATGTGGACGCTGGATTGCGGGGGGCAGGTCGTGGAAGGGTGGTCCCGAAGCAGACCGCCGCCGAGAGAGGTTCGAGGCATGACGCAAGCCGCCGCGCCGCGCGCGCGATGCGAGATCAGCGAGGCGATCCAGGGCTGCGCCCGCGGAGAGCAGGCCGCCCTGCGCCGGATTGTCGATCTGGAAGGCGGACGGCTGATGGGCATCGCGCAGCGGATGCTGCACCGCCGGGATCTGGCCGAAGAGGCTGTGCAGGACGCGCTGGTGCTCGTCTGGCGCCGCGCGGTGCAGTTCCGTGCCGGCGAAAGCTCGGGCCGTGGCTGGCTGTTCGCGATCCTGCGCAACCGCTGCCTCAACATCCTGCGCGACGGGGCGCGGCTGTCGATCCTCGACGACGCGGCGCTGGCGGCGCTGCAGGACGGGCGACGGGGTGCGGCGGTGGCCAGCATCGACGCGCTCGGCGACCGCGTGGCGCTGAAGGACTGCCTTGCGACATTGGAGCCGCGCGCCCGACAGGCGATCCTGCTGGCCTATGTCGGCGGCTTCAGTCATGGCGAGATCTCGGCCTTGCAGGCGGTGCCGCTCGGCACCTGCAAATCGTGGATCAACCGCGGGCTCGCGCTGTTGCGGAGGTGCCTGTCATGACCGCAGATCGCGACGCCCGCGCTGACGACTTCGTGCTCGGCCTGCTGGACCCGGCCGAGGCCGAGGCACTGGAGCGTGCCCTCGAGCTTGATCCCGCATGGGCCGCGGCGGTGGAGCGCGCACGCCTCCGCTTCCTTCCCCTCGACCTGACCGCGCCGGACGTGGCGCTGCGCCAGGGCTTCTGGGCCGATCTCGCGCGCCGGATCGAGGAGGCGTCGCAAGAGGCCGAAGGGATCCCGCAGACTCCGGTTGCGGCGAATGTTACCCGGCCGCCTTCGGCCTGGCGGCGCGCCTTCGGCCTGCCCTTGGGGCTGGCCGCCGCGATAGGCCTTTTGGGTGGCGTGCTCATCGGCCAGCGGTTGATGCCGCCGGATCCGCTGGTGATCGCCGTCCTCCTTGACGAGGTCGGCACCCCCCGCGCGATCGTCGAGGATTATGGCCGCGAAACGGCCCGCATCCGCTTCGTGAGTGATGTCACGGTTCCGGCGGGCCGGCAGATGCAGGTCTGGACGCTGCCATCACCGCAGGTGGGACCGGTGTCGATCGGGCTGCTCGAAGGGCCGGAGGGTACAAGCCTCGCGCCCCCGCAGCTCGCGCCGCCGAAGGACGGCCAGCTTTACGAGATCACGCTGGAGCCAGCCGGCGGGTCCCCCACCGGTCGTCCGACCGGCCCGATCCTCGCGAAAGGTCTCGCGGCAGCGCAGATCGATCTGTAGGCCCCACAAGGGGCTCTGTTGCAGAAGTCCTCGAGGGGTCTATCTCTTAAAACCAGCCGGCTCGCTGTGCGGCATGAGCAGACCGACAGCCCCGAGCTTCAAGACCAGGAACTGGCCAGCTTATCGAGACAACTCGGCGCCATCGGTCGGAGTTCGAAACCCTGTCCAGCTCATCGATGAGGCGGGTTCAGGTCATGGAACCTGAACGTTAGCTTCTGGCCATGCCGGAGCCTTCCCCTTCCCGCTATCGCACGACGAACTGGCCCGATTATAATGCGGCTCTGCGCAACCGCGGATCTCTCTCCATCTGCCTCGATTCTACGATGGGCCGGCATGCAGAGAAGACCGGCAAGCGCGGCCATCCAGGGACCTTCTCTGACTGCGGAGGAGCAGAAAACAGTCCGGGGGGACTGTTTTCCCGACGGAGGCGATTCATACCTGCCTGACGCTGAAGGCATTGTTCGGCCTGCCGCTCCGGTGAACGGTTGAGCCGGTCGCCAGCCTGATCGAGATGGCGGGATTAGACTGGCCGGTTGAGGATTATTCCACGCTCTGTCGACACCAAGCGCGGCTTGCGTTGCCGATCCACTATCGCCGCACGGACGGCCCCCGTGACGTTGCTTGTCGATAGCACCTGCACCAAGTTCCGCGGCGACGGCGAATGGTAGGTGCGCAAGCATGGCGCGTCGTGCCGTAGGCGAAGGTGCAAAGTCCCTATCGGTATGGACGCCCGGACCGGCGACCTCGGGGCCGTCGCATCACTTCCAGCCTGCAGGGCGAAAGCCCGCTGTTTCCAGCCCGTCTGGCGCAGACCTTCGGGGATGATGAGATCGGTTCGGTCATGGGCGACGGTGCCTATGACACCTGACGGTGCCATGGCGCGAGCGTCGACCGGAGAGCCGAAGCGTTCGGGCACGGCCCCTGATCGGTTGCGGGCATGCCTTCGCTCCGGATCCGCAAGAGCGGTCGCGCATGGAAGGAGGATTGCCCGGCGGCCCGCGCCCGAAACGCCACCTTGAACGAGACGCGACGCCTGAATCGAGCCAAGCGTAAGGGTTCGATTGGCCACTCCGTGCGAAGTCGGGTCGAGGCGCGGATGAGTTGCCTCAAGGCCTTCGGCGAGTGCATCGCCTCCCGCCGAGAAGGGCATGACACACTTGGGGAACGCCGCCGGTCAGCGGCGTTCCCTATTTTCTCGCCTCGCGACCCCGTGCTGCTCAGGCCACGAGCGCTCCGTGCGGGTCGAGCACGTATTTGCGCGCCACACCCTGATCGAAGCTTTCGTATCCCTCGACCGCCCGGTCGAGCGAAATGACGGTCGCGTTCACAATATCGGCGATGGGCAGGCGGTCGTGCAGGATCGCCTGCATCAGCTGGCGGTTGTACTGCAGGACCGGCGTCTGGCCGGTGTGGAAGCTCTGCGCCTTCGCCCAGCCGAGCCCGAAACGCATCGACAGGCTGCCCTGCTTCGCGGCCGCATCGACCGCGCCCGGATCCTCGGTCACGTAGAGGCCCGGAATGCCGATCGAGCCGGCCGCGCGGGTGATCTCCATCATCTGGTTCAGCACGATCGCGGGCTGCTCACCGCCGGAATGCCCGCGCGCCTCGAAGCCGACCGCGTCGATGGCGGCATCGACCTCGGGCGAACCGGTGATCTGGGCGATCATGTCCCCCAGCCGGTCGCTTGCCGACAGGTCCACGGGCTCGAAGCCGACCTTGGCCGCATGCGCGAGGCGCTCCTTGTTGAAATCCCCGACCATGACCACGGCCGCGCCCAGGATCCGCGCCGAGGCGGCCGCTGCGAGGCCCACCGGCCCGGCCCCGGCCACATAGACTATCGAGCCCACACCGACGCCGGCCTTGACCGCACCATGGAAGCTCGTGGGCAGGATGTCCGACAGCATGGTCAGATCCCGGATCTTCGACATGGCGCGGTCGCGATCGGGGAATTTCAGCAGGTTGAAGTCCGCATAGGGCACGGTGACATAGCGTGCCTGTCCGCCGATCCAGCCGCCCATGTCGACATAGCCGTAGGCGCCGCCCGCGCGGGAGGGGTTCACCGTCAGGCAGACGCCGGTATCGCCCTCGCGGCAGCAGCGGCAGCGGCCGCAGGCGACGTTGAACGGGACCGAGACGATGTCGCCGATCTCCAACATCTCGACATCGACACCCTTCTCGATCACCTCGCCGGTGATCTCGTGGCCGAGGATGAGGCCCGGCGGCGCTGTCGTGCGGCCGCGCACCATGTGCTGATCCGAGCCGCAGATGTTTGTCGAGATCACCCGCAGGATCACGCCGTGCTCGATCCGACGGCCGTCCGGGGATTCCAGCTTGGCATCCGGGATGTTCTGGACCTCGACCTTCCCGGGTCCGATGTAGACGACACCTCTGTTGCTGCTCATGATCGCACCTCCTCCTCCAAGTTTGGCGTGGCGGGCGGCCTCCTCGCCACCGCGCCCTCAATGCCCCTCCGCGCAGCGGCGGGGTTCACATGCCATGCTGGCACGACGCGCAGAGGTTTCCGGACCGCGCGCGACAGTTTCGCGTGCGCTTGCGACGGGGACCCCGGCGCGCGCCTGCACGGATGACAAAACCCGCGTCGTGAAGGGCATGGAGCGGGCCCATGGCCAGGTGCAAAAGCGGCGGGAGGGGGCGCCATAGCGTGCCGTGTCCACTTTCACCCGCATTCTGGGCCATACGAATGTACGAACGTTCGGTTATTTGTGTTTTCGATAGCACGTAACGGGATGACAGGCGTTGATGATGTAACCGCCCCCGACGGCATCGACGTGCCAAGGTGGGATCGCAACAATCCATTTGGGGAGGCGGTCATGTTGGAGATTACCACTGTGGG
>NZ_JBAWKD010000029.1:0-9535 GCF_037095735.1 Frigidibacter sp. MR17.14 | reverse complement strand
ATCTCGTCGAAGGGGTTCATCGACATCTTCACGTTGGCCAGATCGACGCCCGATCCGTCCGCCTTCACGCGGACCTTCACGTTGTAGTCGATCACCCGTTTGACAGGGACCAGAACCTTCATGTGCCAATAATCTCCTTGGTCATCTCGTCTACCGAGGCCCCGTGAGCCCGTGATCGGTAATTTTGTTAGCCGCTGCCCTGCGGCATTGACAGGCTAAAATCGACAAACGCCGCGTCGAAGGCGTCGTTCGCGACATCAGCGGTTCGCGCCGGGAACCCACAGCACGTCGCCGGCGCCGCCGCCATTGGCGACCCGCGCGGCCACGAACATCCAGTCCGACAGCCGGTTCAGATAGCGCACCGCCTCGGGATTCACCGCCTCGGCCGTCGCCAGCTCGACCGCCGCCCGTTCGGCCCGGCGCGAGACGGTGCGCACGAGGTGCAGATGCGCGGCCAGCGGCGTTCCGCCCGGAAGGATGAAGCTGCGCAGCGCCGGAAGGTCGGCGTTCATCGCGTCGATCTCTGATTCGAGCCGCCCGACCTGCGCCGCGATCATCCGCAGCGGCGGATAGGGCGCCTCGGCGTCCTTCTCCATCTCGGGGCGGCAGAGATCGGCGCCAAGGTCGAAGAGGTCGTTCTGGATCCGCGCCAGCGCCGCGTCCATCTCGCCGCTGGCGTGCAGCCGGGCCAGACCGAGTGTCGCATTCGTCTCGTCCACCGTGCCATAGGCGGTAACGCGCAGGTCGAACTTGGCGACCCGCGCGCCATTGCCAAGCGCGGTGTCGCCCTTGTCGCCGGTGCGGGTGTAGATGCGGTTCAGAACCACCATGTCGTCACGTCCTTCAGATCATGCCGCGGCGCAGCCAGACGAAAAGCAGGATCAGCACCACCGCCACCGCCTGCGCGATGATCCGGTAGCGCATCAGCCGGTTCGCGTGCTTGCGGTTGAACTCGCCGCCCTTCGCGAAACCGCCGATGCCGATCATCAGGATCGCCAGCACCACCAGCACCGCGGCCACGACCACGTAGAACAGCGGATCGTCCCTCAGCATCCTCGCCCCCCTTCAAGGCGCCCGGCGCCCTTCGGGGCGCGACACTAGACCCGCGCGGTGCAAAAGGGAAACCCCCCGGAAGGTCGCCCCATCCTTCGCCGGCACCCCGGTTCAGCCCTTCTGCGCGACCCAGTCCAGCGCCCGACCGGGCAGAAGCCGACGGAGCGCGCCCATCAGGTAGGTGGGGGTCGTGACATAATAGCGCGGGGCCGGGTTCGGCGCGTCCAGCGCCCGGATCAGCTTGGCGGTGACGGCGGCGGCCGGCAGCTCGAAGGTGTCGGGCTTGCCCTTGTCCTTGTAGAGCCGGTTCAGCAGCGACGCCTCGTACTGCGCCCGCCGGGCCGAGCCGCGCCAGTCGATCCAGCGTTCGAAATGCGGGATCGAGTTCTCGCGGATCCGCGAGGTGATCGGGCCGGGGTTCAGCAGGATCACCTTGATGGCCGTGTCGGCCAGTTCCAGCCGCATCACGTCGGTCAGCCCCTCGAGCGCGAATTTCGAGGCGACATAGGCGCCGCGCCATTTCAGCCCGACCAGCCCCAGCACCGACGAGCAGTTGACGATCCGCCCGTGGCCCTGCGCCCGCATCACCGGGATCACCCGCCGCGTCAGGTCGTGATAGCCGAAGAGATTGGTCTCGAAGAGTTCGGCGAGCGCGGCGCGCGGCAGGTCCTCGACCGCGCCGGGGCAGGCGAAGGCGCCGTTGTTGTAAAGCGCGTCGAGCGTGCCGCCGGTGCGCGCCAGCGCCTCGGCCAGCGCGGCCTCTATGCTGGCGGGATCGGCGTAGTCGAGGCGGAAGCTTTCCAGCCCCTCGGCCCGCAGGCGCTCGCAATCGGCCTCGGACCGGCAGGTGGCGAAGACGCGCCAACCGGCGCGTTTGAGGCCATGGGCGGCGTCATGGCCGATGCCCGAGGAACAGCCGGTGATCAGGATGCTGCGCGTCTTGGTCATCGGTCCGCCTCTCTTGCCGCGATGCCCAAGGGCTAGGGGGCAGGGCAGGGCGGGGCAAGCGGAAAGGCGATGCGGGCCGTGGCGCGGCTGGCCGCGCGGGGGCGGTTGCAAGCGTCCGCGCGGCGCAGCCGGCTCGGTTGCCGGCACTGCCCGCACCCGGGAGGGCCCGCCCGCTGGCGACGGCCCACTGGTCGACGTTGGTGCTCATGCTCACCCGATCGTGGCCCGGCGCGGCAGACGCCAGGCGGCCGCCGTCCGTGCCGAGCCCGCGTCTGATTCTGGCCGGCCCGTCACTCCGGCCCGTCACTCCGGCCCGACACTCTCGCCCGTCATTCTGGCCGGTCACTCCGGCCCGTCGCTCTGGCGTCTTATGCCGGGGGCGTGTCCGACAGGAATTTCGACGACATCCAGCCCTCGCCCCCCGAGCCCTCGATGCGGATCTTCTGCCAGCCGCCCTCGGGGGCGCCGACCAGCGTCACCGCTTCGCCCCGGCCCAGCGTGTCGACGACGGCGGCGCCGGTCGTGGGCGCCTCGCGGAAGTTCACGCGCTTGCCGGTGACATAGCCGGTGCGACCGGGTTCGGTCGCGCCCGCCGAGGCGGCAACGGGCACCGCCACCGCGTCGTCGGGATGGTAGAGCACCGGCAGCCCGTCGCGGGTCGCGACGATCTTCGGCGCGCTGCGGGCAGGCAGAACGACCGCGGCCGGCATCGGGGCGGCGGCGGCCTTTGCCTCGGCCACGGCCGGAATCACCGGCGCGGTCGAGGTCGCGGCCACGGCCGGGGTCGCGGGAACCACATTGGCGATCAGCGCCTTCAGCGCGCTGCGCTCGTCGTCTTGCGGGGCAAGGCCTTGCGGGGCGGGGGCCTTGGCCAGCGCCGCCAGCGTCGTCGGGCGGCCGCCTTCGGGCGGGCGTCCCCAGATCGTCGCGACCAGAAGCATCCCGATCACGGTCAGCGCCACGAGTTTCATCAATCGCACCAGAAACATCGCTTCACCCTTCCCTGGTTTCGCCACCCGTGCCCTGAACGCAGGTCCGGCCGGCTTGTTCCCGAAGTCGTGAGCGCGCGGCATCCCGAGGTCTGCGCGCGACTCGATGCCTGTTCGGACAGCATAGCACGAAGCGCTCCCTGCCAGGGGGCGGGCCGCGCGGTTTCGATCGCGATTTCGATCTGGACCGGGACGCCCCCGGCGCAGTATCCGGGGGCATGACCGATCCGACCGACGAACCCGCAGACGACGCTTTCGACAGCGCCGGCGCCACCTCCTCAGAGCCGCTCTCGCGCGCCATCGGCGAGCGTTACCTGACCTATGCGCTCTCGACGATCATGCACCGGGCGCTGCCCGACGCCCGCGACGGGCTGAAGCCGGTGCACCGGCGCATCCTTTACGCGATGCGCGAGCTGCGCCTGTCGGCGACCGGGGGCTTCCGGAAATCGGCGAAGATCTCGGGCGACGTGATGGGCAACTACCACCCGCACGGCGATGCCGCGATCTATGACGCGATGGCGCGCCTCGCGCAGGATTTCAACGTCCGCTACCCGCTGGTCGACGGGCAGGGCAACTTCGGCAACATCGACGGCGACAACCCGGCCGCCTCGCGCTACACCGAGGCCCGCCTGACCGCGATCGCCGAGACGCTGATGGAAGGTCTGGCCGAGAACGCGGTCGACTATCGCCCGAACTACGACGGCACGCTGGAAGAGCCGGTGGTGATGCCCGCGGCCTTCCCGAATCTGCTGGCGAACGGCGCGAGCGGCATCGCGGTCGGCATGGCCACCAACATCCCGCCCCACAACCTCGACGAGCTGATCGAGGCCTGCCAGCTGATGATCAAGCGCCCCGAGGCGACCGAGGAAGAGATCGTGGCGCTGGTCCCGGGGCCGGACTTCCCGACGGGCGGCGTCATCGTCGAGCCGGCAGCGAACATTCTTGAAGCCTATCGCACCGGCCGCGGCGCCTTCCGCCTGCGCGCGCGCTGGTCGGTCGAGGATCTGGGCCGCGGCACCTGGCAGATCGTCGTCACCGAGATCCCCTATCAGGTGCAGAAGTCGAAGCTGATCGAGCGTCTGGCCGAGCTGATCTCGACCAAGAAGGTCCCCGCGCTGGCCGATGTCCGCGACGAGAGCGCCGAGGACGTGCGCATCGTGCTGGAACCCCGCGCCCGCACGGTCGAGCCGGACATGCTGATGGGCATGCTGTTCCGCAATTCGGATCTGGAAATCCGCTTCTCGCTGAACATGAACGTGCTGATCGACGGCCGCGTGCCCGAGGTCTGCTCGCTCAGCCGCGTGCTGCGCGCCTTCCTCGACCACCGCCGCGACGTGCTGATCCGTCGCTCGCAGCACCGGATCGAGAAGATCGAGGCGCGGCTGCACGTGCTGGTGGGCTTCATCACCGCCTATCTGAACCTCGACCGGGTGATCGACATCATCCGCTATGACGACGATCCGAAGGCCGCGCTGGTGGCCGAGGACTGGTCGGCGAGCCATCCCCGCGCCACCTCGGAACGCGACTATGTGGGCCCCGCCCGCGCCGCGCGGCCCGATGGCGAGGCCGAGGTGATGTATTCCGCGTCCGGGACCCGCTGGCTGGACGAGACGCAGGCCGAAGCCATCCTCAACATGCGCCTGCGCAGCTTGCGCCGGCTGGAAGAGATGGAGCTGAAGCGCGAGCATGAAGAGCTGACCGCCGAACGCGCCGGGCTGCTCGAACTGCTGGGCAGCGACAAGCTGCAGTGGAAGAAGATCTCGTCCGAGCTGAAGGACATCCAGAAGAAGTTCGGCAAGGGCAGCCCCGGCGGCGCCCGCCGCACCGGCTTCGCCGAGGCGGGGCAGGTCGAGGAGGTGCCGATCGAGGCGATGATCGAGCGCGAGCCGATCACCGTCATCTGTTCGAAGATGGGCTGGATCCGGGCGATGAAGGGCCATCAGCCGCTGGATGCCGAGGTGAAGTTCAAGGACGGCGACGGCGCGCGCTTCGCCTTCCATGCCGAAACGACGGACCGGCTGCTGGTTCTGGGCGACAACGGCCGGGTCTACACGCTGCTGGGCGCGAACCTGCCCGGCGGGCGGGGCATGGGCGAGCCGCTCAGGCTGATGGTCGACCTGCCGAACGAGGCCGACATCGTCGAGATGGTCGTGCACCGGGCGGGCGAGAAATACCTGTTGGCCTCGACCGAGGGCGACGGCTTCATCGCCGCCGCGGACGAGCTGGTGGCGCAGACCCGCGCCGGCAAGCAGGTGCTGAACCTTGGCGACAAGGTGAAGGCCAAGCTGATGCGGCGCGTCGCGGGCGACCATGTCGCGGTGGTGGGCGAGAACCGCAAGCTTCTGGTCTTCGCGCTCGAGGAACTGCCCGAGATGGCGCGCGGCAAGGGCGTGCGGCTGCAGAAGTACAAGGACGGCGGCCTGTCGGATGCGACGACCTTCGTGCTGGCGCAGGGCCTGTCGTGGAAGGATCCGGCCGGGCGGACCCGCACCGAGGACGGCGCCGAGCTGGCCGAGTGGATCGCCAAGCGCGCCACCGCCGGGCGCATGGCCCCGCGCGGCTTCCCGCGGGACAACCGCTTCACCTGAGGCGGTCCGGCCCGGCATCGGGAGTAGACAGGGAGGGGGCGCTGCCCCCTCGCGGGCCTTGCCCGCTCACCCCCGGGATATTTGGGCCAATGCGAAAGCCGGAAAGGGTGGGGGCTCTGCCCCCGCCGCCTCCGGCGGCTCCCCGGAGTGTTTTTGCCAAGCCGAAGGGGGGCGGGCGCCCTCGGCCCGGCTCGGCCCCGGCTCGGTGGGGCGGGGTCAGGCGGGCGCGAGCGGGGGCAGGCCGGCCTCGCGGTGGATCTCGGTCAGTTCCGAGCCGCGCAGCTGCAGGCCGCGGGCCAGCGCCTGCAGGAAGGCGGTCTCGGCCGGGTGGTCGACATTGATCGCCATCAGCGCCGCGGCATAGACCTCGGGCTCGAGCCCCGCGGGCGTGTCGGCCACCAGCCTCTCGATGTCGATCGGCGCCTCCATCTCCTGCATCAGGAAGTCCATTTCCTCGCGGCTGGCGTCGTCGAGCTCGGACAGGATCCGCGCACGCTCGTCGCGGTCGATGCGGCCGTCGGATTTCGCGGCCTGGATCATCGCCCGCAGCAGCAGCGCCGCCACCGCCTCTTCCTCGGGCGTCGGCGGCACCTCGGGCTCGCCGCCATGGCGCTGGGCCTGGTCGAGCTTGGCCGCGAAGCCGCCCCCCGTCGCCGCACCCGCCCGCGCGCCTGCCGTGGCGCCGCCGCCCAGCAGCCCGCCAAGCCCTGCGCCGGCAAGGAGGCCGCCGAGGCCGCCCGCGCCGCCCGCCTTCGCGATCAGCTGGTCGAGCCCGCCGCCGCGCTGGCCGACCTTGTCCAGAAGCCCGCCGAGCCCGGTCTGGCGCGACTGGATGCGGCCGTGGCTGGTGTCATAGGGCTGGCGGCGCTGGTCCATCATCGACTTCACGCCCTTGGCGGCGGCGACGCCGATCGCGACTTTGGCAAGGGTTTTCAGAAGGCTCATCAGGGTCTCCCGTTCATATTCCGTCGCTCTGGACATGGGGGGCCGGGGCCGCGGCCGCGAGGGGGCGGCGCGCGGTCGGCGGAAAACCGCGCGTGCGGGGCGGCAGGTCAGGCGGGTTCGACCATCAGCCAGATCCCGCCCTCGGGGCGCAGGGTCAGGATCAGCACCGGCTTCGGGGCCACCCGCGGCACCGGCGCGAAGCGCAGACGCGCCAGCAGCGTCGCGAGGATGATCACCGCCTCCTGCAGCGCGAAGCTCGCGCCGATGCAGACCCGCGGCCCGTCGCCGAAGGGCAGGAAGGCGAAGCGGTCGAAGCTGCGCTCGCGGAAGCGGTCCGGGCGGAAGGCATGGGGCTCGTCCCACAGCAGGTGGTTCCGGTGCAGCGCGTAGATCGGCAGGATCACCGTGTCGCCGGGCCGGATCTCGCGCCCGCAGAGCGTGTCGGCGGCGCGCGCGGTGCGCGACAGGAAGGCCGCCGGCGGATAGAGGCGCAGCGTCTCTTCGACGATGCGGCGGATCAGGGGCAGGGCGGGCAGGTCCTCGGCGGTGGCCGCGCGCGGTCCCAGCGCCGCCTGCGCCTCGGCCCGCGCTGCCCGCTGCACGTCCGGATCGAAGGCGCAGAGATAGAGCGCCCAGGCCAGCGTCAGCGCCGTGGTCTCGTGCCCGGCGACGATGAAGGTCAGCAGGTTGTCGCGCAGCTCGGCCGTGTTCATCCGCTTGCCGGTCTCGCTGTCCTGCCCCTCGCGCAGAAGGTCGAGCAGGTCGGGCAGGGGCCGCGGGCCGGTGCGCGCCCGCGCCTCGATCGTGGCATCCGCCATCGCCCGCATCGACTTCGTCGCCGGCGAGGCGAACATCCGCGACGGGCGCGGCACCCAGGGCGGCGCGCCGAGGATGTCCAGAAGCGAGGTCTTGGCGGTCTGGGCCATATAGGCCTCGATCCCCTTGTGCACCGCGTCGCGGTCGAAGGCGCCCCCGGCCTCGGCGCCCGACAGCGTCACATCGGCGATCACCTCGAAGGTGGCCGAGACCATCTCGTCGAAGACATTCGCCGCCCGTCCCGAAGCGGCGGCGATCCGCTCGGCCGCGCGTTCGGCGGCGCGGGTCATCACCGGGCCAAGGGCTGCGACGTTGCGGTGCGAGAAGGCGGGCGCCGCCGCCCGCCGCTGCCAGCGCCACTGCGCGCCCTCGGCCACGAACAGGCTCTCGCCGATCGCCGGGCCCAGGATCAGCTTGGTCACGTCCGATTTCGGATAGTCCTCGACCCGGTCCTTCAGGATCCGCCTGAGCGCGCCCGGGTCCATCACCATGTGCCAGCGCTTGCCCGTGCGCCCCGAAACCATCGGCTGGTGCAGCGCGATCTCGGGGATCAGCTCGATCAGGTTGCGCCGCGCGACCTTCAGCGAGCCGAGGATCCCCAGCGGCTGCGTCGCAAGCGGCACCTGCACCGGCAGGGACGGCTGCAGCGGGGGCGGGGCGATCTGATCCATGGGCGGCCTCCTTTGGCTCCGATATAGGCGCGGCTGGCGCCTGCCCAAGGGCCGGCCGGGCACCCGCAAGGGGGCTGGCGGGCTGCGGTCAACGCCCTGGTGATGGCCCCGATGATTGCTACATGGTCCCATCGCGGCTATGGCTTGACCGACCAGGGAGATACCTTCGCGCATGATCCGACCGATACGACGCCTGGCCAAGCTGATGCTGGCCGCTTGCCTGCCCCTCGCCCTTGCCGCCTGCGCCGGGCGCGAGGACCTCTCGGCCCCGCCGGCCGACCTGGGCAACTTCCAGCTGGGTTACACGATCATCGTGACCTCGAAGATGAAGCAGGTCGGTCCGTCCCGCGCCGCCACCGGCGAGGAATGGCAGACGCTGCTGAAGTCCGAGATCGTGAAGCGCACCGGGCGCTATGACGGCGACAAGCTCTATCACCTGGGCATCAACGTCGATGGCTTCGCGCTGGCCTATCCGGGCATCCCGTTGATCGTGAACCCGAAATCGGTGCTGGCCCTGTCGGTCAACGTCTGGGACGACACCGCGCAGCGCCGGATCAACGCCGAGCCGAAGTCGATCACCGTCTTCGAGCCCTTCACCGGCCAGACCGTCATCGGCTCGGGCCTGACACAGAGCCGCGAAGAGCAGATGCAGAACCTCGCGGCGGCGGCGGCGCGGCAGATCAACGCCTGGCTGGTCGAGAACAAGGCCTGGTTCACCCCCGAGGCGGTCGCCGCCCGCCAGCTGCTGCCCAAGCAGGGCGGCACCGGCGCCGCGGTGCCCGCGGCCAGCGCAAGCTCGGCCGCCAAGGCGGCCGCGGTCGCGACCGGTNCTGGCTGGTCGAGAACAAGGCCTGGTTCACCCCCGAGGCGGTCGCCGCCCGCCAGCTGCTGCCCAAGCAGGGCGGCACCGGCGCCGCGGTGCCCGCGGCCAGCGCAAGCTCGGCCGCCAAGGCGGCCGCGGTCGCGACCGGTGGCAGCACCGCCGCCGCGGCCCCGGCGGCCAGCAAGCCGTCAAGCGCGGCGGCCAGCACGGCCACCGGCGCGGCCACCACTTCGGGCACCGCCGCGAAGCCTGCCGCCGCCGCGGCCGCCACCACCGCCCCGGCCGCCACTGCGGCACCGGCGCAAACCCAGCGCCGCCGCCGCGGCGCCGATGCGACGATCCCGGGCATCGACCGCTCGGTGCCGAACTCGGTCACCATCGTGCCGCAGGCGACCTACCCCTGACCCTCGGGCCGGGCGATCCCCCGCGGGGGCCGCCCGCGCCTTCCCCGGCGCGGCCGCCGCTTCCGCCATTTCCGGCACCGCCGCGGCTTTCGGCAGGTCCCGCTTGCTTTTTCCGCAAGCCCGCCATACTCAGCCTCCGGTGTTGAATCGGGCCCCGTCCGGGGGCCCCCTGACAATGAGGCGCCCGGAATATGGCAAAGGCAAAGTTCGAACGCACGAAACCGCACGTCAACATCGGCACCATCGGCCACGTTGACCACGGCAAGACCACGCTGACCGCGGCGATCACCAAGTACTT
>NZ_JBAWKD010000028.1:0-13446 GCF_037095735.1 Frigidibacter sp. MR17.14 | reverse complement strand
AAACCCCTGGCGCGGGATGGAGCAGCCCGGTAGCTCGTCAGGCTCATAACCTGAAGGTCGCAGGTTCAAATCCTGCTCCCGCAACCAACGATATCTGCAAACACAGCCTCGCATCCGCGAGGCTGTTTGCGTTCGGGCAAGTTCGGCCTTCCAAAGCGCTGAAATGCGACGACAAAGCCCCGCAGTCATCTCTGTGGCGTTCGCTGGTTTTGGCAATGCCGATTGCCCTCACACCGGCCTCGACACGTGGCGCCCCCAAAGCGCGATGAGCTCGGTAGGGGAGGGGGCTTTCGGCAGATCCGCAAGGTCAGGATGGGCTGAAACCACCACGGAGCTTCAGGCTCTTCGTTCCCAACCACCTTGGAGGGGCGGCTGCGGCGCCGTAGCCGCGAATGAACTTGCTGAGCTCTTGGGGCGGTCCCTCTGTCGACGCGCTCCGTGCGCCGCCGATGAAACGACCAGCCCCGCGGTGGCCCCATCCGTAAGGCAAATGCTGGTGAAGGAATGCTCACGGACAGGAGCTCCGAGGCGTCCGCTATGCGGACAAAGCTGCCGCTCACGGGCGCGCCGTCCTCGGTCGCCGTCTCTCGGTAACCCAACCACCGGCAAGCGGTGCCCCACGACGCACAATCAGGCCGTCTTCAGGACGATTTTGCCTCGCGCACGCCCGGCTTCGGACAGGTCCAGGGCCTCCCTGACCTCGGTCAGGCCAAATGTCCGTTCGACATGCGGCGTGACCTTCCCGGCGCCCACAAGCGCGCAGATCCGGGCGAGGGTGTCCGCACTCGGGACCGTGAAGGCGCGCTTCACCGTGACGCCATGACGCTCCGCCTCATCGCCATTGGGGAAGGCGACCACTGTCACCATTGCGCCACCCGGGCGCAGCGTCGTGAGTGTGCGCTGGAACGTCTCGGCACCGACGGTGTCGAGAACCACATCCATGTCGTGGACCGCTTCCTCGACCCGGCATTTGGTATAGTCGACGACCGCATCGGCCCCCAATCCCCGGACGAAGTCGATGTTGCGGGTGGAGCAAACGGCGGTGACATGCGCCCCGGCGGCCTTGGCAAGCTGGACCGCGAGCGACCCCACGCCGCCCGACGCACCGGTGATCAGCAGGCGCTGGCCCGCGGCGAGGCCGGCCTCATCGAACATCGCCTGCCAGGCCGTGGTGCCGGCAAGGGGAAGGGCTGCCGCCTCCTCGACGCTGAGCCCCTCTGGTTTGCAGACGATATTCGCCGCGGGGACCGTGAGATACTCCGAGAAAGCGCCGGTCTTCACCATGCCGCAGACCGCGTCACCTTGGGAGAAGCCGGCGACATTCGTGCCGGTCCGTTCGACGACGCCGACGAACTCGCTTCCCAGCCGGATCGGAAGCGTCATCCCCATGCGGGCGCCGGCGCCGTTGCGGATCTTCCAGTCGACGGGGTTGACCCCTGCCGCGAGGACCCGGACGAGCACCTCGCCGGCTTGCGGAACCGGGATCTCCACCTCGGCGAGTTGGACCACAGTGTTAGAGCCATATTCTTCGATGAGTGTCGTAAGCATTTCGGGAGTCTTCCGTCTTGGGATGCGCTGCCGGGAGTGCTATCAGGTTCGTTCATCGATATGCGGCCAACAGGTATCGCTGACATGCCAACCGCGACCGTGGACGTGACGCTGCACAGGGTTCTGAAACGGCGTGCGGAGGCACTGCCGGAGCATGCGCATGATCAGGCGCAGCTGACGTTCGTGACCTCCGGCATGGTCCAGTTGCGGACCGAGCGCGGCGTCTGGCTTCTGCCACCGCAACTGGCAGCCTGGGTGCCGCCGGGCATGCCGCATCGGCTGGAGATCCTGACCAATGCGGAGCTGCTCGTGGTGCTCTGGTCCCCCGCCGCCCTGCGCGCCGCAAAGCCGGACGACTTTCCCGAGGACGACTTCGTGTCGCCCGTGTCACCGCTGTTGCGCAGCCTGCTGGAGGCGCTTGCCGCGGCTGACCTGGTATCGGAGCGGGGCAGGATCATGCTCGGGTTGGTGTTGCATGAGCTTCGGTGCGTGGCGCAGGCCCCGACCTATCTGCCCATGCCCGCAAGCGAGATCGGGCTGCGGGTGGCAGAGATCGCCCTTGGCGACCACCGCAATCAACTGCCGCTCGAGACTCTGGCCTCTCGCGCCGCCACCTCCGTGCGCACGGCCAGCCGCCGGTTTCCGGAGGAGACCGGAATGACGTTGAAGGCCTGGCGGCAGCGCGCCCGCATCCTCTGGGCGGTGGCGGAACTCGGGCGCGACAAGGCCATCTCGCAGGTCGCCCGAGAAACCGGCTTTGCGAGCACCGCGGCGTTCTCCCATGCGTTTCGGCAGGTCATGTCGCAGACGCCGAGCGAGTTTCTCGCATCATATCAGCAGCACGAAAGTATGTTGTGAAGGATCACTGATGCAGTGCGTCGGTGGGTTGGACGGGCGGATTCCGACCGCCCCGTCCGGCCTCAGTTCTCGGGTGTCAGCTCAGGTGAGCCTTGAACCAGTCGATCGTGCGCGACCAGGCGAGCTCGGCCGCCGCCTTGTCGTAGCGAGGCGTGGAGTCGTTGTGGAAGCCGTGGTTGGCGCCTTCGTAGATGTAGGCCTCGTAGAGCTTGCCCGCGGCGTCGAGCGCCTCCTTGTAGGCCGGCCAGCCAGCGTTGACCCGCTCGTCGAGCCCGCCGTAATGCAGCAGGACCGGCGCGTTGATCCGGGGGACGTCCTCGGCCGCGGGCTGACGGCCGTAGAAGGGGACCGCCGCGCCAAGCTCGGGATAGGCCACCGCCGCGGCATTCGCGACGCCACCGCCATAACAGAAGCCGGTGATGCCGACCTTGCCGGTAACCTCGTCCTGCGCCATCAGGAATTCGACCGCCGCGAAGAAGTCGTTCATCAGCTTGGTGCCGTCCACCTGCTGCTGCAGCGTACGGCCGGCCTCGTCATTGCCCGGATAGCCGCCCATGGGGGTCAGGCCGTCCGGAGCCATCGCGATGAAGCCCGCCTTGGCGAGCCTGCGCGCGACGTCCTGGATGTAGGGGTTCAGGCCGCGGTTCTCGTGCACGACCACGACGCCGGGGGCCGGGGAGGAGCCGGCGGGGCGGACGTAATAGGCCCGCATCTCGCCATGGCCGTTCGGCGAGGGGTAGGTGATCCAGGTCGCGGTGATGTCGGGGTCGTTGAAGCTGACCTGCTCGGCCAGCGCATAGTCCGGACTCATCATCGACAGTATCGCCGCCGCCGTCAGACCGCCTACGGTGAAGCGCGCCGCGCGGTCGAGGAACTCGCGCTTGGTAATGATGCCGTGGGCATAGAAGTCGTAAAGCTCGAGCAGCTCGGGGCTGAAGTCCTTGGCGGTCAGTCGGGGCTCGGTATTCATCATGGCTCCTTCCACAATGCCGGGAGACGCGCGGCGCGTCGGTGCGCTGCCTTCGGCAGGGGATACAGAAGAAAATCTTGCCGTCAGCACTGACGTCAAGTGTTCAAACACGAGCGGTGAGGCGCTCGCTGAGCCGGTCCGTGGTTGCACGCGGCCCAACGAGGGCGACAGGAAGGCCCCGCCGGACATTGGCGCTGCGGCCCGTCAGGGTGGGCCCGGGCGCCTCAAGTCCACTTCAGGTCCGGATCTGGGACCCCAACCTTACCCCGTCCACGGCATCCGGCAGCGCGATCGAATAGATCGCGTAGGGGGGAGCAGCATTGTCCCCTGCCTCCGCCAACGGCACCTTCACAGGCACGTAGAACGTCCGATCCTTGATGAACCCGCCATCGGGACGGACAAGGCGCTCGTCTTCAAGGAGTGTGACGGTCTTGCCTTCGGGTGAGCGCACCTCCAGCCGGTTGGTGGTCGTCTCGCAGAAGTAGAAGTTCCCGAGGTCGTCCATCGCGGACCCGCCCGAGAAGGGCATCGCCCCCATGTTCTGCACATGCTCGGCCAGGGCCTCCTCGGAAAGCGAGACGTCGCGCAACGCCTTCGTGCGGACCCTCCAGAGCGGCCTCGTCGGCGAAGCCCAGTAGAGCCATTTGCCATCCGCGGTCAGCTCGATCAGATCGCTGTTCGGCGGATGGAAGGTGGCATCGCCCTTCACATGGGCCAGCACCGCCGGAATATGCGCGTCGGGATCGGCCATGGTGACTTTGACGCCGCTCAGCCGACGCAGCGATTTTCCGGTCGCGAGGTCATGCACAATGAGGCCGCCCAGCCCTGAATCCGCGATATAGAGGAGGTCGCCATGCCGCCGAAGGTCGTTCATCTGCCCGCCCACCGGCAGGATCGTCTCGTCGAAGCGCAGGATGCGCAGAACCTCTCCTGACAGGTCGAGCTGAACGATCTTCTGCGCGCCCGGCTGGGGCACGGCGAGGTCCGGACCGAAGACACCGGCACTCAGCGCGCCTTGGTCGACGCACCAGATCGTGTCGTCGCCGAAGACATGCACGGAGTTGAGGTAGACGAAGCGTTCGGCGCCGTCCTTGCCGGGGGCCCAGTCGTTCCAGTCATTGCCGGGGAATGGCCGGAGCACGCCATCGGCCTCGCACCTGGCCAGCGCCGGGCTGAGCTTGTCCTTCGCGTAGCGCGGAAGCCCGAGGAAGAAGGTCCCGTCGGAAGTCACCGCGACCTGATTGGCCATCCATGGCGATCGCAGGGCGACATGCGCCTCGACGTGCGCACCGGCTTGCTCCGCGCGTCCGGCTCTGGCCCCGACAAGGGGGAGCGCGACTGCCGATGCCATCGCCGCCAGCAGGCGACGTCGTTTCATGGTCATTCCCTTGTCCCTCCGGAGAACCCGTTCCTTGTGCTGTCTTGCGCGTCCTGCACGCTTGCGATCCGGATCAGCGCCTTGCCGGAGAAGTCCCGATTTCGGAGAGCCCGCAGGTGGCTGGGCAGGTCTTCGAAGGCGCGGACCACGACGGGCTCCGCGACCAGGCGGCCACTCTCGAGGCCATCGAAGATCCCGGTCGCGGCCGATCGCAGCGCGCGCCAGTCCAGGGCGTCTCCATGGACATGCAGCGCCCCGAGGGCGACCTCGTGGAGCGAGATGCATCGCCCGAAGGCCTCACTGCCCCAGCCGGAAACGCGGCCCTGAATGCAGACGAGATGGCCGTTGGCACGCAGCTGTGGAAAGAGGCCCGCCGCGGCCTCCGGGCCGCGCAGGTCGATGGCGGCGGCAAAGGCCGCGGGCGGTAGCTCGGCGTTCCAGGGCAGGACCGCCGCACCATAGCCGGCCAGACGCTCGTGGTGACGGGGGTGGCATTGCGCAGTCACCTCCCAGCCAGCTTGCAAGGCCATCTGGACAAGATAGCCGCCCACGCCACCGCCGGCCCCGGCAATGAGGAGCGTGCCCTGGCGCACTGGCAGCTTCGACAGGGCGAGCCAGGCCGTCAGGGCCGGACAGGGCACCGTAGCGGCGGTCTCGAGATCGAGCGCGGCAGGCACAGGCAGCAGAGCCCGCGCCGCGACCGGAGTGACCTCGGCAAAACTGCCCGGACCACCCAGCCAGGTGTGATAGGCGACGCGCTGGCCGATCCAGGCCAGGGGCACCCCGTCGCCGACCGCGATCACCCTGCCCGCGCCGTCACAACCCGGCACTTTTCCCGGCTGCCACGAAGCGCTGCCCAGCACTTTCCAGTCGACGGGATTGAGGCCGATGACGTCGTTTTGCACCAGCACCTCGCCCGGACCGGGGCCCGCCACGGGACGCTCGGCCAGAACGAGGTCGAGGGGATCCTTGCCCTGCACCCATGTCCAGGCGCGATAGCGTTGCAAGGCGTCAGCCTTTTGCATCTTCGGCCCTCGCAGCCAGGAGCAGCGCCGCGACCTTGCGCCCGGTGCTGGTGGCCGATTGCGGGTTCTGACTCGTCACCAGGCGGCCATCGACGGCGGTGGTATCGGTCCAGTCCGGGCCGGGTTGCATCTCGGCCCCCAGCTCGGCGAGGCGCATCGACAGAAGGAACGGCACGACGCTCTCCAGCCCGACGGCGTGCTCCTCCGCATCGGTGAAGGCCGCGACCTTGCGGCCCCTCACCAGCGGCGAGCCATCCGACAGCGTGACATTGGTCAGCGCCGCGGGGCCGTGGCAGACGGCGCCAACCACGCCGCCCTGCTCCCAGATCGCGCGGGTCACGCCGTTGACGGCCTGCGATCCGGGGAAATCCCAGACCGCCCCGTGCCCCCCGGCGAAGAAGATCGCGCTGTAGGCGGCCGGATCGACATCGGCCAGCTTCTGCGTCGACCGGATTGCGGCCCGGAACAGCGGATCGGCCCAGAACTGCGCATTGACCGCATCCTCGAGGTCCAGCCCGTCGACCGGCGGTGCGCCGCCGTCGATCGAGGCGAAGGCCACCGGCAGATCCGCCGCCAGGAACTCCGTCAGCGGATGGGTGACTTCCGACAGATAGAACCCCGTTGGCCCGTGCCCGGCCTTGTCGCCATGTGAGGTCATCACGATCAGGATCGGTTTCATGCGGTTGCTCCTTCTGGGGAGTAGCACGGCCAGTCGGTATAGCCCCGCGCGTCACCGCCGTAATAGGCATCGGGGTCGGCCGGGGTCAGCGGCCAGCCGTGGCGCATTCGCTCCACCAGATCGGGGTTCGAGGTGAAGGGTGCCCCGAAGGCTGCGATGTCGATCAGCCCGGCACCGATCATCTCGTTGGCGCGCGCCAGATCCATTCCACCTGCTAGGATCAGCACGCCGCCATAGCTCTCGCGGAACCTTTGCAGGAAGCCCGGCGGCATCGCCGGTGCCCCGCGGCTGGCCTGATCCATGATGTGGACGAAGGCCAGGCCGCGGTGGTCGAGCTCGGCGGCGAGCGTAAGGAAGGTGTCCTCCTCACCCTCGAAGTCACCCAGTTCGTGCAGCCGCCCGAAGGGCGACAGGCGGATGCCGACCCTGTCCGCGCCAATCCGCGCGACGCAGGCATCCACCACTTCCAGGGCGAAGCGGATGCGGTTCTCGACCGACTGGCTGCCGTAGCGGTCGGTCCGGTCGTTGACCGCACCATTGAGGAACTGCTCGATCAGATAGCCATTGGCGCCATGGATCTCGACCCCGTCGAAGCCGGCCGCCACCGCGTTTTTGGCAGCTTCCGCGAAATCACCGACGACGCGGGCGATTTCGCCGGTCTCCAGCGGTCGCGGTTTCGAGGCGGTGACGAAGCCGGGCGTGCCGTCCTCGGTGAGGCCGAAGGCCGAGGAGTTCGCGGCCTGCTGGCCCGTCGCGCTGACCGGGGCCGCGCCACCGGGTTGCAACGAGACATGGCTCATCCGGCCCACATGCCAGATCTGGGTGAAGATCGCCGCCCCCTGGTCATGCACGGCCTCGGTCACCGGCCTCCAGGCCGCGACCTGCTCGGGCGACCACAGGCCGGGGCAATCGACGAAGCCCGAGCCTTCGGGCGAGATCACCGTGCCCTCGGTCACGATCAGCCCGGCGCCGGCCCGCTGCGCGTAATAGCGCGCGGTCTCGGCGGTGGGCAGGTTGCGGGGGCTGCGCGCGCGGGTCATCGGGGCCATCGCCGCGCGGTTTTTCAGGAGGCGTCCGCCAAGGCGCAGCGTGTCGAAGAGATCTGCCATGGGACCCTCAGTTGTAGGCGCCGGCCGAGTAGGTCAGCTCGTAGCTGTGCGAGTAGAGCTCGAAGACGATGCCGAAGGGATCTTCGACATAGACCATGCGGTAGGGCTTCTCGCCGGGGAAATATTCGCGCACCGGCATCCGCTGCTTGCCGCCGGCGGCGATGATGCGGGCCAGCAGCCCCTCCAGGTCCGGGTCCTGGATCGCGAAGTGGAACAGGCCCACCTGTCGGTAGGGCAGATTGTTCTCCGGCTTGTAGCTCTTCGGGAATTCGAACAACTCGAAGCCGATCCGGTCGGCGGTCGAAAGATGGGCGATGCGGAACTTGCCCCAGCCCGGGCCGAAGACGTCGTCGCACATCACGCCGATGTCGCTGTCGTCCTGCGCGATCTCGGTCGGCTCCATGATGACATAAAAGCCCATGACATCGCGGTAGAAGGCAACGGCCGCATCGAGGTCGGGCACCGAGAGGCCGATGTGGGAGAAGGTGCGCGGGGTGGTCTTGGTCATGGAATTCTCCTGTGGCGTTGCGGGAGATATGGATTGGCCAATCCTTGGCATCCAATTATCATTCGTGCTCATGTTGATAACGAAACGGATGCGCTGATGTTGAACGCGGCCTGGCTGGAGACCTTCGCCACGCTTTGCGACGTCGGGCATTTCACCCGAGCGGCAGCGGCGCTGAACATGACCCAGCCCGGCGTCAGCCAGCATGTGAAGAAGCTCGAGGCGCAGCTGGGCCAGCCGCTGCTCACGCGTGACGGCAAGAGCTTCCTGCTGACCCCGGCGGGCGAGTCCCTGCTGGCCATCGCGCGACGGCGACGTGCGGAGGAAAGCGCGCTCCGGGGTGAGCTGCAGCACGACGATCCGAGCTGCGGAGAGGTGTCTGTCGCCTGCTCCGGCTCGCTCGCGCTGCTGCTCTATCCGCGTTTCATGGAGCTGATGGCCACGGCCCCCGATCTGTCGATCCTGCTCGAGGCGATGCCGCAGCCGCGGGTGCTCGAAGGCGTTTTGGCGGGGCGCTTCGACCTCGGCATCGTCGACCACTCCCCGACCCACGCGCGGCTGGAGGGAGAAAGCGTGGGGGAGGACGAGCTGTGTCTGCTCCTGCCTGCGGAACGCGCCGTGCCCGCCAGTTTCGCGCAGCTCGATGCGCTCGGCTTCATCGCCCATCCCGACGGCTTCGCCTATGCGGACGAGCTTCTGGGCGCGAACTTCCCCGACGCACATCCCGGCGCCGACCGGCTGCGGCAACGCAGCTTCATCAACCAGATCGGCCAGATCCCCGAGCCCGTGCTGCGCGGCCTGGGCTATACGATCCTGCCTCGCAGCGGCCTTGACGCCCATCCCGGCCGGGACCGCCTGCGGGTGATGCCGCTTCCGGTCCCGATCAGGCATGCGCTCTGGCTGATCCAGCGGCGCAATCGCAGCCTCCCGGCGCGAACCCGGCGGCTGCGCGCCGAGATTGCAGAGGTCCTCGCCGCGCTCTGAAGCGGTCGGCGAGGACCGAGCCCGTCAGGCCTTTGCCGCCCGAACAGCCGCAACGAGGCCGATCAGCCAGTCCTGGTGACCGTTGATCATCGGGTTCGGCACGGCCTTGGCCAGCTCCTTCGCCGGCGCGCCGTTCTGCGTCTCCTGGGTCAGGATCCGCACCCGCCCCTCCGACAAATCCTCGATCAGCCAGGCGTGATGCACGTCCAGGCGGTCCGCAGCCCCCGGCTCGCCCGACCAGCCATGCCAGGCGATGCGCGCGGGCTGGCCCTTGACCGGCGGCACGCATTCGACAATGCGCGCCGGGACCGGAAATCCGAAGGTTCGGAAGAAGAACCTGTCACCAATGCCCAGCTCGGGGCCCTTGCCGTCGTGGATCTCCACATCCGCCGCATTGGCGTAATACTCCGGCCAGCGGGACGGGATGGCGAGGAACGGCCAGATCTCGGCGGCGCTCAGCCCGGTGACGATCACCTCGTTGGAACAGAAATTGTCGGTGAAGCCGGGGACGAAGCCCTCGGGCCAGAGAATGTCGGACATGGGTCACTCCTGTGTGTGGAACGCTGGAGATCTGGCCGCCCGCCTGATATAAGTCCAATCGCCAATCCTGACATCAGATATTTCCGTGGCTGATATTCGGACCTTCGACCTCAATCTCCTGCGCACCCTGTCGGCCCTGCTCGAGACCCGTTCGGTCAGTCGCGCGGCCGACAGGCTGGGCGTGACGCAGCCGGCGGTGAGCGGGATGCTGGCGCGGCTGCGCGAGGCGTTCGGCGATCCCCTGTTCGTGCGCACCCAGCGCGGCATGCTGCCGACGCCGCAGGCAGAGACCCTGGCGCCGCAGCTCGCCCAGGTGCTGGCTGGGATGGAGGCGCTGCTGCACCCCGGCGCATTCGATCCCGCCCGGGCCACGCTGACCCTGCGGATCGCGGCGACGGATTATGCGCAACGCGCCGTGCTCCTGCCGTTCCTCGGCCGGCTTCGCCGCGAGGCGCCGGGCGTGCGTCTCTCGGTGCGCCCCGTGGCTGCGGGTTTTGCGCGCCAGCTGGCGGAGGGCGATCTCGACATGGCGCTGGTCACGCCGGAGATGGCGCCCGGTTCGCTGAAGGCGCGCAGGCTGTTCGACGAGACCTATGTGACGCTCCTGCGCGCGGATCATCCACTTCGCGCGGACGTCACGACGCTCGACGGCTTTTGCGCGCTCGACCATGCGATCATGTCCCACGATGGCTCCGCCTTCGCCGGCCCGACCGATGCCGCGTTGGAGAAATTGGGGCGCCGCCGCAGGGTCGTGGTGAGCGTGCCGAATTTCACGGTCCTGATCGACCTGATTCGCCGCTCGGAGGTGATTGCCCTCGTGCCATCCCGGCTCGCGGCGGCTGAGCCCGGTGTCCTTGCCCTGCCCCCGCCCCTGAAGGTCGAAGGCTTCCGGAAGATCCTGACCTGGCACGACCGCCTGCATCACGATCCAGCCCAGAAATGGTTTCGGGACAAGATGGCCGAAAGCCTGTCGGGATAACCTGGGGCCCGAAGGGAAGGGCATGTCATCCGACCGGCGACTGGTGCGCAGAAGTCGGGCGATAAGCATCGCGCGCTCCTGGGCGTTGGAGCTGGCACCGATCAGGATAACTGTGAATGTCTTTGCCCGCGGCCCGACCGAACTTTTCCGCGAAGACAATGCGCCCGCAGCGACGGCGAGGCACGCTATCTCTCTGACTTGCCGATGGGAGGGTTCGGCAGGCCTGCCGAGGTCACCGCGAAAATCGCTGTCTTACTGTCGGAGGAGGCCGGCTTCATGAGAGGGCAGACGCTCTTCGTCGATGGCGGGGCCTCGCTCGAGACGCGGGCTTTGCGTGAGGTCGAAGACAACTCTGGTGCGAACCATTGGTGCTCCACTGCAGGAGGATCAGATGACCGCTAAGGGCTCGAAGCGGCCAAGGAGCTTGACGAGAAAGCCCCAGGGTGCGTGGCTGGCTCCGAGGGCCTTCACATCAGCATTTATCTCAGGGGCTGGGCGGTCGTAATCCGCTTGATGGGAGAGCCGGGCGATCAGGCGAGCTGGATGTCGAGCGTGAGGCCGCCGTTGCCGTCGGGTGTGAGCACGACCTGCCGGATGATGCCTTTCAGCAGCCGATTAGCTTCGATCCGGGTTCCGTCTGCCCCCGCAGAGAGCAACTCGCCCAAGCGGCTGATCTGTTTGCGGTAAGCCGNTGCCGTCGGGTGTGAGCACGACCTGCCGGATGATGCCTTTCAGCAGCCGATTAGCTTCGATCCGGGTTCCGTCTGCCCCCGCAGAGAGCAACTCGCCCAAGCGGCTGATCTGTTTGCGGTAAGCCGAGGCCAGTTCCTCGGGGGAGGGGAGTGGTATTGCCCGGTCTCCGGCCGGAAGGGCTTCCAGCGCCAAGCGCACCTGCTCACGCTCGACTTCCCTCTCCTTCAGCCGCTCGATCAGGGCGGTGGAGCCGCCATCTTCGAGCAGGCCGACCAGGCGCGCGATCGCGGTCGCGGTGTCCTTCAGCTTGCGCTCCAGTGCCGCACGCTCACCGCCGGCCTGGACGGCGTAGTCGCTGAAGGTTCGCTGTGCTTCCTGCGCAAAGGCCGTCGCAAGCTCGGTGTCATCGAGCGGCGCGCGAAGAACGGAGAGGACTTCGGCTTCAAGCTCGGGCCGCCCGATCTTGCGGCTGTTCTCGCACATTGTGGCGCCTCGGCTCTTGCGGTTGAAGCAGCCGTAGCGCCGATCGACCATCGAGAACGGCCCGCCGCAGCAGCCGCAGGTCAGCAGTCCCGCCAGCAGGTACTTCGGCCGGTGCGTGTCGTTCAGCTGCGCGCCGTCGCGGGCGTAGAGCTTGCGCGTCTCTTCGAGCCGGGTGTGCACGCGGTTCCAGAGCGCATCCGGGATGATCTGCAGCTCCGGCACATCGCACTCGATGAGGTGTTCGCGGTCCGCCGGTCGCGAGACCCGCTTGCCGTTCTCGTCACGGTACCACTGGTTCTGGCCGTAGCGCACGATCCCGACATAGGAGACGTTCCTGAGGATGCCGCTATCCTTCTTGGCATCGCCGCGGATGGTGCTGTCGCACCAGGTGCGGCCCGAAGGGGAGGGGATGCCCTCTGCATTCAGCGCGGCGGCGATCTTGTAGGGCGACTGACCGGCGGCATAGTCGCGGAAGATCCGCTGCACGATGGCCGCGGCATCCTCGGCGATCTCGCGATTGCACTCGTTCTTGGGCCTGTGCACCACCCGGTAGCCATAGCCGAGGCCGGCGGCGACCCGACCGCGGCTGGTGGTGCCGACACCGCCGCGATAGGTCTTGATGCCGATCTCGCGGCTCTGGAACTCCGCGATCGCTGCCAGGAACGGCACCAGCTTCCAGTCGAAGAGGCCGCCTGGGCTGTAGAGGCGAAGACCCATGCCTTCCAGCCTTGCGCAGACGGTTGTGACATCGCCGGCGCGGCGGCCGATCCGCTCAAGGCCTTCAACGAAGATGGCGGCGATGTCGCCCCGCGCGACCCGTTCCAGCAGGGCCATGATGCCGGGTCGGCTGCGCAGGAGGGTGCGCCCGGTCATCGCGTGATCCGAGAACTCCGCGACGAGCTGGTAGCCGGCACGTTCGGCCGCCAGCCGGTTCAAGGCGTGCTGGTCTTCGCAGGATTGGTCGTTCTGCTGGGAGTCCGAATAGCGCGCGTAGCTGATCGCCAGAGGCACGGCGGGCGTCGTGTCGGCGTCGGCGCGGAAATGTGCCGTGCGAAGAAGATTGCGGGTGGTGGCGGTCATTGGTTGGCGGCCTTCTGGGAAAGTTCGGCGACATAGGCGCGCGCCATCAGCTGCGCGAGCGGGCGTAGCAGATGCGCGGCGGTGGTGGGCTGGACGGGATTGCCGTTCGCTGCGGTGAGCGTGAGCGTGAGCGGGAGGGGGTTGGTCATGGACGTGCCTTCGCGGGTTGCTGGCGGTGTCCAGTCCAAGTGAAACCGTCTCCCGAAGTGCAGAAACGCCGGGAGACAGATTTTTTAGAGCCGCGCAGAGGTCACGCGGCCAGCCGGGACGTTCTGCCGTAGATCAACTGGTGCAGCCGGTCGGGGTCATCTCTCGCGATCACCATCGCCGCGCCGGACAGGGTCATCGGCTTGCCGTTGATCAGCTGCCGCTCGCCCGGCATGCCCGTGAGCATGCAGCGGTCCTGCGTGCTGAGGCCGAACCACTTGGCGATCCCTTCGGCCCGCGCGCGACCTGCACCCGGGCCGCTGGCGACGAGGAGCAGGTTTGGCTCGTACTGCGTGATCAGCAGCGCAAGGATCTGCGGTCGGAGAGGCTTGTCTTCTGCCGTCAGGCTCGCGAAGCCGGTGACGGCCGCGACCAGCGGGCTCAGCCAGCCCAGCGGGCAAGCTTCCA
>NZ_JBAWKD010000027.1:0-14000 GCF_037095735.1 Frigidibacter sp. MR17.14 | reverse complement strand
GGCTTCGCCATCGGGCTCAGCTCCGCCGGCCATTCAGGCCGTGGCGCCGACGCCCGTCATGCACTAAGATCGAATCCGGACCACCCGTTCGGGGCAGGCCAACGCGTTCCTGGAGGCTTGTCGTGCCGACGACAGACCCGCCGCGCAGGTCCTTCGCGAGTTCATGCGCGATTACGTTCGGGAGCGTAGTCAGGCGGATAGCACAGACAATGATGCTGCGACCGACGGTGCGCCCGACCTAGGCGACCAAGAATCGAGGCGCGGCTCTTTAAGAAAGCCTATCAATGAGTGAGACAGCAACGATAGCACAGGTCAAAATTCGAGAAGAGGTGGGCAGACGATACGCAGGCAAGGTCGGCGGCGGTGCCCAGCAGCAGATGGCAAAGTCAAAGTACAAGGCTGACATAGCAGGCGGCTCGCTGAAGCTGCAGGAGAGCAGAATTATTGCCGAACTGCTGCTCAATGAAGTGTCTGCGGAAGACTGGCGGCAGGCCATCGAGGAAGACAATGTCCTGCAGAAGCGTTCGCCAGGGACTGCAGCGCGGCAGGCATCATTGCTGCGCGCCAGGCTGATGACCATGAGCCCCGAACTTTGGGAGCTGGTTCGCGATGGCTCAAAAGAAACCGCCACCCACGCCCTCCTTGCAGCGGCCGTCAAGCACAGTGCGATCCTTGCGGAGTTTCTGGATCGTGTGGTTCGGGAGCGTTTCAGGACGTTCAAGCATGACCTGCCGCGCAAGCTTTGGGAAGAGTTTGTGCTTCACCTACGGGATGAAGACCCGGAAATGCCGGTATGGAACGACTCAACGACCCGCAAGCTCGGTGACAGCGTGTTCCAGATACTCAAGGAGGCTGGCTTCATCGGGGACACGAAGAGCTACCTCGTTCAGCCGGTTCAGATCGCCCCCGCCGTGCTCACCTATCTTAGAGAGACCGGACAGAATGATGTCGTCCAGTGGTTGCAGGTGACGCTGTGACTGACCTCGATGAGCGCCTTAACAAAATCCTGGACCGCATCACCTCGGAAGATTTCCTTTCGGGCCGGAATCTCTCGGGTGAGATTCCGTTCTTCGCGTTTGACTATGATCCCAAGTCAGAGCTCGCGGTGCGTGAACACATTGGTTTCGTGCTCTCTCAGCTCAACAAGCGCAGGCCAGACCTACGCGTTGCCCATGTGAATCTCTGGGCCTTGCTGGTCGATCACCTCAAGGAGCGCGGCCTCTTTGACAAGGCCATCGAAATGCAGCGTGAAAAGGGGGACGATGCAACGCTTCGTGCGCTTCGCGCTCCGCTGGATTCAGGTAGGGTTGCCAAGGCCATGATCGCGGCAGCTTCGCCAGCCGATCACGACCTGATCATTGTCTCCGGTGTGGGTGCGGCATACCCGCTACTGCGGACGCATAATCTGCTTAACAACCTGCACTCGATGATGGGCAGTACGCCGCTCGTGCTGTTCTATCCGGGAAAATACGATGGGCAGAGCCTGAAACTATTCGGCCTTCTGAAAGACAATCCCTACTACAGGGCTTTCAGGTTGGTCGACTAAGAGAGCAATAAATGAAGATCAAAGAACTATTTGAACGTCCGATCAACCGTTCCATTAATGGTGTCATTCAGGCCGACCAGTTTGATGCCGAGTCCGTGTGGCAGGAACTCGAAGAGTATGTGATTACCAAGGAACTGGACGTTCATATCCGGAAGTTCTTTGAGGTTTATGTGGATGCAATTGCCAGTTCCCGCGATCCCGTTGTCGCCAGCAAAGTAGGTGTGTGGGTTTCCGGGTTTTTTGGCTCGGGTAAGTCGCACTTCATCAAGATTCTATCCTATCTTCTGGAAAACCGAGAGGTCACTAAAGACGGTCAGACTAAGAAGGCCATCGACTTCTTCGAAGACAAGATTCAGGATGCGCTACTCGCAGCGGATATCAAGCGCGCGGTCGCGAGCAATGTCGATGTCATCCTGTTCAACATCGATAGCAAAGCAAGTAACGCCGACGGTCGCGATGTCATCCTTCGCGTCTTCCTAAAGGTGTTCAACGACCGACTTGGTTATTGCGGCGACCATCCTCACATCGCGCATATGGAGCGCCATCTTGAGAAGCGCGGCAAGTTCGATGCCTTTCAGGATACGCTGAAGGCCGACCACGGCATCGTTTGGAAGCATGAGCGCGATGCGTACCAGTTCCATTCGGACGCTCTTGCCGATGCCCTGTCGAAGACGCTTGGCGAGGACATCAAGGACGCTGATGCGTGGCTTACCCGTTTCGAGCAGGACTTTTCCCTATCTGTCGAGAGCTTCGCCAAATGGGTGAAGGAGTACCTCGATGCGAAAGGATCGGATCACCGGATTATCTTCCTTGTCGATGAAATCGGTCAGTTCATCGGTCAAGACACCCATCTGATGCTGAACTTGCAGACGATCACCGAGAACCTCGGGACGGCTTGCAACGGTCGGGCGTGGGTTGTTGTGACCTCGCAGGAAGACATGGACACCGTTCTCGGTGATCTCCGCGCAAGCAAATCTAACGACTTCTCAAAGATTCAGGGCCGTTTCCGGACGCGCTTGTCGCTCTCAGGCGCGAACGCCGACGAAGTGATCCAGAAGCGTCTCCTTGCCAAAGTCGACGATGCCAAGAAAGAGCTTGGCAAGGTCTACGACGAGAAGGCCGATATCCTGAAGAACCAGCTAAGCTTCAAGAATGTCGGTATGACTTTCAAGCCTTATGCGGACCGCGACGACTTCGTCGATGTCTACCCCTTCGCGCCTTATCAGTTTCAGCTTGTCCAAAAAGTCTTCGAAAGCAGCCGTAAATACGGCGCGACCGGCCTGCACCTGGCGAAAGGCGAGCGGTCGATGCTCGACGCTTTCCAGACTGGCGCGCTCGACGTTGCCGATGATGATATCGGTGTGCTCGTGCCGTTGTATCGCTTCTATCCGGCGATCGAGAGCTTCCTTGAAGGGGTCGTCCGCCGTGCGATCGAAGGGGTCAAGAGCAACCCGAGCCTGCAGCCTTTCGACGCGCAGGTCCTGAAGACGTTGTTCCTCATCCGGTATGTCGACGAAATTTCGGGGAATATCGATAACCTGGTCACGCTGTTCATCGACCGCATTGATGCAGACCGACTGGCGCTTCGCGGTGAGATCGAAGCCAGCCTTCTCCGCCTTGAGAAGGAAACGCTCGTCAACCGGAATGGCGAGGACTACTTCTTCCTCACCAACGAAGAGCGCGACATCAGCCGCGAGATTAAGGACGTTGACCTCGGCTCCGGCGAAGAAACCAAGTTGCTTGGCGAACTGATCTTCGACGAGATACTGGGCAGCCTCCGCAAATACCGCTATCCGAAAAACAACAAGGACTTCGGCGTATCGCGTCTTTGCGACCTGCATCCCTATGGCAGCCGGAGCGAAGGCGACCTGGTCATCTCGGTCCTGACCCCGCTGTCCGATGAATACAGTGATTTCCATGACGCGCGCTGCATCACGCAGAGCACGATGGATGACGGTCAGGTATTGGTCCGTCTCGAAGACGACAAGACACTTGCGAGAGAGCTGCGCACCTATCTCCAGACTGACAAATACATCAAGCGCAAGAACGATGGCACCGCCACGCCAACGACCCTGAAAATTCTTCGGGAACGCCAGGAGGAGAACCGCGAACGCAAGGAGCGGCTCAAGGTCATCATCGAACGTCAGATGAAGGAAGCGAAATACTACGCCGCAGGGCAACAGCGACCTGCACCTTCCGGTTCGGTAGGGGCGGCTGTCGAAGAAGCGCTCGGCTATCTGGTGAAAAACAGCTTCCCGAAGCTCAGCTACCTCAAGAATCCAGTCTCGAACGCGCAAGCTGAAATCCGTTCTGTTCTCGCCGCACCGACGCAGGACGGGCTGAGCCTTGATGGCAGCAGTGTCGCGAACGCCGAGGCCTTGAAGGAGGTCGTGAACTACGTCTCTCTCATGGCGGCAAAGTCGCATTCCGTCGTTCTCTACAACCTTGTTGAGGATCGTTTTGGGCGGCGACCCTTCGGCTGGAATGACTGGGAGACGGTCCTTCTTGTTGTCCGTCTGGTCATGATGGGCGAAATCAGCCTCGTCATTGATGGGGACAATACGCTCACGCCAGATGCCATCTATCCCGCGATCGATGGTCCGAACAAATGGCGGCGCATCACCGTTGTCAAACGGCAGACCGTTGACCGTGAGAGCCTGCAGAAGGCCCGTTCCATTGCGAAGGATGTTTTCCAGGCCATCGCGCCGGACGGAGAGGATGCCCTTACCCAGCATGTTCGGAAGCATCTCGCTGGTTGGCAATCAGACCTCAACAGCTGGAAGCCTCTTGCTGACACAGGCAACTATCCGGGATCGTCAGTCATCGCGGATGCCCAGGGCGTTGTCGCCAAGGCGTTGAGCATTCAGGACAGCTACCAGTTTCTCGATCACTTCATTGAGTTCAAGAATGACTTCCTCGAACTCGCCGATGATGTCGCGGAGCTGCGCACCTTTTATGAAAACCAGAGGCCGGCTTGGGAGAAACTCCGGAAGGCCAAGCAGCGGTTCGACTTCAACCGTCTCGAACTGCTGAAGGATGACGATGCGGCACAGGGCTTGAAGCGCATCGATGACATCCTGACGGCAGACTCGCCTTACGGGATGATCAAGGAATCTGACACGCTGATTAACCGCGTGGGCGAGATCAACAAGGCCCTCGTAAAGAAGCGCTGTACTCATGCGTTGCAGAAGATCGACGAGCACATTGCACGGGTGAAAGCCGAGCTTGATGAAGTCGGGGCTGCGCCGGAGCTGCGCAACCAGTGCCTTTACGCGATCCAGAAGATAAGGTCCGATGTCGAAACCGAAGATAGTATTGCGCACATCTTCGAGAAGCAGAAAGCCGCGCAGGACGCAGCGGATGATGCCTTCGCCGTCATCGAAAAGGCAGCTCGGAAAGTCGTACCTGTTAAGCCGACCGGCACTCCGGCAGGGGGCGCTGCCCAGCCGCAACCGGCATCGACGACCGATCCAGTCGTTACAAAAACGCCAGCCCGCAAGCGGCGCATCGTAGAGCCCAGCCGGTTCGCGAAAACGACTTATCTTGAGACGAAGGACGACATCGATGCTTTCCTCGATACGCTTCGTGAGGAGCTCGAAGAAGCCATCGCCAACAATGAGCGCGTCGAAATACGCTAAGGAACACGACCCAAATGACGATCAATAGAAGCGCCCTCAAGACTTACGCTCCGAAAGCTCGCAAGGACTTCATTGCGGCGATGGTTGCCCGTGCCGCGAAGTTCGGGATCACAAAGAAGAAGACGCTTGAGGCGCGGGAACAGGGCGATCTGATCATCATAGGGTCGGAAGCCTTCCCCAGAAAGATAGCGGAGCCTCGGCGGAAGCTGATCTCCCGCATCAAACTGCACGGCTTTGACCAGGCGATGGAGGAGGTAGCCTACACGTGGTTCAACCGCCTCGTCGCCATTCGCTATATGGAGCTGCACGGCTATCTTGATCACGGTTACCGCGTTCTCAGCCACCCGTCCGACAAACCGATCCCGGAAATCCTTGAGCATGCCGAGCACCTCGATTTTCCCGGTTTGAACAAGAGCAAGGTCGTCGACTTAAAGCTGGACGGCACGAAGGATGCAGAGCTTTACCGGATGCTCCTGATCGCGCAGTGTAATGCCCTTCACCGGGCGATGCCGTTCTTGTTCGAGCGTATCGATGATGAAACCGAACTCCTGCTTCCGGACAACTTGCTCCATTCGGACTCGCTGATCCGCAAGCTCGTCACCTCGATTGACGAGGCCGATTGGCAAGAGATCGAGATTATTGGCTGGCTCTATCAGTTCTACATCTCGGAAAAGAAAGACGAGGTGATGGGCAAAGTCGTGAAGTCGGAGGATATTCCGGCGGCGACGCAGCTCTTCACCCCCAACTGGATCGTGAAATACATGGTCCAGAATGCTCTGGGTGCACAGTGGATAGCTACCTATCCCGAGAGCCCATTGAAGGCGGAGATGGACTATTACATCGAGCCTGCCGCACAGACTGCAGAGGTGCAGCGGCAACTCGACGATGTCACGCCGAGTGAGCTAAACCCCGAAGAACTGACCTTGATGGACCCGGCATGTGGCTCGGGACACATCCTCGTTGAAGCCTACGATCTGTTTAAGGCGATTTATCTGGAGCGCGGCTACCGGTTGCGCGACATTCCGCGTCTGATCCTGGAAAAGAATCTCTATGGCCTAGATATCGACGATCGCGCGGCCCAGATGGCAGGCTTTGCCCTGTTGATGAAGGCACGCGCAGATGATCGGCGGCTGCTTTCTTCGGAAAATCCGCCCGCGCTAAATGTCATGGCGATCCAGGACAGCAAAGGGCTTGATGCAGAGGAGATCGCGCGCGCGCTATTGCCAAGGGGGCGGTTCGAGCTTGTCCCGAGTGGCGACCTCATGCCTGAGACCCTCGCTCAGCCCACTCTTAGCTCAGGACGTTCGGAGAAAATTTCTGCCGCATGTGTTAAGAAGATCATTGACTTGTTCTCGGAGGCGAAGAACTTCGGCTCACTTATTCGAGTTCCCGAAGATATTTTACATGAGTTGAAAGAGCTTCAGTGCGAGGTGGGGAAAGTGGATTCCCGTGATATTTTCGGAATTGAAGCTCTACGCCAGATGATTCCGCTCGCGAGGCAGGCGGAAGTCCTTGGTCGTGTTTACGATCACGTAATTGCAAATCCTCCGTATATGGGTCACAAACACTTTAACGCGTCACTGAAAAAATTCTCGGCAAATAATTACCCGAACTCTAAGCGCGATCTTTATTCCGCCTTCATGGATCGTAGCATGGATTTCCTTAAGGAAGGGGGGTTTCATGCGCAGATCAATATCCCGAACTGGATGTTTCTTTCGACATTTTCCAAGTTTCGTGATGGACTACTATCGAACGCTTGCATTTGTTCATTGCTGCACAACGGGAGGGGGGTATTTGGGTCTGACTTTGGGTCAGTGTCCTTTGTCTTCCGGAAAATTCAGGTATCTGAGTTCGTTGGGAAATTTTTCAAGTTGTTCGAGGTTCGAAGCAGGGTATCGAATGAAGTAGAAATCGTGGCGCGCTTTCGTGAAGCTTCCCCATTTCTGGTTTCCGCAAGTCAGTTCCACAAAATACCTGGTTCGCCGATAGCGTACTGGGTTCCAGACAGCGTTCGATATTTATTTGATGCGCTTCCGGCTTTGGGGGAGATCGCGCCAACGCGGAAAGGCATGGTGACGGCTAATAACGACAAGTACGTCAGGAATTGGCCTGAAGTCGATTATTCTAATTTTATGCCCAATGCGATCTCCAGGTCTGTAGCCGCTGCGTCTGGATTGAAGTGGTTTCCATACATTATGGGTGGAGACTTTCGGAAATGGTATGGCAACCGCTTCGAGGTCGTCAACTGGCTCAACGACGGAGAAGAGATAAGAACGACAAAGCACCCTACCGAGAACCGAGTGTGGGCCACAAACTTCAATGATGACTTCATCTTTGAGAAGAATATCAATTGGAGCGGTGTTACCATGTATAAGACTGCATTCCGGATTTCTCATGGCGGTGAATTGTTTGCATCTACTGGCCTGGGAGCCTTCCCGGCAGATGCCTCGCAAATCCTGGCAATACTCGGATATCTCAATAGCAGTTCTGCTGAATATTTCCTAAACATTCTGTCGCCAACCCTTTCGGCTAATCCGGGCGATATAGCGAGGCTTCCCGTCTGGCAGCAAATTTTGCCTTCTGACTTATCAAAGATATCAGAAGCAGTCTCTAAACTTGTAGCCTTCACGGAAAGCGACTGGAATTCTCAGGAAGTTTCCTGGGATTTTTGTGGCAATGCTCTGTTAGCGGTTCAGGGTTCTCGGAGTGTAGGTGCGGCGTTTCGAGAGGTATTCGAGATCGGGAATGGCATTAGACAGGAAATTCAAGAATTAGAGGCGGGATTGAATAGGCAGTTCGGTAGGATTTTCGATATCTCTGATCTAGTTGAGTTCGGGGTTCCGTCAAGGGAAGTCTGTCTGCAATCTAATCCGAATTATCGATATGCGAGTGAAGAGGATAGCGACGAAATCGTGGCTAGATATCGCTCGGACACAATGTCTGAACTAATTTCGTTTTCAGTTGGGTGCATGATGGGCAGATACTCTCTTGCGGCACCTGGTTTGATATATGCCAAGTCTGACAATGAAGGGTTTGATGTCTCTCGCTATGGCGATTTCCCTGCTGACGATGATGGCATCGTACCGATCACGGAGGCCGAATGGTTCGATGATGATGCTGCCGTGCGGTTCGAGGAGTTTCTAAAGGTAGCATGGTCGCCGGAGACCCTCTCTGAAAACTTGCGCTTCGTTGCCGAAAGCCTTTCTGGGAACGGGGGCAATGATCCGCAGAAGACGATCAGGAACTATTTCTCGAAGAGCTTCTTCAAAGACCACCAGAAAACCTACAAGAAACGTCCGATCTACTGGTTGTTCTCCAGCGGCAAGCTCAAGGCGTTCGAGTGTCTCGTCTACCTCCACCGCTACAATGAGAGCACGTTGTCGCGGATGCGGATGGAATATGTGACACCGCTGCAAAGCCGTATGGCAGCGCGTATTGATCAGCTTGCTGACGACATCGCGGCGGCCTCCTCTTCGGCTGCCCGCAACAAGGCGCAGAAGGAGAGGGACTTGATGGTCAAACAGCTCGAAGAGTTGCGGGCCTTCGACGAAGAGCTCCGTCATTTCGCTGACCAACGTATCACGCTCGACCTTGATGAGGGCGTGAAGGTCAACTACGCCAAGTTCGGCAACCTCCTCGCGGATCGCAAGGCGATCACTGGGGAGAAATAATGGATAGCCCCCAGATCACAGCAAACCTAGGTCGACTCTTCGCCAAAGGTGCGCGGATCGTGCTTTGGCGCGATGCCGACGGCGAGTTCGAGGAAATGCTGGAAACGTTGAAGATTGACGGCGTTGACCTGCGTCACCTCGGCTCGACACCGGCTCTGGCCCTGAAAACAGAAATCGAGCTGGAGAAGCCGGACGGGTCATTCCTTCTGTACGAAAAGGGCGAGCTTCCCGATCCGGAGAGCGATTGGCTGCTGGACATTCGCTTCTACGCCGAGCTCTTCGCTGCTGACCGGTCGACCCTGATCCTGCGAGAGCTTGGGCTACTGGAACAGAGCCTGCGTGATCATATCGCCGCGCGGGGCAAGTTCTTCGCCAGTAAGGAACGCCTGGGCCGCGCTGCCCGCTTCATCGAGGTCGGTGATAATGCCGACGCGATTGACCGAGCGCTGATGACGACAATTCTCCGCGCCGACCAGCCCGATATGTTCTCTATCGTGCGGCACCTTCTTCATACGCTCGATCCCCATGACCTCGAAGCCGCACCGACAGCGTGGCAGGAGTTCGAGAAGTACGGTCTGGTCGAAAGCTTCTGGTCTCAGATGCGATCTGTCTTCGGATATGATGACGAAAGTCCGACTCTGAAGGCGCTTGCGATGCGCCTTCTGGTCACAGACCTGGGACGGGCTGTTGATGGCGGTGTGCCCAAAGCCCTCGTCAACTTGGTGTTGCCGAAGAAGGGGGCTGCGAACGCGGTCGTCTGCATCGGGCAGTGGCGCGACAGCGCCAGTCTGCACACAAGCTATGATGCCTTGTCCGGCGCTATCGCTGACCTCATCAAACTATCTGATCATCTTGGCGGATTGGAAATCGAAGAGCTACGGGAAGCGCGCACCTTCCTGGCGGTCGAGAAATTCATCGCAAGCAGCCTTCGCGACAGGATCGTCGACACTGCCGACACGCTTAACATCGATACCGTTCGCGACATCGTGGCGCGTCGTCAGAACGGTTATTGGGCAAACGCCAAATTGCCATCATCTCCCGATGCGCCCAGGTCGGCACTGTCGGGGGTCTATGACGCGCTACTGTCGACTGCCGGTTTCTTTGATCTGCGTAGCCAGCATCTCAAGGGATTTGCTTCACTCGATGCCAAGACCCTGTACGACAGCTATACGGCGGAACTGTTCCGCTTCGACCAGCTTTACCGGAAGTTCTGTGAGGCCGCAGATTTGGCGGAAGCCGCAGGCTGGGACATCCTCAAATCGCTTCGCTCCAAGATCGAAGACGTTTACGGAAACTGGTTCCTGGCAGGGCTTGCGCAGCGTTGGGGCGAGCAGCTTGACCGCGGTGGACTTCTCAAGAGCTGGAGCGTTGGACAAGTCCATCCGCAGCATGAGTTCTTTGAACGAAATGTTGCGCCGCGTCTGAAGGAAGCTGAAGATCGCCGGGTGTTTGTGATTGTCAGTGACGCATTCCGCTATGAAGCGGCGCAGGAACTGACCGGCGAACTAAACGGGCGTTACCGGTTCACGGCAACCATCAAGTCTCAGCTGGGTGTGCTGCCCTCCTATACGGGGCTCGGGATGGCGAGCCTTCTGCCCCACACCTCGTTGGCATATAGTGACAATGGAAACGTGCTGGTCGATGGAAAATCCTCCGTCGGCCTGGTCAACCGTCAGAAGATTCTGGCGACTGTCGGCGGCACCGCCATTCTCGCCGACGATTTCATGGCAATGAGCAAGCTCGAAGGACGCGAGTTCATCAAGCCGCATCGTGTCATCTACATCTACCACAACCAGATCGACCAGACTGCTGACACAGGCAACGAAGACAAGACGTTCCAGGCCGTTCGTACCACCATCGAAGAACTTGGCAATCTGGTGTCCCGTATCATTAACAATCTGAATGGAAACTACATTCTCGCAACCGCGGATCATGGCTTCCTTTACCAAGAAGGCGCACCGACCGAGACGGACAAGAATCCGATCGCTGACAAGCCAGTGGGGACGGTGATCTCCAAGAAGCGCTATTTGCTGGGCAAGAACCTTCCGGACCACGCCGGTGCTTATCACGGGACGACGGCAGTGACCGCTGAAGCAAGCGGCGATATGGAATTCTGGGTGCCACGCGGGACAAATCGCTTCCACTTCGTTGGCGGTTCGCGCTTTGTGCATGGCGGCGCGATGCCTCAAGAGGTCATCGTTCCCGTCATTCAAGTGACACAGCTCAAGGGCAAAAGCGCCGCGAAGACGCGCACACGGCACGTCGGCATCAGCGTGCTCGGTAACAACTTCAAGATTACCACGAGCAGATATCGTTTCAGGCTGATCCAGACTGAGGCGACATCAGAGCGGATCAAGCCGCTGCAAGCAAAGATCGCAATCTACGATGGGGATGAGCCGGTAACGAACGTCGAGACATTGTCGTTCGAGAGCAGCTCTACCGACATGAATGAATGGCGACAGGAGGTGTGGCTGACTCTCGCAAGCCAGACCTTCGAAAAGAAGAAACTCTACAACTTGATTGTCCGCAACGCCGAGACCGGTGTCGAGGAAGCGCGGATGGACGTAACCATAGACCTGGCATTCGATAATGACTTCTGAAAACGCAACGATAGGAGAAAATCTTGATGAACAGCTAAACCGGCAATTTGCCGGAAAGGTCGTTCGCAAGGACTTGACGAAACTTCTCAAGGAGGGCGCGAACGTACCCGTTTACGTCCTTGAGTATCTGCTGGGCATGTATTGTGCCTCGGATGACGATGAGATCATCGAAGAAGGTCTGAAGACGGTAAAGACCGTTCTGGCGGAAAACTACGTAAGGCCGGACGAGGCGGAAAAGATCAAATCCAAGATCAAGGAACGCGGTAGTTTCAAAGTCATCGACAAGGTCACGGTCCGCTTGAATGAGAAGCGTGATACCTACGAGGCGTTGCTCTCCAATCTAGGGATCAAGGACGCTGAAGTTTCAGCCAGCGATGTGAAACGCTATGAGAAGCTGTTGGTTGGCGGAATCTGGTCGATCATCACGGTGCACTACTTCCATGAGGAAGGGCAGAAGGGCTCGCCGTTCTCGATTGGCGATCTAAAGCCGATCCAGATGCCGAACATGGACATGGAGGAATTCTTCGAAGCGCGCAAAGCGTTCTCCGAAGACGACTGGATCAATGTTCTGCTGCGTTCAACGGGAATGGAGCCGACTGTTCTTGAGCCGCGTGTGCGCTGGCATCTTCTCGCCAGGATGATCCCCTTTGTTGAGAACAACTATAACTGCTGTGAGCTCGGACCGCGCGGGACCGGCAAAAGCCACATCTATAAGGAATGCAGCCCGAATAGCATCCTGATTTCCGGAGGGCAAACTACCGTCGCCAACCTCTTCTACAACATGGGCAGGCGGCAGGTCGGGCTTGTCGGAATGTGGGATTTGGTGGCGTTCGACGAGGTCGCGGGTATTTCCTTCAAAGACAAGGACGGGGTCCAGATCATGAAGGACTACATGGCATCGGGTTCGTTCGCCCGAGGCCGTGATAGCATTCAGGCATCAGCGAGTATGGTGTTTGTCGGCAATATCAACCAGCCGGTCGATACGCTTGTGAAGACAAGCCACCTCCTTGCACCGTTCCCAGAGGCCATGATTGATCCGGCATTCTTTGATCGTTTCCATGCCTATATTCCAGGATGGGAAGTGCCGAAAATGCGACCGGAATATTTTACGAACCGCTATGGTCTGATCACTGACTATCTTGCCGAGTTCATGCGCGAGATGCGCAAGCGCACCTTTGCAGATGCGATAGATCGTCACTTCAAGCTCGGCAACAATCTCAACCAGCGTGACACGATCGCGGTGAGGCGGACGGTTTCGGGGTTGCTCAAACTTCTGCATCCGCAAGGAGAGTTCGACAAGGAAGCCGTGCGCCGTTGCCTTGAGTATGCACTTGAGCTTCGTCGCCGCGTGAAAGAGCAGCTGAAGAAGATCGGCGGCATGGAATTCTATGACGTTCACTTCTCCTACATCGACAACGAAAGCCGTGAAGAGCATTTCGTTTCTGTGCCGGAGCAAGGCGGCGGCAACCTGATCCCCGAAGGGCCCCTGAAGCCAGGTGTCCTGCATACCATTGCGACCGGCAGTTCGGGGCATTTGGGCCTGTATCGACTGGAAACGCAAACCACGGCGGGCAACGGAAAGCTCACAACTTCCGGTCTGGGATCAAATGCAGCTGCAAAAGAAGCGCTGCGCGTCGCGTTTGATTACTTCAAAGCCAACATCTCCCGTGTCAGCGGGTCGATGAAAGCTGGTGATCACGACTTCCATGTTCATTCGGTTGAGCTGCAGAATACCGGACCGACGCGGACGATGACGCTTTCTGGCTTCATCGCTTTCTGTTCGGGGGTTATGCAAAAGCCCCTGCAGGCTCAGCTTGTTGTGCTCGGTGACATGAGTCTCGGCGGCAGTATCATACCAGTCCAAAATTTGGCCGAATGTCTCCAGGTCGCGTTCGACAGTGGCACGAAGCGGATTTTGTTGCCAATGGCGAGTGTCGGTGACATTCCGACCATTCCGGGAGAGCTATTCTCAAAGTTTCAGGTTTCTTTTTACAGTGATCCGGTGGATGCAGTGTTCAAGTCGCTAGGCGTTGTCTGAACGCATGTGATAGATTGATACTCCGATGAATGAGCTGTCGTAATCATTGAGAGCGGCAGCTATTATCGGCTTCAATTTTTTACAAGGCGCGTCGCCAGTCTTGGACTCGTGTCTCGTAGATGTATGATTTTCACGTCTTTGCATCGACCTAACTGTATATGAAGAAATGCGTGAAGGTGACAATGTCTTTTGGGCTATGTGAATAATCTGTGCGGAATTATTTTGGGGCCACTGCCTATCAGTTTAATTGAGCTCGTTCCCGTGCTCCACATCATGCCAGTGCTTGTTCACGGGCAGCTTTGCGGCCCGACCTATGATTTCGGAAACCCGCACGGGGCGGAAATCCCACTGGTCGACGCCAACGTTAACGCTGTTGCGGGAGCCAGGCCATTGGTCGTGAACATGGTGGCCTGCCCCGAACGGGTGGTCCGGATTCGATCTTAGTGCATGACGGGCGTCGGCGCCACGGCCTGAATGGCCGGCGGAGCTGGGCCCGATGGCGAAGCC
>NZ_JBAWKD010000026.1:0-16296 GCF_037095735.1 Frigidibacter sp. MR17.14 | reverse complement strand
TCGAACACCCGCCGAGGTCTTCCGCGACAAACTCATGGAAGGTGACACCGCCCTGCCCTAACCTCGCCAGCGACCAAGTCGCCCTTCAGCGTGAAACCACAGCCTCGGCTGATCGGATCGCGTCGGTTGGGCGCGCCCTGACGGCCGGCGCACGATCCTCCAGTCAAATGCGGATCTTGGTCGTGGCTAAGGCCATCGACGTCCGGAAGGGCCACGATAGGCTGGCCGCGCTGGTGTCGTCGGTGTTGCGCAAGGAAGCGGCCAGCCCGCACTCGCGAGCGAGTGGCCATCGCCCTCTGCAGCCTCTGGCCCAGCGGACGACGCCGTCCCATGCCCGGGTGTCAGGGCCCAAGATGCCGAGGCCCCGGGCAGCGACGCCGCCGCCCGGTCCCCTCGACCGCGACGTCAGTTCAGGTGATGCGGCGCGTCCAGCCCCCAGACTGGCGTAGCGATCCCCTCGTAGCGGGCCTTGAGCTGGAGCGAGAGATAGCGCGAGTAATGCCGCGACTGGTGCAGGTTGCCGCCGTGGAACCACAGCCCCTCCTGCATGGTCGGCTTCCACATGTTGCGCTGCTCTCCCTCCCAGGGGCCTGGGTCCTTCGGCGTGGCCGATCCCAGACCCCAGCACTTGCCGACCTTGTCTGCGACCTCGGGGCTGACCAGATCCGCGACCCAGCCGTTCATCGAGCCATAGCCGGTCGCATAGACCACCAGATCGGCCGGCAGCTCGGTCCCGTCGGCCAGAACGACCCCGGTTTCCGAAAGCCGCGCGATCCCCTTGCCAGAAACCAGCTTGATCGAGCCGTCGATGACCAGATCGCAGGCGCCGACATCGATGTAGTAGCCAGAGCCGCGGCGCAGGTATTTCATGAACAGCCCGCTCTCGTCGGCGCCGAAGTCCAGCAGGAATCCCCGATCCTCGAGCGCCTTGTAGAAGGCCGCGTCCCGCACCTTGATCTCGTCATACTGGGGCACGTGCCATTCATGCATGATCCGGTAGGGGATCGAGGCGAAGATCATGTCGGCCTTGTCATGGCTGATGCCGTTCGCCACCGCCTGTTCGGAATAGAGCCCGCCAAGGCAGACCTCCATCAGGCTGTCCGACTTAACGATATGGGTGCTGCTGCGCTGCACCATCGTCACATCGGCCCCGCCCTCCCACAGCGCGGCGCAGATGTCATGGGCCGAGTTGTTGGCACCGATCACCACCACCTTCTTGCCGCGATAGGCGTCCGGTCCCGGGTGCTGCGACGAATGCTGCTGCTCGCCGCGGAAGATGTCCTGTCCCTCGAACCTCGGCACATTGGCCTTGCCCGACATGCCGGTCGCGAAGACCAGCTGTCTGGGGCGCAGCACCACTTCCTGCCCCTCGCGCATCACCACGACGCGCCATTCGCCCTTCGCCTCGTCATAGGTCGCCGATTTCGCCTCGGTCGAGGACCAGTAGTTCAGCTCCATCACCTTCGTGTACATCTCAAGCCAGTCCCCGACCTTGTCCTTGGGCGCGAAGACCGGCCAGTTGTCGGGGAACGGGATGTAGGGAAGGTGGTCGTACCAGACCGGGTCGTGCAGGCAGAGCGACTTGTAGCGGTTGCGCCACTGGTCGCCGGGCCGGGGATGCTTGTCGATCACGATCGTGGGCACCGACAGCTGGCGCAGCCGCGCGCCCAGCGCGATGCCGCCCTGCCCGCCGCCGATCACCAGCACATAGGGCTGCTCGGTATAGCCGAGGCTTTCGGCCTCGGAGATCCGCTTTTCCGTCCAGCTCTGCCGGTTCGGGTCATGGCCATGCTCGGCCCCCATCGGGCGCTTGAGCTTGCGCGGCTCTTCATGCCCCTTCAGCTCGTGCAGCGTGGTGAGAAGCGTCCAGATCCGGCCTTCCTTCATCCGGATGTAGCCGACGCCGCGGCCCGTGGCGGTTTCCAGCGTCACCCAGCCCTCGGTCACGCCATCAGCATGACCGACCTCTTCGCCAGGGTCGAGCGCGAAGGTCTTCGGCACGATCTGCGGCAGTTGTGCGGCCGCCATCGCCGCGATCTGGTCGCGGCCCTCGCAGGTCTTGAGGTTCCAGGTGAAGGCGGCGAGGTCGCGCCAGAAGCCGGTTTCCAGGAACAGCTCCGAAACGGTGCTTGCGTCCTGCGCGACCAGCGCGCTTTCGAAATCGGCGACAAGCGCGGCCAGCGCGCCGCGCGGGGTGGTGTCGAGCATGGGTCTCCTCCCTCTGGCTCTACGGATGGATGCCGTTGCGGTCCGGCCCTCCCAAGCCGGGGCCGCGACGGGGTGTCAGGTCATGTCAGGTCGATCAGGATCTTCAGCTGGGTGCCGGCCGGGTCGAGCAGCGCGTCGAAGCCCTCGGCCACCGCATCCTCGAGCCGGATCTTCTTGGTGACCACCTTCATGGCCGGGATCGCCCCGGTGGCGATCAGGTCGATGACCCGCGGCCACAGATGCGTCGGATAAGCCCAGGAGCCGCGGATATCGACATCCTTGAAGGTGGCACTGTGCCAGTTGATCCCGGAATTGCCCGGATGCAGGCCGACCTGCACGATCACTCCCTGCTTGCGCACGGCGTCGAGGCAGCTTTGCAGCGCCTTCTCGTTGCCCACGCATTCCAGCGCCACGTCGCAGCCAACGCCGCCTTCGGTCTGCGCGCGGATCGCGGCGCCGATGTCGTCGCGCTTGGGGTTCAGGGTGATGACCCCGGGCAGGATCTGGCGGGCAAGCTCCAGCCTTGTGTCGTTCAGGTCCGACAGGAACAGCGTCGTCGCGCCGAAGGCCTTCGCGGTGAGCAGCGTCAGCATCCCGATCGGGCCCGCGCCGGTGACTAGCACCGACTGCCCGGCGGTGATCTTGCCGCGGTCGCAGGCATAGACGGCGACGGCGGTCGGCTCGACCAGCGCCGCTTCCTCGTCGCTCATCGCGTCGGGGATCTTCACCACGTTGTAGTCGTTCAGCAGCGCCGTCTCGGCCATGCCGCCCGAAATCCAGCTGAGGCCGGCCAGCGCCAGATCTTCGCTCAGGTGAAACAGCCCGCGGTCGGCGAAGTAATCGCCCGAGCGCGGCATGATCAGCGGCTGCACCGACACCCGGTCGCCGACCGCGACATGGCTGACGCCCGCGCCGACCGCGGTGACCGCACCGCCGAATTCATGGCCCAGCACCTGCGGCAGCACCGCCTTGGTGAAGGGATGCGGCGCAGAGGGCACGAAGATCGGGCCATAGGCATATTCATGCAGATCGGTGCCGCAGATCCCCACGAACCGGTTCCGGATCGCGACCTGACCGGGACCCGGGGCCGGGATCGCATCGATCTCTTCCACGCGCAGATCCTTGGCAGCATGGAAACGCAAAGCTTTCATCGGAAGTCTCCTCACATCGTTCCCCAAGCCTGTCCCGGCGCGTCGCCACCGGCGAAACACGAATTGCGTGATCAGCGATTCCAACGGGTTGCGCCCCGCCCCCGCGGCGCGACGCGCCACACCTGTTGCAGGGGGCGCCACAGGTTCGCCGCACTGCGGCAGCGATGCTGCACCTCACAGACGTATGGGTTCCGGTCCGGGGACCGGATGGCTACGATCCCGGGCGCAGGGGTCCGCAGGCACGGGTCCCTGGGCAAGGGGCCGGGAGGAGCCGCGATGCAGGCCGAGATCGACCATATCCGCGAGATCGAGACGCTGTCGCGCGGCGCGGCCGCCCTGCGCCCGCGCGATCCGATCGTGACCGAAAGCTGGCACCGCTGCCTGACCAAGCACGGGCTCGATCCCGCCCGCCGGTCAGAGGCCTACATCCTGCCCGAAAGCCGCCTGCGCCTTCACCGCCAGCGCAGCGAAGAGCTGATCGCGATCGCGCGCACCGGGATCGACGACCTCTACCGGCTCGTCGCCGGGCAGGACTACGTGCTGATGCTGGCCGACAGCGATGGGGTCACGGTCGAGTATCTGGGCGAAGAGCGGCAGAAGGCAGACCTGCGCCGCGCGGGGCTCTATCTCGGCGGGGAATGGTCAGAGGCGCGGGCGGGCACCTGCGCGCTGGGCGCCTGCATCGAATCGGGCGACGCGCTGATCATCCATCAAAGCGACCATTTTGACGTGACCCATGGCGCGCTATCCTGCACCGCGGCACCGATCTACGACACCGGCGGGCGTCTGACCGCGGTGCTCGACATCTCGCTGCTGTCCTCGCCCGTCGCACGCGAAAGCCAGCATCTGGCGCTGAACCTCGTGCGGCAGACCGCGCGGCGGGTCGAGATGGCGAACATCATGGCCGAAAGCCGCAGCGACTGGGTGCTGCGGCTGGGCAGCAATCCCGACTTCCTCGACGTGGACCCGGAAGCCGCGCTGCGGCTCGATGCCGGGGGGCATGTGATCGGCATGACCCATGGCGCGGCGCAGTTGATGGCCCGCGCGCTGCACGTCGACTGGCGGCAGAACGGGCAGCTGATCGGGCGGCATGTGTCGGAAATCTTCGCGCTGGATCTCACCACGCTCGAGGGCCTGACACGGCAGCGCCTGCCGCGTGACCGGCTGGTGGAAACCCGCGACGGCATCCGCCTGTTCGCCCATGCAATCGAACCGCGGCGCCCCGTCGGACCGCCAGCCCGTCCGATGACGCGCCCGCGCCTTGCGCCCCGGTTGCGCGCGCTTGCCGGAGACGATCCCGCGATGCAGCGCCTGCTCGCACAGGCCGCCGCCGCAGCCGACACGCGGATGCCCCTCATCCTCAGCGGAGAGCCGGGCACCGGCCGCTCGACACTTGCGCAGGCGATCCATGACTTGGGCTCGCGCGGGCCGCTCGTCACCGTGCCCTGCGCCGCGCTGGCCGACGACGAGGCCGCCGTGGTCTTCGGCCGCGCCGACCGGCGCAGGTCCGAGCCGGGGCTGATCGACCAGGCCGCCGGCGGGACGCTGGTTCTGGACGGGATCGGGGACCTGCCGCCGCGGCTGATGGCGCGGATGCTGCCCCTGTTGCGCGACGGCAGCTTCCGCCCGCTTGGCAGTCTGCGCGAGCGTCCGTCGCGGGCGCGGGTCATCGCCATCTGCGGCGCGGACACGTCACCGCTGCAGCGGATCACCGCCCTGCACCTGGCCCTGCCTTCGCTGCGCGACCGGCAGGACCGGCTCGATCTGGTGCGGCAGCATTTCGCGCGCGCCTGCGGCGGGGCGGTCGCCTTCGACCCCGCGGCGCTGGCGCGTCTCGCCCAGCTCGACTGGCCGGGCAATCTGCACGACCTCGGCTCGCTCGCGCTGTCCGTCGCGGCCGGTCGCGCCCCGGGCGACACGACGATCACCACCGCCGACCTGCCGGAGCCCGCCGCACCGCCTGCCGCCGCCGAGGCCGAGCACCTGCGCTGGCTGCTGGTCGAGCACCGCTGGAACGTCTCTGCCGTGGCACGTGCGCTCGGGCTCGACCGCTCCACGGTACATCGCCAGATCCGCCGCCACGGGCTGACCCGCAACTGAGCCCTCAGGACGCTCTCTGCGAACGCCACGGTAAGCGCCGTTGGGATGGCGTTGCCCTTGACTCGCGACTGTCTGTCGTCATTCTTCCGCAGGTCACGGGTCAAGCGGTGCCTTGGCAGTGACCTGCTCGCCATGCCCGAGATCATGATGCACTGCGTGCTCGGACGGGCGGACAACGGGGCGGTGGTGGTAAACAGCACCGATGTCGATCCCCTCGAACCGCCCGAAACGGTGCACTGAATCGACCCGATCCGCGCGGCCCAATCCTGAGGCGTCGCAGCAGCGCCGCCCGCCTTTGCGACAGGTGCGCACGCCCCCACGGGCGGCGTGCGCAGATCCTCAGGCCGCCAGCACCGTGTCCGTGCTGACGCAGGGCAGGTCCAGTGCCCGGGCGACGGCGCCATAGGTCAGCTGCCCGTCATGCACGCTCGGCCCGGCCCTGAGATGTGGATCTTCGGTACAGGCGCGCTGCCAGACCTTGTCCGCGAGCGACAGCAACGATCAAAGGCGTCGAGCAGCCAAAAGGGGTCATCCACTTGATAGACATGTTGCTTCTGCCGAATATGTGGGGCGATGGTCCGAGAGGTCGTGGCGGGTGTCGGGCACACCCGTCACGACTTCGACGGCGCGTCCGATCCGTCGGACCACCTGACCCTGCACCGACGGCGCCGTGCGCTCCGCCCTACTGCGTCGGATCACCGGACGCGGCGGCGTGGTCCGTGTCGCCCGACGACTTCGGCTGCCGGGCCGTCGTGGTCCTGGGCACCTTGGCCGTGCCGCCGTCGTCACGCAAGGACGGCTTGGTGGTCATGTCGCGGTCCTCCGCCTCGGCCATCTGCCAATGATGCTCATGCTGCCCGTCCGGGCGCCCTTCGCGCTCCCAGATCGCATGGGCCCGCTCGGCCACGCGCGCCGCTCGCCCGGGGTCGTCCGAGCGGGAAGGCTGCCCCGTCTCTGCGGCTAGATCGACGTCAGTGCCGCCTTTCGGCCTACGCTTACTGGGTGCCGCAGGCGTGCCGCGGGATCTGGATGAGATCGCCATGGGTGTTTCCTCCAATCGGCCTTCATGATTTCCAGGCGGCAAAGTCAATCGTCACCGGGTTGCCTTCGATGTGACGCGCCAGACCGTGTTGCCCACATCGTCGGCGACCAGCAACGCGCCGTCGCGCGTGAGCGCCACCCCTGCCGGACGCCCGCGGGCGAGGCCAGTCTCTGTCCGGAAACCGCTCAGCACCTCGACCGGCGGCCCCGCAGGATGTCCATTGCGGAACGGAACGAAGACGACCGCGTAGCCGGCCGCCGGACGGCGGTTCCAGGATCCATGCTCACCGATGAAGGCGCCCTCGGACCAATGCGCGCCGAGCGCCGATCCATGGGCGAAGGTGAGGCCCAGAGGTGCGACATGCGACCCAAGCGCATAATCCGGGCGCGAGACGTCATCGGGCGGGCCTGAAGACCAGTCGACACGGGGATCGGGCGAGCCACCGTAGTAGACCCAAGGCCAGCCAAAGCTCTGCCCCTTGCGGACCGAGGTCAAATAATCGGGCACCAACTGGTCGCCAAGCTCGTCACGCTCGTTGGCGACGGTCCAGAGCTGCCCGGTCCGCGGCTCGATCGCCAGGCCGACCGGGTTGCGGATGCCGCTGGCATAGACCTCGGCCCGGTCCCGGGCGGGATCGACGCGCCAGATCGCCGCTCGGGACGTCTCGGCCCGTTCTCCAGCCTCGCCATGATCGCTGTTGGACCCGACCGAGACGAAAAGCGTGCCATCCGGCGCGGCGATCAGCCCCTTCGTCCAGTGGTGGTTCGGGCCGTTCGCGGGCAGCGCCCGCACCCGGCGGCCGGGGTCCGTGATCCGCGTCTGGCCCGGGTGGTAAGGGAAGACCGTCAAAGCGTCCGTCTCGGCGACGTAAAGCCGCTCACCCGCCAGCGCCATGCCGAAGGGCGAGGTGAGACCCGCGAGAAGCACCGAGCGCTGGTCGGCCACCCCGTCGCCATCGGTGTCCCGCAAGAGGCTGATGCGATCGGCGCTCGGGACCTCCGCCCCGGCAAGTCGCATCACCTGTTTCTGCACCAGGCCGCGCAGGCCTTTCGGAGCCGACGGCTGCTTGTTGCTCTCGGCGACAAGCACGTCGCCGTTCGGCAGGACATGCAGCCAGCGGGGGTGGTCGAGGCCGGTGGCAAAGGCCTGAACCTCAAGCCCTGCGGCGGGGCGCGGCGCCTCTCCTGCGGGCCAGCCGGTCGCGGGCGCGATGTTCAGCGTCGGCAGGGCGGCACGTGTGGGGGCGGGCAGCGCGGGACGCGCGCCGGTCTCCTGCCCGGCCATGTCGCGCGTGCCTCCGCCGCAACCTGCCAGAAGCGCCGCCGCGCAAAGGCCTCCGAGAGCCGTCCTCGCCATCCGTCCCATCACTCGTCCCCCTTCTGATCCTGCAAGGCATCGAGCACGCGCCGGTTCAGCACCTGCGGCGGCGGAACTGCGAGATCCGACCAGTCCCGTTCGCGGGCGCGGGCCATGTCGAAGCCGTCGGCGCGGCGCAGGCGCGACAGCTCGTCCCAGGCCAGCGGCACGGCGACCGGCGCCCCTGGCCGGGCACGGACAGAGAAGGGCGCGATCGCCGTCGCCCCGCGCTCGTTGCGCAGCCAGTCGATGAAGATGCGCCCCTTGCGCGCCGCCTTCGACATCGTGGCCGTGTAACGCTCGGGCGCGGCCTCGCTCATCACAGTGGCCAGAAGCTGGGCGAAAATCTTCGTGCTGTCCCAGCCGACCGTGCGCTTCAGCGGCACGATCACATGGATCCCCTTGCCGCCCGAGACCATCGGATAGGCAGCAAGTCCCACGGCGTCGAGCCGATCGCGCAGCTCGAACGCCCCGCGGCGAACGGCGGCGAACCCCAGCCCCTCGTCGGGGTCGAGGTCGAAGACCAGCCGCTCGGGCCGGTCGAGCCGGTCGCGCCGCGCGGCCCAGGGATGGAATTCGACTGTGCCCATCTGCACCGCGGCCACCAGGCCCGCGGTATCGGTGACAGACATGTAGTCCGCCGTCTTGCCGTCGCTTTCTGGGATCGGCACCGACCGGATCGCCTGCGGGAAGCCTTTGCCCGCATGCTTCTGAAAGAATTGCTCGCCCTCCAGGCCCTCGGGCAGTCGCAACAGCGAAAGCGGCCGTTCGGCAAGCACCGGCAGCAGCCGGTCCGCCATCTCGTCGCAATAGCGCGCGAGGTCGAGCTTGGTGCGTTTCGGCTTCGGGAAAATCACCCGGTCAGGATGGCTGATGCCGATCCCCGCCACCGTCACCCGGTCGCCGCGCGCCATCTCCACCTCCACTTGGGCATCCATCGCCACCTCGGCAGGCCGCTTGTCCTCGCGCAGCGCCACGAAACGCGCGTGCCGCAGCCGGCCGTCACGCGTGACCTCGGCATGGGCGATCTCGGCCACCAGCACGGGCCTGATCCAGCGCGCGCCCCGCGTCTCGGGCGGCGCCTCGGCCAGCGGTGAGGTCTTCCGCGCGAGTGGGTTCATCGCGGCAACGAGCTCGGCCATCATCGCCTCGTCGAAACCGGTCCCGACCTTGCCGCGATAGATCAGGTGCCGCGCCTCATGGTTCGCCAGCAGCAGCGAGGCGAAGGGCCGCCCGCGCCGGTCAGAGGGTTGCCAGCCGCAGATCAGAAATTCGGCCCGGCGCACGCATTTCGCCTTGACCCAGGCAGGCCCGCGTCCGGGGCGATAGGGCGCGTCGAGCCGCTTCGACACCAGCCCCTCGCCCCCCGCGTCGCAGACCGTCGCGAGCGCGCCGGCGGCATCGTCGTCGATCACGGGCGAGAGCCGCAGCAGGCCGCGCGCGGGCTGGCCGGCGAACAGCGCCTCGAGCGCCATGCGCCGCGCGGACAGCGGCTGGTCGGCCAGATCCTGCCCGTCGAGGGCCAGAAGGTCGAAGGCCACGAAACGGAACGGGCCGCCCGTCTTAATCGCGTCCTGCAGCGCGCCGAAACCCTCGAGCCCTGCACCCGCGACGATCTCGCCANGATCCTGCCCGTCGAGGGCCAGAAGGTCGAAGGCCACGAAACGGAACGGGCCGCCCGTCTTAATCGCGTCCTGCAGCGCGCCGAAACCCTCGAGCCCTGCACCCGCGACGATCTCGCCATCGATCAACGCCCCGTCACAGGGCAGCTCTGCCAGCGGCGGAACGAGTTCGGCAAAGCGGTCGGTCCAGTCGTGGCCGTTGCGGGTGCGGATCCGCACCCCGCCCCTGCCCAGCGCGATCTGCGCCCGGTAGCCATCGAGCTTGATCTCGTGCTGCCAACCTTCTCCCTCGGGCGGGGCGTCCTGCAGCTCTGCCAGCTGGACGGCACGGAACCGCGGGGTGGCGCGGCGCCGGGCGGGACCGAAGGCGCGCGGAGCCGCACGGCGGGCGATCTCGGACAGGCTGCGGTTGGACAGGACCGAGCGGTCGAAGCGTTCAGCCAACTGCGTGCCGCCCGTCACCGCCGCGGGATCGCGGTCCTTGACCAGAAGCCAGTTCTCGGCTGCCTCGCCCTTGCCCTTCAGGCGGACCAGCGACCAGCCGCCCGTCGCGCGCCGGCCGTGAAGCGCGAAGTGCAGGTGGCCCTTGCGCAATCCGTCATCGACGTCGTGGAACGGTTGCCACCAGCCGGTGTCCCACAGCATCGCGGTGCCGCCGCCATACTCCTTCTGCGGGATCGTGCCTTCGAACCCGAGGTAATCCACGGGGTGATCCTCGGTCCGGACCGATAGGCGCTTGTCTGCGGGGTCATTTGACGGCCCACGCGTGACCGCCCAGCTCAGCAATACACCTTGCCATTCCAGCCGCAGGTCCCAGTGCAGTCGCGAGGCCGCGTGCATCTGGATCCCGTAACGCAGGGCGACGCCCGAGCGCGCCTCGACCCCGCTCGGCTCGGCGGTCGACCAGAAGTCCCGACGCTCGTTGTAGCGCGCCAGCCGATCCATCAGGCGGACTTGCGGGGCGACTTCGGCGCGGATTTCGCAGAGGGTTTGGCGGTGGATTTCGATGTCGCGCGGCCAGCGCCGGACTTTGAGCCTGCCCCGCGCGCGGACGCGCCGCGCGCGCCAGATTTCGAACCGCCCTCGCCCGCCTTCAGACTGTCGCGCAGCGCCTCCATCAAGTCGACGACATTCGTGCCCTTCGGTCGCGAGGGCTCGTCCCCCGTCTGCACGCGCGGCGTCTTGCGGTTCTTGCGCTTCGCCTCGATCAGGCCCCTGAGGGCGGTATCGTAGTGATCCTCGAAGGCCTTGGCGTCGAACGGCGCAGACTTGCGCTCGATCAGCTGGGTCGCGACCGCAAGCAGTTCGTCGTCGGCAGGATCATCCTCGATGCCCGAGAACAGCGGCTCGGCATTGCGGATCTCGTCCGCGTAGTGGAGCGTCTCGAGTAGCAGTCCGTCCCCGCAGGGCCTGACTGCGCAAAGATATTCCTTGCCGCGCATCGTCAGCTGCCCGAGCCCCACCTTGCCCGCCTGACGCAGCGCATCGCGCACCACGCGATAGGCGTCCTCCGCCAGATCGTCGGTCGGCACGACGTAATAGGGCTTGTCGTAGTAGAGCGGCGGTATCTCGCGCTCCTCGACGAATTGCACCAGCTCGAAGGTCTTCTTGGTTTCCAGCCGGATCTCATCGACCTCGTCGGGATCGATCAGCAGGTATTCGTCCTTGCCAAGTTCGTAGCCCTTCAGGATGTCGGCGGTCTTGACGGGACCGATGCCGGGCACCGTCTTTTCGTATCGCACGGGCTTGCCCGAGGGGCCGTGGATCTGGCGGAACGACAGCCGCGCACCTGATTTCACCGCCGGATGCACCTCGACCGGGATCGACACCAGCGACAGACGCATCTGTCCCTTCCAGACCGCACGCGATGCCATGACCTCGCTCCTCCATCAGGACTGAGCGGAAACGCTGTGAGCCCCGGAATGGTTGCGCCGCGACGTCAGGGCCGCCGTCAGGCGAGCTGCCCGGCGATCGCGGCCTTGTCGATGACGGAGCGCAGCTCGACGAGCTTTTCGGGGGCGAGGCGGTAGAAGGTAGTCTCGTCGAACCGCACCCGCTGCCCGTTGACGCAAAGACCGAACAGCGTGCCGACGAGCTCATAGGCGAGGTTTAAGCGGCAGGTCACGTCGAGTGGCTCGGACCAGAGAAGCGCAACCGTGCACCTTGGCTCAGGGATCGCGGCAACGTCGCGCTCCAGCGCGGATCTCGGTCGATGTCCAAGAAGCTTGCGCATGGCGGAACAGCACGCGTAACCTGCCTGTCATATGCACGCCAATGACTTGCAAGAATTACACGATATTCAGGGAGATATGAACATGGCCTACTCGAAAGCCATCGTGGGCGCCGCGCTCGTCGCGGGACTGATCGCCACTGGCGCTTCGGCGCAGCAGATGAGCTTCTTCCGCATCGGCACCGGTGGCACGGCCGGCACCTACTATCCGATCGGTGGCCTGATCGCGAACGCGATCTCGAACCCGCCGGGCTCGCGCGCCTGCGACGCGGGCGGATCGTGCGGCGTCCCGGGCCTCGTGGCCTCGGCGCTCGCCTCGAATGGCTCGGTCGCCAACGTCAACGCCATCGCCGGCGGCACGCTTGAATCCGGCTTCGCGCAGTCGGACGTCGCGAGCTGGGCCTATGAGGGCACCGGCATCTGGGACGGGAAACCCAAGGTCGACAAGCTGCGCGCCATTGCCAACCTCTACCCGGAATCGATCCATTTGGTGGCATCGGCGGCATCGGGCGTGAAATCGGTCGCCGACCTCAAGGGCAAGCGCGTCTCGATCGACGAGCCCGGCTCGGGCACGCTGGTCGACGCGAAGATCATCCTCGAAGGCTACGGGCTGTCGGAAGGCGACATCACGGTCGAGAACCTCAAGCCCGACCAGGCGGCCGACCGCATGCGCGACGGAGCGATGGACGCCTTCTTCTTCGTCGGCGGCTATCCGGCCGGCGCGATCGCCGAACTGGCCAGCCAGCACGAGATCACTCTGGTGCCGATCAACTGCACCGAAGCGCCGTCGATCTGCGACAATTACGGCTTCTTCGCCGAGGACACGGTTCCCGGTGGCACCTACGACAACGTTGCCGAGGACACGCCGACGCTGGCGGTGGGCGCGCAGTGGATCACCTCGGCCGATCAGCCCGAAGAGCTGATCTACGGGATCACCAAGGCGATGTGGAACGACTCGACGCGCAAGCTGCTCGACTCGGGCCACGCCAAGGGCAAGGTCATCACCAAGGAGAACGCGGTGAAGGGCCTTGGCATCCCGCTGCATCCGGGTGCCGAGAAGTTCTACAAGGAAGCCGGCCTGATCGAGTGATCGGCGGCCGATGAGCTGTTGCGGCGCGGGGGAGGCTCTCCTCACGCCTTTTTTCGCACCTGACGAACGGAGCGCGCTGCGATGGCCGTACAAGAGACCCCTGTCCCCGGCGGCGAGGAGATCCGCAGCCTGTCGGCCGAGGAGCTGCAGGCGCTGGAGGAGAAGTTCGACCCCGAGCTGCGCTTCCGCACGCTGGCGTTTCCGCTGAGCCTGCTGGCCGCGCTGATCCTGTTCGGCCTGTCCTGCTATCACTTCTACACGGCGGGCTTCGGGATTCCGCAGGCGGTGGTGCACCGCGGCGGCCATCTGGCGGCGACGCTGGCGCTGACCTTCCTGAGCTTTTCCGCCTTCGGCCGGCGCGAGGTGCCGCCCGGGCCGCTCGCGCCCTTCGGCCTGCCGCTGATCGACTGGGTGCTGGCCATCGCCGGCACGGTCGCGGCCTTCTACGTGCCTTGGATCTATGACGATCTCGCGTTCCGCGTCGGGAACCCGTTGCCGATCGACGTGATCATGGGCACGGTGCTGATCGTGGTGTTGCTCGAGGCGGTGCGCCGCTCGATGGGCTGGCCGTTGCCGGTGATCGCGTGCCTCTTCATCGCCTATGCCTATTTCGGGCAGTCGATGCCCGGCATCCTCGTCCATCCGGGGGCGAGCTGGTCGAACATCGTCAATCACCTGTACCTGACCTCGCAGGGGATCTACGGCACCGCTTTGGGGGTGATCGCGACCTACGTGTTCCACTTCGTGCTGTTCGGGGTGATGGCGCAGCGGATCGGGCTGGGGCAGCTGTTCATCGACGTGGCCTCGGCCCTTGCCGGGCGCTATGCGGGCGGCCCGGCGAAGGTGTCGGTGATCTCGTCGGCGATGCTGGGCTCGATATCGGGCTCGTCGATCGCGAACACGGTGACGACCGGCGCGCTGACGATCCCGGCGATGATCCGCATCGGCTATCCGCGCCATTTCGCCGCCGCCGTCGAGGCCGCCGCCTCGACCGGGGGGCAGATCACGCCGCCGGTGATGGGGGCCGTGGCCTTCCTGATGATCGAATATCTCGGCGTGCCGCTGACCACGATCCTGACCGCGGCGCTGGTGCCTGCGTTCATGCATTTCTTCGGCGTGCTGGTGCAGGTGCATCTCGAGGCGCGGCGGCTCGGCCTGCGCGGCCTGAGCCGGGAAGAGCTGCCCAATGCCTGGAAGGTTCTGAAGGAAGGCTGGCTGTCCACCATCCCGCTGATCCTGCTGGTCGTGATCCTGCTGTCGGGCCGCACGCCCTTTGCCGCCGCCTTCTGGGCGATCACCGCCTGCATCGCGGTGCTGGTGATCCAGCAGGTGATGGCGAACGGGGTGGCGCGGGGGATCGCAGAAGCGGCGCGCGGGATCTGGGACGGCTTCATCCTCGGTGCGAAGCAGTCGCTGTCGGTGACGGCAGCCGCGGCGCTGGTCGGCGTGGTGATCGGGGTGGTGACGCTGACCGGCGTCGGCTTCAAGATCGCCTACATGGTGACCAGTGTCGCCGCGGGCTGGGCGGAGGGCGTCTCGGGCGCGCTGGCGTTCCTGCCGTTCGAGGTGATGAGCGTGGCGACCCTGACGCTGCTGTTCACGCTGATCCTGACGGCGGTGGTGTGCATCCTGATGGGCTGCGGCATCCCGACGACGGCGAACTACATCATCATGGTAGCGGTCGCGGCCCCCGTGCTGGGGATGCTGCAGGTCCAGCCGATCGTCGCGCATTTCTTCGTCTTCTACTACGGGGTGCTCGCCGACATCACGCCCCCCGTCGCGATGGCCGCCTATGCCGCCGCCGGCATCGCCGGCGCCAATGCCTTCAAGGCCGGGAACACCGCCTTCCGGCTGGGCATGGGCAAGGTGCTGGTGCCATTCGTCTTCGCCTTCCAGCCGGCGCTGCTGCTGGTAACCGACGGCTTCACCTGGGGCGCCTTCGCACTCGCGCTTTTCGGGGCAGTCACCGGCATCTGGGTGCTCGCCGCAGCGGTCACCGGGTGGCTTTGGGGGCCATTGAGGCTGTGGGAGCGATTGATGCTGGCGCTGGCCGCCTTGATGCTAATCGCCCCAGACCTGATGGTGACGGTCGTAGGTGTCATAGCGATCCTGCCGGTCGCGGTTCGCCAACTCGTCGCAAGGCCGGATAAGGTGGCATAGCGTAGGCACCCCGAGTTGGCGCCAAGGCGTGATGCCGGGTCGATCCTTGAACGCGCCGAAGAAATTGGGTGAGTGTGTGGACCTACCTACGGAAATTCGATCGTGCAGGGCATGCGCCGGACTGCTGCCCTTCGAGCCGCGTCCTCTGGTTCAACTTTCACCGACCGCCAGGATTTTGATTGTCAGCCAAGCTCCCGGCAGAATAGCGCACGCGACCGGCATCACATTCGACGATGCCTCGGGCGCTCGCCTTCGCGATTGGCTGAACGTTTCGCGTGAGCTGTTCTACGATCCGACAGTGTTTGCCATCGCAGCCATGGGGTTCTGCTATCCCGGTCGCGGCGGGGCCGGCGATGCGCCACCGCGACCGGAATGCGCTCTACTTTGGCGCACACGCGTGGAAGAGTATCTCTCAAACATCAGATTGACACTGCTCGTCGGCATCCACGCTCAAAACCACTACCTCGGCCGCGGTCAAATGACCGAGCGTGTCAAGAACTTCGAGCAATTTCTGCCTCGCTTCTTCCCGTTGCCGCATCCGTCTTGGCGCACGACGTCCTGGATGAGCCGCAATCCTTGGTTTGAGGGCCGCGTCCTACCGAGCCTACGTGCTCAGATCGACGGCGCGTTGCCTGGCGGGTGATCGCCCCGGATGGCCTCAAGGGCCGCCTTCCCCTTGAACTCCGCGCCGCAGTTCTTTCGTTTGCCAGCCACGCTGTTCGTCCTCGTCATCGTTGGCGGCAAGCTTAGCAAGATGTCCGGTTTCCGGGGACCATGTGTGGACGGCCCCTCCGAGGCAAGCGTCAAATCGTGATGTTTCCGCGGCAGGAGTGCATCCATGTGTCCGGCCTTTTCGCGCGGGCTATGCCGCTGGCCCTGATGAATTCCGCGGATCGGCTCCCAAATCACCTCAGCGCGCTCTGAAGCGCCTGGTCCCCGTGGGCTTGATCGATCCCCGGCACCGCCGGTTGCTCATCACGTTCTTCACTTGCGTCCTACGCCGCGTCGTACTGGTATCCGACGAGGCCATTCCGTCTCAGGCTGCTTCTGGAACAGTATAGACCGTGCCGCGGGTCATACCGCCCGCCCAAGCGATCCGTGCGGTCTTGTTTGCCTGCGCCACGGCGGCGAGCCCGCCATCATGAACAGATACAACACCCTCGGCACCGCCGAGATCATTGCCGTGGGCTGAAGACTGAGCGGGAAAGGGGCAGATCGGCCTGTAGCCGATTAGCACAACATGTATAACCGCCCCTTGCGCAAGAGGGTCCTCAGAGCTGTTTTGCGCGGTGTCGGGTGCTGACATGTATCCGGCCTCAAGTTGCGACCATCTCCAT
>NZ_JBAWKD010000025.1:0-20123 GCF_037095735.1 Frigidibacter sp. MR17.14 | reverse complement strand
GACAATCTCTTCCGGCTTGTGCTTCTTCTGTCCCATATTCCGTCCTCCATCTGGCTTGAAAGCCTACTTCAGGGAGGACCACTTTTCAGGGGGCAGACCACGGGTTCCGGCACCGGCATACTACGCAATAAGACGCCGCCGAGACTCTCCCCTCGGCGGCGCCATTGCTCTTGCGAGCAATCCAAACTCCGGTTTTCCGCTATTCGGCCGGGGGTGCAAGTTTCGGAAGCGCACCGGTCGCCGTGCGGAACTTCGCCACGTCCTCCGGGGAAACCGGCGAGGCGGCATTGCCCCAGCTGTTTCGAATGTAGTCAAGCACACTAGCAATCTGCACGTCATCGAACTTCCAACCGAAGGCCGGCATGCCACCGGCTGTCGGCAGCGTGTCGGTATGGGCGGCCCGGGCCCCGCGCAGAACGGCCCCCGCGATCGAGGTCACGTTGTCAGACTGGATCGCGTGATTGCCGGCAAAGGCTGGAGCGAGCGAACCGATGCCCTCGCCGGACACACCGTGGCAGGCGGAGCAGTTGACTTCATAGGCCAGCGCCGCGGATCGCATTGCCGCCGTATCGGCCGACATGGGCGCGGGCCGCACGGCGTCCGAACCGGGCAACGATACGAGATAGGTGGCGATCGCCTTGGCATCCGCGTCGGTCAGATACTGGGTCGAATGCTCGACGGCCTCGGCCATCGGACCGGCGGCGAAGGCCGTGCCGTCCGACCCGGTCTTCAGGTATTGCGCCACGCTCTCCGCCCCGACCTCGCCCAGTCCGACATGCGGGTTCGACGTGAGCTCCGGCGCGAACCAGCCGTCGACCACCGCGCCCTGCATGTAGTGCGCCGCGACCTCGGCCCCGAGCCCGTTGCGCGGCGTGTGGCAGGCCGAGCAGTGGCCCGCGCCGTCGACCAGATACTTGCCGCGGTTCCATTCGTCGCTTTGGCCCGGCACGGGTTCGAAGGCCGAATTGTCGAAGAACAGCATGTCCCAGCCCGCCATCGCGAGGCGGATGTTGTAGGGGAAGGCCATGCCGCCGTTCTCGTCGACCGCGTTCTTCACCGGTTCGATCGTCGACATGTAGGCCCACAGGTCATGCATGTCGGCGTCGGTCAGCTTGGCATAGGCGGTGTAGGGCATCGCCGGGTAGAGCATGTCGCCCTTGCCCTGCCCGTGGCGCAGCGCCTTGAAGAAGTCGCGCTCCGTCCAGCCGCCGATCCCGGTCTCGGTATCGGGGGTGATGTTCGATGCCACCAGCGTGCCGAAGGGCGTGTGGATCTGGTAGCCGCCGGCGAAATCGCCGGCGAACTCCTCGCCCTTGCCGGTGTGGCACGCGACGCAGTCGCCCGAGCGCATGACGTATTCGCCGCGCTTGACGGCTTCGGCATCCGCGCCCGTCACCTCGGCCAGCGTCACGCTGTCGTCGGCCACCGAGGCGCGACCGGTGTTGAGCCTGGTCCAGGCCCAGCCGCCCGCGACCACGACACCCGCGACGATGACGACGCCCAGCCCCTGCCCGATGCGTTTGATGTTCGCCATGATCTCAGCCTTTCACCAGCGCGCCGGGGTTCTGCATGTAGCTCTGGTGGATCGCCTGCGCGGCACGCACCGCCAGCGCGCCAACCGTCACCGTGGGGTTGTAGCCGCCGTTGTTGGGGAAGGCCGAGGCGCCGACCACGAAGACGTTGTGCACGTCCCAGCTCTGCAGCCAGGGATTCAGCGCCGAGGTCCTCGGATCCGCGCCCATCACCGCGCCGCCGATCGTGTGCGACGAGTGCTGCATGTAGGGGTTCCAGCTTTCCAGCGCCTGGTTGTCGATCGCGAGTTCCTCGCCACCGGATTCCTTCATGATCTCGACCGCCTTGTCGGTGACGTACTTGCTCATCGCCACATCGTTGCGGTTCCAGTCGAAGGTCAGGCGCATCAGCGGCTGGCCGTGGCGGTCCTTGTAGGTCGGATCGAGGTCGATGTAGGCGTCGCGCACGGGCATCGAGGTGCCCTGGCAGAAGATCGTTGCGGCTTCCTGGTAGTCGCGACCGATCGCCGACTTCCATTCCGAGCCCCAGCGCTTGGTGCCCTTGCGCAGCCCGTTCATGTTCTGGATCGCCCGACCGTTGGTCGAGAAGCCCATGATCCCCGCGCCACCGATAAAATCGAGCTCGGAGTGGTCGAAGTTGTCGCCGTTGAAGTCGTCGATCTGCACCGCGAGCGCGCCCGCGCCGATGAACGGGTTCATCTTCTGGCCCGGGAAGAAGCCGGTGACCGAGGAGCAGGTCTGGTAGGAGTAGTTGCGCCCCACCGTGCCCTCGCCCGTGCGCGGATCGTAGGGCTGGCCGATGCCGCCCAGCAGCATCTGGCGGACGTTGTCCATCTGGTAGGCAGTGATCACGACGACATCGGCGGGCTGGAAGCCTTCCTCGCCGTCCTTGCCGACGAACTTCACGCCCTTGGCGGTCTTGCCGTCGTCATGCTTCACGGCATGCAGCACCTCGGTCTCGGTGATCAGCGTGAAGTTCGGACGCCGCATCAGCACCGGCAGGATGCAGGCCTGCGGCGAGGATTTGGAGAAGTTGCCGCAGCCGTGGAAGTCGCAGAAGCCACAGTAGGTGCAGGGGCCCATCGCGACGCCGAGCGGGTTGACATAGGCCTGGCTCAGGTTGCCCGCGGGCACCGTGAACGGGTGGTAGCCCATGTCGCTGACCGTCTGGCGGTAGGTCGCCATCCAGTGCGTGTCCTTCAGCGCCGGCGTCGGGTAGTCGCGCTGCCGCGGCCCCTCGAAGACGTTGCCGCCCGCGCGCTTCTCGCCGTTGAGGTTGCCCGCGTAGCCCGAGGTGCCCGCGATCCGCTCGAAGCGGTCGTAGTAGGGCTCCATCTCCTCGTAGGTGACGCCCCAGTCCTGGACCTGCAGGCCCTCGAGCTTGGCCGCGCCGTAGCGCTCGCGCGTCATGGTCGCGGCCTGGAAGTCCCAAGGCGAGAAGCGCCAGGACATGCCGGCCCAGTGGGTGCCGGCCCCGCCGACTTCCCAGCCGTACTGGAAGGCCGACCAGCTGCGCACCGGCGCGGCGGTCTGGCCCAGCTTGTTGCGGAAGGTCGTCGTCTCGACGCTCATCGGCTGCAGCATGCCGCGGCGCGTGTGCCAGCGCAGCTCGTCCGCGGCGATCGCCGGCGGGAAGTCGGTCGAGGTGTCGCGCCAGGCGCCGCGCTCGATCGCCACCACGTCGAGACCAGCGCGCGTCAGTTCTTCCGCCATCACGGATCCGGCCCAGCCAAGACCCACGATGACCACATCCGCCCTCGGGCGTTCATTTGCCATGTTCAATGCTCCTCGGGTGGGTCAGTCGTTCGGGATCAGGCTGACGGGGGTCAGGCCCAGATCCTCGCCGCGGCGGTCGATGTAGGGGCGGTAGTCGTAGCGCGCCCCCGGGAAGCCCATCATCTTCCAGCCGGCCATGCCCTTGTTGCCGCCGTAGATCGGGTCGGCGAGATAGCCCTCGCGCGCATTCTGCAGCATCAGCTCGAAGAAGGCCTGACCGTCGACGTCGGATCCGAGCGAGACCGTGCCCGCCTCGAGCCCCTCGAGGATCGCGTCGATCCGTTCGGGGGCAAGATCGGCAAAGGCCTTGCCGTCTTCCTTCTGCGCATAAGCCTCGAGCGCCTTGAGACCGCTCTCATAGCGCGCGCGCGGCGTCGCCAGGAATTGCGGCTGGCGCATGATCGCCTCGTCGTTCTGCCTGTTCAGCGGACCTTCGAGATAGAGCGCGGCCCCTGCGCCGTAATCACCCGCCAGCTGGCGGTCGAGGAAGTCGAGGCAGCCGGCCTCGGTCGCCGAGGGGCCGTTGTCGTCGGCCGGGATCAGCCGGTCGAAGACCGCGGCCAGCAGGCGCTGGTCCTTTTCGTCCGTCAGGACCTGGAAGCCGCCGCGGGTGATCGGTCGCGGCAGGTGGTCTGGGGTGATGCCGGTCGCGGCGGGGATGCCGCGCATCACCTCGGCCCCGGCCTGGCCGCTGGCCACGGCGGCACCCGCGGCGGTCATCGCGCCGAGGGAGAAGAGCGCCTCTCTTCGGTTCATGGAAAGCTCCTTCATGGATGCGCGCAGCCGGGCGGCTGCCCGGGGAGGGCCGCGGCATCTCGATCGGTAGGGGGAGGGGATCTGTCGTCGACCGGGCGGCGCCGGCGCTTGGTCACGGCGGCGCGGCGCGTGCGGGTCGGGTCACAGGGGCTCGGCCCGGAATGGCTTGCTTGGTCAGCATGGCAGATCCGGCATGGCATCGCATACCGCACCGGGTAGAGCCGCGGCGGGGACGTGGCAATACGACGCGGAGGAATTTGATGGCTTACACATCATTTTCCATCATTGCATATCTCACGATGACAGGTCTGTTTCTGAGGGGATTACACATGGCTCGGCGCAAGACGATGGCGGATCTGGCGGAAGCTGCAGATGTCAGCCTGTCGACGATCGATCGCATCCTGTCAGGTCGCGGCCCCGTCAAGCGCATGACGCTTGAGCATGTGCTGGAGACGGCAGAGGAGATCGGCTTCCACGCCACCGGGACCATCCGGGCACGGCTCACGCAGGATTCGCCCGAACGCGTGTTCGGCTTCCTGCTCAATCCCGACAGCCGCCATCTCTACACACGCCTGGCGCAGGACCTGATCCGCGCGACCGAGCAGTCGCCCGTTATCCGCGGCCAGGCGATCGTGCGCCACCTCGCACGGATCGACCCCGAGGAAACCGCCGCCGCGCTGCGCGAACTTGGCAGCCGCTGCCACGCGATCACCGCCGTGATGATGGACCACCCTCTGATCAACCTCGCGGTGGCGGATCTCGCGCGGCAGGGGGTGCCGGTGCTGGCGCTGATGTCCGACATCTCGGCCCCCGAACGGGCGGGCTTCCTCGGCGCCTCGGACTGGAAGCTCGGGCGCACGGCCGGCTGGTTCATGCGGCGCCTGCGCCCCGAAGGCGGCAAGGTCGCGGTGCTGGTCGGATCGGGCAGCTACCTGTGCCAGCGAGCGCATGAGATGGGCTTTCGTCAGTATCTCGCCGATCACGGCTGCCCGCACCAGCTTCTGCCCAGCCGCCTGACCGGCGAAGAGGACCGCACCGCGCGCGAGGAGATGATCCGCCAGATCTCCGAGACGCCCGACCTTGCCGGCGTCATGGTCGCGGGCGGCGGGCTCGACGGCGTGGTCGCGGCGGTGCGTGAGCGCAAGCGCGGCGACCTGACCGTCATCGGCACCGAGATGACCGACGCAACCCGCCCCGCCCTGCTCGACGGCACGGTGGACGTGATCCTCTGCCACCCGTCGCTTGCGTTGGTCGATCGCACCATCGAGGGGATGATCATCGCGCTGGACCGGCCCGGCAGCGGCCCCCTGCACCACATCGTGCCCTTCGAGATCGCGGTCTCGGAAAGCGTCTGACCCCGGTCAGAGCAGATGCGCGACCGGCGGCGCCGGCACGAAGCGCCACTTGCGCAGCGGACCTGCCATGACGTTGAGGTAATACATCTCGAACCCGTGCGGCGCACCGCAGGGATGATGGCCGCGCGGCACGCAGACCACGTCGCCGTCATGTACGGCCATGGTCTCGTTCAGCTGCAGGTCGTCGGTGTAGACGCGCTGGATGCCAAAGCCGTCTGCGGGGTTCAGGCGGTGGTAGTAGGTCTCTTCGAGATAGGTGATCCGCGGAAAATCGTCCTCATCGTGGCGGTGGCTCGGATAGGACGACCAGTTGCCGGCCGGGGTGAAGACCTCGGTCACCAGCAGGCTGTCGCAATAATCCTCGTTCTCCATCGCGATGTTGTTGATGAAGCGGGTGTTCGACCCCTCACCGCGCTGGGTCAGGGTGATGCCCTCGGGCCCGATCCGGCGCGCGGCATGCCCGCCGGCTGCCGGCGCCGAGCAGACGGCGATGGCGCAGTCGGTCGTGGCCGTCGCCTGCCAGTCGGTGCCTCCCGGCAGATACAGGCAATGCGGCGGCGTCTTCTCGAAGACGGACATCCGCTCGCCCATCTCGCCCCAGTCCTGCCCGGCACCGGTGAGGCGGGCCTTGCCCTCGATCAGGACGAGGATCACCTCGCGCCCGCCGGTGGCCTCGGCGACGCTCTCGCCCGCGCGCAGCCGGTAGAGCGAGAAGCCGACATAGCGCCAGCCGGCGGAGCCGGGGGTGATATCGTGCACCTTGCCATGGGTGCCGAAGGGGCGGTGGAGAAGCGGGCTCATCGAAGCCTCCTGCAAGTGTCGTCGTGACGCGGCGGGGTCCCTGCCCCGCCGCCTCCGGTCAGTTGAAGACGCGCTGGGTCGCGTGCATCGCGCCGTAGCGGGCCCGCGCCGCCTCGAGCCGGTCGGGCCCGCCGACCTGCGGCACCGCCACGTCCCACCAGTGGCCGCCGGCATCGGTGCCGGGCACCGCCGTCGTGTCGATCACGATGACCGAGGGGATGTCGCGGGACCGCGCGGCCACGATCTTGGCCTCGAGATCGGCGATGTCGGTGGCCTTCTCGGCATAGGCACCCATCGAACCGGCATGGGCCACGAAATCGATCTCGGGCTGCACCTCGACGAGGCTGTCCTTGTACATGTTGTTGAACTCGGCCCCGCCGCATTCGATCTGCAGCCGGTTGATGCAGCCGTAGCCGCGATTGTCGGTCAGCACGATGGTGAAGGGCACGCGCCGCATCACCGCCGTCGCCAGTTCCGAGTTCGCCATCATGTAGCTGCCGTCGCCGACGAAGCAGATCACTTCCTTCTCCGGCGCGGCGAGCTTGATGCCCATGGCGCCCGCGACCTCGTAGCCCATGCAAGAATAGCCGTATTCCATGTGGTAGCCGCCCCGGGTCGCCTGCCACAGCACCTGCAGCGCCCCCGGCATGGTGCCGGCCGCGCACATAGCCACGCTCGCTGGCGTCGAGACGCGCTGCACGGCACCGATCACCTGCGCGTCGGTCGGCAGGCCCTTCATCCCCGGGCGTGCGGTCACGGCGCGCACGCGGTCGTGCCAGCCCTCGCGCGCGGCGGCGTCATGCCAGTCGAAGCGCAGATCGCCCAAGGCCGCGCCGAGCTTTTCCAGCACAACCTTCGCATCGCCCACGCAGGGGATCGCGCCGTGCTTCATCGCGTCGTAGCCCGCGAGGTTGACCGAGATCAGCTTGCGGTCGGCGGCGGCGAAGACCGTCCAGCTGCCGGTGGTGAAATCCTGGAAGCGGGTGCCGACGCCCAGGATCAGGTCGGCCTCGGCCGCCAGCCCGTTCGCGCAGGCCGAGCCGGTGACGCCGGGCGAGCCGAAGTTCAGCGGATCGTCCCAGCCAAGCCCGCCCTTGCCGGCCTGCGTTTCCACGAAGGGGATGTTGTGGCGGGTGGCGAAGGCCTGCAGCACGTCCTCGGCGCCCGAGTAGAGCACGCCGCCACCCGAGACGATCAGCGGGCGTTTCGCGGCCCGGATCGCGGCGACAAGGTCGTCCAGTTCGCGCGGGTCGGGCTCGGGGCGGCGGATGCGCCAGACCTTGGGTTCGAAGAAGGCCTCCGGATAGTCGAAGGCCTCGGCCTGCACGTCCTGGCAGAAGGCGAGGCAGACGGGCCCGCAATTCGCCGGGTCGGTCATCGTGGCCATGGCGCACGGCAGGCAGGTCATCAGGTGTTCCGGCCGGGTGATGCGGTCGAAGTAGCGCACCACCGGGCGGAAGCAGTCGTTGGCGCTGATCGTGCCGTCGTCGAAATCCTCGATCTGCTGCAGCACCGGGTCGGGGCGGCGGTTGGCGAAGACATCGCCACAGATCATCAGAAGCGGCAGGCGGTTCACATGGGCGAGCGCCGCCGCGGTCACGAGGTTCGTGGAGCCCGGCCCGATCGACGAGGTCACCGCGTGGGCGCGGGTGCGCTTCTTGGTCTTGGCATAGGCGATGGCGGCATGGGCCATGGTCTGCTCGTTCTGGCCGCGCCAGGTCGGCAGCACGTCCTGGTAGCGGTGCAGCGCCTCGCCCACGCCCGCCACGTTGCCATGGCCGAAGATGGCCCAGACGCCCTCGATGAAGCGCTCGCCCTCCTCGGTCATCTGCACCGAGAGCCATTTCACCATCGCCTGAGCGGCCGTCAGCCGGATCGTTGCGGTCATCGTCTTCCTCCCGGACCCCGCGGGGCCCCAATCAACTGTCGTCGTTCAGGCGGCGGCACGGGCGGCGCTGGCGCGCGCCCCGTCCCAGACCGCGCAGAGCCGGGCAAACCGCTCGGCCATCTGCGCGACCGCGGCCTCGTCGGTTATCGCGCCCACCATCCAGGCCCGCGCCGCATCGCCGAAGATCGTGCGGCCGACGGCGAAGCCGCGCACCAGCGGCTGGCGGGCAGCCAGCGCGAAGCTTTCGGCCAGCTCCGCCTCGGGCGCGTCGAGGCCCAGGACCACGATCCCGCGGGTGTTGGGGTCGTTCTCCTCGATCGCGGCGACGGCGGCGGCCCAGGCGGCCTCGGTGCGGAACGGCTCGAGCTTCCACCAGTCGGGATAGATGCCGGCCGCATAGAACTGCCGGATCAGGGTGGCAGTGGTGGTCTCGTCGACCGGGCCGACCTTCGAGGGGATGATTTCCAGCAGGAATTCCAGGTTGTTGCGGCGTGCGGCGGTCCAGAGCTGCATGACCGTCGCCTCCTGCGCGGCGCGGGTCTCGGCGTCGTCGTCGGGATGGCAGAAGACCAGCAGCTTCACCACGTCCTCGCGCGCCCATTCCTTCAGCGACCCGCAGTCGGGGCCAAGCTCGGGTTCCAGCGCGATCGGGCGCGAGCCCGGCCATTCGGTCGGCCGCCCGATCCAGAGGCCCGAGCCGCTGGCGCGATGCAGCGCCGCGCGGCCGATGCGGTTGTCGCACAGAATCCCGTAGCCGGGCCGACCCGCCTGCACCTTCAGCGCCGCCTCGAGGCAGAGATTCTTGAAGGCGCCGCCCTTGGCCACAGTGTAGCCCGGCATCTGTTCCAGCTGGATGCGGTGGTCGAAGGCGAAGGTGCGCAGCGTGGTCCAGTCGCCGCCGTGCGAGAAGGTGCGGTTGGATACCCAGTGCACCTGCTCCAGTTCCGGGTCGTTGCGCAGGTCGGGGCGCTGGACGCCGCGGGCGAAGAAGAACTGCAGTTCCTCCCAGCTGGGATAGGCCGGGGTGCAGCCGTGGCGGCTGACCGCGAAGGCCCCGCAGGCATTGGCGTATTTCAGCGCGACCGACCAGGCCTCGCCATCGAGCCAGCCCTTCAGCAGGCCCGACATGAAGCCGTCGCCCGCGCCCAACACGTTGAAGACCTCGATCGGGAAGCCGGGGCCGGTCTGGCCGTCGTCGAGGCTGTCGGGGATCGCGCCCTCGAAGGCGACGGCGCCCATCGGGCCGCGCTTGCACACCAGCGTCGCGCCCGAGACGGCGCGCACCGCACGCAGCGCCGCAATCGTGTCGGTCGAGCCGCCGGCGATGTGGAACTCCTCCTCGGTGCCGACGATCAGGTCGAAGAGCGGCAGCGTCTCTTGCAGCGAAGCGGTGACACGGGCGCTTTCCACGAAGCGGCTCTCGCCGTCGCCATGGCCCGCCACGCCCCAGAGGTTCGGGCGGTAGTCGATGTCGAGCGCGGCCTGACCGCTCGAGGCCTTGGCGATCGCCAGCGCCTTTAGCACCGCGGCGCGCGGGCCGGGGTGGCTGAGGTGGGTGCCGGTCGCCACGACCGCGCGGGCGGAGGCGACGAAGCCCTCGTCGATGTCGGCCTCGCACAGCGCCATGTCGGCGCAATTCTCGCGGTAGAAGATCAGCGGGAACTGCGACTGGTCGCGGATGCCCAGGATCACCAGCGCGGTCAGCCGCTCGGGGTCGGTCGTCACGCCGCGCACGTCGACGCCGTGGCGCACCAGCTCCTCGCGGATGAAGCGGCCCATGTGCTCGTCGCCGACGCGGGTGATCAGCGCCGACTTCATCCCCAGCCGCGCGGTGCCGCAGGCCATGTTGGTGGGCGAGCCGCCGATGTACTTGTCGAACGATCCCATGTCCTCGAGCCGGCCGCCGATCTGCGCGCCGTAAAGGTCGACGCCCGCGCGGCCGATGGTGATCACGTCCAGTGTCTTCGTCATGGGATCCTCCCCGGGGTCTTCGGCTTGCCGGCCCCTCTCGGGCGGCGGGTCAGTGGTCAGGCGGTGGCGGCGTTGACCGTCTCGAAGGTCAGGCTGCGGTGGAACTGCTCGTGGAAGGCGATGAAGGCCGTGGTGTGCGCCTGCTCCATGTGGAAGGCATGGGCGGCCTCGTCGCGCCAGCTCTCGACGAAGACCAGCCGGTCGGGATCGTCGGTGCAGGTGTAGAAGTCGTAGGCGAGGCAGCCCGGCTCGGCCCGGGTCGCGGCCTGCGCCTCGGGCGCGCGCTCGAGGATGCGGGCGCGGGTGCCGGGCTGGCAGTCGATGGTGATGATGAACTTGTACATCTCAGGCCTCCTCGATCTCGGCCAGGGCGACGCGGCGACGCTCGGTGGCGCTGATCCGCGCGGCGTCCAGCACGGCGAGCGTCGCGATCGCCTCGTCGGTGGTCACGGGCGGGGCGGTGCCGTCGCGCAGCGCGGCGGCGAAGCCCTCGTAATAGGCGTGGTAGGCCCCGGCCTCGGACGGCACGCGCACGCGCCCCTCGGCGGTCGAGAGCGTGCCCCAGCAGGCTTCGGGCTCGCGGCCCCAGCCCTCGGGATCGTCGGCGGGACGCGCCCCGGCGAAGATCGCCTGCGCCTGCACGTCGCTGGATTGCGCGACATAGGAGCCGGCCGCGCCGTAGAGCCGCAGTTCGCGGCAGTGCAGGCGGTTGAGCTTGCTGGCCGAGATGTGGCTGCGCGCACCCGAGGCATGCAGGATGGTCAGCGTGAAGCCGGCATCCGTCCGCCCCTCGGGCAGCTCCACCATGTCGAGCTGCGCATCGACCGAGACCGCCGGCCCCATCAGCCACAGCGCCTGGTCGACGACATGCGCGCCGAGGTCGCGCAGAAGCCCGCCCTCCGGCCCGGCCTCGAGCGTCGCCGGATCGTCGAAGTCCATCCGGCTGTGCAGCCGCCATGGCGTGCCCAGCGCGCCCTCGTCCATCAGCCGCCGCAGGGTGCGGATGTCCGCGTCCCAGCGCCGGTTGTGATAGACGCCCAGCATGACGCCCGCCGCCAGGGCCTCCTCGGCCAGCGCCCGGCCGGCGGCGGCCGAGGGGGCGAAGGGCTTGTCGGCTATCACCGCCACCCCCGCCGCAAGCGCCTCGCGCACCAGCGCGTCGCGAGTCTGGGGCGGGGTGGTGATCGTCACCGCATCGCAGCTGCCCGCGGCCAGCATCTCGGTCAGGCTTGCGAAGACCGGGGTATCGGGCAGGTCGGCGCGCACCGCGGCCACGGTCGCGGGCGCCCGCGCGACGACGCCGGCCAGCGTCACCCCGCACGCGGCCTGGATGAACGGCACATGGAAATGCCGCCCGCCCGTCCCGTATCCGACGACCCCGATGCGCATCGTCCCGTCCCCCGTCAGCGGATGATTGTCGCCTTGAGGGCGTCGATCGAGGACTGGATGCCGGCCTCGGTGGACATGGTGAAATCCTCCATCTCCAGCGACACCCAGCCGTCGTAGCCCATCATGCCGACGACCGAGAAGAACTCCTTCCACCACTGCAGGTCATGGCCCGCGCCGACGGCGACGTAGTTCCAGGCGCGGTTGGCGATGTCGGTGACGTCCTTCGTTTCCAGCAGACCGTTCACATCGGCCAGGCCGCGTTCGATCCGGGTGTCCTTGCCGTGGACGTGGTGGATGGCGGGGCCGAGCGCCCGGGCGACGGCGATCGGGCAGGCCCCCTTCCAGAACAGGTGCGAGGGATCGAGGTTCATACCCACCATTGGGCCGACCTCGTTGCGCAGCCGGAACAGCGTTTCCGGGTTCCAGACCAGCATCGCCGAGAAATTCTCGAGCGCGATCTTCTCGACGCCCGAGGCCTTCGCATGGGCCACGAGGTCGTGCCACAGCGGGAAGGCGCGGTCCTCCCACTGGTAGCGGTCGCGCTCGGGCATCTCGTTGGGCCAGGACTTGGTGTAGACCAGCCAGTTCGGCACCATGTCGCCGGGCGCCGCCTCGGGCAGGCCGGACATGGTGACGATCTTGGTCACGCCGATCTCGCCCGCGAGGCGGATCGTGTCCTCCATCTCCTTGCGGTGGCGCGTGCCCATCGCGCCGGGATCAAGCGGGTTGGCCGAGCAGTTCAGTGCCGCGATCTTCAGGCCGCGGGCCTCGATCTCGGCCAGGCGGGATTTCAGCAGGCCACGGTCGGCCAGCAGCGTCTCGGCGCGGAAATGCGGGGCCGGCGACCAGCCGCCCCCGGTCATCTCGATGCCCTCGACACCCAGCGCCACGCATTTGTCGAGCATGTCGGTGAAGGGCAGAGCCCCCATCACGTCGGTGCAGATCGAAAGTTTCATCTTAGGTGTCCCGTTCAGGCGGCCTTGAAGACCGGCGCGGCGTAAAGCGCCGGCTTGTCGCGCATGGTGATGGTTTCGCGCGCACCGCTGGCCACGGCACGCAGCGCCGCGTCGCCGACGAGGGTCGCGGCGTAGCCATCCCAGGTGGAAGGGCCGGTCGCCGTGCCCTGCCCCGCCGCCGCGATCCATTCGCGGAATTCCTGGTCGTAGGCCTCGATGAAGCGTTCGCGCCAGTCCTCGGGGATCGCCTGGCGGATGCCGTTGGCATCGGTCACCACAGTCGCGGGGCGGTTCGGCAGCGCGGCGATGCCCTTCTCGCAGGAGGCCTCGCCACGGATGTCGTAGCCGTAGGCGATATTGACCGAGATCTCGACATCGACGATCGCGCCGCCGGCCATGTGCAAGAGCACGATATGCGGATCGCGCAGCTCGCCCCCCTGGCGCGAGCGCGGCGGCAGGCGCACTTCGACGGCCGCGATCTCGTCCTCCAAAAGCCAGCGCGAGATGTCCGCGTCATGCACCAGCGTGTCGTTGAGCGGCATGTCCGAGGTGTAGAGCCCGGGCGGCACGCTCGCGTTGCGGTGCACCGACTTGTAGATCAGCGGCCGGCCCAGCGTGCCGCCGTCGAGCACCGCCTTCAGCCGGCGGTAGTCGGCGTCGAAGCGGCGCATGAAGCCCACCTGCACCAGGCGGCGACCGAAGGCGGTTTCGGCCTCGATCACGCGCAGCGCGGCGGCTTCCGAGGTCACCAGCGGCTTTTCGCAGAACACCGGTTTGCCGGCGGCGATGCAGTCGAGCAGCTGCTCCTCGTGCGCGGGTCCCCAGGAACAGATCACCACCGCGTCGACCTTGTCCGAGCGGATCAGCTCGGCCGGGGTTGCGAAGACCGTGGCGCCCTTGGGCGCGGCCGCGGTGGCTCGGGCGGTGTCGATGTCGGTCACCGCCGTGACGGTGGCCCCCGACAGCACCTGGGTCAGGCGACGGATATGGTCCTGACCGATCATGCCGGTCCCGATAACTCCGACGTTCAAAGTCATTTTTCCGCCCTCACTTGAAGTGTTTGTCGAGGTAGCGCTGGATTTCCGAGCGCATGAACCGGCCCGAGGCGTCCATCCGGTCTTCCCAGGCGAAGACGCAGGCGGTCATGATCCCGTCGAAACCGATCTCGGCCAGCGTGCCGAAGAAGTCGTCCCACGGAACCTCGCCCTGACCGATGTCGAGGTGCTGGTGGATGCGAGCCGAGGTGCCGGGCGGGTTCAGGATGTAGCGCAGGCCAGAGCTGGCCTTGTGGTTGAACGTGTCGGCCACGTGGACATGGGCCAGCACGTCGGCGCATTCGCGCAGCATCGCCTTGGTGTCGTCGCCGAAGTAGTAGGTGTGCGGCGCGCAGTAGAGGAACTTCACGTTCTTCGAGTTCACCGTGCGGATGATGTCGACCGCCGGCTGCAGCTGTTCGACCCAGTCCTCGGGATGCGGCTCGATGTGCAGCATGATCCCCTCGCGCTCGACGATCGGCACGAGTTCCTCCATCGACCGCCACCAGGCGTCTTCGCAGGTCTCGATCATCGAGCCGGTGTGGCAGCAGTAGCAGCCCCCCTTGTCGGGATGCGGACCCCGGCCGAATTCCGAGTTCATCGTGTCGACGCCGAGTTCGACCGCAATCTCGATGGCGCGCTTCCAGTGGCGTACCGCAGCCTGGCGCTCGGCCTCGTCGTTCGAGGCCCAGCGGTACATCGGCAGCAGGCTCGAGATGCCCACATTGGCGTCCGAGAGCGCCTTCTTGAAGCTCTTCACCCGCTCGGGGAAGACGCGCGGCGCCTTGAACCACTCGAGGAAATCGGCACGCGGGCTCAGCTCGATCCAGTCGTAACCCAGTTCGGCCACCTTCGAGGGCAGCTCTTCAAGGCTCAGGTGGCGATGCATGAAGGGGTCGATGGCAATCTTCATCTGCTTTCCTCCTTCGGGAAGGCAAGTCGGGTCCGTCCGGTGCCGAAGAAGGCGCCGGGACTGTCTGTCTGATCGGGTCTTGCGTGGGGTAAGGCGGCCTCAGGCCACCGTCGCCTGCGCCGCGGGTTGCGGCGGGTGTCCGCCGTGGGTCTCCATGTAGCCTTCCATCGCCTGGTCCAGATCGGCCAGCGCCTCACCCCCGGCCATCAGGTCGGTGATCTCTTCGCGGGTCTTATCACCGCGGCGGAAGTTGGCAGCGACGGCGCCGCGGATCAGCACCGCGAACTGATCGCCCACCGCCATGGCGTGGGTGACCTGGTGGGTGATGAAGATCACCGCGATGCCGCGCTTCTTCGCCTCGAGCACGATTCGCAGCACGTGGCTGGCCTGTTTCACGCCAAGCGCCGCGGTCGGTTCGTCCAGGATCAGGACGCGGGCGCCGAAGTGGACGGCCCGGGCGATCGCCAGCGACTGGCGTTCGCCGCCCGAGAGCCCGCCGATCAGGCGGTCGCCGTCGGTGATCCGGGTGATGCCGAATTCCTGCACTGCGCGCACCGCGGTTTCATTCGCGGTCTTGCGGTCGAAGATCTTGAACGGTCCGATGCGCCTGGTGGGCTCGCAGCCGACGAAGAAGCTGCGACCGATGGTCATCAGCGGGAAGGTGCCGCCGAACTGGTGAACGGTGGCGATCCCGCGGTCGGCGGCATCTTTAGGCTTGGCGAAGCTGACGGGCTCGCCGTCCATCAGCATCTCGCCCGAGCTGGGCTTGTGGACACCGGCGAGGGTGCGGATCAGCGTCGACTTGCCGGCGCCGTTGTCGCCCAGCAGGCACAGCACCTCGCCCGCGTTCACGGTCAGCGTGATGTCGTGCAGCACGTCGATCGGCCCGAAGGACTTGTTGACGCGGCGAAGTTCCAGAACGGGTGCGGTCATGGGACGCTCCTCAGGCTTTCGCAGGGCGCTTGGCGCGCGGGGCGACTTCCAGCGCCAGCGTGCGGAAGCGGTTGTTCATCAGGACGGCGAGCAACAGCGTGGCGCCGATGATCAGGCTCGACCAGTTGCGGTCGATCTGGGTGAAGTAGATGCCCTGGCTCACGATGGCGAAGGTCAGGGTACCGATGAAGATCCCGGTGATCGAGCCGAAGCCCCCGGTCAGGAGCACGCCCCCCACCACGACCGAGACGATGGCGTTGAAGATGTAGTTCATCCCGCCCGAGACCTGGGCCGAGTTGAAGAGGATCGCGCCGCACATGCCGACGAACGAGGCGGCTGTGGCCGACAGGACGAAGAGCCAGATCGTCATCTTCGCGGTCGGGATTCCGGCGTTGCGGGCGCTGACCTTGTCGCCGCCCATGGCGTAAAGCCAGTTGCCGTAGCGCGAGTGATGCACGAAGCCCCAGGCCACGGTGCTCAAGCCCAGCCACCACAGGATGATGTTCTGGAACGACCCGCTGATCAGCGTGCCGAAGATCGTCTTGGCCCAGTCGGGCGCCGCCAGCGGCACCGAGGCCTTGCCCGTCAGCAGGACCGAGGCCGAGAGCACGATCCCCTGCATCGCCACCAGCGTCGCCAGCGTGATGATCAGCGAGGGCACGGTGGTGCGCACCGTCAGGAGCCCGTTCACGAGGCCCACGAAGACCCCCAGCGCCAGTGCGCCGAGGATGCCGACCCCGATCGGCAGGCCGTAGTAGCCCGACAGGATCGAGACGGTCATCGAGCCCGCAGGGATCATCGCCCCAATCGAGATGTCGAGCTCGCCCGCGATCATCAGAAGTCCGACCGGTATCGCGACGATGCCCAGATTGGCCGCGAAGTTCACCCAGCTCGCCGCGCCCAGCATGGTGCCCATGTCGGCGCCGCCGAAGACGACGAAGATCAGGATGACGGCAAGAAGGCTGACGAGGGCGCCGGTCTCCGCACGTTTCGTCAGGGCTGCAAGGAATAGGTCACGCATGTCGCCCTCAGTCCTTCTTTCTGGAGTAGGAAAGCGCCAGCTGGCGGAAGGTGTCGTTCATCAGAACCGCGAGCAGCAGCAGCGCCCCGATGATCACCGAGCCGAAATTCGGATCGAAGCCGGTGAAGTAGATGCCCTGGTTGACCATCGAGAAGGTGATGGTGCCGAGCACGATGCCCACGACCGAGCCGAAGCCTCCGGTCAGAAGCACGCCGCCGATGACCACGCACATGATCGAATTGAAGATAAAGGCCTGTCCGCCCTGCACCTGCGCGCTCTGATAGACCATGGCCTGGCCGATCCCGACGAAGGCCGCGGCCCCGCCGGAGAGCATGAAGAGCTGCAGCGTCAGCCGGTCGGTCGGGATGCCGGCATTGCGGGCGCTGATCTTGTCGCCACCCATGGCGTAGATCCAGTTCCCGAAAGGCTTGGCATGCAGCAGGTAGGCCATGACGGCGGCGAAGCCGATCCACCAGAAGATCGTGACCTGGAACATGCCGCCGACGAAGTCGCCCATGATCGCCTTCCAGAAGGCCCCCGGCACGACGTTGGTCGAGGTCGAGCCGGTCAGCATCACCGACAGGCCCAGTGTCAGGCCCATGACGGCGAACATCGTCCCGATGGTGACGATCAGCGACGGCAGCCCGGTGCGCAGCACCAGCGTCGCGTTCACGACGCCGACCAGCAGCCCCACGCCCAGCGCGGCAGCGATGCCTAGGATCTCGGGCAGGCCGTAATGGCCGACGCTGATCGCGAAGGTGAGAGAGGCCGCGGGGATCACCGCGCCGATCGACAGGTCAAGCTCGCCCGCGATCATCAGAAGTCCGATCGGGATCGCCACGATGCCGATCTCGGCCGCGACGTTGAGCCAGCTTGCGAAGCCTGCCGGCGAGACGAAGACCAGCCCTGATACGGCAGTGAAGAGAACGAAGACGGCCAAGAGGCCGAAGAGCGATCCGGCCTCGGGCCGGCGGATCAGTGCGCCCAGCCCGTTGCCGGAGCCGGAACCGGCCCTGCTGGGAGCAGGCGAAGCGGGTGTCATCTCGACCATCCTGGTATTCCCTGACTGCGACGATGTTCTGGATCGGGCTCACCTGCCCACGCGAGGGAGGACGCGCGGGCAGGATCGGGCCCGAGGCGGGGAGGATCGCCTCAGCGCGTGCCTTCCTTGAACCCGGTCATGGTCGCATCGACATTCGCGCTGTCGATGATACCGGGGCCGGTCAGGATCTCACGGGTGGGGACGGTCAGGCCGTAGTTCACGCGGGCGTTCAGGATCGAGACCGCGAGATAGCCCTGCATGTAGCCCTGCTGGTCGATGGCGCAGGCGCTCTTGCCGTCCTTGATGTTGTTCAGGATCGTCTCGTTGAAGTTGATCCCGCAGACCGCGACCTTGCCGGCCTTGCCCGCCTGCTGCACGCCCGACACGGCCGAACCCGCGTCGACGTCGCTGACGGTGAAGACGGCGTTGATCTCGGGATGTTGCAGCAGGTGGGCGCGCACCGCCTGGGCGACCGCGGTGGCCGATCCGAACGAGGTTGCGGGCAGCGGCAGGACCGAGCCTTGGCCACCGGCCTTGGTGATCCCCTCGACGAAGCCAGCGCAGAAGTTCTCGACGTTGGCGGCCCCCGGCAGCGTGTTCACGCAGACGCCGTTGGTGTTGCCCATCTTCGCCAAGTGTTCGCCCCCGGCGGCACCGGCCTTGAAGTCGTCCGAACCGACGTAGTTCATCGCGCCCAGCCGGTCCGCGGCCTCGAGCCCGCCGGCATTGTAGATGACCAGCGGGATCTGCTTCTCGATCACCGCCTTGAAGGCGGGGTCCATCGCCTCGGGCACCCAGTCGGGACCCACGATCGCATCGGCGCCCTGGTCGATCGCCTGGCGGATCAGCTCCGCAGCGTCGACGCCGAGGTTGTCGTAGTTCTGCGGCGCGAGCCAGGTGACCGATCCGCCCTGCGCCTTCACGACGGCGCCCGCATCCTCGGCGCCGCGCTTCACGATCGACCAGAACGGGTCATCGGGCTTGCCGCCGACCACGAAGATATTCGCCGCAAGGGCAGAGTTGGCCAGACAGGCCGCCACGATGGCCGACGACAGGGTCGCGGCCGCTTTCTTGGTGAATTTCATTGCTTCCTCCAGCCGCCCCGCTCCCCCGGGGCCGATGCGCTGTTGCTACCTCAGAGCATCGAATTCTGAAATCTCCGACCGACAGGATGATTGCAATTGTATCAAAAAATGTCATTCATGATGACACTCAGGAGGAGTGGCGCCATGAACCGACCGACCATCGCCGATCTGGCCGCGCAAGCCGGCGTGTCGGTGTCCACCGTCAACCGGATCCTCGCCGGCACGGCCTCCGTCCGCGGCACGACGATGCAGCGGGTGCAGGCCGCCGCGGAGAAGATTGGATTTTATGGGGTTGGCGCGATCGAGGACCGCCTGAAGAAGTCCTCGCCGCACTTCCGCCTGGGCTTCCTGCTGCAGCAGTCCACGCGCGAGCTCTACCAGCTCTTCGCCCGCAGGATCACCGAGGCAAGCCGCGCGCGGAAGGACGAGGTCGTCGAACCGGTGATCGATTTCGTCGACCTGATGACGCCCGAGAACATAGCGGCGCGCCTGCGCGCCTTGGGGCGCGACTGCGACGCCGTGGCGATGATCGCGGCCGATCACCCGGTGATCGGCAACGCGATTCGTGATTTGCGCGAGGCCGGCACGCCGGTCGTGACCTACATCACGGACCAGTCCGCGCCCGAGCGCGCTGCCTTCGTGGGAATGGACAACTGGAAGATGGGGCGCACCGCGGCTTATCTCGTCACGCAGATGACACACGGTCCCGGCCGCGTCGCGATCTTCCTCGGCAACTTCCGCTATCTCTGCCAGGACGTCGCGGATGCGAGTTTCCGCGCCTATGTCCGCGAACGCGCCCCGCATCTGATCGTCGAAGAGAGCAGGCCGACCAATGAAGAGGCCACTCAGGCCTACGAAATGGTCAAGGACCTGATCGCGCGGCATGACGATCTGAAGGCGATCCTGATCTTCGGCGGCGGCATCTCGGGCGTTCTGCGCGCCCTGCGCGAGGTGCCGCCGGAGCGCCGAGCCGGGATACGCCTGATCTGCCGCGACATCGGGCCCGAAACCCGCATGGGACTGTCCGAGGGGCTGATCACCGCGGCGCTCTGCCACCCGCTCGAGGCGATCTCGGCGCTGCTCGTGCAGACCATGATCGATGTCACCGGCTCCGACGGCACGGGCGCGACGCTTCAGCGGATCCTCCCGTTCGAGATCGTGACGCCCGAAAGCGTCTGAGGTTCCGAATCGTTCACCACGGGTACCCACGGCGCGTCAGGGTCGGATTTGCCGCCGCGGAGCCGCTCTGACCGGCGCTGGATTTCACACTGTGAAATCGATGCCACAATATGAAAATAGATTTGCCCGTTCTCCCCGATCGATCGCAGGGTCGGCGCCAGGGAGGCACCAATGGGCGTTGTTGCACTTATCAGTGAGGCGGATTCACGTCGTGAATCCTATACGTTAGCTTCGGGCCATGCCGAAGCCCTCTTCCCCTCGCTATCGCACGACGAACTGGTCCGACTATAATGCCGCACTGCGTCGCCGCGGATAGCTCTCGATCTGGTTCGATCCAACGATGGCTTGGCATGCCGCGAAGACCGGCAAGCGCGGCCATCCAGAGACCTTTTCCGACTGCGGAGGAGCGGAAAACAGTCCGGGGGACTGTTTTCCCGACGCAGGCGATCCAGACCTGCCTGACGCTGAAGGTGTTGTTCGGCCTGCCGCTCC
>NZ_JBAWKD010000024.1:0-22444 GCF_037095735.1 Frigidibacter sp. MR17.14 | reverse complement strand
TTCAGGTGCAGATAGGGTGCAGGGATGTGAACAGCTCCTTGTGGCAAGACATTGATCTTACGTCAAAGTCGCAGTTCCAACTTGAATCCACCCCGCCTACATGATCCTAGCCCATAATTGGGATTATGTCCTGTGGTCCGTTGCGGGGGCGGCGTTGTTGCTCTAATCGGCTGAAGGCCGATCTGTCCCTTTCCCGCTCAGTCTTCAGCCCACGGCAATGATCTCGGCGGTACCGAGGGTGTTGTATCTGTTCATGATGGCGATGCGGATCTGGATCTCGGCGGTCTGCCGATCCGGGTCGCGTGAGGCGATGCGCGCGCCGAATGACTTGAGGCAATTCATCCGTGCCTCGACCCGACTTCGGATGTGGTAGCCGACCGACCGCTTCCAGTTGGCCCGTCCCAGGCGTCGTGTCTCGTGAAGGATGCCGTTTCGGGCACGGGCAGCCGGGCAGTCCTCCTTCCAGGGGCGGCCGTTCTTGCGGATCGGGATGCGCGCTTTGGCTCCTCGTCCGACGATTGCGGCATGGCAGCCTCTGGTGTCATAGGCACCGTCGGCCGTGAGCGAGCCGATCTCTTCATGCTCGGGAAGTTGCGCCAGCAGGTGTGGAAGCAGTGGACTGTCGCCCTGTCGGCTGGAGGTGAATTCGACGGCGCGGACATCGCCGGTCTGCGCGTCCATGCCAATATGGACCTTGCACCGCGCGCCATGGTTTCTCGAACCAGTGGCGAAACATGGCGCGCCCTGCGGCGCGACGCACCATGCTTGCGTGCCAGCCACTCGCCATCGCCCCGGAACTTGATGCCGGTGCTGTCAGCAAGCAAGGTCACGGGGCCGTCCGGGCGACGATAGGGGATCTGCACCGCAAGCCGCGCCTGGCGGCGGCGAGACGCGTGGAATAGTCCGGCACAGGCCAGTCCAATCCCGCCATCTCGATCAGGCTGGCGACCAGCCCCACCGTTTGCCGGAGCGGCAGGCCGAACAACACCTTCAGCGTCAGGCAGGTTTGGATAGCGGCCTCGGAGAAGGTATCTGGGTGACCACGCTTGCCCGTCCAAGCTGCGTGCCAAGCCATCCTTGGGTCGAACCAGATCGAGAGAGATCCGCGACGTCGCAGCGCTGCATTGTAGTCGGACCAGTTCGTCGTGCGATAGCGAGGGGAAGGGGGCTTTGCCATGGCCCGAAGCTAACAGTCAGGATTCACGACGTGAATCCGCCTCACTGATAAGTGCAACAACGCCCATCGCGTTGCGTGGCACGATGAATGCCATGCAGCTGGCCGCCATCGCGGCGAAGACCCGCGAGGGCCTGCGCGGACGTGCGATCGCGGGCAAGTCGGCGGGCGGGATCAGCTATGGCTACGACGTCGTGCGCCAGTTCGACGAGCGGGGTGAAGCCATCCGTGGCGATCGCACCATCAACGCCGAAGAGGCAGAGGTGATCCGCCGGATCTTCAGCGACTACACCCGGGGCAGCTCACCGAAGAAGATCGCCGAACAGCTCAACAAGGAAGGCGTCCCCGGCCCGCAGGGCGGCAAATGGGGCGCCTCCACGATCCATGGCAACCGCGAGCGCGGCACCGGCATCCTCAACAACGAGCTCTACGCCGGCCGCCTGGTCTGGAACCGGCAGAGATACGTGAAGGACCCCGACACCGGCCGCCGCGTCTCGCGGCCGAACCCGGAAGAGCAGTGGCAGGTCACCGAGGTGCCGGAGCTGCGGATCGTCCACGAGGATCTCTGGACGGCCGCCCGCGAACGCCAGGGCGTGCTGAAGTCCAAGGGCACCGACACGCCGGTCTGGGACCGGCGTCGGCCGAAGTTCCTGCTCTCGAAGCTGATGGCCTGCGGCTGCTGTGGTGGTGGCTTCGCGAAGGTGTCGAAGGACGCTTTCGGCTGCTCGCCACCGCAACGGCGGGGCGCTCCGAGCTCGAGAAGGAACTAGCCAAGGTCAAGCGCGACCACGAGCGCCTCGTGGACGCGATCCTCGACAAGATCCCCGCGGAACTCGTGAGAGACCGGATGGTCGCGCTGGACCAGAGGCGACAGGCGATCGAGGCACAGCTCAGCCAGGAGCCAGCGGCCTCGCCGCTGCGCATCCACCCGTCGATGGCCGCGACCTACCGCAAGCGGATCGGCGCGCTTATCCGCGGGCTTGGCGATGCCGAGCACATGCCGGAGGCAAAGGAAGCGGTGCGGGCGCTGATCGACCGGATCGTGCTCACCCCTACCCCGGCGCGGGGCGCGCTGGTGATCGATCTCGAAGGCACGCTGGCGGCGCTGCTGTGCCTCGCGACAGGTCGGCCGCTGAAGGGGGTGAGCGCGGCTGCAAACACGAAGAAAGCCCCGGGCGGTGCGCGCGGGGCTTTGGCAATGTCTGACGAATTAGTGTTGGTTGCGGGAGCAGGATTTGGACTTTGGCGAACTTTCAGTGAGTTCGCGAAACGAAATCCAGAAACCTTAGCCGAGTGAGCGGGCGGGTCCCTATTTTGCACACGGGTGCGGCTACAAGGCCGCACCCGGCTGACCTAAACCGCAGGCAGATAATCCAGCATCTTGTCCAGGGTCAGCGGGTAGTCCCGCAGCCGGATCCCGGTGGCGTTGTACATCGCGTTGGCGACAGCCGCAGCGACACCGCACAGACCCAGCTCGCCCACGCCCTTGGCCTTCAACGGCGAGGCGACCGGATCGAGCGTGTCGAGGAAGATCACCTCCTGCTCGGGGATGTCGGCATGCACCGCCACCTCATAGCCCGCCAGGTCGTGGTTGGCGAACATACCCCGAGCGGCGTCGAGCGCCATCTCCTCGGACAGGGCGGCGCCCACGCCCATCACCATGCCGCCGATCACCTGGCTGCGCGCGGTCGTAGGGTTCAGGATCCGGCCCGCATCGCAGACCGCAAGCATCCGCCGCACGCGCGTCTCACCGGTATAGGCGTTGACGCCAACCTCGACGAAATGCGCCCCGAACGTGGCCTTCTGGAAGCCCTCCATGAAGTCCCCCCATTCGATCGCTTCGACCGCTTCGGTCGTCAGCTCGAGAAGCGCGCGGTCGGTTGTCCCTCCGCGTACCCGACCTTTGGCGAAGACTGGCGCGTCCAGCTGCAGCTCTTCGGCGATCCGCGCCCTCAGCGCCATGCAGGCGGCGTAGACGCCGGTGCTGGACGACACCGCCCCGAACTGCCCCCCCGACCCAGAAGAGACCGGATAGGCGCTATTGCCCAAGCGGACGATGACGTCATCGACCGTCAGCCCCATTACCTCCGCCGCGGTCTGCGCGAGGATCGTGTAGGAGCCAGTGCCGATGTCGGTCATGTCCGTCTCGATCACGAGCTTGCCGTCCTCGATCGCCGCACGGGCACCCGAGGGCAGCGTCAGCGCGCCGCGGAAGGCGCCTGCGACGCCCTGCCCGATCAGCCAGTCCCCGTCGCGCCGGCTGCCCGGCGCCGGACGGGTCGCGTCCCAGCCGAAGGCCTCGGCCCCGCGGGTCAGGCATTCGACGAAATGGCGATCGGAGAACGGCAGATCCGGGTTGCCAGGCGTCACCTGCGTATCGTTGGCGACGCGGAAGGCGACCGGGTCCATCGACAGCGCCTCGGCCATCTCGTCCATCGCGATTTCCAGCGCCATCAGCCCCGCGCCCTCGCCCGGCGCGCGCATGTCGGCCGATTCCGGCAACGGCATCTCGGCCATGTGGGTCTTCACCCGCATCGTCTCGCTACCATAGAAGAATGGCGTCTGCGCGGTGCCGTTCTCGCCCCGCCCGCCGGGCAGGCCATACGAGACGTTCTCGTGCCATATCGCCTTCAGCGTGCCGTCGGCATTCGCCGCCAGCCGGATCCGCTGCACGGTGGCCGAGCGGTGGGTGGCGTTGTTCATCATCATCGGTCGCGGCAGGGCCACCTTGACCGGCGCCTTCGCAGCCCGCGAACCCAATGCGGCCAGCACGGTATCGGCCCTGAGCCACAGCTTGCCCCCAAAGCCGCCACCCACGTAGGGGCTTTCGATCCGGATCCGCTCCTTGTCGATCCCCAGCGTCGTCGCCAGCGACCCGCGCGTCCAGTTGATCATCTGGTTCGAGATCCAGCCGGTCAACCCACCGCCATCCGACCAGTCGACGATCGAGGCGAAGGGCTCCATCATCTGATGGCTCTGGCCGGGGGTGTGATACATCTGGTCGGTGACGGCGGCTGCGGTGCGGAAAGCTTCATCGACATCGCCATAGGCCGTGTCCGGCTCACCCGAGCCCTCAAGCCGCGCGAAGGCCGCGTGCAGATCGTAATCCGCCGGCGCATCGGCCTCGTAGGTGACCCGGATCAGGGCCGATGCTGCGCGGGCCTCCTCGAAGCTGTCGGCGACGACAAGCGCGATGGCCTGGTGATAGTGCATCACCTCGGCTCCGCCGAAGAGGCGCGCGACATTCATCATGCCCAGCCCCAGAGGCTCGACATCCAGCGTCGAGATGATCGCCCGCACGCCCGGCGCGGTGCGCGCGGCCTCGGTCTCCATCGCCGTGATCCGGCCGTGGGCGATGGTCGCGCCCAGTGGGTAGCCATAGAGCTGGCCCGCCACCACATCGTGGCGTTCATAGGCATAGGGCGCGGTGCCGGTGACCTTCAGCGGGCCGTCGATGCGCGTGTGGGCCCGACCCACGACCTTGGCGTCGTCGAAGAGCGTGGTGCCGGCGGGTGCGTTGAACTGCATCTCAGGCCTCCTTCAGCATGGCGGCGAGCGTGCGCTCGGCAAGGGTGATCTTGAAGGCGTTCTCTTCGGTCGGCCGGGCGCCTTCGAGAAGCGCCGCGATGACCGCGCGGGCCCCGTTCGGCAGCTGGGCATCGGCCGCTGCCGACCGCCAGGGTTTGGGCGCGACACCGCCGAGCGCCACGCGGCCCGAACCATCGGCCTGGCGGATCAGCGCGACCGAAACCAGCGCGAAGGCATAGGACGCGCGGTCGCGCACCTTGTGGTAGGACTGGCGGCCACCGACCGGGGCCGGCAGGGTCACATGGGTGATCAGCTCGCCCGGCATCAGGGCGGTTTCCTGGTCGGGCGTCTCGCCCGGCAGGCGATGGAACTCCTCCAGCGCGATCCTGCGGGTCATGCCGGAGGGCGTCACCGTCTCGACCACGGCGTCAAGCGCACGCAGCGCCACCGCCATGTCGGAGGGATGCGTCGCGATGCAGGCGTCCGAGGTGCCGATGATCCCCAGCTGGCGCGAGAACGCGCCTGTCGTCAGTGCGCCGCAGCCGGTGCCGGGGGCGCGCTTGTTGCAGGGCATCGCGGTGTCGTAGAAGTAAGGGCAGCGCGTGCGTTGCAGCAGGTTGCCGCCCGTGGTGGCCTTGTTGCGCAACTGGCCCGAGGCCCCGGCGACGATCGCGCGAGTCAAGACCGGGTAGTCGCGCCGCACCCGGGCATCTGCCGCCAGCGCGGTGTTCGTCACCAGCGTGCCGATGCGCAACCCGCCCTCGTCCGTCGCGGTGATCTCGTCGAAGCCCAGTCCCTGCACGTCGATCAGATGGGCGGGGGCCTCGATCTCCAGCTTCATCAGGTCCAGAAGGTTCGTGCCGCCGGCGATGAACTTCGCCCCCGGAACCTCGGCCGCGCGGGCGGCAGCCGCCGCCGGGTCGGTCGCCTTCTCGTAGCTGAAAGCCCTCATGCCTGTTCCTCCGCGACCTGGGTGATGGCGGCGAGGATGTTGGCATAGGCCCCGCAGCGACAGATGTTGCCCGACATCCGCTCGCGGATCTCGGCATCGGTGACGGAGATTTCGGCGGTCAGGTCACGGGTGACATGACTGGGAACGCCGGCCCGGATCTCGGCGATCACGGCCCGCGCGGACTGGATCTGGCCGGGGGTGCAGTAGCCGCACTGAAAGCCGTCATGCTGCACGAAGGCCGCCTGCATCGGGTCCAGCGCATCGACCGTTCCGATGCCCTCGATCGTCTCGATCTCGTCGCCCTCGTGCATCACCGCAAGGCTGAGGCAGGCGTTGATGCGCACACCGTTCACCGTGCAGGTGCAGGCCCCGCACTGCCCGTGGTCGCAGCCCTTCTTGGTGCCCGTCAGTTGCAGCTCTTCACGCAGCGCGTCGAGCAGTGTCATGCGATTGTCGATGCTGACCTCGCGGTCCTGGCCGTTCACCTTCAGCGACAGCGTGGAGCGGACCTCGCCCACCGGCTGCAACGGAGAGCCCGCCTGCGCAGACACGCGCGCCGCCGCAAGGCCGGCAGCCAGCGTCGTCGCCGCGCCACTCGCNTCGCGGTCCTGGCCGTTCACCTTCAGCGACAGCGTGGAGCGGACCTCGCCCACCGGCTGCAACGGAGAGCCCGCCTGCGCAGACACGCGCGCCGCCGCAAGGCCGGCAGCCAGCGTCGTCGCCGCGCCACTCGCAAGCAGCGTCCGGCGTTTGAGCTCGAAGGGGATAGCTGGGCTCATGAGACTTCCTCGCTACGGGGGGTTCTGCCTATATCGGGCCATGCGCGCGCGCCGATTAGGGCGCGCGCGCGGATAACGCTGATGACTGCGTGTCATGAATGGCTGGCCATTTCCGACGCCCGCGCCGGGATCCGGTCAGCCCTTGCCGGCTCAGGCCAGTGCCTCGCCGAAGAACTGCGCGATCCGATCGAAGGGGATCATGTCGCGGTTGTCGTAAAGGTCGGTGTGATTGGCCCCGGGAACGATCAGCAGCTCCTTCGGCTCGGCGGCCGCGGCATAGGCCGTCTCGCTGAAATAGCGCGAATGCGCGATCTCGCCGTGGATCAGCAGGACTGGCCGCGGCGAGATCTCGGCGATGTGATCGAGGATCGGCATGTTCAGGAACGGCAGCGGCGACGTCAGCGTCCAGGAGGCGTTCGAGTTCACCGCCCGGGGATGGAAGCCGCGCGGCGTCTTGTAATAGTCGGCATACTCCACGACGAACTGCGGCTCGCCGCCCTGCAGCTCCAACGAGACGGGGCCGTAGCCCGGCGCGCCCGCATCGACATCCTGCCAGCGCTGCTCGGCCAGCTGGTCCAGCATCTGCGCGCGCTGCTCAGCGGTGACGCTGTCGTTGTAGCCCTTCGACATCACGCGGGTCATGTCATACATCGTGCTGGCCACGACCGCCTTCACGCGCTTGTCCACCGCAACCGCGCTGAGCGCCATGCCGCCCCAGCCGCAGATGCCGATGACCCCGATGCGGTCGCGGTCCACGCCCTCCTGCAGACCCAGGCAATCGACCGCGGCCATGAAGTCCTCTGTGTTGATGTCGGGCGAGGCCACGTTGCGCGGGCTGCCCCCGCTTTCGCCGGTGAACGAGGGATCGAAGGCGAGCGTGATGAACCCGCGTTCGGCCATGGTCTGGGCATAGAGGCCCGAAGACTGTTCCTTGACCGCGCCGAACGGGCCGCTGACGGCCAGCGCCGGCAGGGCGCCGTCGCCGCGGTTCTTCGGCACATAGAGATCGCCCGTCAGGCTGATGCCGTAGCGGTTGGTGAAGGTAACCTTGCGATGGTCGACGTCGGGACTTTGGGGGAACACCTTGTCCCAGGTATCGCTCATGGTCTGTGCCTTTGCATCGGAGGCGGGGGCGGCGGCGAACCCGAGGGTCGCGAGGCCGGCACCCGCCGAAAGTAGGACCGTCCGGCGGTCCGCGGAGAAGTGCGGGGAAGAAGGATTGGACGTGTCGGTCATGATCGGTCTCACTTTGCTCTGGGGTGGAAAGGGGTCAGGGTTTCAGAAGTCTGCGGCCATTGCCGATCAGCAGGACCGCCGCCGCAGACAGCACGACGCTGCCCGCGAGGGTCGCGTGTATCGACCAGCCGTCCAGCAGCGAGCCCCCGATCACCGCGCCCAGAAGTATCGAGGCCTGGATCGCGGCCACCATCAGGCTGCCGCCCTGTTCGGGCGCGTCATCGACGTTCTGCGACATCCAGGTCATGAAGATCACCGACATCGCGGTGTTCATTGCGCCCCAGATGAACAGCAGGAGCGCGACCAGTACCGGGGCTGCCCCGATCAACCAGAGGCCCAGCGTGGCCCCGCCCATCACCAGCGCAGGCAGCTTCAGCAACGGTGCCACATTGCCGTCCAGCACCCGGCCCGCGGCCCAAGTGCCGACGAAGCCTGCGACCCCAATCACCAACAGCAGCGTCGACAGCGTGGTCACATCGGCGCGGGTGACCTGTTCCAGATAGGGCCGCAGATAGGTGAACATCGTGAAGGCCGCGCCCCAAGACAGCATCACCGCCACGAGCCCGCGCGCAAAATGCGGCCGGCGCGCGACGTTGAGCATCCGGCCGAAGCCCTCGCCGCCCCGCGCCGGAAGGGCGGGCAGCGCGATCAGGTGCCAGGCGAGGTTGACCACGACCAGCGGCACCAGCGCCCAGAAGACGCCCCGCCAGCCGACGATGTCGCCCAAGTAGCTGCCAAGGGGCGCGGCGAAGGCAGCCGCGATCGCCTGCCCGCCATACATCAACGCCAGTGCGCGCGGCACATCCGCCCGCGGCACCAGCCGCATGATGACCGAGGTCGCCAGCGCCCAAAACCCGCCGACACAGATCCCCAGGAGTGCGCGCGCCAGCATCAGCATCGCGAAGCTCTCAGCCATGGCCACCATCACCAGCGAGACCAGCATCGCCGCCGTCAGCATGATCAGCACCCGCTTGCGGTCGATCCGTCCCGCCAGAGTGCTGAGCAGAAGGCTTGCGACCACCGCAAAGATGCCACTGATCGAGATCGCTTGGCCTGTCATCCCCTCGGTCGCGCCAAGGCCCCGTGCCATCGGCGTCAGCAGGCTCACCGGCATGAACTCGGACGCGATCAGCAGCGCGACGCACAGCGCCATCGACAGCACGCCTCCCCAAAAGGCGGCAGGCTGCAGGCCGCGGCTGTCTGAATAAGCGTCTGTCACGGTAAAATCCTTTCGGCGCCGTCGATGATCCCGAGATAGCGTCGCATCACAGATCGGATTAGCGGCCCAAAACCGTATGCACTTATTGCTCAGATCGATTAATCTCGGTCGCATGTCCAAGACCGACCTCAACGATCTGGCGTGGTTCCGCGTCGTCGCCGAAGAGCGCAGCTTCACCAAGGCCGCCGCACGGCTTGGTGTGGCCCAGTCGACGCTGAGCCACACGATCAAGCGGCTCGAGACCGGGCTGGGGTTGCGGCTGTTGCACCGCACCACGCGCAGCGTCTCGCCCACGCAGGCGGGCGAACGGCTGCTGGCGACGATCGGGCTGCGCCTAACCGAGATCGAGGACGAAATCGCGGCCCTGATGGTCTATCGCGAAAAGCCGGCCGGAAGCCTGCGCCTGACGATGTCCGACCATGCCTTCGAAACCGTCGTCTGGCCGAAGTTGAAGCCGGTCCTTACCGCGCATCCCGACATCCGGGTCGAGTTCAGCCTGGATGTCGCGTTCCGCAACATCGTCGAGGAGGGGTTCGACGCGGGGGTGCGCCTGGGAGAAAGCGTCGAGCAGGACATGATCGCGGTGCGGATCGGGCTGGACTGGCGCATGGTCGCGGTGGCCGCGCCCGGCTATCTCGCGGCCCACGGCATTCCGCACCAGCCGCGCGACCTGCTGGATCATGTCTGCATCAACCAGCGTCACGAGACCCGCGGTCGGATCTACGCTTGGCAGTTCGAGAAGGACGGCCAGGCCGTCGATGTGCGCGTCAATGGCCAGCTGACCTTCAACACGTCCTACGCGATGATGGACGCGGTGCTGAGCGGGCTTGGCGTGGCCTTCGTCCCGAACTCGCTGGCCGATCCGCGCATCGCCTCGGGCGAGCTGGTGCAGCTGCTTGACGACTGGTCGCCGATGTTCGACGGCTATTTCCTTTTTTACCCGACGCGGCGCCAGAACCTGCCGATTTTCAAGACCCTGATCGCGGCCCTGCGCCACTGACGTAGGGATCGTCAGAAGCTGTAGCCGGGGCGCTTGTTCAGGGTGTCGAGCTTTGGGCCGATCTGGGCGCGATAGAACTGCGGCCAGTCCGCTTCGTCGATTATTTCGACCGAGACGTGGTCCTCAGCCGAGCCGAGGCTGCGACCAAGCGCGTCGGTCAGCGCCCGCGTCAGATCGGATTTCTCATCCGGCGTGCGACCGGCGGCGACGTGGATGACGACATGAGGCATGGTCTGGCTCCTTCACAAGGGGAAATCGAGGACGGGGTGGCCGGGTCAGCCGTCGCGGCCGAAGAGCGCCATGGCGGCCAGGCCGAGCAGGCTGAAGGCCACGGTGACGCCGACGGCGGCCGCCCAGCCCGTACCCAGTGCGCCGCCGCCGCGGGCCATCAGCATGGAGCCGGCGGCGATGCCGATGGCCGAGCCCATGTAGCGCGCGGTGTTGTTGGCGGCCGAGCCCATAGCGGCGCGCTCGGGCGGCACGCTTTGCACCGCGGAATGGCCAAGCGCCGCGTTGAGCACACCATTGGCGATGCCTGCCGTCAGCAGCCCGGGAAGCGCCGCCCACCAGACCTGCGCCAGCCCGAGTTCCAGCAGCATCACCTGCGCCAGCGTGCAGCCGATGATCGCGCCGATCGTCCTTTGTCGCGCGCTCAGGCCCGCCGGCAACCGCCGCGCCCCAAGCGCCGAGACGACTGTCACGCCCGACCAGGCCAGCAGGACCAGCGCCGCGGCCAGCGGCGCAAGACCCGCGCCGCGTTCCAGCGCGGTCGGCACCAGCGACATGATCGCCAACACCCCGGCACCCGAAGCAAAGGCCGCGAGAGTCGCCCCGGCAAAGGCGCTTTCGCGGAATAGCCGGACATCGAGAATCGGGTTCGCCAAGCGCAGTTCGACCACGACAAAGGCCGCGAGCAGCAGCAACGCCGCGACCACGAGCCCCGCAAGAGGCCAGCTCGGCCCCAGCCGTAGCCCGGTCAGCGCCGCCAGCAGTCCACCCAGACCCAGCATCAGCAGCAGGCTGCCCAGCCAATCGACCCGCAGGCCCGTCGGAACGCTTTCCGGCAGCACCCGAGGGCCCTGCAGGGCCAGCCCGCCCGCCACGACAGCGACCGCTCCGTGCACCGCCCGCCAATCGCCGAGCGGCAGCAGCGCCGAGGACAGGATAGGCCCCAGAGCTACCCCTGCCCCAAGACCGGCCGCCCAGATCCCCGCCGCCCGCTGCCGCGCGGGCCCGTCGTAGGCCTGGCCCAACAGTCCCAGCCCACAGGCCATGATCCCGGCGATCCCCAGCCCCTGCAGCAGGCGCGCGGCGATCAGCGTCGCCCCGCCCCCCGCCAGCGCCGCCAAGGCAGAGGCCATCACCGTCAGCCACAGCCCGGCGACGAAGGTGCGCCGCCGCCCCAGCGTGTCGCCGAGCGCCCCCGCCGTCAGCAGCCCCGCCGCCGCGGCAAGAGGCATCGCGCTCATCACCCAAGCCTGCTGGCCGACTGTCAGCTGCAGCGACGCGGTCATCGCCTCGAGCGTCGTCAGCGGCGACGAGAAGGCCGCCAGCGCGAGCGCGGTCGCAGCCGTGATGACCGCCAGCACGCCCGGACGCGCATCAAGGCTCATTGCGCGCGGCCCGCGACCCGGTGACGCATCCAGACCACGCCGTCCGCGAGAGCCTCGACGCTGACAAGCTCCAGCTGGCGTGGCACGATCGGACCCGGATGGTCGACGATGCCCGGGATACCACGCTCCGCGTCGATGACAGGAAGGACGAGCGTGCTGAAGGCGTCGATGACATTGGCGGCGAGGAAGGCGGCATTCAGCCGCCCCCCGCCCTGAAGCATCAGGCGCGTGACGCCGAATGCCGCGCCGATGCGTGTCAGCGCACCGGCGATGTCATCGCCATCGGGCCCCGCAAAGACCACTGACACGCCACGTGCGGCCAGCATTGCGACGTGCGTATCAGACACGCGCTCGGACAGGACGAGCACCAGATGCTCGTCCTCCAGCGCGCCCGACACGGGGTCCAGCCGGCCCGAGCGGTCGAAGGCGATCGCCAGTGACCGCCCGCCGCGGTCGCGGATCCGGTCGGCGCGCAGCCCCGGTTCCTGTCGGGGTGCCGCCACCCCGGTGTCGGTGACGTAGTCCGCCATGGTCTCACGCCCGACGATCCAGCCCTCGGCGTGCAGATTCTCGGCCGCGGCGTCGTAATGGTCGAGCACCACCGCCTCGTCGAGCGCCCAGCGTCCGGGCAGAAGCCGTCCGTCGATCGACGAGACCATGTGGCAGATGATGTGGGGGCGGGTCATGGGCTGATCCTTCTTATGCAGGGGGCTTGAGCGGGGTGGAGGTCCTTGCCCTTGTTCGTAGGGCCAACGCCCGCCCATGATTAGGCCGGGCGCCTGGCTGTCACTCATGAACGACGCTCACCATTTCAATGTCAGGGTGCCAGGCGCAACAGGCTGTCGCGTGACGGCCCGTCGCGGCGCGGCGACCGGGTCGTGGTGATCGCCAGAAGACCATCGCCGGCGGCTGCGATGTCGCGCAGCCGCGTGCCGGCATCATGGGCGACGGAAACGGCACCCGCACGGTCCACTGACAGCACCGCCCCCGCCCGCAATCCCGCCACCATCAGCCTGTCGCCCGACCAGGCGACGCCCGACGGGGCCCAGGTTTCGGCCCCTGAATGGACCAGCGGTGCCTCGGTGCCCGCGATGACGCTGTCGCCCTGCGCGTCCGGCCAGCCGTAATCGGCGCCGGGCAGGATGACGTTGACCTCGTCACGCGTAGATCCACCGTGTTCGGAGGCATAGAGCGTGCCATCGGACGCCCAGGCCAGACCTTGCGGATTGCGGTGGCCCAACGACCAGACGGCCGATCCGGGAAACGGGTTGTCCGACGGGATGGTGCCATCGGGGATCAGGCGCAGGATCTTGCCCGCAAGGCTGCCCCGGTCCCGCGGCAGCGCTGGATCCTCGACCCAGCCGGTGGTGACATAGAGCATCCCGTCGGGGCCGAAAGCGACGCGCCCGCCATTGTAGAGCGGATGGCCGGGAATGGCATCGAGCAGCACCGCCGTCTCGTGCCAGCCATCGGCCCGCGCCTCGATCTCGATGACCCGGTTCTGCCGCGCGTCGGGAGTGCCGGTGTGGTGATACACCACGGCGCGGCGGCTGTCGGCGAAATCGGGACGCAGCGCCAGACCCAGAAGCCCGCCGCCCCGGTCATCGAGAATGGGACGAGAGGTCAGGACCGGCAGGCGCTCCGCCGTGCGACCGTCGAAGGTGACGATCCGGCCGGGTTTCTCGGTGATCACCACCTGCCCTGCGGCGACCTCGACATCCCAAGGGTAGTCGAGATCGGACAGAAGCGTCTCGGCCCTGGCCCCGCCCGCGATGGGCAGGGTCAGAAGCGCGGCGGTCAGCCAGCCGCGCCAAGCCGACCGCCGGTCAGTCTTCATACTCTTCATCCGTGACCAGGGTGCCCCAAGTCACCGCCGAGCCATCGACGTTTTCCTGTACCGCGAAATGGGTCATCGGCGTGCCGACAGCGGCGCCGTGCCAGTGTTCTACCCCTGCCGGGAACCACACGACGTCGCCAGCGCGAACCTCGCGCTTGGGTTGGCCGCGCTCCTGCACCCAGCCGGTGCCCGCGGTGATCAGCAGCCGCTGGCCTGCCGGGTGGGTGTGCCAGGCGGTGCGGGCGCCGGGCAGGAACGTCACCTCGCCCGCGCTGACGCCGGCCATTTCGGGACCGAAAGCGGGGGCCACGAACACAGTTCCGCTGAACCACTCGGGATTGCCGGGCACGGCGGTGCGTTCGGGGGCCGAGGTGATCTCGATCGACTGCGCCTGGGCGAGAGTGACGGGAGCAGTGAGCAGGCCAAGCGCGAGCGCGAGGGACAGGCTGGTGTTCATGGGGTCGTCTCCTTGGTGAGAGGCGGCCGGGTGGCCATCCGATGACCCGTCAGACCTATGGCCTTGTCCACGAGGGATAATGACTCGGAGCGCCAAGGCGGTGATGAGCGTTGCTCATGAACATGTGCCGCGGGCAATGCCCGCGCGCTTTGACGACGCATACTGACCGCACCAAACCCATGAGACATCGCCATAACTGAGACGCGGATTTCCGCCATAATCTCCCGCCTCCGCAGGCCTTACCTCAGGTCGGACACTTGCTCGGAGGCGGCGCCATGACCACAGCACACCTCGGCGCGGCCAGCTTCGCCGTCTGCCTGGCGTTGCCCGGCAGCGTCGGATCCGCCGAAACGAGGACCATCGAGACGATGAACATCCGCGTCACTTTCGGCACGACGGTGCTGCACGCCACGCTCGACGACACCGCCGCAGCGCGCGACTTCGCAACTCTGCTACCGCTCGAGCTTCAGCTTTCCGACTATCATGGGGTCGAGAAGGTCGCCAACCTGCCGCGCGCACTCGCGCTTGGCGACACGCCGCGCCGCAGCCCGGCGATGCCGGGCGACATCATGCACTATGCGCCCTGGGGGAATCTGGCGATCTTCTACGGCACGGCTGTGGCAACGCCCGGTCTGGTGCGGCTCGGCCGTTTCACCGACCTCATCGACCCGCTGGTGGCGGCCAGCGACGCCCGGATCCGGATCGAGGCCGAATAAGACGGTGCGCGGGCCCTCTCCCCCCCTGCCGCAGGTACAGATAACATGACCCGAAGGACTGAGATCCTCCCCGCCGGACAGGGAAGCGTCATGCTGCGAGAGAACGTCAACGACCTGATCGCCTTCGCCGCCGTGGCCGAAGAGCGCAGCTTCACCCGCGCGGCGGCGCGGCTCAACGTCTCGCAATCTGCGCTGAGCCACACGATCAAGGCGCTGGAACAACGGCTGGGCCTGCGCCTGCTGACGCGCACGACCAGGTCCGTCGCGCCCACGCTCGAGGGCGAGGATCTGCTGGCCACCATCGCCCCCTGCTTCGAGAAGATCGAGGCCCGGCTTCAGGCCATGAACGACGCGCGCGACCAGCCGACCGGGACGGTGCGGATCGTCTCGACCGATTATGGTATCGAGACAGTGCTTTGGCCGCGGCTGTCTCCGGTGCTGAAGGCGCATCCGGCGGTGAATGTCGAGCTGGTCATGGACTATGGCTACACCGACCTTGCCGCCTCGCAATGCGACGCGGGGGTGCGCTATGGCGATCAGGTGGCCGAAGGGATGATCGCAATGCGCATCGGCCCGGACGAGCGCATGGCCTGCGTCGGCGCACCCGGCTATTTCACGACGCGCGGCGTGCCCGCCACTCCGCAGGACCTGCATGGACACGATTGCATCAATCTACGGCTGTCCACCCACGGCGCGCTCTACTCCTGGGAGTTCGAGGATGCGCAGGGCAACGAGATCCGGGTGCGGGTCAAGGGCCAGGCCTGCTTCAACACGATCAACCCGGTGCTGACCGCCGCGCTCGACGGCCATGGCTTGGCGTTCGTGCCCGAACCGCTGGCCGCACCGCACTTGGCGTCGGGCGCGCTGCAGGGCTGTCTCGAGGATTTCTCGCCGCATTTCTCCGGGCTGCACCTCTATTACCCCAGCCGGCAGCGACCGTCCTCCGCCTTCCAGGTGGTGCTGGATGCACTGCGTTGGCGCGGTTGAGGATTGATGAGCCGGGCTCACGGGCGACGTGATCGCTGGCGGCATTAATCGGGGCTGTCGCGGCCCCATCCTTGAAGGACCGCAAACCTTCAGGGAGCCTTCCGATGAAAGCCCAGATCGCCGCCTCGTTCCTTGCCCTCGCCACCGGCGAGGCCGCCGCGCAGGACCTGTCGCAAAGCCTGCCGCCCAACCTTGCCCGCGTCGCGCCGGCGCTGGATGCCTATGCGCAAGAGGCGCTGATCGACGGCGAATGGGCCGACGAGGCGCTCTCGACACGCGACCGGGCGCTGGTGACCTTCGCGGCACAGATGACGCGGCACGAGACCGACGCGCTGGCCGGCATCGCCGAAGTCGCGCTCGACGCGGGCGTAACCCCGTCTGAACTGTCGGAAACCATCACGCATTTGGGCCTTCTACACCGGCTTTGGCAATGCGACCGCCGCAGCCGATGCGCTGGCCCCCGTCTACGAGGCGCGCGGCATCGTAGCCGCCGACCTTCCCGCCGCCGAGGTCGAGCTGCTGCCGATCAACCAGGAAGCCGAGGACGCGCGCCAAGCGAATGTCTCAGGCAACTTCGCAGACGTAAGCCAGGGCGTCGTCGACAACACCGAACAGGTGCTGTTCCTCGACCTGTGGCTGCGTCCGGCGCTGGCACCGCGCGACCGCAGCCTGATCACCGTGGCCGCACTGGTCGCCGCGGGCCAGCCCGAACAGATGACCTTCCACCTGAACCGCGCGATGGACAACGGGCTGACGCAGGCCGAGGCCGGCGCGATGCTGTCGCAACTGGCCTTCTACGCCGGCTGGCCCAAGGTCTTCTCGGCGCTGCCGGTGGCCAAGGAGGTGTTCGCCGCGCGGACCCAGTGACGCAAAACAGGCCGCGCTCCCTCCGGGGGCGCGGCCTCTCGCCGGTCTGCGGGGTTTATTCGGCGCCGCTGTAGACCGGGAAGACGCTGGCGTCGCCATAGTCTTTCGCGGTAATCGCCTTCAGCGCCGTCATGTCGGCGTCAGAGATTACGAAATCCACATCCGCATTGGTCTTCATATGCGCCGGGTTAGCGGTTTTCGGCAGGACCAGCAGGCCAAGCTGCAGGATGTAGCGGATGCAGAGTTGTGGGATCGACACGTCGTATTTCGTCGCCAGCGCGCCGATCTCGGGATTGTCGAGGATCTTGCCATGCGCAATCGGCGAATAGGCTTCGACCAGCATGCCATTCTCACGGGCATAGTCGATCAGCGCGAAGGGCGTGTTGCCGACATGGGCGAGGATCTGGTTGATCATCGGCTTCACGCGGGCATTCTGCAGCAGGTTGTCGAGGTCGGCCTTTTGGAAGTTCGACACACCGATCGCGCGCACCTTGCCGGCATCGAGCGCCTCTTCAAACGCTTTCCACGCCGCGAGGTTGCCCTCGAAGAAGCGGTCCGCACCGGCATAGTCGGCCCAGGGCTTCGGGCTGTGGATGATCATCAGGTCGATGTAGTCGAGGCCCATCGTGGCGAGCGAACCGTCGATCGCGGCTTTCGCGCCTTCGTAATCCTTGATCTCGGCCGCAAGCTTTGTCTGCACGAACAGATCGCCGCGCGCGACGCCGCAGTTGCGGATGCCTTCGCCCACCCCCCGCTCGTTGCCATAGGCCTGTGCGGTGTCGATGTGGCGATAGCCCAGCCCGACCGCGGTCTTGACCGCTTCGGCGACCTTATCATCCTCGATCATCCAGGTGCCGAGCGCGATCTTGGGAATGGTGACGCCATTGGGCAGCGTCGCTGTGTCTTTCAGGGTCATGCTATGTCCTTTCCTGGGCCGGGCGGCGTCTCTGTGGACGGGGCCGCAAGGCGATGACCCAGACCTAAGTCTGGCCCGACGCGCAGATAAGCCGCAATAAATCCATGCCACTCATGAGGCACAGTCATCACCATTCCGCCGGGATCCATGAGCCCCGCTCATCCGAGATATGGATTCATCGCCATAGCCCGCCGGCGGCCCGATGCTATGTCTCCCGCCAACGGCAAGGATGAACGGCAATGCGGATCGCGGTACTCGGCAGTGGACGAATGGGGGGCACCCTCGGGGGCCTTTGGGCCGACTTGGGCCACGAGGTGACCTTTGCCTACAGCCGCTCCCCCGCCCGGCTTGCCCGGCGTGCCGCGGCCCATGGCGCACGGGCGGCCAGCGTGGCCGAGGCCGTGGCGGGCGCCGATGCCGTTCTTCTGGCGGTGCATTGGTCGCGGATCGACGATGTTCTCGCCCAGGCTGGCACGCTTGACGGCAAGCTCGTACTGAACTGCTGCGTCCCGCTCGATGACCGGGACGAGACGCTGGTCCTTGGAACGGTGACCTCGGGCGCCGAGACTTTGGCGCGGCTGCGTCCCGGCGCGCGCTGGGTGTCGTGCTTCAACACCACCCCTTCCGAGGTGTTGCCCGTGGTCTTCGCCACCCGCGACCGCACCGGATCGCGGCCGCAGGTTCTCACTTGCGCCGACGATTCCAAGGCCGAGGCGCTTGCCCAACCCCTCGTCCGCGAGCTTGGGTTCGAGCCGGTTTCCGCCGGATCGCTGCGCGCGGCCCGGTTCATCGAACCCTTTGCGATGGTCACCGCGATCCTCGCCTACGAACGCCCCGGCGGCCCGGAGCTGACCTACCGCTTCGAGCGCCATTCCTGATCCTGAAAGGAGAGACCCCATGAAAATCACCCGTGCAGGCAGCACCCCCTCGGGCAAAGGCCCGGCCGACTGGTTCACTGGCACCGTCCGCGTCGACCCGATGTTCTCCGCCGAAGCCCCCGGCCGCGTCAGCGGCGCCCATGTCACCTTCGAGCCCGGCGCCCGCACCGCTTGGCACACCCACCCGGCAGGTCAGACGATCATCATCACCTTCGGCCGCGGCCGCGTGCAGCGCGAAGGCGGCCCAGTCGAAGAAGTCTCGGCAGGCGACGTGGTCTGGTTCCCGGCGGAAGAAAAGCATTGGCACGGTGCCTCGCTCAATACTGCAATGAGCCATATCGCCGTGCAGGAATCGATCAACGGTTCGCCGGTGACCTGGATGGAACACGTGGCGGACGAGGACTACGCGGGATGAGGCCGCCTCCCGGCGCGACCGCACGCAAACATGTCCGCGCGACAGATGGCCTCTAACCTGCCGCCCGGATCGTCCCTCGGTTTGATGGGCGTTGTTGCAGAACGCCCGCTTGAGGCGTAACTTCCCCTTTCCCCACCGCGGTCATGAAACGCGAACGATTTCGGCGGTGCCGAGGGCTGAGAAGCGGTTCATGAGTGCGATGCGGATTTGGATTTCGGCGGTCTGGCGGTCGGGATCTCTTGCCGCGATGCGCTCGCCGAATGCCTTGAGGCAACGCATCTTTGCCTCGATCCGGCTTCGAACATGGTATCCGGTCCAGCGCTTCCAGAAGGCCCTGCCGTAGTGCCGGGTCGCGCGTAGGGTTTCGTTGCGAGCGCGCGCTGCCGGACAGTCCTCCTTCCACGGTCGCCCGTTCTTGCGGATCGGGATGATTGGAGTGGCCTGCCGGTCGATGATGGCGGTGTGGCAGCGGCGGGTGTCATAGGCGCCATCGGCGGTCACGGTGCCGATCTCTTCGCGCTCGGGTATTTGGTCGAGTAGGTCCGGCAAGACCGGACTGTCGCCATCGCTGTTGGGGGTGAACTCCACCGCTCGGATGTCCGAAGTCGCCGTATCCATGGCCAGATGCACCTTGCGCCATTGGCGTCGGCCTTGGATACCGTGCTTTCTGGCCTGCCATTCGCCATCCCCGAGGAACTTGATCCCGGTGCTGTCGATCAAAAGGTTCAGAGGGCCATCGGCGCGGCGATACGCGATCTCGACGGCCAGTGTCTTCTGGCGTCGGCACAAGGTGGTATAGTCGGGCACCGCCCAGTCCAGGTCCGCCATCTTCAGCAGGCTGGCCACCATCCCGGTCGTTTGCCGGAGCGGCAATTTGAACAGGACCTTGATGGTCAGACAGAACTGGATAGCCGCGTTCGAGAAGACGGGTGGACGTCCAGGTCGTCCTTCATGCGGTGCGAGCCAGCTCATCTCCTTGTCCAACCAGATCAACAGCGACCCGCGCTTCCTGAGCGCACAATTGTAACTGGACCAGTTCGTCGTGCGGTAGCGGGTGGGTGTCGGCTTGCTCATACGTCCCGTCTAACCGCATGGATTCACGATGTGAATCCTTCGCAACAAGAGTTCTGCAAGAACGCCGTGCTCCACCATCGTGCAAGCGCAGCTAAAGCCGCCGCGTGATAATGTCCGGGGGCGTCGAGCGCGAAGGCTGTCAACTATCTCTCTCCAGCTCCGATCCAAACTGCAACGACGAAAGGCCCACTCAGCGAGCCGCGAAGAAAGCGGACAGAACTGCGATATCTGCATCCGAAAGGCCCTTTGCGGCGGCGACCATCAGCGGTGCGCGCTCCGCTCCGCCTCGCACGCCGTCACGCCAGAGCGCCAGCTGATCGGCGAGATAGGCCTCACCCTGACCATCCAGCGATGGAATACGGGGATTCTGGTTGTCCGGACCGTGACAGGTCAAGCAGGCCGGGATCTGCGCGATGCCACGCGCTGCGAGTGCCTCGCCCGCAGCCGGATCGTTCGGCGCAGCCTGCTTCGGCCCCTCGAGCCGAGCGATGGCTTCGGCCAGTTCCGCATCGCCCGAGGCGGGGACCTTGGCGGCAGCATGGGCCATCATTCCGCTCGGTCGCGCGCCCGAACGATAGGCGGCCAACTGGTCGGCGATGTAATCCGGGGTCAGGATGTCGAGCCGCGGCGCGCGGCTGGTCCCGCCCGCGCCATGGCAGCTGGCGCAATAGCCCTCGGCGGCGGGCGCGGTAAGCTCCGCATAATCGTCGGGTGTCATCCCGTGCTGCACGGCGGTCAGGAAGGCCACCACCGCCCAGACCTCATCCTCGCGGCCTGCGGCGGGCCAGGCGGGCATGCCGGTCATCTTCACGCCCGCATCGACGATCCAGTGCATCTCGGCCGCCGACCAGGGCTTCACGGCCTGATCGATCTGCGGCGGCGGCGGCACCATCGCGGCGATCGTCGCGCCCGCCGATGTGCCGGGCGTCGCGTGGCACATGGCGCAGGCGCTGTCGTAATGGCGCGCGCCAAGCTCGACCAGCGCGGGGTCGGACAGATCGTCCGGCACGTCTTCCTCGGGCGGGGCACGCAGCGCGACCGCGTTTTCGAAGGTCGTGTGCATCGCCCAGTCGGTGACCGCCCAATGCCCGGTCCGGGCCGAGGTGTTGAAGAGCCCAAACAGGACCGTCGCGAACCCGGCGACGGCGCCGAGCACGGCGAGCGTGGCGAGCGTCAGCAGGACGGTGCGAAGCTGGCTCATGCGCGGGCCTCCTTTTCGCCAAGGGCGCGGGCGGCAAGCAGGACGCCCGCCAGCAGATAGACCGGCGTGCCGATTGCCAGCATCAGCATCCCGCCCGAGGACTGCCCCGGCAGGTCGGGCGGCGTGCCGCAGAAGGCCGCGTAAAGATCGCGCGGCGCCAGCGTCAGCAGCGCGCCGAGCAGCGTCATGTGCATCGAGGTCAGCAGCAGCCCCCCCGCCCCCGCCAGCGCATCCGCGGTCTGCCCGGTCCGGGCCGCGCGCAGGCTGCCCGACCAGACCAGCAGTCCCGCGGTCAGGAAGGTCGCCTGCTCCAGCACGAAGGCGCCGGGGAGGCGGAAGGCGGCGCCGTGCAGCGCGGGCAGGTGCCAGGCCCAGACCAGCAGGAATTCGACCCCTGCGGCGATCAGGGGAGAGATCGCGAAGGCGCGGCCAAGCGCGGGAAAGCCCAGCACGAGGAGCGGCGCGGCGAGTGCCACCAGCACCATGTGCCGCAGCATGTGCAGCGGAAAACGCGGCAGCCACGCCTCGAGCGGGGCAAGCCAGATCAGGGCCAGCAGCGCGACCCCGGCGATGGCGCAGCCCCGTCTCATCGGCAGGTCCCGATGAACAGCGCGGGCATCGCGACATAGACCACGCCGACGAAGGAGATGATCGCCAGCAGGAAGGCCGCGTGGCGCAGGAAGCGGTGACGGTGGCGCGGTTCGCGCAGCGCCACCGGCGCGACCTCTCCGACCTCGCTCAGATCGCGCGACCGCCAGCCGATCCAGAAGATCGCGGCCAGCGCCAGCACGGTCAGCCCAAGGATCGAAAGCCGCAAGGCCGCAAGCCCCTCGGCGCTGCCGATCTTCGCGCACCAGATCGCCGCGCCGACGTAACAGAACAGGAAATGCGCGGCCCAGACCAGCGGGGCCGCGGTGATGCGCCAGAGGCTGGCGCTTTCGTCCAGAAGCTCGTCCGCGTCCTCGTGGCCGGTGATCCGGGTCATCTGTGCCTCACAACAGCCGCGGGGCGATGCCGATCACGGCGGCGGTCACCAGCACGGTCAGGATGTGGAAATGCCAGTAGAGCGTGACGTTCCACAGATCGGCGTCATGCTCGTGGTCGATCTTGCCGAAGATCAGCCCGGCCAGACAGTAGCCCTGCATCAGCACCCCCACCGCGACATGCGCCCCGGTCCAGATCACCAGCGCGCAGACGATGGCCGGATAGACATGGGTCGAGGGCGCAAGATCCATCACCGACAGCGCGAGCGCCGCGCCGCCCGCCAGCGCAAGGACAAGCCCCGCCGCCAGCGACGCCTTCGCCGCGCCCCCGCGCCCGGCACGGTTCAGATGCCGCGCCCCCAGCGTGGCGGCCCATGCGATCCCAAGCGCCGCGACGGATGCCAGCACCAGCAGCCCATCGGCATGCAGCGCGCCTTCGGGCAGGAAATCCGCACGCGAAGTCCAGTAGAAGAAGAACCCGAACACGACCGAGGCGAAGGCGGTGGAATCCCCCAGCATGGTGATCCACATCGCCCACCAGCCCACCGCCGCGGGGCCCGAGGCATAGGTGGGCAGCCGCAGCCCCAGCCCCACGTCCTTCATCGGCTTTTC
>NZ_JBAWKD010000023.1:0-22920 GCF_037095735.1 Frigidibacter sp. MR17.14 | reverse complement strand
CTTCGCCATCGGGCTCAGCTCCGCCGGCCATTCAGGCCGTGGCGCCGACGCCCGTCATGCACTAAGATCGAATCCGGACCACCCGTTCGGGGCAGGCCACCTGGTCGAGATCGCGGCCCTGAAGAAAGAGGTCGCCAAGCTCAAAGCGGAGTGTGACATCCTAAAAAGGGCCGCGGCTTACTTCGCGCGGGAAGCGACATGACATTCGCATTCGTTGCGAAGCATCGGTGCATCTGGCCGGTCAGCTGGATGTGCGACGTGCTGGGTGTCTCCCGGTCTGGCTTCCATGCTTGGCTAAAGCGGCCGATCAGCGCCCGCGCGAGCGACGACGCGAAGCTCGTCATGGAGATCGACAAGAGCTTCAAGGCCAGCGACCGAACCTACGGCGCTCGCCGGATCTGGCGCGACTTGCTCGAGGACGGGCTGTCCTGCGGGCTGCATCGGATCGAACGCCTCATGCGACAGAACGCCATGAGGGCTCGTCCGAAGCGGCGCGGAAAGCCGAAGGACGATGGTGAACGCTCGGTCATCGCCGACAACATTCTTGACCGGGACTTCCAGGCCGACCGGCCGAACCAGAAGTGGCTGGCCGATTTCACCTACATCTGGACCGCCGAGGGATGGCTCTACGTCTCAGTCGTGCTCGACCTCCTTTCACGGCGCGTCGTCGGCTGGTCGATGAAGGCGGAACGGGACACTTCGCTGGTCATGGACGCGCTGATGATGGCCATCTGGCGCCGTGGGAAAGCTGACGCGCTGTTGCATCACTCCGATCAGGGATCGCAATATACCAGCGAGCAGTTTCAACGCCTTCTGCACGACAATGGCATCACATGTTCAATGAGCCGGGCGGGCAATGTCTGGGATCGAGCCTTGGCCACGCCACTGGTCCGAGTGGCCATGGCGAGGTCGGCGATGGAGAGCTTCTTCTCATCGCTGAAGACCGAGCGGACCACCAGAAAGGTCTATCGCACCCGCAACGCAGCACGAGCGGATGTCTTCGACTACATCGAGCGCTTCTACAATCCGAGACGACGCCACTCGAAACTGGGCTATCTCAGTCCTATGGCGTTCGAGGACCGCGCTATCCGAACCTAACTCGGTGTCCACGGAACCGGCAGCAGGCCAGCGGCACTAATCTTCCGACGTAGGACGTTGTCGGTGAGAACCTCAATAGCAGATGATGCGCGCAGGGCCGAGAACCGCCTCTCGACGGCCTCGATCAGCGGGTCACGGATGTCGGAGCCGCTGATCCCGGCATTCACGACGGCCCGCCACGAGATGGCTCGCGGTCATGGGCGCCAATGAGGAAGGCGCCGCGTATGACATCGCCATTCCAGCAGGTGAACCCGAACCCGTCCGAACACCAGCGCAGGTTGGAGCGTATCACGATGACCTTGCTGTCGTGGACATGCTCCAGCCGCTCAGAATATTTGCGCGCTAGTAGCAGGTTATGAGCCTTCATAATCCGGTAGATGCGCTTGTGGTTCGCCGGCACGGCACCTTCGGACCGGCGTTGCCGGTTCAGAATTGCCGTGATCTGGCGATAGCCATAGGTCGGCCGCGCCGCGACCAGGGCCATGATCTGCGGCACCAGATCGGTATCCTCGGCCTTGCGATGCCCCCGTCGCGGTTTGCTGCGGTCCTGCAGGTGGTCAATCAGGTTTGACCGCGATACGCGCAGCGTCTCTGCCACCGCCTTCACTGAAAATCGCCCTTCAGCGGCGACCGCACGAGCAACGTCGGTTTTTTACCGGGGACTTGTCCAAGGCCTCGCGCAGGATCTCCGCTTCTAGGGTCTTGCGGCCAAGCTGGCGTTCCAATTCGCGGACACGGCTTCCCATCTCCCGCACCACCCGATTGCTGGTGACATCGTCATCCTCGGTCACAGCGACGCTTCCCCCTTCGAGCATCAGGCGCCGCCAACGACACAACAGGTTCGTCGCCACGCCATTGCGCCGCGCGACGATCGAGATGCTGGCGTGATCCTTCAGCGTCTCTTCGACGATCCGCAGCTTCTCCGCCGCGCCCGAGCGCCGCCGGAGCGCCCCATCGGTGATGATCTCTACGCTAGCCATAAGCATGCCCTTAGGAATAAGACTAGGCCTTCATGTTCAGGCTTGGGTGTCCGGTCGGAATGGGGGTCAGTTCAATCGCCGGGGTTGGCCAACTTCAGCTTCCGCAATCCGTTGTCGGCCTTGAGATCGTCTCACCCTCGCTGGGCGGATCATACGCGCGGTCGATGATGTTAGCAGCCGGGTTGGTCGTGGGCTGCGACGCTATTGCGAGCAGTCTGCGAGATGAGAACGGCTTGGTCTGAGCTAGTCGTAAGAGAAGCATAGACCGTCCCTTGCGCGAATCAGCGAGATGACAGGTCAGCAACTAGAAGCGAAAATCGCCGACCTTTCGGTCGGCGCTTAGAATCACGCGACGCGTTTTTTCTTTGCGGTTGGGCTGCTGCCCGGCGCTCCCGCCTTCTTCTTCCGCTTCGCTGCGGCCACCTTCCGGTTCACTCGCTTCTCCCACTCATCGAGCTCTTCCTATGGGATGAACCCGTGTCGCCTCTCTTCGCAGTGCCAGGGAAGGAGGAGCTCGGGCTTATCCGGCATGGGGTCATGGGCCAGCTTGTCGAAGACCCAGGTCAGATAGGTCCGCGGATTGATACCGTTCAGGGAGCAGGTTGCCATCAGGCTCGCATAAACCGCCCACACTTCGCCTCCCTTTTCAGCTTTGACGAAGCTGCAGGTCTTTGAGCCCGTCGAAGCCCTGCGTCTGAAAGCGTCGCTTCCATTCATAGAAGCTGGTGCGATCCATGCCGCGTTGACGACAGGCCTCGGCGACGTTGCCAAGTTCTCGCGCCAGTTCCAGAACGCTCATCCGTTGCTGGGCGACCTTGCTGGCCGCATCACGCGGTGGCGACTTCCTGGTCTTCGATGATCCATCCATCGGCGGTTCCTCCTTCCCGAAAATAGCACGGAAAGAAGGTCAAGAGGACAATCCATATCCTCCAGTGCCTTCAGCCGCCCCGCTTAAGGCGCCGTGATACCGTCGGGCTTGGCCTTCCGGTTGTCGAAGGTGCCCTCAAGCATCCCATGCTTCAGGCACCAATCGGGGCACTCCGCGCGCGTCGTGCTGGGCCAGGATGCCGGTGATCTGCTCATCCGTGAACCGCGTTCGCTTCTAGTCCGTCCTCGAGTTGGCAAGGGCCCCAATCCCTTGCGAAGGAAAATCAACATGGCAGATCGGTAGAAAACCGATGGCGAACGCCGCTTTGTGATCGCAGGCCCGGGACGGTATCGATCCGGGTGACCTTCGTCCCACGCAAGCAGAAGTCAGACATCACGCCTCGCCGTGGTTCGGCTACTTGCGGTAGGTCTTCGCTCGTACGCCGCGGGGATCACCGAAAAGACGCTCTCGATCCGTGGCCGCCTCACGAGTGCCTGCTGGCGGACCCGCCAACCCCAGCGGCGGATGATCCGCGGCACCAAGCACCGCCGTCGGATCCGCCGCGCAGTTTTTCACGGTGCCGGAGTCATCACCAACAGGTGTAGCCCCCGTCGGCCAGAACGATCGAGCCGGTCATCAGGCTGGCGGCTTCCGAGGCCAGGAACAGGATCACCGCGGCCACCTCGTCGGGGCGACCCATGCGGTTCTGCGGCGTGCCGCCGACCCAGTGGCGCATCAGTTCGGGGTCATCGTAGACGTAGTTGTTCATCTCGGTCGCGATATAGGTCGGCGCCACGGCATTCACCCGCACACCGCGCCCCGCCCATTCCGCGGCCAGAGAGCGGGTGAGCTGGTGCACCGCCGCCTTGGAGGCGTTGTACTGCGCCTGTTCCTGCGGGCGGTTGACGATGAAGCCCGACATCGAGCCCACGTTGACGATGCTGCCCGCCCCGCGGCCCAGCATCCGCGCGCCGAAGGACCGGCAGCACCAGAAGAGCCCGTTGAGGTTGATGTCGATCACGCTCGACCAGACATCGTCCGACATCGTCTCGGCCGGTTCGTTCGACCGGGCGATGCCCGCGTTGTTCACGAGAATGTCGACTCTTGGATGACGGGCGGCCAGCGCCTCGACTGCGGCCGAATTCGTCACCTCGAGCCGGTCTGCGGTCACGTCATGGCCGAGGCCGCGCAGCTCGGCGGCGGCAGCCTCTGCCTCGGCGAGGTCGCGGTCGGTCAGGATCACGCGCGCCCCGGCCTGGGCCAGCGCCTCGCAGGTCGCGCGGCCGATGCCGCGGGCGCCGCCGGTGACGAGGGCGGTCTGCCCGGTCAGGCGGAAGCGGTCGAGATAGGGGGTCATGTCGGTCTCCGGTCGGTATCTGGCAAGGTCCCGGCCGCGTCGAGCGCGTCGAGATCGTCATAGAAGCCCTGGGCCGAGGCGTAGAGCCGGTCGAACACCGGCTGCATGCGGGCATAGGTCTCGGCCCAGGCGGGATCGGGGCGGATCTCGCGACCATGGCGCACGAGCCGGCCCGCCGCCTCTGCCACGTCGCGTGCGGCGCCGGTGGCGACGGCGGACAGGATCGCACAGCCCACGAGCCCGCATTCGGGCTCTTCCGGGATCAGGATCGGCCGGTCGTAGATGCTGGCCTTGATGCGCAGCCAGAGGTCGGCCTTGGCGCCCCCGCCCGAGGCGATCAGAGCCTCGGGGCGGGTGCCGGTCGCGCGTTCCATCACCGCGAGGTGGCGGTTGACGGCGAAGCCCACGCCCTCGAGGACGGCGCGATGCATCTCGGGCAGGCCATGGCGTGCGGTCAGCCCGAAGAACTGCGCGCGCGAATTGCGGTGGGCGCCCAGACGTTCGCCGACGAGGTAGGGCAGGAAGAACAGGCTTTGCGCCCCGGCGCGCGCCTCTGCCGCCAGATCGAGGATCTGAGCGTAGGAAAGCGCGTTGCCGTGGAAGGCCCGCCGCGCCCAGCGTGCGGCGTCGCCACCGCTTTCCAGAAGCACGAAGCCGCCCCAGTTGCCCTCCGGCGTGCCGACATTGCTGATCTCGGGGTCGAGAAGCGGTTTCTCGGCAACCAGCGTCAGGATCGCCGAGGTCCCGGCGACCTCGGAGGCGAGGCCCGGCCGGCAGACGCCCGAACCCAGAAGCGCGACCGGATAATCGCCGCCGCCGCACAGGACCGGCGTGCCCTCGGCCAGCCCGGTCTCGGCCGCGGCGCCGGGGGTGACCCGGCCCAGGATCTCAGTCGACAGGCGGATCGGCGGCATCCGCCCGATGTCGAGCCCGAGCCGCTCGAAGATGCGCGGCGACCAGTCGCCGGTCGCCGGATCGACGAGGAACGAGCAGGCGGCCTCGGTCCAGTCCATCGCCCGCTCGCCGGTCAGCCGCAGGTTCACCCAGTCCTTGGGCATCATCACCGTGCGGGTGCGGGCCCAAGCCTCGGGGTCGTTGTCGCGCAGCCACTGCAGCTTGAAGGCGGGCCAGGCGGGGGTGGGCGGGTTGGCGGTCAGCGCCAGCCAGTCGGCAACGCGCTCGCGGCGTTCGAAGTCGTGCACGTAGTCGAGCGTGCGCTTGTCGTTCCAGAGCGGCACCGTGGCGCGCGCGGCTTCGCCGGCGTCATCGACCAGAACGGTGCCGTGCATCTGGCCACAGGCCGAGACCGCGGTGATGCGGTGCCCCGCGGCACGGGCGGCGGCGGTGACCTCGCGCAGGGCGGCGGCGGCGGCCGCCCACCAGTCGGCGGGGCGCTGTTCGGACCAGCCGAAGGCCGGCACGATCTGCTGGTATTCGCGCACCGCCAGCGCCAGCACGCGCGCGTCCGGGCCCATCAGCGCGGCGCGGGTCGATCCCGTGCCGATGTCGATGGCGATGGTGCAGTCCTTGGCTTGGCAAGTCATGGTCAGCGACGCAGCAGGCTCGAGCCGTTCTGCAGCAGCACGGCAATGACGATGATGGCGCCGAGATAGACCTGCTGGTGATAGCCCGGCACACCGGCGAGGTTCATGATGTTGCCGATCACGCCCAGGATCATCACGCCCAGCAGCGTGTTCATCACCCCGCCGCGCCCGCCCATCAGGCTCGCCCCGCCGATCACCACGGCCGCGATCACGTCAAGCTCGTTGCCCTCGCCGACGCTGGCCGATCCCACCCCCGAGCGCGAGGTGATGACAATCCCCGCCACCGCCGCCAGCGCGCCCGAGATGACGTAGACCGACAGCACATGCGCGGGCACCGAGATCCCGGACAGCCGCACCGCCTCGACATTCGAGCCGATGGCCTTCACCAGCCGTCCGAAGCGCGAGAAGTTCAGCACCAGAAGGGCGACGAGGAACAGCCCGAACATCAGCAGGACGGGGTTCGGGAAGCCGAAGGTGAAGGAGGTGCCGAAGGTCGACAGCGCCTTGCCGGGGGCGCCAAGCGTGATCGGCTGCCCGTTCGACAGGATCAACGCGAAGCCGCGCGCCGCGGTCATCATCGCCAGCGTGATGACGAAGGCGGGCAGGCGGAAGACGGCGATGAACACGCCCGAGACCAGGCCGCAGAGCGCCCCGAGCCCCACCACCATCGTCAGGCCCAGCGGCAGCGGGTAGTCCTTGAGCAGGATCGCCGAAGAGACCGACCCAAGCGCCGCGATCGAACCCACCGAAAGGTCAATGCCGCGCGTGAGGATCACGAACAGCATCCCGATCGACATGATGCCGATCCCGGCCATCTGGCGCAGGACGTTCATCGCGTTGCGTTCCGACAGGAAGACGTCCGACTGCGCGGCGGCCAGCGCGATGAGGATCAGGAAAATCGCGAAGGTTCCGTAGGTGTGGAACGTCTTCATCACATCGATCCGGCGAGGGGCAGGCGCGGGTTCGGCGATGGTGGCTGTGGCTTCGGTCATGCGTGACCCTCCCTGGTCGTTTCGGGCTGCGTCCGGCGCATCATCGACAGCGCGAGCAGCTTCTCTTCCTTGAAATCCTGCGGCTGCAGTTCGCCGCGCAGCGCGCCCTCGCCCATCACGAGCACGCGGTCGCAGAGGCCGAACAGCTCGGCATGTTCCGACGAGATGACGATCACGGCCTTGCCCGCGGCCGCCAGCCGGTGGATCAGCGAATAGATCTCGGTCTTGGCACCGACATCGACGCCGCGCGTCGGCTCGTCGAGGATCACCAGATCGGGGTCGGCGTTGAACCACTTGGCCAGAACGACCTTCTGCTGGTTGCCGCCCGACAGCGACGAGACCGGGTCGTGCATCGAGCCGAGCTTGATGCGCAGCGATCGGATCAGCCCCTCGACCAGCGCCCGCTCGGCGCGGGGGCGGAAGAAGCCCGCCGTCGTCACCGCGGCGCTGCGCGCCATCGTCGCGTTCTTCGCGATCTCCATGTCCAGCACCACGCCCTGGCCCTTGCGGTCCTCTGGCACCAGCCCGACACCGCGCCGCACGGCCTGGCGCGGGCTGCGCGGCCGGTAGGGCCGGCCCCGCAGGGTCATGCGGCCCGTGCCGACGGGATCGGCGCCGAAGATCGCGCGCGCGATTTCCGTCCGGCCCGACCCAACGAGCCCGCCGAGCCCCACGACCTCGCCCGCGCGGATCGCGAAGCTGACGTCGCGCACGCCGCTGGGCAGGGTCAGGTCTTCGACGCGCAGGATCTCGTCGCCCAGCACCGTCTCGGGTTTGTGCCCGAACAGCTGCGACAGTGGCCGGCCGACCATCATCGGGATCAGCCGGTCGACCGGCACCTCGGCAGGCGTCACGCAGCCCACCCGGCGGCCGTCCTTCATCACCGTGATCCGGTCGGCGATCGCATAGATCTCGTCGAGCCGGTGCGAGATGTAGACGATGGCCACGCCTTCGGCCCGCAGGTCTCGGATGATCTGCAAGAGCCGCGTCGCGTCGCCCGTCGATAGCACCGCCGTCGGCTCGTCGAAGACGATGACCTTGACCTCGCGCGACAGGGCCTTGGCGATCTCGACCACCTGCTGGTGGGCGACCGGCAGGCTGGACACCTCGGCGCGGGGCGGGATCGCGAAGCCCAGCCGCGCGATCAGCTTGCGCGCCCGCTCGTTCAGGCGTGGCCAGTCGATGCGCGCCGGCAACTGGCCCAGAAAGATGTTCTCGGCAACCGTGAGGTCGGGGGCCAGGGCCATCTCCTGGTGGATGACCGCGATGCCGCGGCGGATCGCGTCTGTCGGACCGGAAAGCCGGACCTCCTGCCCGCCGATCAGCTGGCGTCCCGCGCTGGGGCGCATCTCGCCGCCCAGGATGCGCATCAGCGTCGACTTGCCGGCGCCGTTCTCGCCGACCAGCGCGTGGACCTCGCCCGCACGAAGGTCGAAATCGACCTCGCGCANGCGTCCCGCGCTGGGGCGCATCTCGCCGCCCAGGATGCGCATCAGCGTCGACTTGCCGGCGCCGTTCTCGCCGACCAGCGCGTGGACCTCGCCCGCACGAAGGTCGAAATCGACCTCGCGCAGCGCATGCACGCCGGCGAAATTCTTGGAAATGGACTGAAGTTCGATCAGTGCCGTCACGCGTGCCCCTCCCGGCCGGTATCCTGTGGCGCCTGCCGCGCGGACCTCCTCGTCCGCGCGGCAGGCATCCCGCCGTCGTTCAGAACAGCGACGCCGCGTCGTAATGCTTGTCGACGTTCTCTTTCGTTACCACGGCCGGTTCGGTGAAGGTGAATTTGGTCAGCGGTTCCTGCGTGCCGTTCAGCGAGGCGACCCCGATCTTCACCGCAAGCTCGGCCAGCGCCTTGGGGTCGTTCAGCCCCGTCGCGCCGTACTCGCCCTTGCGGATCATCTCGTAGGCTTCCTTCTGCCCGTCCGCCGCCGCGACCAGCAGAACGCCGTCCAGCCGGTTCGCGGCCTTCAGCGCCTCGCGCGCGCCGATCACCATCGAATCGTTCTCGCCCAGCACCACGTCGATCTCGGGATGCGCGGTCAGCAGGTCCTCCATCGCGGTCAGCCCGCCCTCGGTGGCCCAGTTGCCCCAGCCTTGGCCCACGATCTCGTAGCCCGCATGGCCGTAGTTGGTCAGTTGCGCCTCGACCAGCCCCGCCAGCACGCCCATCCGGCGCGCCTGGCCCACGACGTTGCCCTGCGCCCCCGACAGGAGCGCGATCTTGATCGACTTGCCGCCGGTCTGCTTGGCCAGCCACTCGCCGACCAGCTTGCCGTTCGCCTCGTTCGAGGCCGAGACGTTGGTGATGAAATGCGCCGAGGCATCGAGCGCGGAATCCATCGCGACGACATTGACGCCCTGCGCCGTCGCCGCGTCGACGGCCGGCACCAGCCCGAGCGCGTCGCGCGGGTTGACGATCAGCACGTTGACGCCCGAGGCCACCATGTCCTCGATGTCACCGATCTGCTTGATCATGTCGTTCTGGCCATCCGCGGTGCGCACCTCGCAGCCGGCTGCCGTCGCCGCCTCGCGCGCGGCAGCTTCCTGCGCGGCGAAATAGGGCGCCCCCAGCGTGAACATCGAGATCCCGACCGAGCAGTCGCCCGCCTGCGCGGCGGCCGCAGCGGTCATGGCCGTGGCGGCCGCGAGGGCCCCGGCGATCGTCCTGGTTTTCATGTCTTCCTCCCCTAAAGAAGCTGGCCGCCGCAGCGGACTGCGGGTCTGGGCCTGCAAGCCGCAGCGGCACCAGCTTGTGTGAAAGCTAGGCGCCAGCTGCGGGCTCGTCAACATAAATAATCCCTATTTGGTAGTAAAACTACGAAATAGGCTTGCAAGGCGGGATTGGCGGCCATAGTTTCGCGATTAACGGTAGTCTGACTACGGTTTAAGGGAGGATAAGGTGATGATCGAGGAACCAAGCCTGTTCGACGTATCCGTCGCCGAGGGGCGGCTGCAGGGCGCAGAGGGCCATTATCGCAAGCATTACGCCGATTTGGCCGGGCTTTACGCGGATCAGGCGTCCTTTGCGGCCCTCTTGGCGGAGAAGGCCGGCGACATCGCCTATGAGGTGACGTCGTTCACGCCGGGAGGCAAGACCTCGGACCTCATCATGGGCGTGACCCGGATGGAGCCGGGGCAGGTGGGGCGCGAGTTCTTTCTGACCCGCGGGCATATCCACGCCGAGGGCGACCGCCCGGAACTTTACTACACGTTGGCCGGGCGCGGGCTGATGCAGATGGAGAGCCCCGAGGGCGAGGTGCGCCTGATCGAAATGAAGCCGGGCCAAGTCTGCTACGTGCCGCCGTTCTGGATCCACCGCTCGGTCAACCTCGGGTCCGAGACGCTGGTGATGTTCTTCGCCTATCCCGCCGACTCGGGCCAGGACTACGGAATCATCGAACGCTCGGGCGGGATGCGCGTGCGGGTGATGGACGACGGGCAGGGCGGCTGGGTCGCCGAGGACAACCCCGACTGGCGTCCGCGCAGCGCGGCTGAGGTCGCGCGGATCATGGGCGACGAGGTGGCGGCATGAGCGCGGCCCCCGCATCCCCTGTCTTCGACCGCATCGCCGCGCTGGGCGTGGTGCCGGTCATCGCCATTGAACGGGTCGAACACGCCCTGCCACTGGCGGACGCGCTGCTCGAGGGCGGCCTGTCGGTGGCCGAGATCACCTTCCGCACCGAGGCCGCGGCCGAGGTGATGGCACTGCTCGGCGCGCGCCGACCCGAACTGCTCATGGGCGCGGGCACCATCCTGCGCGCCGACCAGGTTACCCGCGCCGTTGCGGCGGGCGCGGCCTTCGGGCTGGCACCGGGCCTCGATCCCGCGATCGTGCGCGCGGCCGAAGCGGCGGGTCTGCCCTTCGCGCCGGGCATCATGACGCCGACCGATCTTTCGCTGGCCGCGGCGCAGGGCTGCCGGTTGATGAAGTTCTTCCCGGCGATGCCCGCGGGCGGGCCGTCGATGCTGCGCAACATCTGCGCGCCCTTCGCGCATCTGGGGCTGCGTTTCGTGCCGACGGGGGGCGTGACGCAGGACAACATGGCCGAGTGGCTGGCCCTGCCAGAGATCGCCGCCGTCGGCGGCACCTGGATCGCCCGGCCAGAGGACCTGCGCGCCGGCGACTGGGGCGGGATCGCCGCCCGTGCGCGCGCCGCTGTCGCCCGCGCCCGCGACTGCCGCCCCGAGGAGATCCGCGCATGACCGAGATGCCGCGCGCCCTTGCCGCGCCATTCCCGCCGGCACGCAAGCCCACGCTCTATTTCATCGGGGTCACCACGGCCCGCAGTTCGATCATGAAGGTGTTTCCCGCCTGGGCGGCCGAGCTGGGCCTTGGCGATGTCGAGATCCGCGGCATCGACTTCCCGCTGCACGCCGACCCGGCCGCCTATCGCGCCGCCGTGGCCTTCATCAAAGTCGACCCGCTGTCGGCCGGGGCCCTGGTCACGACCCACAAGATCGATCTCTTCGACGCCTGCCGCGACATGTTCGACGAGATCGACCCCTTCGCGCGGCTGATGGGCGAAACCTCGTGCATCTCGAAGCGCGACGGCCGGCTTATCTGTCATGCAAAGGACCCGATCTCGTCGGGGCTTGCGATCGACGGGTTCCTCGGGCCCGACCATTTCGCGCGCACCGGGGCCGAGGTCTTCGCGATCGGGGCTGGGGGATCGACCATCGCGCTGACCTGGCACCTGATGCGTGCGGAGCGCGGTGCGGATGTGCCCGTGCGAATCGTCGTGTCCGACCGCGCGACCGCGCGCCTCGACGAGATCCGCCATGTCCACGCACAGATCCCGACGCGGGTGCCGAGGGACTACGTCCTGGCCAGCGGGGCGCAGGACAATGACGCCGTCCTGCGCGGGCTGAAGCCCGGCGCGCTGGTCATCAACGCGACGGGTCTGGGCAAGGACGGCCCGGGTTCGCCGCTGACGGCACCCGAGTTTCCCGAGGGCGCGGTGGTCTGGGACCTGAACTACCGCGGCGACCTGGTCTTCCTCGATCAGGCGCGGGCGCAGGCGGCGCGCGGGCTGCGCATCGTCGACGGCTGGACCTATTTCATCCACGGCTGGACCCAGGTGATCGCCGAGGTCTTCGGAATCTCCATCGGCACCGACGCGGCAACGATCGACCGCCTCACCGTTTTGGCCAGCCAGGCAGCAAGGGGGTAGACATGGCCCGCATCCTGATCACACCGCGGTCGTTGACCTCGGACCCGCCGCCGGCACTGGATCGCCTGCGCCACGCGGGGCACGAGATCATCTTTTCGACCCCCGGCCGGACGCCCGGCGAAGACGAGCTGATACGCCTCGTGCCCGGCATCGACGGCTGGCTGGCCGGGGTCGAGCGGGTCACGCCGGGCGTCATCGCCGCCGCCGACCGCCTTCGCGTCATCAGCCGCAACGGCACCGGCACCGACAGCCTGCCGATGGCCGAGATCGAGGCGCGCGGCATCCGCGTCGTGCGCGCGATCGGCGCAAACGCCGCCGGCGTGGCCGAACTGGCCATCGGCCTGATCCTCGCCGCCTGCCGCCATCTTCCGGACGAGGCGATGGGCCTGCGCGCGGGGGGATGGCCCCGCCTGAAGGGCCGAGAGATCGAGGGCGCGACCGTCGGCATCGTCGGCATGGGCGCGATCGGCCGCCGGGTCGCGCGGGTGATGGCCGAGATGGGCGCCGAGGTCATCGCCCACGACCCGTTCCGTCCCGAACTCGGCCCGTTGGCGGACCGGGTGCGCTACGAAGCCTTCGAAACGCTTCTCGACCGGGCCGAGATCGTGTCGCTGCACTGCCCGATGCCGCAGGATGGGCGCGCGCTGCTCGATGCGGCGGCGCTCGACCGGATGGTGGCGGGGGCGATCCTGGTGAACACCGCGCGGGCGGCGCTGGTCGACGAGCGCGCGCTCGTCGCGGCGCTCGGCTCGGGCCGGATCGCCACCTACGGCACGGATGTCTTCGACACCGAACCGCCGCGGCCCGGCGGGCTGGCGGAACACCCGCGGGTGATCGCAACCAGCCATATCGGTGGTCTGACCGACGCCAGCGTGCGCCGTGCGACCGAGGTGGCCGTCGACAACCTGCTGGTCGCGCTGGCCGCCGCGGGGGCCACCCATCATGCTGCTCGGTGACCCTGCCACCCCCTGCCTGACCATGCATCCGCTGACCGAGCCGCTGGCCAAGCGGCTCGCCGCGCCGCCGGGGGACAGGGTGGAGATCCACTGGCTGGGGCAGGCGGGGTTCGTGCTCGACGGGGCAGGGCGGCGGGTGGTGATCGACCCCTACCTTTCGGACTGCCTGGCCGCGAAGTATCGCGGCACGGCCTTCGACCATTCCCGGATGATGGCGGCACCGGTGCGCCCGGACCAGATCGGCTTCGTCGATCTGGTTCTGGCGAGCCATGCCCATTCCGACCATTGCGACCCGGGCACGCTGCCCGGGCTGCTGGCGGCCAATCCCGCAGCCCGGCTCGTCGCGCCCGAGGCCTGTCGAGAGGTCGCGCTGGCGCGGGGATCGATCGGGGCCGAGCGCTTTGTCGGGCTCGACGCGGGCCGGACCTATCAGGCGGGACCGCTTCGTCTTGCTGCGGTCCGCGCGGCGCACGAGACGCTTGCCACCGATGCGGCGGGCCATCACCTGTTTCTGGGTTACGGAATCGGGCTGGGCCGCACGGTCGTGTTTCATTCCGGGGACACGGTGCCCTTCACGGGGCAGGTGGCCGAGGTGGCGGCGCTGGGGGCGGCGCTGGCGTTGCTGCCGGTGAATGGGCGGCGGCCCGAGCTGACGGCGGCCGGGATTGCCGGGAACCTGACCCTGTCAGAAGCGGTCGCACTTGCGCGCGACGCGCGTATACCGGCGATGATCGGCCATCACTTCGGGATGTTCGCCTTCAACACCCTGTCCGGGGCCGAGGTCGAGATCGACTGCGCAGCCCGCGCGGCAGGCCCGCTTTCTGTCATGGCGGCGCGCGTCGATCGGACCTATCTTCTGGCGACGGACAACAACGGGACACCAGCGCGCGATGAATGACGCCGGGCAGACGACAGCGACTTCAGGCCCCCGCAACGTGCTGGAGCTCGTGCGCACTGCGCGCGTGGACCTGCGCAAGTCCGACCGGAAGGTTGCGGACGTATTGCTCAGCGATCCGCACCGCATCCTGAACGCGACCGTCGCCGAGACGGCCGAGATCGCCGAGGTCAGCCAGCCGACGGTGATCCGCTTCTGCACCGCGATCGGCTGCGACGGGTTTCAGGACTTCAAGATCCGGCTGGCCCAGAGCCTTGCGCTGGGCACGCCGGCCACGCAGTCGGCGATTTCGGACGAGGACGCGCCCGATCAGGTCGCGGCCAAGATCTTCGACTACACGATGACGTCGCTGGACTGGGCGCGCCACAAGCTCGACATCGGGCAGATGAACGCCGCGGTCGAGCTGATCCTGAACGCACGCAGCCTCGAGATCTTCGGCTTCGGCGCCTCGGCCATCGTCGCGCAGGATTTCCAGCAGAAGTTTCCGCTGCTGGGCATCCCGGCACATGCGACGCTCGACAGTCACCAGCAGGTCATGGCTGCCTCGATGATGAAGCCGGGCGACGTGGCCGTCACAATCTCGAACACCGGGGCCACGATGTCGATCGTCGAGCTGGCGCGGCTTGCGCGCGAGCAGGGCGCCAAGGTGATCTCGATCACCGGGGCGTCGCAAACGGCGCTGGCCAACTATTCCGACATCCTGATCAACGTCGAGACGCTGGACAACACCGACCTCTTCACGCCCACCACCTCGCGGATCGCGGCACTGGTGGCCGTCGACATCCTGTCGACGCTGGTGGCGCGGCGGCTGGGGAGCGACCACAACCTGCAGCTTGTGCGCATGAAGCGCTACCTCGCCCAGATGCGCAAGAACGAGGTCTTCTGAGGCGTCGCTGGCCACGCCCGGTTCGCATCGGTCTTGCTTTCCACTCCGCCCCGGACGCCAGTCCGGGCCGCATCCAGCCCCGAAAGCCAGCGGCCCGGACAGCCGGCGGGCGAAAGAGGCAGTACAGGTGCTGGAGTGTCCGCGAGGGATCGCTCAGGCGCGGTCCAGGCTCCCGAAACAACCTCGGCCGCCATGGTCGGCACGCTTTCCGTCACCGCCGGTGCGGTTGATGTCCGTCCCAGTCAGAAAGGTACCCGCGACGGTCTTCGACATCCTACCATGCGTCGGTCTGCTGCCGCTTGCGAAGAGGATCATCTGCGCCTGAGGATCGGGCGGCACGTCACGGCAGAACTTTCGAAGTGCCTGCGGCGCAGCTATCGCCACATTCCCAAGGGCGAGAGCGAATGACGCTGAGAACCCCTGCTCTACACAGCTTCCCGCGAAGATCCGTTTCAAGGTTCAGACGGATCGTCGCATAGCACCTCGGCGCGTCGGCCGTCCGGGCGCCGATGGCGTCGTCACCGCCGTCGCCTGCGGAGAACGGTTTTCATCCTCGCATCAGTGCCTTGCGTTCAGGCGCTAATGTGGTCGGCGCGTGCGCGCAGGATGCAGGGGACCTCACGCACGACCGCGGGGGCCCCGGGGCCCTTGCGCATCTGGCGGAGCATCTCTGAAATCAGGCTGTCCACGTCCTGCTGCACCATGCCCACGCTCTGGGGAAGGAGCGCACCGAAGGGATCGAAGTCGAAGGTGCCGTAGCGGATGGCCGCGGCCTCGTCGGGGTCGAGCGACTGGATCCAGTGCACCACCCCCTCGAGTGCGATCGTCGAGTTCACGAAAAGCCCCCGCGGGCGCTCGGGAAGCGCCTCGAGCGCGGCGCGCGCGCGTTCCGCCGCATAGCCCGGCATGATGATGTTTCCTGCCGGCACCGTGATCCCGCGTTCTGCGTGGGCGTCCACAAATCCCCGTCGACGTTCCTTGGTGTTGTGGTCGTCAAGTCGACCTCCGACAAAGGTCAGGGCGCCCGTCAGGCCGAGGTCCCGGGTGCAGGCGTCGAGGATCAGGCGCGTGAGGTCGCGCGCGGCGGAATAGCTGTCGGAGATGACCGAGGGCGCCTTGCTGCCCGGCAGGTCGAGATTGATCGTCGGCACGCCCGAGGCGTGACACAGTTCGGCGATCCGGTCGGGGTCGGTCGCGCCGCAGGCAACGAGGCAGTCGACCTGATAGGACAGCAGCCCTCGCGCGGCCTCCAGCTCAAGCGCGGGGTCGCGCTGGGTGCAGGTGATGACAGGGAACTGGCCGTTCGCGCGCACGGCCTGCTCGAACCGCTCGGCGACCGCGCCGAAGAAGCGGTTGTCGTATTTCGGAACGATCATGCCGACGATGTTCGACCTGTCGCGGCGCAGCGCGCTGGCCTGAATGTTGGGCGCGTAGCCGGTCTCTTCGGCGGCTTGCAGAACGCGATTCGCCAGCGTCTCGCTGATCCGGCGTTTGCGCCAGCTGCCGTTCAGCACCGAACTGACCGCGCTGGGCGAGGTCCCGAGCCGCTGGGCGAGGTCGTAAATCGTTGTTCTTCTCTGGGAAGTCAGGTTCTGCCGGTCCATCCGCGCCCTCTCGGTCTTCGGAAGTCGAGAACATATTGACAGGATCAAGGCGACGCGACAATCATGCTCCATCGATTGAGCATCCATTTCTGCGCATGCACAATCGATGAAGCGCCGAGGGAGCGGCGCGAGGGAGGAGGAGGGTCGCCATGGCCCCGGGCCGCGTGCCCGGTGCCCGGGCGCCCGCCCTGCCGCGTGGCTCCGACAGGTCGGTCTGACAGGAGGAGCAACATGATCCAGACCCGCATTCTCGCCGCGTCCGCGCTGGCGATCGCATCCGCCGGCATGGCGCAGGCCGAGGCCACCGTGGCCTTCCTGATGCCCGACCAGGCATCCACCCGCTACGAGCAGCACGATTTCCCGGGCTTCAAGGCGGCCATGGCGAAGCTGTGCCCGGACTGCACCGTGATCTACCAGAACGCCAATGCCGACGTCTCGCTGCAGCAGCAGCAGTTCAACTCGGTGATCGCGCAGGGCGCCAAGGTCATTGTGCTCGATCCCGTCGACAGCGCCGCGGCCGCGGGCCTCGTGCAGATGGCGCAGAGCCAGGACGTCAAGGTCGTGGCCTATGACCGCCCGATCCCCGACATGCCGGCCGATTTCTACGTCTCGTTCGACAACGAGGGGATCGGGCGGTCGATCGCGCAGTCGCTGGTCGACCACCTGAAGGAGATGGGCGTGGCCGATGGCGCGGGCGTGCTGCAGATCAACGGCTCGCCCACCGATGCCGCAGCGGGGCTGATCCGCGACGGCGTCGACAGCGCGCTCGACGGCTCGGCCTACAAGACCCTCTCGGAATTCGACACCCCGGAATGGGCGCCGCCGAAGGCACAGGAATGGACCGCCGGCCAGATCACCCGCTTCGGGGCCGAGATCAAGGGCATCGCCGCCGCCAACGACGGGACGGCGGGTGGTGCGATCGCGGCGATGAAGGCCGCGGGCATCGATCCGCTTCCGCCGGTGACCGGCAATGACGCGACGATCGCGGCGCTGCAGCTGATCATCGCGGGCGATCAGTACAACACCATCTCGAAACCCTCCGAGGTGGTGGCCGAAGCTGCCGCCAAGGTCGCGATGGCGCTCGTGAAGGGCGAGACGCCCGAGGCGACGACGACGCTTTACAACACCCCGTCGCAGCTCTTCGTGCCGGCCGTCGTCACGCGCGAGAACATCAAGGCCGAGATCTTCGACAAGGGGATCCAGACCGCGGCCGAAGTCTGCACCGGCGACTATGCCGCCGCCTGCGGCGAACTCGGGATCAAGTGATCCCGCGGATCGCGGGCCGGGGGACGCGCGTCGCCCCCCCGGCATCACAGGGGAGGAGGGCCCGATGCAAAAGGGTGATTTGATTCTGAAGCTGCGCGGCGTGTCCAAGCAGTTCGGCGCGGTGACCGCGCTTTCCGACATCGAACTCGACGTCCACGCGGGTGAGGTGGTGGCGCTGGTCGGCGACAACGGCGCGGGCAAGTCGACGCTGGTCAAGGTGCTGGCCGGCGTGCACCAGCCCACGGCCGGAACCATTGACTGGTGCGGCACGCCCGTCACGCTCGACAGCCCGGGCAAAGCGCTGGAGTTGGGCATCGCCACCGTCTTCCAGGACCTCGCCCTGTGCGAGAACCTCGACGTGGTGTCGAACCTGTTCCTCGGCCACGAGATCTCTCCCTGGAGCCTCGACGAGGTGCAGATGGAGGTCCGCGCCTGGACGCTGCTGCGCGAGCTCGCGGCCCGCATCCCCTCGGTGCGTGAACCCATCGCCTCGCTCTCGGGCGGGCAGCGCCAGACCGTGGCCATCGCCCGCTCGCTGCTTCTCGATCCCAAGATCATCATGCTCGACGAGCCGACCGCCGCGCTCGGCGTCGCGCAGACCGCCGAGGTGCTGAACCTGATCGAGCGCGTCCGCGACCGCGGACATGGCGTGATCCTGATTTCGCACAACATGGAAGACGTGCGCGCCGTGGCCGACCGCATCGTCGTGCTGCGTCTGGGGCGCAACAACGGCATCTTCACCGCCCAGACTTCGCAGGAGGAGCTGGTCGCCGCCATCACCGGCGCGACCGAGAATTCCGTGTCGCGCCGCATGGCCCGCAAGCAAGAGGAGATCGGCGCATGACCGGCGCACAGCTTGATCGCGCGGATGCGCGCCTGCGCCAGGACGAGGGCCTTGCCGGCGCCGTCCGCGGCTTCATCGACCGGGTCCGCTCGGGCGACCTCGGGATGCTTCCGGTCTTCGTGGGGCTCCTGCTGATCACGGTGGTCTTCGCCTCGCTGAACCCGGTGTTCCTGGCGCCCAACAACCTCGTGAACCTTCTGTTCGACGCGGCGGCGATCGGACTGATCTCGCTGGGCGTCGTTTGCGTGCTGCTGCTGGGAGAGATCGACCTGTCGATCGGCTCGATGAGCGGGCTCGCCTCGGCGATGGTGGGTGTTCTGTGGGTCAATTCCGGCCTGCCGATGCCGCTTGCGGTCCTGGGCGCGGTGCTGGCCGGTGCCGTCGTGGGCGCGATCTACGGCACATTGCGCAACCGCTTCGAGATGCCTTCGTTCGTGGCCACGCTCTCTGGCCTGCTCGCGCTTCTCGGGCTGCAGCTCTACCTGCTGGGTGCGACCGGCTCGATCAACTTGCCCTATACATCGGGGCTGGTGCGGTTCGGCCAGATCCTGATCATGCCCGACTGGCTGTCCTACCTGGCCGCGATCCTTCCCGGCGCGATCCTGCTGGGATCGGGGCTGCGCACCATGCGCCGCCGGCGCGAGGCCAATCTCTCAAGCCCCGGCCTGTCGGTGCTGCTGGTGAAGGCGGGCGTGCTGACCGTCGCGCTCTTGGCGTGCGCGGCCTATCTGAACCAAGGGCGCGGCGTGCCCTACATGTTCGGCGTCTTCACGCTGTTCGTCGTTGCGCTCGACTATGCGCTGCGCCGCACGAAATGGGGCCGCTCGATGTTTGCCGTCGGCGGGAACGCCGAGGCCGCGCGCCGCTCCGGCATCAACGTGCGCCGGATCCGGTTGTCGGCTTTCGTGCTCTGCTCATCGCTCGCATCGCTGGGCGGCGTCTTCGCAGCCTCGCGTCTTGCCTCGGCCTCGCAGCAGGCGGGGACGGGCGATGTGAACCTGAACGCCATCGCCGCGGCGGTCATCGGCGGCACCTCGCTCTTCGGCGGGCGCGGCTCGGCCTGGTCGGCGCTTCTGGGGATCATCGTCATCCAGGCAATTTCGAACGGGCTCACGCTCCTCAATCTGTCCTCGAGCCTGCGCTACATGATCACCGGCGCGGTCCTTGCCATCGCCGTGATCGTCGACAGCCTCGCCCGCCGCTCGCGCGCCAGCCACGGCCGGGCGTGATACCGGAAGGAACGACCATGAAACTTGACGGAAAATCCGCCGCCATCACCGGGGCGGCCTCGGGGATCGGCCTGGCCTGCGCCCGCGCGCTTCTGGCCGAAGGGGCGCGGGTCGTGCTGATCGACCGCGACGGCGCCAAGCTGGCGAAGCTGTGCGACGAACTGGGCGGCAACGCCCATCCCCTCGTGCTCGACCTCTTCGACGGGCCGGCGGTCTCGGGCATGGTGCCGGCGATCGAGGCGCTGGTCGGCCCGCTCGACATCTTCCACGCCAATGCCGGCGCCTATGTCGGCGGCGCGGCGGCCGAGGGCAACCCGGATGCCTGGGACCGGATGCTGAACCTCAACATCAACGCGGCCTTCCGCTGCGTGCAGGCGGTTCTGCCCGGCATGGTGGCGCGCAAGTCGGGTGACGTGCTTTTCACCTCGTCGGTCGCGGGCGTGGTGCCGGTGGTGTGGGAGCCGGTCTATACCGCGTCGAAATTCGCGGTGCAGGCCTTCCTGCATGCGACCCGCCGCCAGGTCGCGCCGCATGGCGTTCGGATGGGGGCGGTTCTGCCCGGCCCCGTCGTGACCGCGCTGCTCGACGACTGGCCAAAAGAGAAGATGGACGAGGCGCTGGCCAACGGCTCGCTCATGCAGCCCGAAGAGGTGGCCGAGGCGGTGGTCTTCATGCTGACCCGTCCGCGCGGCGTGGTGATCCGGGATCTCGTGATCCTGCCCAACAGCGTGGACCTGTGACATGAAACTCATCGGGATCGACGTGGGCACCGGCTCTGCCCGGGCCGGGGTCTTCGACGCGCACGGCCGGCTTCTCGGCAGCCACGCGCAAGAGATCGCCCTTTGGAAGGGCCCCGAGGGCCGGGTCGAGCAGTCGAGCGCTGACATCTGGCGCGCGGTCTGCGCAGCGGTGCGCGGCGCGGTCGAACGGTCGGGCAGCGATCCGGCCGAGATCGCAGGCATCGGCTTCGATGCCACCTGCTCGCTGGTGATCCTCGGTCCCGGCGGCGCACTGCTGCCGGTGGACGGGGATCGCGACATCATCGTCTGGATGGACCACCGCGCAACAGAGCAGGCCGAGCGGATCAACGCGCTGGGCCACCCGGTGCTCGACTATGTCGGCGGCCGGATCTCGCCCGAGATGGAAACGCCCAAGCTTCTGTGGCTGAAGGAGAATGCGCCAGAGATCTACGGCGCGGCCTGGCAGTTCATGGACCTGACCGATTTCCTGACCTGGCGCGCCACGGGCGACCTGGCGCGCTCGGTCTGCACCGTGACCTGCAAATGGACCTATCTCGCGCATGAGAACCGCTGGGACCCGAACTATTTCGAGAAGGTGGGCCTCGGCGATCTGGCCGCCGAGGGCTTCGAGCGGATCGGCGCGCGGGTCGTGGCGCCGGGCAGCGCGCTGGGGCAGGGCCTTACCGCGGCGGCGGCACGCGAGCTTGGACTGCGCGAGGGCATCGCCGTCGGCGCCGGGCTGATCGACGCCCATGCCGGCGGGCTCGCCACCGTCGGCACCGCGGGGGAGCCGACCGCGGATCTTGCCTATGTCTTCGGCACCTCGTCCTGCACGATGACCAGCACGCGGGCCCCGTGTTTTGTGCCCGGCGTCTGGGGGCCCTATCATTCGGCGATGATCCCCGGGCTCTGGCTGAACGAGGGTGGGCAATCCGCCGCCGGCGCCGCGGTGGACCAGCTGCTGGCCCATCACCCCTACACGCCCGAGGCACGGCAGCTGGCCCGCGAGGCCGGGCGGTCGCTGCCCGATTGGCTGGCGGATCGGGTCGGGGAGCGCGCCGTGCTCGATCTGATTTCGGGCATGCATGTCGTGCCGGAGGTCTTGGGCAACCGCGCCCCCCATGCCGACCCGAACCGTCGCGCCTCGATCCTTGGCATCGGCATGGACCGCGGCCCCGAAAGCCTGCTCGCGCTCTACCTCGCCACGCTCTGCGGCCTGGGGTACGGGCTGCGCCAGATCATCGCCGCGCAGGAGACGGCGGGCGCTCCGGTGCGCCGCATCGCGATCAGCGGCGGGGCCGGGCGCCATCCGCTGGTCAGACGGATCCTCGCGGATACCACCGGCAAACCGGTCGTCGCGCCGGGCACCGACGAGCCGGTGCTTCTGGGGTCAGCAATGCTCGGCGCGCTGGCCTGCGGGCTGTATCCCGGCGCGGAACAGGCGATGACGGAGATGTCCCGCACAGGCGACACCATCGAGCCCGATGCGGTCGCGATGTGCGAGCATCTGAAGCGCTACGCAGTCTTCGAGCAGCTCCAGTCAATCGCGAGCAGGCCAGCCTGCTAGCGCATGGGTGGAACCCCAGCCACCGGCCATGGGTGTGCAGCAGTCCAGGCCGCCGGTCGCAGATGGCAAAGGCTTGCCGGAGGCGGCCGTCGGACCTATTGCGTCACCGCGCCGTGCAACTGCTGGGTCGACATATTGATCGGCTGTCATGCTGACCCTTCTCGGGGCGATCTCGGCGAGGCCGCGGTCAACCAGATGTCGTGAAGGCCGTCTCGCGGACGCAAGAGCCGTAGGTCCATACGCGGCTCTTCACTTATGCGATGATCTGAGAAGTCTGCCCTTGGCCCGCCGATCCTGAGACGGCTCGGGCCGCGATCACGGCCGGGCGTCGCCGGATTGAGATTTCATCAGCCAGACGAGGGCGTTGGGGTTTGCGCCGACCGCGACCACGGCGCTTGCGGCGATGGTCGGGCAGGTGACGCCAAAGCGCGATCGCCTGATCTTCCTTCGAGTAGACATATTGATAGATCGTCTCGTGGCCGACGCGCTGCGGAGCCTGATCTACCTTCAGACGCCCAGCAATCTGCTCGGGCGTCCAGCCGGCCCGCAGCCCGTCCACGACCGCGGTGCGCAACGCGGGATCGCGGACCAGCTTGTGCTGATTGGCGCGCCGGGCCTTCACCGTAACCGGCCGGTTGCTACCGCCATGGCCTGCTCCTGCATCGTTCGGCGACGTCTGGGTCTGAGACGAAATCTTCGAGGAACTCGTGCCACGCTCGTTCCGAGGCCCGTGCCGACGCGAGCATGTCCCTGAGCTCGTTGATGCCGCCGCTCGTGAGAGCTGTGATGGCCTCGTCTCTGCCGGTCTGGACGGTGACGTGGTCTGCCCCGAACGGGTGGTCCGGATTCGATCTTAGTGCATGACGGGCGTCGGCGCCACGGCCTGAATGGCCGGCGGAGCTGAGCCCGATGGCGAAGCC
>NZ_JBAWKD010000022.1:0-24309 GCF_037095735.1 Frigidibacter sp. MR17.14 | reverse complement strand
GACAATCTCTTCCGGCTTGTGCTTCTTCTGTCCCATATTCCGTCCTCCATCTGGCTTGAAAGCCTACTTCAGGGAGGACCACTTTTCAGGGGGCAGACCAGCTTCGACATCGCGCGTTGTTCGGTTGCGAGGTTGAGGAAGGGGCTGGGTATCCAAGGGATTATCCGTGGCAAGCCGCACAGGACGACGATCCCGGACCGCTCGGCCCCGCGGCCGCTGGACAAGGTGAACCGGCAGTTCCGGGTGCCTGCGCCAAACATGCTGTGGGTCAGCGACTTCACCTATGTCGCCATCTGGAAGGGATTTGCTTATGTGGCGTTCGTGATCGACGCCTATGCCCGCAAGATCGTCGGCTGGCGCGTCAGCACCTCGGCGCATGCAGGCCCTCGCCATGGTCGCTCGGACCAGTGGCGCAACCATGGCTCGATCCTCGATGCCCTGGAGCAGGCAGTGCATGACCGGCGGCCGGCCAAGGGGATGGGGCTGGTTCACCACTCGGACCGCGGCTCGCAATATTTGAGCATTCGCTACAGCGTGCGGCTGGCCGAAGCGGGCATCGAGCCTTCGGTGGGGAGTGTCGGCGACAGCTATGACAATGCGTTGGCCGAGACGATCAACGGTCTCTTCAAGGCCGAGGTCATCCATCGTCGCGGTCCTTGGCGCAGTTTCGAGGCGGTCGAGTATGCCACGCTCGAATGGGTCGATTGGTTCAACAACCGCCGCCTGCTGGCGCCGATCGGGAACATCCCGCCAGCCGAAGCAGAGGCGAACTTCTACGCAGCGCTGGAAACAGAACCGATCGCCGCGTAACTAACGAAAATCAGCCTCCGATAAATCCGGCGCGGTTCAGCCTGAAGCTTTTTCGAGCGCGCAGCTCCAGCATGGCCTCACCATAGGCCTCCTGCAGGTCCTTCAGCTGCTTCTCGTATTGCTCGCGGATGTCGAGAGGGTTGGCACGCAGAGCGTTCTCCATCCCCCGCTTCGCATCATCGACCCAGCCCTCGATCTCAGAGGGCGACAGGTCGTAGGCCCTGCTGGCCTCCGCGACCGTGGTCTTTCCCTGGATGATCTCCACGACCAGCGCCGACTTGCGCTTCGCCGTCCACCGCTTGATGCCCTCGTCCATACTCACACTCATCGCTACACGTCTCCTTGTAGCATGAGCAGATTTTCATTGGGTCGATACACTGCTGTGCTTGGCGACCGGTCGTCCGCTGAAGGAGGTGAGCGCGGCTGCAAACACGAAGAAAGCCCCGGGCGGTATGCGCGGGGCTTTGGCAATGTCTGACGAATTAGTGTTGGTTGCGGGAGCAGGAGAAAACCGTGATCTGCAGAACCAGCCCGGTCGCATGCTGTAGCTGCAGACTAAAACAAGACCTTCAACTTGAGGCAGGCTTGGATAGAGGCCTCGGAGAAGGTTCCTGAATGACCACGGTTGCCCGTATTGGCGACGAGCCCAGTCATCGTCGAGTCAAACCAAATCGAGAGTTCTCGGCGGCGCGGAGCGGCATTGTAGACGGGTCAGTTCGTCGTGCGGTAGCGGGGAGAACGCTTCGTCATCGCCTGACGCTAACACTCAGGTTTCGCGTAGTGAATCCGTCTAACCCCTAAGTGCAACAATGCCGCCTGCATACAAAATTTGGATTTTCAATGACAGCCGCGAACTTCCGGAATCCGCCTAACCAGAACTATCTTAGGTCACGAGGTGGGCCGACGGCAGCACCCTTGCCATGATTACAAAGGTCTCTGACATCGAATTGTTGGCGAGGTGTGCCAGCGTATCCTCAAGTGTCCTCAATCGATCCGTCATTCCAGATATACGCGCCTGAATGCGTCGCTGTTCGGCCGCGATCTGCCCTTCAGTCATCTGGATCTGCTGCTGGTCTTGGATGTTGCGGGATCGCAATTGCTCAATGCTAAGTTGCTTCCATCGGAAATACGCTTCGGTTTCAGAGGTCAGGATCTGCCTCCTGTCTGATAACGCTGCGGTTGCTTCCTCGCGCGAATTTCCAAGGCGTACACGCTCTTCCTGCGCCATATCCCTTTCCAGCATCTCCACAAGTCTCTGGAATTCGCGGACAGGTGCTATAGTTTTTTGAATTTGTCGGTTCGTCGTCGGTCTACAGCCTCCGCCAAGTAGGGCCCGTATGATCTTGTCGGTGCCGACCTCCACGCCCCCGTCAGCGGAGACCACGAGGCAGCGCGTCCTGACGACGTCCGGGAACAATGCGGAAATCCATCGGCGGTCTGAAGTGCGTCCGAAGCGCACAGCGGGGACATCGTCGTCGCGTGTCCTGATTTGCTGGTCCTTAAGTACTGACGGTCGCCAAGATGTGCGAATCAAAATCACCGTTTTCCCGACCAAATCTGAAGCCAAGTCCTCATCCGACAGTTGGATGCCGACCGGGATCGGCGAAACCTTCATTGCTTTCAACGTGGCATATGCCTGTCGGACCAAGTCGTCATGCATTTCGTCTCCGGTCGAAAAGAAACGGGCTCGTTTCCCGACTCGATCTTTCGGCAAGACGACATCTTTTTTTGGTGGCTTCCCAAGTCGATCCCGGCTCCAACGAAAAACTTCCGTTTCCCGCGTTGTCATCGCACCGAGTTTGTAGGGGCAATCTTCCAGCAGTGGCGGCAAAGAAAGAGTTGCGACGCGTTCGCCATCGTTGGATGTTAAAAATCCGCCTTTCAATGCCCCGCTGACGTGCAATAAGCGCAACCAGGCGTTTCCAGCGTGCTCAGATGCGCGAATATTGCCAACGATCTGGCTGATGTCGTCCGCGATATGCGGCTGAGCCGAAGCAATGCCCTTTCCAGACTGGTTCAGGCCAAAGGAGAGCTCGCGTTTCAGCTCAGATGCGGCCTTCCTGAAACTCTCGCGACCAGCCGCTGCATCAGTGATGATCCTGTCGAGACGCTGGGACAATGCTTCGTCGAGGTATGGCAATGGGTGTTCGAAGACCTCCATGAGGTCGAGTGCTTCGAGCACCCTCTCATCCGCAGAACCGGCAACGATCATGCGCCATATGCCAATCGTGCCCACGGTCCGATCTTTCATGTAGGCACTCAGCCCGCCGGAGCGGAGGCGGTCGAGGCGACCAATAAGCTGATCGATACGCGAGGCTTGCCACGGCAGGTTGTAGAAGATCATGTCTGCGGCGAAGTTGTGCAGGTTGAGACCTGCTTCGACAAATTCCTCCATGATCAGGACAGTTGCCTCACTCTGAACGGCGCTCACGACATCCACCAAATCGGTGTTGTAGCGTCCACGCATGGTTGCGATGCCGCCTTCTGAGAGGTGCGGGAACATTTCGGATAGACGCCGTTCCAGCATGTCGACGGTGGGCGTGTCGCCTGCGACGATGATTACGCGTCGCTCTGGCTGTTTTTGCCAATAGCCGAGCAGCACGTCACACAGGTCGTCGAACAACGCGTTGCCGGGATTGCGCGACAGGGTTGTCTCCACCTCGTCCCGCAAGTCTTGGTGTGCAGAGAATGTTCGGTGGCGCAGCACTTCACGCAGGATGGGGCCGGCGCGGAACATCTGACGGCATTGTAGCCAAGGGGCCGACTCTATGGGGTTGTCCCGACCGTCGCGGCAGGCTGCATTCTGCAGCTTTATCTTCGGCATTTCTGCATCGGACGGCCCGGTGCGGACAGTGTGGACCTTTCGCGTAGGTGCCACGCCTGGCCATTGGCTTCGCGTTTGACGCAGGATTCGGCGATCCGCTGCGAAGGCGGTCCTGTAGGCTGCGGCGGAGAGTGTGCCGTCGGTAACGCGCGCGTGCGCCGCAGCGGCGTCTTCTGCAAGAAATTCCAATGGCTCGCGACCGAGAAGATTGGCTATTTCCGAGCGTTCCGGTTCTATCGCGCCGATGACAGCCCGAGCCCAGTCGCGATTGCCCAGACGCGGAGTTGCCGTCAGCAGCAGGACATGCCTGAACCGTGGGGCGTCTCGACGCTCCCGGCAAAGACCTGACAGGAATGCCGCGTCGTCGAGATTCATGGCGTGGATCTCGTCCACGATCAGCATGTCATAATCCTCTGGAGAAGGAAATGCCGGTTGCCTGCGGACCATGTCTGCTTTGATCAGGTGGACATAGCCTTCGCCATCGGGATGCTCCTGCTCTTCATCTGCGTCTGTCACGATGGGAGCTGATATGTGGCCGCGAGCCGAAAGCTCGACTTGCCACTGGTAACAGATGCGTTCGGGTGCGACGATAGCCACCCTTAAAGACGGATCGCGCCTGCGCAGAATATTGAGGATCATCAAGGCCTGCACCGTCTTACCCATGCCAACCTCATCGGCGAGCAGGTGACGGACTTCCGTGTCCGCAAGGATACGTTGCAGGTTGGCGATCTGATGTGGGTAAGGGTCGGCGGCGACGCCGAGGGCGCCCCCGATCTCCCAAGACTCAGCTGCGACAAGGCGTTCAAGGGCGTGAAAGCCCGACTGGGCAAGGTGAAAGTTATTCATGTGAGGTCAACATTCGTCATCGCGCGATAGCGCAAGGCAACGTAGCGAACGGCACGCGCGGTGGAGCGGTCAGCGCCGAAGCGCAGCAGTCTGCCCCGCCACTCCGGGTCATCCATGACGCGCTCCGGCGCCAAAAAAAGGTGCAACAGGGCTCGCAGGTCGGCCGGTGTTATCCAGCGTCCGCTCCGGGACTGAACATCAAGATGGCTGGACACTAAGGCGGCAATCAGGTCGTCCAGATGGCTGGATTCATACGGCAACCGTTCGAGGCTTTCCGCGCGCTGCGCGGGCAGCACGAGTGCAGACAACTCGGGAAGGCGCGCCGCTTCACGAGCGCGTGCTACGAGCTTTTGCCAGCTGCCATCAGCATTGCCAGCGTCGAATTCGAGCTCATCAGCCCCATCGGAAATCGCTTTCTCCGAAAGCTTCTCCCACGCATCAAGAACCGCGTCGTCCATGTCGGGCCACATGTCTCCGTTGGGAATGACGACAAGGTCTGGCGAAGGCAACATTCGGCGGAAACGCTCTTCGAGATAGCCGGCGAGTTCGTACTTCTGGTCGTCATCCAACGGTGAGAAAGCTGTTGTGCCACAGACCAGATCGGCCTGCATGGCTTCGGCAACCAGCCGCCGGTGAAAGCCCGTTCCAAGTCCGCGACAGGACTTTTCCCTCTTGATCCAGAGATCACCGCAAAGCGCGGCTACAAGCCGATCTTCGAGTTCTCGGCGGGCATTGGATCGAACACTTTCTCCGACGGCTGATCCTGCGGAGGCGAGGCTCCAGCTGAGATAGGCCTCAAAACCTTCGGTAAGGCCGTGCGCATCACCTTGGGTTTCTGTCACGCGCTCAACCGGATCGGCTATGGCCCTGGGGATGCTGCTGAGCAGTGTGCCGGCTGCAGGTTCCACCAGAATGCAACTGCGAAGCGCACCGTCGCTTGCCCCGGCTGGACGAAGAAGGGCGTATCCAGATGTCAATTCTGCAGAGGAGGTTGCGTCAGGCATGAATGCCGTGCTCGAGATCACGGGATCGCAGATGAGCGCCTCCAGCGTCTCCTGTCCTTCCGCTGTCCACTTTGCGTTTCGGCGATCAAATTTCCATTCAGGCTCCGGAGCCACAAGCGACCACGTGTTTCTGTCCAGCCCATTTGCTCGGACCTCAAGACGGGCGTGCATGCCCCCTTTGGTCCAAAGACGGGCCACGGCCCGGATATCGGCAAATTCCGGGCGGTCAAAAGCGATCCTGACAGGCGCACTCGGCGAGACGACGCGCGCGGTGCGGGATAGGCCACTACTGGAACACAACGTGATGTCGAGGTCTATGTCATGCAGGGTGATCGGTGTTGACAGATGCAGCGCGCCAGCACCGCGCGCGATTTCTGAGAGGCCGATCCCATCAGGCTGGAGGGTAAGGCTTACAGGCGCAGGTGGTTCAATGTCGCGGAAAACCACGTCGATCGGGGCAACCTTGGACGTATCGAGCGGCGACAGTGACCAGATCCCCTCAGTCATCGGCAAAGTGTGCCATCGGTCGTCTGGAAGACGGAATTCGACACTTTCAGTCTGATCGAGACGCTCGGCAATGATTGTAATAGGTGTTCTCGATCGGGCCTGAACCGGTCGTCCCGCGGCCTGAGTTACGGTGGAACCATCGTGGCGCAGGGTCAGGCCGCCGAGGAAGTCAACAAATGGTTCAGCTTCCACGTGGATGCCGTGCCGGGCCAAAACCGCATCGCCTTCCGGTGTCCCGCTCATGAAGTGATACAGCCCGTCCCCCCAACCATCGAGGGCCCGTCCTTCAAGAACCATCTCATAAAAAGAGATGCCTGGCGTCACCCGATCCGTTGGTTTGAGCTGTGTTTGATATCCGTCATCACCATCGTCTCGGAAGAGCAAGCCCGGCGCGGGAACGACGACGCCTTCCAGCCAAGCCGGCGCCTCAATCCCGCAGATCTGCGGGCGGGGAATCTCTTCAAGCGGACGTCCGATGAAGACGGTATCACCACAGAGGAAGCGCTCAAGGGTTGTAGAGCGCGCGCCAACAGTGACCGTTGACTTTGACAATTGGGCACCGATTCCCGACCTGACAGCTTCGAGTTCGGCGGGCGCGAGGCTTGGCCCTCTCACGGCCAAGCTTCGGGCCTCCGCATCATCAAGCAGGAGTTCGTATGTTGCCTTGGGAAGATGCTTCACGCCCTGATGCTCAGCAAGTCGCCTCGCCCGGATGACGCGCTCGAGACGCTTGACCTCACTTTCGGATCTCAAGTCATTGGTCAGGCGCTGCAGGAAGCCTGCCTCCATACCCAAGTCGCCTGTTCCGCCGTTGACGAGATGGCGGATTACCGGCAGCGCAAGATCGTCATCCCGGAGCCAAGATTCCAACCGCCGCGAACCGAAGCCACGGGCAAGCTCTTTCAGTTCCGGCAACGTCGCTTTCGTCACACTCGGGTTACCGGTTTGGATCAAGAACTCTCTGACGAGACGTGCCAAGGAGCCGTGGATCTCTCGAGGGACCATGGCATTTCGAACCGGCCAAGCCATATGAGGAAAGGCTGCCGACCAAGCATCATTCAGAGGTCGCGCGGTTCCGAACTCTCTCGCACAGTCCCGGAACAGATCGGCAATGTCGCTGCGTTGCGGAATTGGAATGTCGACCTTGATGGCTGACTCAACCAATGGCCAGAAATCGGTCCCGGTACCCCTGTATTCATAGCCAATCTCAGTCACGATCACGCAAAGCGAAAGCGCGAATTCCTGCCATGCCCGCTTGGTGAGTTGATGTAACGCAGCACGTTGGCTGACGAGGTACATCAACTGCTCTACTGCGTCGAGATCGAGGCCGTGTTCGATCAGGTGTACATTTCCACCATCCCGCTCCCGGGACAGGCCTGAAAAAATCTGCACCAGCAGATTCTCACTGGCAAACAAGTCATTCATCTTTTCATTTCGCCACGCAGACGCCACTACTGGCACTACATGCTTGAAGCGGTTTTTGGTGATTTTCAATAGGCATGTCATTTCTTCAGGTCGAGTACAACGCGGAATGCTAAACACTGACTTCGACACGGTGGACGCCGTCGACCCAGGTCAAAAACTGGCTGAACAGTTGCGTAGGGATATCCATGATCTCGGGGCGGTGCCAATTTCCCGGGCGGTCGCCGGCATACGGACGCTTGCCATAGCCGACGGCGCGTCCGACAAGGCAGCAAAACAATGGGGACAGGCTCTCGTGGAGGCACTGGTGGCCTGCGGTGATCTTGGTTCCGGCAAGTCGTACGGCGAGCCGGTCTTGGTGAAACGAAGGTCCGTGTCGGTGCTTATCCAAGGCGATCGGTGCATCCTGCTTGGGGGCGATGCGTCCCAAGGGGAACCTCATGGCCTGCTGCGAGCAACGGATGTGGTTCCCGCAGATGCGGTCAGTTTCCATGACTGGGTCGGCGAGCTATCAGATGATGATATCGCTAATCTTTGGCAGATCTTGGACGCAGGGGTCTGGTCGTTGGGTGAGACTTCTTCAAGCGGCGTGATACGCGCGCTTGGCCTTGCTGGCGTCGTGCCAGACCTGGCGATCCCCCAGGAAACATCAGCTTGGCTCAGGGAGCATTTCCCTTTGCCCCGGACAGGCGAGAATGCTGCTGACCCATCACAAGCTGCAGTCATCGACAGTTCGGCAAGTGAGCGACAAATCGTTACGGCCGGACCCGGGAGCGGCAAGACGCATACCGCCACGGAACGGGTCATAAATCTTGTGCAGCAAGGCCTGTCACCTGCCGGAATTCGCCTCATCACCTTTACTCGTGTCGCAGCTGAAGAGGTGGGCGGGCGCATCTCGCGGGCTCTGGCGGACTACACCTATTCCGGCGGCGTTACATGCGGCACGATTGACTCTCTCGCGTGGAACTTGGTGACTACACTTGGGGAAGCCCCATCGGGGGGCCACGAGCGGATCGTTCGCGTTGCTCGAAAAGCGATTTCAGACGGCGATCAGGCGATGCTGGATCTGCTGAACGGGATTACTCACTTGGTGATCGACGAAGCCCAAGACATTGTTGGAGAGCGACGCATGTTCTGTCGCGCTTTGATCGATGCGCTGCCAATGAAAGTCGGCGTGACGATCCTTGGCGACGGGGCACAGGCAATTTACGGATCGTGGGCGGGCGACAAAGGGAGCGATGGATCCCTGCATGCCGAGTTCAGAGGCCGCAAGGGATGGATAGACCGCACCCTTACGGCGAACCATCGGACAAAGTCAGACACTCTGCGGCACTTCTTCGCGCAGGCGAGGACGCTGCTCGAAGGCGACGGTGATCCGCGTTCGACTTATCTCGAAATTCGGGAAATGCTCGAAGACGTTGCGACAGATCCGAATGTGAGCCTGACCGGACCGGTCTTTCCGTGGCGAGATGACAGCTTAATCCTCTTCCGGGGCCGCGCTGCAACTGAGGCAGCGTCAGCCCGATTGACTCGGGCAGCCCGGACACACCGTTTGAAACTGTCGGGACAAACAACTGTTTGCGATCCGCTGGTGGGCGTGATGTGCGTAGGGCTTGCCCCCGGTGCTGCTGTCCGCCTGGAGCACGTGCGTCGGCGACTTGCGGACCTTCATCCTGCGCTGTTCGGCCTGACGGAAGAGGACGTGCTTTCTGAACTTCAGTCCCTCGGGCATGGACCGACGGTGCGCTTGCAGGACATCGCGGAGGCAGTCGAACGGGAGCCGGTGGCGCACACGCGCGATCATGTAGGCACTGCAGGCCCGCTGCTTGGCTCCATACACGGAGCAAAGGGGCGTGAAGCATCGAACGTACTTCTCATGCTGCCTCCGGTTCCGACCGGTGATGATGTCGACTGGCTGGAGGAAGCCCGCGTTCTGTTCGTAGGGGCGACAAGGGCATCGACACACCTGTATCTGGGTAGGGCACAACCGGGTTTGGTTCGCCCCGGAAAGAATGGCAGCAGATGGATGCGTGGAAGCGGTGGCGGCCTCCTGCTGTCTGGGTCGGAAGGGCTGAGACCCCTTGGCGGTGTCGCTCCTGCCTTGGAGGTTTGGGAGGCCGCGTTCCGGCAACCCAGTTGCTCGTTCCAGCGCAGCGACACATGTGAGGAGGCGCATTGGCACCTCTTCACTGACAGTGGGAAGGCGTTGGCTCAAGTTGATGGTCCGCTGAGTGCCGACCTCGATTACCTCGCGACCGACCGGGGCGGCCTCGCTTCAGGCACAGTTCGCGTGGTCGGTGCAACAACCGTGGTTGACCGTCGAAACGATGGCAGAATTCAAGCGGTGACCCTGCTGCCGGTGCTTCAGGGCGTCGTGCGTGGTACAGGGAAGAGGGACAATCAAGATGACCAGTAGCGCCTCGGATGCCGCGCGCCAGCGTATGATCGAACGCCTCAGGCAGGATCTCATGGGTCCTTTGGCGGACGATGAGATTCTGCACGACAGCCCTTCGGAAATTTACATGACAGGCATCCTGTTCGCCCAGAAGAGCCCGCAGGGCGTGGGCGAATTGGAGGGCGCAGTTCTTGGTTCCGATGAGGAGGACGATGCCGCGTCCCGGGTGCCGCCGGATACCTTCCGACCGAGTTCGGCAGGATTGTCGTTCGCCGTTCGCCCGACGGATGGTGAAAATATCCTTCTCAACGTGGATGTTTCGGCGGCGGGCTATGAGGCCCGGCCACGTGCAACCTCTGACGATGGACGACCGCGGTTTGATTGGGCGCGCAAACAGCTGACAGCCCGACATTCCTTCGAACTGCCCAATGATCGGGATGGCGAATATGACGTGCCCGGTGTGCCGGAGATGGCACTCTGGTTGCGCTCGCGCAGACATGGCGATCTTTACCTTGTGACGATCATTCTTCTGAACAGAAACGTGATGCCGGAGAAACCTGAGCCCGGATTGCGCGACATAGGCAACCTGCATCAGGTTTGCTTCAGCGTCGAAGCCGATCCTGATTTCGGTCTGATCGTTCCTCGTCCAGATCCAATGCAACGGATTCCGGATGAAGATCGGGCGACGGCCGCGCTGCTCTATCGCGACGCTCCCGACTATGGTGCTGGGCATACTTGCTCCATCCGGAGTGATCATCTGCCGGATGGAACGGTTCGCCTGGCGACCGAGTGGTTGCCGTCGACGCTGGTCAGATCACCGGGGCCTCTGGGTGATCCTGAGCATTTCGGGAAACTCGTCGCGAAGAAGCTGGAGGGAGCTCTCGGCTCTGAGTGGCTTTCTGTCGCGCCTTCCGGCGATGTTTGCGCGGCGCTCGACGAGCTTTGCGCATGTTACGATCAATGGATCGCTGTTCGAGAAGCTGAGGTCAAAGCATTACCAGCCGGGCACCAGGATACGGCGCGGCGTCACATGGCCGAGTGTCGTACCGCGTCAGGAAGGATGAAAGAGGGCGTGGATCTGCTTCGGGAGGATGGTCCGGAACTCCTCGCATTCCGGCTCGCCAACCGCGCGCTCTGGCAACAGAACGAATGGAAGCGCAAACGGGATTCCAGGATCGGCCCACTGGTCTGGCGCCCGTTTCAGATGGCCTTTGTGTTGCTGTGCATGGCTTCGGCTGGAAACCGGGGCCACGATGATCGTGGCGTGATGGACCTACTTTGGTTTCCCACCGGGGGCGGCAAGACCGAAGCTTACCTGCTGTTGACGGCATACACAGTTTTCCTGCGTCGTCAGCAAGGGGGGCCTGAGACTGCCGGCGTCACCGTCCTGATGCGCTACACACTGCGCCTGTTGACGGCGCAGCAGTTCCAGCGGGCAGCGGCGATGATCCTTGCCTGTGATCTATTGCGGACAGGGGACTATGAGTGCCCCGGCACCGAAATCCCTTCCTCCCTTTCGCAAGGCGCGCCGATTTCCATTGGCCTTTGGGTCGGCAGGGACACAACTCCGAACAAGATCGTTGAAACAGAGAAGACCGGTTCGCCCGCACAGATCGAGCATTGCCCGGACTGCGGTTCACAACTCGAGTGGGATATCGCATCCAGTGGTGACCGGATCCATGCAACCTGCCACGGCAACGGGTGCAGTTCAGGACAAGCACGAGACCATTTCCCCTTCTGGACGGTCGACGAAGATATCTACCGCGAACTGCCGACACTACTGCTGGGAACTGCAGACAAGTTCGTTCAGATCGTCACTAAGAAGCAAACCGGGCGCCTTTTTGGTCTTGGTGATGCCGGTCGATTGCCGCCTGACTTGATCATCCAGGATGAACTTCATCTTATCTCCGGGCCATTGGGCAGTATGGCAGGCCTCTTCGAGACTGCCATCGACGCCCTATGCACCCGGGAGGGACAGCGCCCTAAAGTGATCGGCTCTACAGCCACGATCAGGCGTGCAGCGGATCAGGTGCTGAACCTCTTTGATCGATCCGTCATGCAGTTTCCGCCGCCGGGATTGCACCATGCCAATTCAGGCTTTGCCTGTGTCGAGCAGGACAGCCCGGGACGGCTGTATCTGGGTGTGACAACGGCCGGTCGTACCGGCAGCTACATCTATCAGGCGATCGCATCTTCACTCCTCCAAGCTGCGGCTGATCCGTCGCTCTCCGGTGCGGAGGAGGACTATTACTGGACGCTTGTAGGCTACTTCAACTCGCTGCGCGAACTTGGCAGCGCCTCGATCATCATGCAGGACGACGTCACGCATGGGCTCGAACTTGTATCGGCACGACGCAAAGAGCAGCCGCGTCACCTTCAGCCGCCAGCTGAGCTTACAAGCAGGGTGAAGTCTGACGAGATCCGAACCAAGCTATTGGAACTGGAGATGGCCAGAAACAGTGGAGACGCCGCCGACGTCGTTCTGGCATCCAACATGATTTCTGTCGGTCTCGACGTCGGGCGTCTGGGCCTAATGCTGGTTAATGGCCAGCCAAAGACAATCGCCGAATATATCCAAGCAACAAGCCGCGTTGGCCGCGGTCGCGTGCCCGGGCTTGTGGTTACACTCTACAATGCCGGCAAGTCCCGTGACCGAAGCCGTTATGAGACATTCCCGACGTGGCACAGTGCCCTGTACCGGGATGTCGAGGCGACAGGCGTGACACCCTTTGCACCGAGGGCGCGGGACAAGGCGCTCCACGCTCCGTTTGTTGCCATGGCGCGGCATCTGGTACCCGGCATGTCGGATACACCGGCCGCGGCGGCGGACCACGAGACAGACCTGAAAGCACTGATCGGTTTGATATGTCAGCGCATCTCCAGCGTGGACTCCGAGGAGGCTGTTGCCGCTCGTCGCGAGCTTGACGACTTCTTGGAGCTTTGGCTGCGCCGTGGAGCACTGCCGCAATACTGGGCCAACTGGTCGGACGATACTTTGCTGATTTCAGCGGATGCACAGGCGATATCTAATGCCGTCGGCTTCACCAAGGGCCTCGCGCGAGCCACCCCTGGAACACTGCGCGCAGTCGAGCCATCGACTGAATTCGTCATCAAGGAAATTGCTTCTTCAGACGCTGAGGAAATCCCATGAGCAAGAACGTCGGCAGCATTCGCCGCAGTCAGATCATTTCGACCTTCGGTCCGGGGGCAATCGTCGATTTCCGTCTGCCGGGAAGCGGGGCGCTGCTTTCGGGGGTTATGCAGGGTTTGGAGGCCTGGGAGGCCTATACGAAAGGTGGCTACAAGCAGGATGTGGTGCGCGAACCGAGACTCGAAGCGCTCTTGGGCGTCGACCATTTCCGGGCTCCGCCGGTAGGGACTTACCTGAAGGATGGGCAAAAAAGGGATCGCGTGCTCCCGATAGAACGGTTTCCGGATTGGCTGTCCTGTCCCGAGTGCCACGTCATCAACCGGTCGGGGCAATGGGCCCCATCGCGGAACCGCGATAGCCTGCATTGTGGCCAATGCCGGGGGAAGCCTGCAGTAGTGCCTGTGCGTTTCGTCGCAATTTGCGAAAACGGGCACCTTGATGATTTTCCCTGGACTTCCTGGCTGACGCACGAGCCTGGGTGTTCTCGGCCAGTTCTGGCATTGAAGAGCGTCGGAGCAGGCATCGGAGGGCTGTTGCTGACCTGCAAATCCTGTGGTGCGGGGCGTTCCATGGCCGAGGCATTCTCGCCCAAGGGTATTCCGAAGCACAAATGCGGCGGTGGCCGACCGTGGCTTGGCGGACGCCAATCGGGATGTGAGGCGGCGCCGCGGATCACACAGCGAGGCGCGAGCAACGTCTATTTTTCGATCGAGGAGAGCGCGATAACCCTTCCCGATTGGAAGGTGTCCTTCAGGGAGAAGATCGCCGACTTCATCGACATGCTCGATTTTCTCGACGATGAAGACATGCGGATCGCATTCATCGCAAAGAAGATCCTTCCGACTTGGGACGGCCCCGACAGCGCCGAAGAAATCGCACGTCGTTTTAGGGAGATGAAGGAAGACAATTCTGGAAGTGAAGGAGATCTGCGGCTGGACGAGTTCCGGATGCTGCTGACGGATACTTCCGAGTTTGACGAAAGCGCGATGATCCTGCTGAACCGCCAACAACCCGTTCCGCCCACATTGACGGGGATGATCTCCTGGATTTCGTCGGTGGAAAGGCTTCGGGAAGTGCGTGCCCTGACCGGGTTCACGAGGCTGAAGGCGCAGGTTGGCGGCAAGCCGGACGCCGTGCCGCTGTCTCGATCAGGTCTGTCGTGGCTGCCAGCGGTAGCCATGCATGGGGAAGGCGTATTCCTGTCGTTGAACCTGGATGCCGTGTCTGCATGGGAAAGGCGGCCGGATGTCGTCAGTCACCTTGCTCATCTGATTCAGACATATGTGGATAGCGCTCGGGCCGAAGGAAAAAAGGTGGATGGCGCGCCACAGCAACTCAACGCACGGTACATGCTGATCCACACTTTGGCGCATGCGCTGATCGCGCGCTTGTCGCTCGACAGCGGGTATTCGTCGAGCGCACTGCGTGAACGCCTTTATGTCGGGCCGGATATGGCCGGTCTGCTGATCTACACCTCGACGCCGGACGCAGACGGAACAATGGGCGGGCTTTCGCGGCAAGCGCGACCGGTTCGCATGGAGCAACTGGTGTTTCAGGCGCTGGCCGACCATGAGCTATGCTCCGCTGATCCGCTATGCTCCGAAGGAATGGCGCGCAGCGGCTCGAACGGTAACCACGCAGCCTGCCATAGCTGCGTGTTTCTTCCTGAAACCAGTTGTGAGGCGTGGAATGGCTTTCTTGACCGGAGCTTGTTGAGTGCGGGGCCGCTTTCGTTCTTCAAACGTCTGGCCGAGTAATCAAGCAAACCCTGCATTGACATTCGCCCTCCTGGTGACTGAATTGCACAAATCAAGAGGGGATTAACCCGTCACGGGCTAATTCCCCTATCAGCGACTAAAGTCCGGCCATGGAGAGGTTGGACGATTAAGAAGGCACCACTGACGCAGGGCAGATCATTAGCATCCTTCAGGAGCACGAGGCATGCACGAAATACGCCGATCTCTGCCGCACGAACGGGATGCCCGATGGCACGTTGCATGCTTGGAAGGCGAAGTATTCTGACGAGTGGCAGGTCAGGCGCATCAGGGCCCTGACCTGCAAGCGGCAGAATGAACACCAAGCAAACTCAGTGCCGCCGCAAACTTGTCTGGGAAACGCCCCCATCAGCGATCTGAAGCAGATGGCCATTTTAGTGAACCCGGCTCCATCCACGTAACTTGATCCTGACCGGACCATCATTTTCCTCCGACGGGGCCTCGATTTCCGGCCGGATCACGCGGATCTCATAGTTCGCTTGGCCCGGTGCAATCCCGATCTCAAAAACATCCCCGGCCTTGGCGCAGGCGTTGCGAAACCACGCAGTCATGTAAGTGATGCGGTACTCATTCCGGGTACCGTTCTCGTCGTGAAGCCGGTTGTTGTAGTAGACAAAGCGAAACTTATGCGGCACGCCGTCCTCTCCGACACAGGTGAGCCAAGCGGATGGATTTTTGATCGAGGGATCGAGCATGGGAAGGATTGCCAGCAACTCCTTCTCGCCCTTGGGGATAAGAACGCCGGCTTGATGACCGCCGGTGGATCCTACGTCATTGGCACTCAAAGTTTTTTGGAAGGCTGCTTTCGTCATAGCGTCTCCGGCGTGATCTCGAGGGCGCGCTGGAGGTCCGCACTGTCCCGCATCGCGGACGGCACGGTCTCGTTGCCCAGTTCCTGCTTCCATGCCGAGCGGTCCAGCATGACCCGCTCGACGGTGTCCTCATAAAAGAGCCGGTAGACCGTCACCGGTGAGGTCTGTCCGCGTCGATGGGCGCGTGCGCTCGCTTGTGCTTCGAGCGCCGGGTTCCAAACCGGGGTCATATGGATGACGATCGTCGCGGCGGTGATGTTGAGGCCGGCACCCGCGGCTTTCGGGTTCAGGACAAGGCACCCCGGACCGTCATGGGCGCTGAAGTTATCGATGATCTCTTGGCGGTCCTCCTGCAGAGTAGACCCGTTGATCGCGCCCCAGAACGCGTCCGGGAGATCGCCCGCCCCCTCGCGAAGAAGCTCTCCAAGTCTGTTAAAGAGGGCGAAGACAAGGACCTTCTGGCCGTTTCGGAAAGCCTCCCGCAATAGCTCCAAGGTCCGCTCCAGCTTGGGCGTTAGCAAGGGCAGATCGGAACCGCGATCGAGCTCTGCGAGCTCGCCGTCAACATCGCCTGGATTGGACTGCCGCAGCCAAGGATGCGCGCAGAAGAGTTGCAGTTGCAGGGTCGCGACAAGTGGCCCCGCGATCGGATAAAGGGCCAGAGTTTCCTCGCGTGCACGCCGGTAACCCTCCACCAAAGGTCCGTCCAGTTCCAGCGGCAGATCGATGTCGATACGCTCCGGCAGGTCACCCGCTACGTCTGCCACCCGCCGCTTCAGGATCAACGGGTCAGTGACGGTCGCGATATCTCGGGCGGCTTCCAGCGTGTCCGGCCAAATCTTCTCGAACGACTGCCGAGTGCCAAGCAGACCCGGAACAACGAAGTCGACCAGCGACCACAGGTCCACCAAGGTATTCTCAACGGGCGTCCCAGTCATCGCCACCGCATGGCGGCGTGGAATGGTCACAATCAATCGCCTGCGGATCGAGTCCGGGTTCTTGATCGCTTGCGCCTCGTCACAGATCACCCACGACCACTCAAAGGCGGAGAAGATGGCGATGTCATTCACCATCGTGTCATAGGTGGCGATAACGACGTTGCTGCCCTGCAGCCCGCGCCAAGTTCCGGGACGCTGCGGCCCCCGATGGACCGCCACAGTCAGTGAGGGAGCGAAGCGCGCGATCTCCCGGACCCAGTTTGCAATCAGGCTCGTGGGGCAGATGACAAGGGCCGGGGCCTCCACAGGAGGTGGCGAGAGCAGCAAAAGCGCTATGATCTGTAGCGTCTTTCCCAGTCCCATCTCGTCCGCAAGGATCAGGCCGCCGTTGCGCGCGGCCGCCTCGCGCATCCACGTCACGCCCCGAGCCTGATAGGGGAAGAGGGTCGCTTGCAAGCCCGGCACGTCCACCGTGCCAGGCAGATCGGTCGCCGCCATCGCTCCCGGAGCCCAAAAGCGTTCCGAGGCGGATACGGCAAAGGGCATGTTCTCACTGCGGAGCAAACGGATTGCGTCGTCGAACCGGATCCGTCCCCCGTCAGCGTTTCCAGTGGCGGCACGGACGAGATCGCAGACATCCGAGGGCAGCGGGCGAAGGATCGGTCCATCAACAACCCATCCATGAGCCGGCGTCGGAGCGGGAAGTTCCAACCGGTTTCCGCGGACATTTCGGATACCGATCAAAAGCACCACGATATCGCCGTTGTCGAGGTCGAGGCGGATCTCCGGATCGACAACGCGCTCCGAGACTGTGAAGCCTTCGGGCGGGCATTTCGCGAGGTCCTCGAAACGGCGGGGGAGCGCTACGAAATCAACCATGATGGATCCCCATCATGAGCATTAGCTCCTCCGGAGAGTATGGCCACGGGCGGCGGGTGTGAACAGCGCGGTGGCAATTCGGACAGAGGGGCACGAGGTCCACCTCTGGATCATAAGGCCGGGGTTCGTGCAACATCGCGACCGGTTCGAGGTGATGGACCTCGATGATGCCGCCCGCCGAGCCATAGACCACCTTCGGATCGGTTCCGCAGATCCGGCACTTTAGGCCATGGATACGCAAGCACAGGAGCCGGTTGCGCGGGTTGCGCTCGCGCCTATTTACGGTCGCCCGGCTTAGGGCGCCTTCGACCGCCGGATGGTCCGCTTCGGTCGCGTCCTCCACGACGTCATAGCCGATGAGTTCCGCCATCGCTGCCATCAACGGCACGAGGACCTCGCGGCAGGTCATGATCACGGCCTCATCAGTGTCCGGATTGATGGTGTGATGCCGGAAGGTGGCGGAGATCCCGAAGCGGGCGTCCGCCACTGTCCAGTCAGTCAGGTGCTGACCCGTGACTGCCACTTCCGCGATCCTCGCGACAGACCGTACTAACGACCGGGCCAGCTGAATGTCTTCGGCCTCCGCAGCCCGAATGGTCGCTAAGACGCGGGCCGAGAAGGGGCCGAAGGCCAGTTGTACTTGGTGTGATTTCAGCCCGTAGGGACGCAACTCCGCAACCGGACCGTGTTTATCATCGAGATCGTCAAACCAGATGCGCAATCCCCGCCGCAGGCCTCCATCAAGGAAGCCAACCGCGATGGTCGCGCCAGTTCCTTCGGCGAGTTCCCTCGCGATGAGTTCGCGTCGGGAGATGAGCATCTCAGCTGTCCCCGTCGTCTACAACTTCCTCGACGTCGGCCGGCTCGGCGACCGGCATGGTGCGCAGGAGCTTGCGCAGGTTCGACGAGACAACTTCACGGATGTCGGCGAAGATCGGCTGCATCTCCGGGTCGGAATACTCCAACTCGGCTGCAGCGAAGGCCCAGAAAAGAAGGTCCATGCCCTCGACCGCATACCCGTTCGAAGCCGCACGCAGATACACCTTCTGATAAAAATCGTGGTGTCGGTTCAGTTCGACGCCCGGAACGTGGCCCGTCGTACTCGAACTCCGCAGTGCGGGGACCCAAAGTTCGCCCGTCGTGATCGTGTCGACGGCATCGACATGCACTGCCGCCGACGAGACGTTGTTCTGCACCGGCTGACGGAGCCTGATCCGGGATCCCATCGCGTTCGTTACGACGGCCGTCTGACTGGCGGCATCAACCTCTTCCACCACCGGCGTCTTCAGGTTCGACGTCGCCGCAATGCTGGTGTTTGCGGAGGTGTGATTCAGCGTCGTGCCCGCAGCCTTTTCCCGCTCTTTCCGGCGATACCTGTTCTCCGCCTCGCGGCGCGCGTTCCGCAGAAGCGTGGTGAGGTGGTCTTCGATTGCCGGATCGAACAGGATGCGCGACTTCTTCACATCGACATAGAACGCTTCGTCAAGCTCGTGACCGAAATCGAACTCGATCCGCAGCAGGGACATGTGCGGCTCGAAAGTGCCGTGCGAGCCGAAGACGCCGAGCCATCCCCCCGCGTTGATCAGGCGGCCCTCGCGATAGATGTAAAACCCCTGTCCGCGGCCGCTGATGTTGGCCTTCTTCTTCTCCGCGTCGGTGAGGCTGGAGGAATGGGGAAGGATCCACGCGCGGATCTTAGCCTCGCCGCCACCGTCGCCTTCCGCCGTGTCCATGCCGATGACCTGCTGGGCATCCGCGAGCACCTGCTCCGACTTCTCGGGGAAGAAAGGGTTCCAAGGCTCGACGGGCTCACCGTCGACCGTCATTCGGATGGTTCTCTGACGGTCATCCTCGGCATCGAGAAAACGATGGTAGATCATTCCCAGATGACTTTTCAGGGCCACCCGCAGGCGTTTGATCGCCGCCTGCTCCTTGGTGCCGCCGGGCTCGTCATAGTGCTTCGACAGGAGCCGGTCGCATTTCGCCCAGACGACAAGGGTGCCTCGCTCACCGCAAAGCTCCCCCAATGCCTCAGCCTCGTGGCCCTCGACCGGTTCCCGCAACATTTCCCATGTGTCGGTCGCCTCGACGTGATCCAGATCCCACGCGAGCTTTGCCAGCGGTTCGCGCGCGCTCCTGCGGGAGATGACGGTGAAACGCTTGCAAACCGAACTTGACGCGGTCTTGAGCCCCAGTCCGAACTTGCCGAGGCTGGCGAGGTTGGCGCGCACCGGTGATCCATACCGAAGGGCGCTGTGGACGCCGGCCGCATCCATGCCGTGCCCGTTGTCGCCGAAATAGACGTACTTCCTGCCGTCGGACCTCATCTCAATCCGGACATGGATCTCGTCGGCCCCAGCCGCGATGGAGTTGTCGATGATGTCCGCCGCGGCGGTCCTGAAGTTGTAACCGGTATCCCGCAGGCCAAAGATTAGTCGGGACGCATCAGGGTTGTTGATAAGATCGTTCACTATTCACTCCATCTTAATTTCGGCCGAGGGCCGCCGGAGCGGGAACTTCTCCGGTCTCCGTCGAACTTTGCAGCCAGTCAATCACCGTGGCGAGTAGGTCGTCGGCTGGCATATCCCGCGTCGCGCATTCCCAGACCGTCAGAACACGCCAGCCCAAGTGGCTCAGGCACACCGCCTGCTCGGCATCCCTTTCCACGTTACGGGCGATTTTTGCCTCCCAAAACGCGGTGTTTGTCTTTGGGAGACGGTAGTTTCGGCATCCTTGGTGCATGTGCCAGAAGCATCCCTGCACCCTGATCACGGCGCGGTACCGCGACAAGGTGATGTCTGGCTTGCCCGGCAGGTCCTTACGATGTAGCCGGAAGCGCAAGCCGGCCCGGTGCAGCCCCCGCCGCAGCTTCATCTCCGGCGTGGTATTCCTTGGACCGATCCGGGACATCATCTCGGAGCGGCTCATGGGAACCCGTTCAGACACTGCGTTGCCTCCGCGGATGCAGTGCCACTGTGTTCCGGATCCAAGGCTCCATCGCTTCGGCGATAGCAATCGCCACCGGCGCGGCAACAGCGTTGCCGAATTGGCGATAGGCCTGCGTGTCCGACACCACGATCTTCCAAGGGTGGTTCGATCCCCGCCGGTCGAAGCCCATCAGGCGGGCACACTCACGCGGGGTCAGCCGCCGGGGGATCCCTCCGGGCTTATCGATGAGGATCTCGGACCCGTCCTTGTAGTAGCGAGCGCTGAGCGTGCGGGCGACACTGTCAGGGCCGCACAGACCGAAACCGAAACCGTTCCCCGCCGCCTTGTGCTTGGCGGCATAGTTCTGAAGATATTTCCAGAGGTTCGGCGTCAGCGTGTACTTCGCTGCCACCTTGCCGTCGGGGCCGACCGTATAGGGCCCCTCGACCAGCTCGCTGCCATCCTCGGGATGTAGGATGGCGGAAAGACGGGGGTTTTCGGCAGCCGGACGCAGGATGTCGTCGAGCGAGAAGTTGGTCGCAACGTCGCTACGGAAGCCCGCGATGAAGATCCTCTCGCGGTGCTGCGGCACCCAGTGACGCGCGTCAATGACCTTGTAGTCGACGATGTAACCCAGTTCATCGAGCGCATGCAGGATTACCCGCATGGTATTGCCCTTGTCATGCGACAGCAGGTTTTTGACGTTCTCCAGCAGGAACGCCTTCGGCCGATGCCGTGCGAGGATGCGCACGACATCGAAGAAGAGCGTGCCTTGGGTTTCGTCCATGAACCCGTGCGCACGGCCGAGAGAATTTTTCTTGCTCACCCCGGCGATCGAGAAAGGCTGGCAGGGAAAGCCCGCGAGCAGCACGTCATGCTCGGGAATGTCATCCTCGTGGATCTTCGTGATGTCGCCAAGGATCGGATGACCATCGTCGAAGTTCGCCCGATAGGTTTGCTGCGAGAACTTGTTCCACTCGCTGGTGAACACACATTGCCCCCCGATCGACTCGAAGCCGATCCGAAGGCCGCCGATCCCCGCGAAGAGGTCCACGAACCGAAACGCCGCCTGATCGGTCATTTGTCTGCTCCTGTCTCAGGTCCGGCATCGATATCCTGGGATATCCAGAGCCGAGGCTACCCACATTTGCCGCACAATGACCCATCCCAGTGAAAGAATCCACGGCGATACGCCCGCCCCCAACAACAGCACTTCTTGCGCAATCGGGCTTAGACCTACGGCACATCGATGGCACGATAGGTCGGCCAGGGCTTGGCCCTATATATTGCGCGGGTAGGTCTGCCGTGCCTCTGACCTACCATGCAGGATCCACGAGATGGCTTCCCAGAGGATTTGTGCAACGGTGCCGTTCACAGATCGGCTGCGACCCAGTGCGGATCGTAGCCTGTGCTGATCACTGCGGCAACTCGGCAGCCGGCGAACGTGGCTCTCGCGGCGGCGCGGCTTTGCCAGCCGCGGCGACATCCTCGCCGGCCGGCATGATCCAGCCCTCGTGCATCGCGAGCGACCGCAGCTGTGTCGCGCTGGCACCGTCCGCCAGCTTCTCGCACAGCGTTTTGCGCAGATCGGTGGGCAGCTCGCCCAGGATCGTGACCAGGCGGTCGCCATAGGCGGCCTTGGCCTTGGCGATGTCTGCCGCGTGACGGATACCGCTGCGGTTGGCTGTGTCCAGCGCGCGCTCCAGCGCCTTCTGGGTTGCAAGGCTCGAACCGGAGCCGAACGGGTTCTTGGTCATATCATCTCTCCTCGAGACGGTTGCGAAGGCCGCTCTCTGGCGCACCGCCGCATGGGGTTGGATTGCGGCCCGCCGGGGCGAGCCATTTGCGTGGTGACGAGATGCAAGTGGCCCGACCGCCTGGGCGGTTTGTCCTTCCCTGAAGGACAGCTCCCAGTACGGGTTCCGAGCGTCGTTTTCTCGCCGAGGGGGGCACCGCCCCCTCTGAATCAAAGGTGAGATCGGTTCGGAAAACACGGAAACAGCGGCGGGCAAAAAGTTTCGAGCCGTTCAGCGCCCGCCCTCGCCCGTCGGGTCGAGGCCTGACTTCCTGAGGGCCGCATCGAGCTTGAACTGCTTCAGAGCCTGTTCGCGCGCGAGGTCCTCATTCGGAGCGGCAGAGAGCAGCGCCTTGAGATCGGCGTTACGGTCGCGAACCGCCGCGGCGACCTCCCTGACGCGCGTCCGCTCCTGTTCAAGCTCCTGCCGTTGGCCGAAGATGGCCTTCCAGACGTCCTTGACCAGTCCCCGCAGCCTTGGTGTCTTCATGACATCCGCGAGGTCGGCCAGGTCCTGTTTCGCGGCCGCCCCATCCGGCGCGCGTCGAGTTTGAGGCCCGGGCGCCGCCGGGTCAGGCAGGTCGTAGCCGAAGGCCTCCCCACGCGACAGCAGGCGCAGCGCGGCCTGCATGCGCGCGAACATGGCGCGGGCGACATTGTTCGCGTTCCGGGCCTCTGTCCGCAGGTCTTCGGCCGCCTTGCGATCTGCGGCAGCCGCGGCGAGGTCCGCCGAGATCCTTGCCTCACGCTCGGCCAGCCTGCCCATGGCGCGACGGTGTTCGTTCTTCGCCGCGACCCGCTCCTGCAGGATGAACCTGTGCTCCTCCTCGGTCTGGCGGCGTGTCGCCTCGGCCTTGCGTCGTTCTGCGAGGGAGGCCGCGAGCGCGGCCAGGGACTCGTCCTTCTCCGTTTCGCGTTTCCGCCGATGAACCTCGTCTTGGCGGGCGCGCCTGTGCTCGGCGGTTGCGCGTTCCTGTGCGATCTCCTCTCTTTCCCTTGCCCGCCATTTCGCGGGCGGGACGTGGCGGCGCTTTTCCGGGATCGCGGTCACATCGAAGGCCCGTCCTTCCGCCTCGCTGCGCACACGCTCCAAGCCCACGGCCAGCCGCCGGTCCTGGGCACGGGCCGCCCCCCGGTGAAGTCCCAGATCCTCGAACGCGCGGGCGACCTCGTCCTGCGCGCGTTCATAGTCTTTGACCAGCGGATGCGCAGAGGGCTGGATCAGCTGCTGCCGTCCGCGCCGCGACGACGTCTTCTCGGTCGCCACCATCAGCACCGCATGAATGTGGCAGGCGCTTTCGTCCAGATCGACCCGCGCGTGCACCAAAGCCTCGCCGAAGGCGTCCCGCAGCCACGCACGCCCGCGCTCGACGAAGGCGTCCTCACGGTTCGCCTTCCCCGCGGCGAATGCTGCCTGTCGATCGCCCTCGCTCGCATCCGGATTGCGCTCGAGAAGCTCGTCCACGGCCGACCGACCGGCCTCCTCGAACCAGGCATGATGAGCGGTCAGGATCACTTCTCGCAGCGGGCCGAGGTCGGTCGCCTTCCAGGGATCCTTCGGCCCCTCCATCGCGCGCCTCTCGGCCTCGGCCCGCCGTCGCCGCCGCTGCAGCGCATCGACCTCGTTGGTGTAGTTTTCCAAGGACATCCGGCGGATGCGGTCCTGAAGCTGCAGGAGCCAGTCTTCCTCGCCGTGGATCACCTGGTTGGGTCGATCCGGCTGCGGATCGCAATGCTCGACGTCGCCAAGCTTGCGCTGGCGGTGTCCTTCGTAGCGCGTCAGGGCGGAGGGGAAGAAGGCCGCCATCCGAAGGACGACAGGGCGCTGGTTGATGATGGGCAAGGGCAGCCTCCAGAAAGTGTGGAGGCGAAGTCAGGTCGTTTGGTGCATCGCAGAAACGACGCGCGCAAAAATCTTGCCGATGCGCCAAGAACAGGTGCGGCAGAAAAGTACTCACTAAGCAAGTGGCGCAGCCAGTTCCCGACAGCCCACTTGCAGCGTTCGCCAAGGGCACGGCCCCTGGACCCGGGTCCCGCCTGGCGGCGGGCCCGAGGGGAACGCCCTCCCCCTCACCCCCGGGCAGGTGCTGCTCGCCGCCCCCTGCACCCCTGGCGTCTGTCCGACGGACCGGGAGGGCGTGCCACCCCTCCGGCCACCCCGGGTCGGGACCGCTCGCCGCCTGTGCCCTGCACCCTTTCCGGCGTCCTTCCGACGGACCGGGG
>NZ_JBAWKD010000021.1:0-25484 GCF_037095735.1 Frigidibacter sp. MR17.14 | reverse complement strand
GCGGCGGTGTCGCCGCCGGCGGTCGAGAAGGCGAGCGGGAAGTTCGAGGCGCCGAAGACCGCGACCGGCCCGATCGGGCGCTGGACCATGCGGATCTCGGGCCGCGGAGCGGGCTGGCGGTCGGGCAGCGCCGGATCCACGCGCCGGTCGAGATAGTCGCCCGCGCGGATATGCGAGGCAAACAGCCTCAGCTGCCCGGTGGTGCGGCCACGCTCGCCCTGCAGACGGGCCTCGGGCAGTCCGGTCTCCTGCGAGCCGATCTCGGTGATCGCCTCGGCGCGGGCCTCGATCTCGTCGGCGATGGCGTCGAGGAAGGCCGCGCGGTCCTCGCGCGGCAGATAGGCATAGGACCAGAAGGCGTCCTCGGCAGCGATGCAGGCCTGCGTGACCAGCTCGGGCGTGCCGGTNGAAGGCCGCGCGGTCCTCGCGCGGCAGATAGGCATAGGACCAGAAGGCGTCCTCGGCAGCGATGCAGGCCTGCGTGACCAGCTCGGGCGTGCCGGTCGAGAACTCATGCGCGGGCCCGTGGGCCGGGTCCGAGGCGAAGCGCGCCCCGGTCCCGATCCAGTCCCCGGCGATCAGGTGCTTTCCATGCGGCGTGAAGGTCATCTCGATCCCTTCCCATTTCTCATTGGCAAAAATATCCCCGCCGGAGGCATCCGACGGCAGAGCCCGCGCGGCGGCGTGGCAGGCGACGTGACGGGCGCTCAGGCTCCGTGGATCGGTTCCTGGGTGAACATGCCGCCTTGGTAGACGGCGTTCGGGTGATCCTTGGCCGGCCGCTCCATCTTCGCGTCCAGCGCCGCGCGGAACCGTTCCGAATTGTCCTTCGGGCGCCAGCCGATCGCGGCGGCCGAGGCCGTGTCCCACCACTTCTGGTCGTTGTCCGACACGCCCCAGATCACCGGGCAGCCCAGCCGCGGTGCGCGGAAGATGCAGCCGATCAGCGCGGCGCAGTCGTCGAAGGACATCCAGGTCGCCAGCATCCGGTGGTTCATCGGCTCTTCGAAACACGAGCCGATCCGCACGATCGCCGTCTCGATCCCGAACTTGTCGTGATACATCGAGGCCAGCGCCTCGCCGAAGCATTTCGACACGCCGTAAAGCCCGTCGGGGCGCATCGGGTCGGTGGTCTTCAGCCACTCATCCTGCCGGTAGAAGCCGATCGTGTGGTTCGACGAGGCGAAGAGCACGCGGCCCACTCCCTCGGCCCGCGCGGCCTCGTAGAGGTTGTAGAGCCCGAGGATGTTGGCGTTCAGGATCGTGGCGAAATCGCCCTCGACCGACTTGCCGCCGAAATGCACGATCCCGTCGCAGCCCGCGACCATCGCCCGCACCGCGGCCGCATCGGCCAGGTCGCAGGTCACGGCCTCTTCGTTCGAGCCGGGGTCCGCGACGGGGACGATGTCGGCCAGGCGCAGCGTCTCGGCCACCTCGCCCAGGCGGGAGCGCATCGCGCGGCCAAGGCCGCCAGCGGCGCCGGTGATCAGCAGTTTCTTCAGCATGGGTCCTCCGAACGTCGGACCGCCGGGCCCGGGATGCGGGTCCGGCGGGAATTGCGGTCAGCTCAGCGGAAGACGCCGGGCAGCCAGAGCGAAAGGGCCGGGATGTAGGTCACCAGCATCAGCGTGACGAAGGCCGCGGCATAGAAGGGCCAGATCGACTTCATCACCTGGCCGATGCCGATGCGCCCCACCGCGCATCCGACGAAGAGCACCGATCCCACCGGCGGCGTGCAAAGCCCGATGCCGAGGTTCAGGATCAGGATCACGCCGAAGTGGACAGGATCGACCCCGAAGGCCTGCGCCACCGGCAGGAAGATCGGCGTGGTGATCACGATCAGCGGCGACATGTCCATGAAGGTGCCAAGGATCAGCAGCATCACGTTGATCAGAAGCAGGATCACGATCGGGTTGTCGGAGAAGCCCTGCAGAAACTCGACCATCTGCGTCGGCACCTTCAGGTAGGCCAGCAGCCAGCCGAAGCAGGCGGCCGAGCCGATCACCATCAGCACCATCGCGGTGGTGCGCACCGCGGCCAGCGTCGCTTCCTTGAAGTCGAACCACGACAGGCTGCGATAGACCAGCAGCGTGACGCCCAGCGCGTAGATCACCGCGATGTTCGAGCTTTCGGAGGCGGTGAAAACGCCCGAGCGCACGCCGCCGAAGATGATCGCGATCAGGATCAGCCCCGGCACGGCCGAGAAGAACAGCGTGCCCAGCATCGCCCAGCCCGGGAAAGGCTCGCGCGGGTAGCCGCGGCGCTTGGCCACCAGCCAGGCCGCGACCATCAGCGAGAGCGCCAGCATGAAGCCCGGCACGATCCCCGCGGTGAAGAGGTCCGCGATCGAGATCCGCCCCCCGGCCGAGATCGAGTAGATGATCATGTTGTGCGAGGGAGGGATCATCAGCGCGATGATCGACGACACGACGGTGATGTTCACCGCATAGTCGACGCCGTAGCCGCGCGCCTTCATCTGCGGCACCATCAGCCCGCCGACGGCCGAGGCATCGGCGGTGGCCGAGCCCGAGACGCCGCCGAACATCAGCGAGGCCGCGATGTTGACCTGACCGAGGCCGCCGCGCATGTGGCCGACGAGCGCCGCGGCGAAGGCCACCAGCCTGCGGGCGATGTCGCCGCGCACCATCAGATCGCCGGCATAGATGAAGAACGGGATCGCCATCAGCGCATAGACCGAGACGCCCGAGTTCAGGCGCTGGAACACCACCACCGGCGGCAGGCCTAGGTAGAGCACGGTCGCGAAGCTCGACACGCCGAGGCAGAAGGCGACCGGCGTGCCGATCAGCAGAAGGAAGACGAAGCTTCCGAACAGGACCACGAGTTCCATGGCTTATTCCTCGATCGCGTCGTCGCCGAAGCGGACGGTGGGCAGGCCGGCGATGCGGCGCAGGATGCGCTCGGCCGAGAACAGCAGCAGCAGCGCGCCCCCGCCGACGATCGGCGCGAAGTCCCAGGCGCGGCTGACGCCGAGGCCGGGGATCACGTTCGAGGCGGCCTTTTCCGACAGCTGCAGGCCGTACCAGACCATGCCCCAGCCGAAGGCGCCGACGACGGCGTCCGAGATCGAGTGCAGGATCGGCTTCAGCCAGTTCGGAAGCACGTAGAGGAGCACGTCGAAGGACAGGTGATAGCCCTCGCGGATGCCGACCGCGGCGCCCAGGAAGATGAACCAGCCCATGATCAGGACCGAGCCCGGTTCTGCCCATTGCAGCGACGAGTTCAGCACGTAGCGGAACACCACCTGGCCGAAGACGAAGCAGGTCATCATCACGAGGCCCACGCCCGCGACCCAGAGCGCGATCGTGGCCAGCCAGCCGGTAAGGGTCGCCAGGCGTTCCATCGCCTGGCGCAGAGGGTTCGCGGCCCGCGCATGGGGGCCGCCGTAGCCGGGCGTGGTCCCGGGGATGTGCGGGCGCGCGCTCATCACTTGGTGTCCTGGATGCGCTTGACCAAGTCCTGCAGTTCGGGCGTGGTCACATACTTGGCGTAGACCGGCTTCATCGCGTCGATGAAGGGCTGCTTGTCCACGTCCATGATCACTTCGGCGCCGCCGGCCACGACCTTGTCTTCCGAGGCCTTGACCTGCTTGGCCCAGAGATCGCGCATGACGGGGACAGAGGCCTTGGCCGCCTCCTTCACCGCAGCCTGATCCTCGGGCGTCAGCTTGTCCCAGCTCGATTTCGACATCGCGAGGATCTCGGGCATGATCAGGTGCTGGTCGTTGGTGAAGTACTTCGCCACCTCGGCATGGCCCGAGCTGTCGTAGGAGGGGAAGTTGTTTTCCGCGCCGTCGATGACGCCGGTCTGGATCGAGGAATAGACCTCGCCATAGGGCATCGGCGTCGCGTTGGCGCCCAGCGCGTCCATCATGTCGACAAAGACGTCACTTTGCATGACGCGGAACTTCATGCCCTTCAGGTCGTCGATGGTCTTGATGGGCTTTTGCGAGTTGTAGAAGCTGCGCGAGCCGCCGTCGTAGAAGGCGAGGCCCACCAGGTCATGCTCGCCGAAGGCGGCCATGATCTCGTCGCCGATCGGACCGTCCATCACGTCATGCATGTGCTCTTCCGAGCGGAAGATGTAGGGCAGCGAGACGATCTGGGTTTCTGGGATGATGTTGTTGAAGGGCCCGAAGCTGGCGCGGACCATGTCGATCACGCCGAACTGGGTCTGCTCGATCGAGTCCTTCTCTTCGCCCAGCTGCGACGAGGGGAAGACCTCGATGCAGAGCCGGCCGCCGGTCTTCTCTTCCAGGATCTTGCCCATCTGCTTGACCGCCTCGACGGTCGGATAGCCGTCGGGATGGGTGTCGGCAGAGCGCAGCGTGGTCTCGCAGGCGCCCGCGGCACCGGCGATCAGCGTCGATGCGGCCAGCGCCGCGAAAGTGGTCAGGTAAGTCCTCATGTCGTCCTCCCATGCAGCCCGTTCGGGCCTCGCTTCGACCGGCCGCCCGCAGGGGACCGGACCTTACCGGGGGGCCGTTCCGCCGCCCCGCTCCCTTCCCGTCGGTCCCGTCCCGGGGCACCGTTCGCGTGAACGGCGTCTCCTCCCCGGTGCGGTCCCACTCGTTACCCGGCCGGGAACAGCCCCGGCCCCCTGCCCCCCCGGTCAGACGACCGGCGGAAATCCGAACAGCTCCTGCGGGTTCGCGACCAGCGCGCGGCTCCGCGCCGCGGCATCCGGGAACCAGCCCAGCACCGTGTCGGTCAGCGCCTTGTCGCAGGGGTATTCCGCAGCGGTCTTGGCCAGGTTGTGCGGCCAGTTCGTGCCCCAGACGATCCGCTCGGGCGCATGGGTCGCGATCTCGCGCGCGACCTCGGCCACGTCGGCATAGTCCGGCGCGCCCGTGCGCGAGCTTTCGTAGACGCCCGCGAACTTGAACCAGCAGCGCCCGGCGTCGATCAGCCGCTTCACCGCCGCGATCTCGGCCGCGCCGGCGCCAGCGAAGAACTTGCCGTGATGGTCGAAGACCCAGCGCGATTTCAGCGCGGCCAACCGCGGTTCCAGCTCGAGGATGCGGTTGCCGTCGAACTGCACTGCCATCATCCAGCCGGCCGCAGCCGCGCGGGCATCGACCGCCTCGAGCGCATCGAGCCCCAGCGCGCCGCCCGGCAGATCCATGATCCGCGCACCGACGACACCCGCCGCGGCGAGGTCGGCCATCTCGGCCTCTGACGTCTCGCCCGAGATCACCGCGACGCCGCGCGCGATATCGCCCATCTCGGCCAGGCAGGCGCGCAGGTTGCCGTTGTCGGCCTGATGCGCGTTGCCTTGCGTGATCACGACCCGGTCGATGCCCAGCCAGCCCATGACCTGCCGGTAGGCCTCGGCGTCGGGCAGCGGATCAGGCGGCAGGCCGGGGCCGCCGGGCTGTGCCGGGAAGCCCGGCAGGTACATGTGCATCTGCGTGTCGACGGTGCCCTTCGGCAGAACGAAGGCGGGTTTCTCGCCGCTCAGCTTGCGCAACATCATGGGGCTCACTCCTTCGGCGCGAATGCGGCCAGCGCCGCGCGATCGATCTCGATCCCGAGGCCGGGGCCGTCGGGGATCGCAACGACGCCCGCGACATGCTCGATGGGACGGGTGACGATGGCCTGGCGGAACGGGTTGTGGGTGCGGTCGAACTCCATGATCGGCTCAATGGGATTGACCCGCACCGGCGAGGGCACCATGGCGGCCATGAACTGCAGCGCCGCGGCGATGTGGACGGCGGTGCCCCAGACATGCGGCACCACCCGCACCCCGTGCAGCGCCGCCAGATCGGCGATGCGCCTGGCCTCGGTGAAGCCGCCGCAGCCCGCAAGGTCGGGCTGGGCGATGTCGACCGCCCGCGTTTCCAGCGGTTCGCGGAAGCCCCAGCGCGTGTGCCAGGTCTCGCCGCCCGCGACCGGGATCGGCTGGCGGGCGCGGACCTCGCGATAGGCGGCCAGCTGTTCGGGCACCACCGGCTCCTCGAACCAGTCGATGTCCAGTTCCGCCGCCGCCTGCCCCAGCCGGATCGCCTCGATCGCGTCATAGCCGTGGTTGGCGTCGATCATCAGCCGCATGTCGGGCCCGATCGCCTCGCGCACCGCGCGGACCACGCGCAGATCCTCGGCGACGCCGAAGCCGATCTTGATCTTGCAGGCATGGAAGCCCTCGGCCGCCCGCGCCGCCATCTCGGCCGCGTTGTCCTCGACCCGGTCGACGCCGTCGCGCTTGAAGGACCCGGTCGCATAGGCGCGGATCTCCTCGCGGAACCGCCCGCCCAGCAGCACCGAGACCGGCACCCCGAAATGCTTGCCCTTGATGTCCCACAGCGCGATGTCGATCCCCGACAGCGCCGTGACCGTCAGCCCGCGCTGCCCCTGGTCGCGCAGCGCGTTGTAGAGCGTGGCCCAGATCTTCTCGGTCTGCAGCGGGTCCTGCCCCACCAGCCATTGCGCATAGGCCGCGACCACCGCGGCATTGGCCCGTGCCGGCCCCAGGCATTCGCCCCAGCCCACGGTGCCGTCGTCGCATTCGATCTCGACCAGCACATGGCTGCGCCGGTCGAAGCGCATCGAGGCGCTTTCGAAGGCCGTCTCCAGCCGATGGTCCAGCAGATGGGTGCGGACGGCCGCGATCTTCATCAGTCTTCCTCCCGTCCCCGGCTTTCGCATTGGCGAAAATATCCCGGGGGAGTCCCGCAGGGACGGGGGCAGAGCCCCCTCCCCGCCCGTCAGCCTCAAGCCGCCACCGTCAGGCGGCCATCTTCCGGCGGTAGGGCGCGATCAGCGCCTCCATCATCGCCATCTCCTCGGCGTCGAGGTCCTTCAGCGGCGGCCGCACCGCGCCGGCCTTGAAGCCCTGCGCCCGCACGCCCGCCTTGATCGCCGAGACCGCATAGCCCTTCGAGCGGTTGCGGATCGCCATGAACGGATAGAAGAACTCGTTCAGTATCCGCTCGCAGGTGGCGCGCTCGCCGGCACGCAGCGCGCGGTAGAACTCGACCGCGAGGCCCGGCACGAAGTTGAACACCGCCGAGGAATAGGTGGTGAAGCCCGCGCCCAGATAGGCTTCGGCGAAAAGCTCCGCCGTGGGCATGCCGCCCAGGTACATCAACCGGTCGCCCATCTTGGCGGTGATCTGGCGCACGAGGCCGATGTCGCCGGTGCCGTCCTTGAAGCCGATCAGGTTCGGGCAGGCATCGCAGAGCCGGGCCAGCGTGTCGGCCTGCAGGACCGCGTTGTCGCGGTTGTAGACCATCACGCCCATGCCGGTCGCGTCGCAGACCGCCTTCACATGGGCATAGAGCCCTTCCTGCGGCGCATCGATCAGGTAATGCGGCAGCAGCAGGATGCCGGTCGAGCCGACCTTCTCGACCGAGCGCGCGATGTCCTTGGCGATCTCGGTCCCGTAGCCGCAGCCCGAGACGATCGCGGTGCGCCCGTCCGCGGCCTCGATGGCGGCGGAGACGATCGCGGGGATCTCGGACGGGGTGAGCGAGAAGAACTCGCCGGTGCCGCCGGCCGCGAACAGGACCGGCGCGTCATAGCCCGACAGCCAGTCGACATGCGCCTTGTAAGGCTCGGGGGCGAAGCGGCCTTCGGCATCGAAATGGGTCACGGGGAAGGACAGCAGTCCCGAGCCGAGGGCGGATTTCAGTGCTTGCGGATCCATTGCGGCCTCCTCCTAGAGCTGCGCGCCCGTTCCCTCCGGGCTTGTCAGGGGAGTAATCCACCTGACTGACGCCTGTCAACAACTTGTATGATGAATTTTGTCGAGGCGCATCCAAACCCCCGGAAACGTTCGGGCGCGATCATTGGCGCAGCAGCGCGCGGTACCGGCTTTGGCTGCCTTTCAGATGCACGCGCATCGCCTCGCGTGCCGCGGTCTCGTCGCGGTCGAGAATCGCCGCGACAATGTCGTCATGCTCGCCGCGGATCTGCTCGAGATAGCCGCGCGGGGCCGGGTCGGCGCTTTCGTCCTGCCTGAGCGCGCTGCGCGGGATGATCCCCGGCCCGATGATCTGCAGGAACTCGGCGAAGCGCGGGTTGCCGGTCGCCTCGGCGATGGCGAGATGCAGCTGGTAATCGGCCTCGCCGGTCGGCCGGCCCTCGGCCACGCAGGCGCGGAACAGGGCGTTGGCATCAAGGATCGCCTCTTCCCGCGCCGGCGTAAGCCTTTGGGCGGCAATGGCTGCGGCCTCGACCTCGACCGCGGTGCGCAGCTCCAGCAGCTCGATCGTCGAGGACACGCGCTGCGGATCGAGGTTGCGGAACGGCGCCGGGGCCTGCGGTGCGGGCGCCAGCACGAAGACCCCCGCGCCCTGCCGTGCCTCGACCAGGCCTTCCGACCGCAGCGCCGCGATCGCCTCGCGCACCACGGTGCGGCTGACACCATGGGCCTGGGTCAGCTGGCCCTCGCTGGGCAGGCGGTCGCCAGGCTGCACGGCGCCCGAGGCGATCTCGGCGCGCAGCGTCTCGGCGATGCGCGCGACGAGGGTGCCGCTGCGCGGGCGGGCGGAGGGGGTGGCCGGCTTGTCCACGATGGTCTGGTCCTGTCTGGCTCCTATTGAAATTCATCATACCAATTTTGCGCGCCATGGAAACCTGTCTTGGCCGCCGCTGCCGCCGACCGGACTTCAGTCCGAGTGTCGCGCGCCCGGGATCCGCGCGATACTGCGCCCATGTCGCTGCCGCACCGCCTGACCTCCCTGTGGTCCGGGACCACGCTCGCCACCCGCTTCGCGCTTGCGGGGGGCTTCGTGCTGCTGACCGCGGCGCTGGCCACGGGCACCTTCGTCACCGCCCGGATCGAGCGCAGCGTGGTGCGCAACGCGGCGGCGACGACGGTTCTGTATCTCGACAGTTTCCTCGCGCCCTTCGGCGAGGACCTCGCCCGCCCCGGCGAGCAGTCGGCCGCCGCCCGCGGCGCGCTGACCGAGATCCTGACCCAGTCCGCGGTCGGGCTGCGGGTGATGTCCTACAAGATCTGGCAGGCCGACGGGCTGGTCCTCGCCGCCTCGGACCCGGCGCTGGTCGGGCGACGCTTCCCGGTTTCGGACGAACTGGCGCAGGCAGCGGCCGGACAGGTCGCGGCAGGCTTCGACAATGTCGGCGACGAGGAGGACGAAGGCGAGAGACGGATGGGGGTGCCGCTGCTCGAGATCTACAGCCCGATCCGCGCCGACTGGTCGGGCGACATCGTGGCGGTGGCAGAGCTTTACATCGCCGATCCCGCGCTGCACGCCGACCTGCGGGCGGCGCGGCGCAGCGCCTGGATCGGCATCGGCTCGGGCGGTTTGCTGCTGGGGCTGCTGCTCTATGGCATTGTGCGTCGCGGCAGCGCGACGATCGAGGCGCAGCGGCGCCGGCTCGACGCGCAGCTGGCCGATCTGGGCGCGCTCTCGGCGCACAATGCCGCGCTGCGCCGCCGGGTGCAGGCGGCGGCGGGCGGCGCCACCGCCGCGACCGAGCAGGCGCTGCACCGGATCAGCGCCGACCTGCACGACGGGCCCGCGCAGCTTCTGGCCTTCGCGGCGTTGCGGCTGGACAGCCTTGCGCCCGCGCTCGATGGCGAGGTCGGCGAGGTGCGCGACGCGATCGCGCAGGCGATGGAGGAGGTGCGCGCGATCTCGCGCGGGCTGGTGCTGCCCGACATCGCCGGCCGCCCCCCGGCCGAGGTAGCAGCGCTGGCCATCGAGGCGCATTGCGCCCGCACCGGCGAGACGGTGGCGCAGGATCTCGATCCCGCGGCGCGGGGGCCGCTGTCGGCGGCGCAGCGGATCTGCCTTTACCGCTTCGTGCAGGAGGGGCTGAACAATGCCAGCCGCCATGCCGGCGGCGCGGGGCTTCGCGTCAGGCTCGCGCAGCGGGGCGAGACGCTGAGGGTGAGCGTGCGCGATGCCGGGCCGGGCGCGCCGGGGCAATTGGTCGAGGGCATGGGCCTGACGGGGCTGCGGCACCGGATCGAGAGCCTCGGCGGCCGGTTCGGCCTGCTGCCGGCCGCGCCGGGGATCGAGCTGTGGATGGAGATCGGAGGCGAGGGATGACGCTGTGCCGTGTGGTGATCGCGGATGATCATCCGCTGTTCCGCGACGGGGTCGCGAGGACGCTCGAGGAAACCGGGCGCTACCGGGTCTGCGGTCGGGCCGGGTCGGGGCGCGAGGCGGTGGCGCTGGTCGCGGCCGAGGCGCCGGATCTGGTGATCCTCGACCTGTCGATGCCCGATGGCGGGCTCTGGGCGCTGGAGCGGATCGCGGGCGACGCGGGGCCGGTCGTCGCGATGCTGACGGTGTCCGAAGACAGCGAGGCGGTCTTCGCCGCGCTCGAGGCCGGGGCGCGCGGCTACCTCCTGAAGGGCGTGGGCGCGGCGGAACTGGTCGCGGTGCTGGACGGGCTGATGGAGGGGCAGAGCCATGTCGCGCCAAGCCTCGCCGCCAAGGTGCTGACGCGGATGCGCGCGCCGCGCCGGGCCGAGGCCGATCCGCTGGACAGCCTGACCCCGCGCGAGGAAGAGATCCTTCGGCTGGTCGCGGGCGGGCTGTCGAACAAGGAGGTTGCGCGGCGGCTGGACCTGCAGGAGCGCACTGTGAAGCACCACATGACCCAGATCCTGCAGAAGCTGCAGCTGCGCAACCGCACCGAGGCGGCGCTGGCGGCGCAACGGCGCTGGGGCGACGGCTGAGACGCCGCCCCGGCCGGGGCGTCAGCGCGCGAGGCGGCGCAGACGCTCGATATCCGCCGCGGTGGCGGTGCGTTCGATCACGGTGCGGTTGCGGGCATCCTTCAGCTCGTAACGTCCCCCCTCGAGCTCTTCGCGCCAGCCATCGGCATAGGTGACCTCGATCCCCGCGGCCGAGCGTTCGACACGGGCGACATCGCCGGTGCGGCTGTCGCCGCGGGTCTCGGTGCCGCCGCGGCGGTGGCCGCCGCCGTCACGGCCGCTGCGCCCGCCGTGATCGTCGCCAAGGTCATGGGTGGCACCGTCATCCGCGCCGCCCGAGGTGCCGTGATCGTCCGCGGCATCCTCTGCGGCGTCCTCTGCCGCATCGTCAGAGGCATCGTCCGAAGCGTGATCGGCTGACCCGCCCGACCCGTGGGACGAGTCGTCGCCCGCGTCCTCGCCCGAATCGTCGTCGTGGTCGTCGCCTGCCTCGCCGCCATGGTCGTCGCCGCCGCCGTCATCGCTGCCACCCTTGGCCTGCGCGGTGGCGATGCCGAGGGCCCAGCCGCCGGTCACGGGGCTGCGGTGCAGGCTGACGCCCGAGGCCACGGTGAAGGCCGCGAGCGTCAGCATCAGCCAGGGCGCGCGGCGCGGAGATCGGAAATCGTCGAACATCTTGGGTCCTCCCTGGGACAGCCTTCTGCTGCGTCACCCGCCCAGTTCACCACGAAAGCCTTCCCAGCGGATCGGACCAAGGTCCGATACGACCCGGCGCAGAAGGGCAAACCGTTTGCGGCGAAGGGCCAATCCCGGCCCCTGCGCGCGGCGTGCTGGACAGGCCGGTCGACCGGGGTGTTAATGAACATATTCCGAAGCATGGGAGGAAGCGGTGCCACACCGGCTGCATCTTCGCCTCGCGATCGTCCAGCATCTCGACATGGTCGGCGCCTCGTCGCCGGACCGCGCCCGCGATCCCCGCGCCTTCCACATCGGGCATGGCGTGCGCGCCGAGGATTACGAACAGGCGCTGGCAGAGTTGCTGGGGCTCGAGATCGTCGCGACCAATGCGGCCGGCCTGATCTACATCACCCGCGCCGGGCACCTGATCCTGTGCGGACCAGACGAGGCCTGACCCACTACGTCCAGCGGCACAGGGGCAGGCCCCCACAAGCGCGCGAGACGAGGGAGACGCGAGGGCGGAACGAGGGCGGGGCCTACCCCCGAGGCAAAACCCCGCCCCCGGGCGCGGCACATGCCGGCAAGCAGTTCCGCACCTTCCGGCACGCTAGCCGCCCCAAAAGATATACGAAAGAAATATCTTTAATCACGCCGCCGCCGGTCAGCGCGGGCGCAGACCGTCAAGGAACACCTCGAGCAGCACACCGGCCCGGGCCGGATCCGCGCCCGGACCATAGCTGAGCCCGATCATCACCCGCATCAGGTCGTCGCTGGTCACGTCGTCGCGCAGGCTGCCTTCGGCCACCGCGCGGGCATGCAGCGCCGCGATCGCCGCGCGCATCCGCTGCGACTGTTCGCTGAAGAAGGTCGAGTCGGGCTCGAACACCGGGGCCAGCGCCGCCACCATGCCACGCTTGGTCGCCATCATCTCGAGCACCGCGCGCATCCAGTCGGCCAGACCCTCGTCGGCCGCGCGCCGCTCGAGCCCCTCGACCTCGCGCGCATAGACCGCCTGGAACAGCGCCTCGCGCGTGGGGAAATGCCGGTAGAGCGTGCCGATGCCCACGCCGGCCGTGCGCGCCACCGCCTCGAGACTGCCGCCCTCGCCCCGGAAGACCTCGCGCGCGGCCTCGAGCAGGCGCTCGCGGTTGCGCAACTGGTCGGCGCGCGGCTTTCTTGCCTTCGGCGTCTCTTCGCCCATTTCCCTTCCCATACGTCATCCCGCTTGAAATACGGAGGCACCCTCCGTATTTCTCACTTCCAGGCCGGGTCCTCCGGCATCCCTGTCAGCTTACTGCCAAAGAGGGAAAGATGACACCGACCCTGAACCTCACGATCAACGGAACGCCGCAGACCATCGCGCTGGACGATCCGCGGGCGACGCTTCTCGACCTTCTGCGCGAGCGGCTGGGCCTGACCGGCACCAAGAAGGGCTGCGACCGCGGCCAGTGCGGCGCCTGCACGGTGCTGGTCGACGGCGAGCGGGTGAATGCCTGCCTGTCGCTGGCGCTGTCGCAGGACGGCAAGCACATCACCACCATCGAGGGGCTGGCCGAGGGCGAGCAGCTGCACCCGGTGCAGGCCGCCTTCATCGCCCATGACGGCTTCCAGTGCGGCTATTGCACGCCGGGCCAGATCATGTCGGCCGTGGGCCTGATCGCCGAGGGCGAGGCCGGGCTCGACCCCGAGCGGGTGCGCGAAGGGATGAGCGGCAACATCTGCCGCTGCGCGGCCTATGCCGGCATCACCGAGGCGGTGCTGGAGGCCACGCGCGAGATGGACACCGCAGCGGAAAGGAAATCGGCATGAACCGCTTCGATTACGTCCGCGCCGACTCGCTGGGCGCCGCGGTGGGCGCCGAAGGCGCGCTTCTGGCCGGCGGCACCAACCTGCTCGACCTGATGAAGATCGGCGTGGCCACGCCCGAGCGCCTCGTCGACATCTCGCGCCTGCCGCTCGACTGGATCGAGGAGCACGAGGGCGGCCTGCGCATCGGCGCCATGGTCCGCAACGCCCAGATCGCCCGCCACCCGGCGGTGCTCGCGCGCTATCCGGCGCTGGCAGAGGCGCTGCTGTCGGGAGCCTCGGCCCAGCTGCGCAATGCCGCGACCACCGGCGGCAACGTCATGCAGGCCACGCGCTGCAGCTATTTCCAGGATCCGCTCTCGCCCTGCAACCGCCGCGAACCGGGCGCGGGCTGCGGCGCGCTGGGCGGCGAGACCCGCAACCACGCCGTCCTCGGCTGGACCGAGGGCTGCATCGCCACCCACCCCTCCGACATGTGCGTGGCGCTGGCCGCTTATGATGCCGTGGTCGAGATCGCGGGCCCGGACGGCCGGCGCGAGGTGCCGATGGCCGAGTTCCACCCGCTGCCCGACGCGACCGGCGCCGGCCCCGCACCCCTCGCCGCGGGCGAGGTGATCACCCACATCCGTCTGCCCGACGCGGGCGGCATGGCCCGCCATGCCCGCTACGTGAAGCTGCGCGAACGCACCTCCTTCGCCTTCGCCATCGTCTCGGCCGCCGCCGCGCTCGAGATCCGCGAGGGGCGCATCGTCACCGCCCGGCTGGCGCTTGGTGGGGTCGCGGCCCGGCCCTGGCGCGCCCGCGCCGCCGAGCAGGCGCTGGAAGGCCAGCCCGCCACCGGCGACAGCTTCGCCCGCGCAGCCGAGCTTGCCCTGCAGGGGGCCCGGCCCTCGGGCGACAACGCCGCCAAGATCGAACTCGCGCGCCGCATCGCCGTGCGCGCCCTGGAACGCGCGGCGGCAGGCACGCCCGAACGGCTGCCCGCCCTGCCCGCGTCCGTCTTCGCAGGAGATGACAATGGCTGAGGTCATGAACATGGAAGGCCACGTCCGGCTCGGCTCGAACGCCGGGCAGGCGCTGACGCGGCGCGACGGCATCCTGAAGGTCACCGGCGCCGCGCCCTATGCCGCCGACGCCCGGCCCGAGGGGCTGCTCTACGCCGTCGCCGCCACCGCCGGCATCGCCCGCGGTCGCGTCACCCATCTGGATGTGGCGGCGGCCACGGCGCATCCGGGCGTGGTGAAGGTCTACACCCCCGCCAACGTCCCCGCGCTGGCGATCAGCCCGGACGAGAAGATCCATCCCTTCGTCTGGAAGATGGAAGCCCTGCAGTCGGACGCCGTGCGCTATGCCGGCCAGCCGATCGCCATGGTGCTGGCCGAAACGCTCGAGGCCGCGACCGAGGGCGCGCGGCTGCTCGCACCCCGCTACGAGGCCGAGCCCCCGCGCGTGACCTTCGAGACGGGCGAACCCTACGAGACCGACACCACCGCCTTCGGCCGCCCGGCCACCCATCGCGCGGGCGATCTCGACGCTGCCCGCGGCACGGCGGCGCATCACGTGGTGACCGAGGTCTCGACCCCGGCGCAATACCACAACGCGATGGAGCCCCATGCCGTCACCGCCCGCTGGGACGGCGACCGGCTGGAGCTTGACACGCCGACGCAGGCGCTGGCCCTGACCAAGACCACGATCGCGGCCTTCCTCGGGATCGATGCGGCCGGGGTCACGATCCGCAGCCCGTTCCTTGGCGGCGGCTTCGGCTCGAAGGCGATCGTCTATGGCGCGCAGCTGCTGGCGATCCTGGCCGCGCGCGATCTCGGCCGTCCGGTGAAAATGGTGCTGACCCGCGCGCAGATGTACGGCCCCGTCGGCCACCGCGCCCCCACCCGCCAGACGGTCACGGTGAACCTCGATCCCGAGGGCGCGATCACCGCGCTGGAACATGACACGCTGACCGTCACCTCGACCTTCGACCACTTCCTCGAAGGGGCCTCGGGCGCCTCGCACAGCGTCTACGTGGCCCCGGTGCTGCACACCACGCATCGCGCGGTGCGCGGCGACATCGGCACGCCGGGCCCGATGCGCGCCCCGGGCGAGGCCTCGGGCTCGGCCGCGCTGGAACTGGCGATCGACGCCGCGGCGGAAGCCGCGGGCATGGACCCGCTGGCCTTCCGCCTGAAGAACTATGCCGAGACCGATCCCGCCACCGGCATGGCCTTCTCGTCCAAGGCGTTGCGCGAATGCTACGCGCAGGCCGCCGAGCGTTTCGGCTGGGACGCGCGTCCGCTGGCCCCCCGCCAGATGCGGCAGGGCCGGCTGCTGAAGGGCTGGGGCATGGGCACCGCGCAGTTCCCCTGCCCGATGTTCCAGGCCGCGGCCCACGCCACGCTGCGCGCCGACGGCTCGGGCGTGGTCGAAACCTCGGCCGCGGACATGGGTCAGGGCGCCTGGACGGCGCTGGCGCAGATCGCGGCCGACGGGCTTGGCATCGACATCGACCGGCTGGACTTCCGCTCGGGCCATTCCGACCTGCCGGACGCGGGCATCGCCGGCGGCTCGGGCCACACGGCGACCGCCGGCACGGCGCTCTTCAACGCGGGCGCCGACGTGATCCGCCAGCTGGCGGACCTCGCCACGCAGGACCCGGCCTCGCCGCTGTTCGGGGCGGGCAACGCCGGGGTCACCGCCCGCGCCGGCCGGCTCTGGCGCAATGACGACGAGCGCTCGGACAGCTACGAGGACATCCTCGCCCGCGCCGGGCTCGACCTGATCCGGGGCGAGGGCAAGGGGGTGCGCGAGGGCGAGCCCACGCGTGCGATGTTCAGCCACGGCGCGGTCTTCGCCGAGGTGCTGGTCGATCCCGATCTGGGCCAGGTCCGCGTCAGCCGCCTGGTCGGTGCCTTCGCCGCCGGGCGGATCATCAACCCGAAGCTCGCCCGCAGCCAGCTTCTGGGCGGCATGACCTGGGGCATCGGCTTCGCGCTGCAGGAAGAGGCACTGCACGACGCGCGCACCGGGCGTTTCGTGAACAACGACCTTGCCGGCTACCACGTGCCGGTGAATGCCGACGCCCCGATGATCGAGGCGCTGACCGTGCACGAGGACGATCCCTTCGTGAACACGCTCGGCATCAAGGGCGTGGGCGAGATCGGGGTGACCGGCACCGTCGGCGCCATCGGCAACGCGGTCTGGCACGCCACGGGCATCCGCCCGGCCGGCTTCCCGATCCATCCCGAAAGCCTGATCTGAGCCCCTGCCCCCGGCGCATTCCCGCGTCGGGGGCACCCGACCAAGCCCCATTGCCGCAGCGCGGCACGGCGCGCTATACCTCCTGTCGCCCGCCGCGCGTGGCGGGTCGAGCCGGAGCGAACGCAATGCGGGACAGCCTCGCCGGGGGCGGCAGACCGCGCGGGGTCAGGTTTCAGGACATCGCCGCCCGCGCCGGTGTCAGCGTCACCAGCGTCGAGCGGGTGCTGAACAAACGCGGCAGCGTCTCGACCGCGACCCGCGACCGGGTGGTCGCCGCGGCGCAGGCGCTGGGGATCAGGCGCCACCTGCCCGACGTGGCCCATGGCGTGCAGTCGATCGAGGTGATCCTGCCGCGCAATCCGACGCCGTTCTGGCACAGCCTCGACGCGAGCTTCCGCCAGATCGCCGCCCAGCTTCCCCGCCACATCCGCATCCAACGCACCTTCGTGCCGCAGGGCAATCTCGACCAGTTGCGCCGCGCGGTGCTGCGCCCGGCCGTGCCGCGGCGCGGGCTGATCATCGCCGCCGACGCGACCGAGGCCATCGCCCCCGCCCTGTCCTAGCCGAACTTCGTGCGGATCATGGGCGGGACGGTGATCGACGGCGACACCGGCTGGCAGAATCGCGACCACCTGATGGGCGCGGTGATCATGGGCGACGACCCGAAGACTTCGGTGGTCAACGGCGAATGCCGGACCTGGGACCACGACAACCTGTTCCTGGCCACCACCGGGGTGATCCCGGCCTCGGGGCTGATCAACCCGACGCTGACCGGCGTCGCGCTGGGGATCCGCGCGGCCGACATCATCGCCAAGGAGATCTGAGATGACCCGACTCTCACTTCTCGTGCTGGCTGCGGTGACGCTGGCCGGCCCCGCCCTGGCGCAGGACGAGGCCGCGCGGATCGAGCGCGGCCGCTACCTGGCCACCGCCGCCGACTGCGCCGCCTGCCACCGCACCGCCGAGCCCGACGGCGCGCCCTTCGCGGGCGGCTATGCCATCGCCTCGCCGATGGGGCGGATCGTCGCCTCGAACATCACGCCCTCGACCCGCTTCGGCATCGGCGGCTGGTCGGAAGAGCAGTTCGCCCGCGCCCTGCGCGAGGGCATGGCCCCGGACGGCCATCTGTATCCGGCGATGCCCTACACCGCCTATGCGACGATGCCCGATGCCGATGTGCACGCGATCTGGACCTACCTGACCAAGGCCGTGGCCCCGGTCGAGGCGGCGCCCGCGGCGCGCACCGCGCTGTCCTTCCCCTTCGACCAGCGCTGGCTGATGGCGGGCTGGAATCTCGTCTTCAACCGCGCGACGCCGATGGATGCCTCGGCGGTGGCCGAGGGCGGGCCGAACCGCGGCAAGTATCTTGTCGACGGGCTGGCGCATTGCTTTGCCTGCCACTCGCCGCGCAACGCGCTGATGGGCGAGGACAACGGTGCGGGCTATCTTTCGGGCGGCGATGTCGGCGGCTGGCATGCCCCGAACATCACCCCCGACCCGGTCAGCGGCGGGCCTGCAGCCGGCCCGGACAGGGACCGAACCCTGACCGCACCCCGGCCCCGCCCCCCGCCCCGCATCCTGTCGCAGCCTGCGACGGCGGCTGCCACGCGCCGGCGGCCCCGGGGTCCGGCCGCGGAATCCTCATTGGCACTGAGGTCCGCTTGTCCTATCACCCGTCTTTGGCACAGAAGCAGGCAGGGTCATGTCCAGCGCGCGCGGTATTTCGAAGTCCCTCACCGGTATTTCCGGGTTCGACGACCTGACCATGGGCGGCCTGCCCACCGGGCGCCCGACGCTCGTCTGCGGTTCGGCGGGCTGCGGCAAGACGCTGTTCGCCTCGACCTTCCTGATCAACGGCGCGCGCGAGCATGACGAGCCGGGCGTCTTCGTCACCTTCGAGGAACGCCCCGTCGACATCGTCTCGAACGTCTCGTCGCTGGGGTTCGAGCTCGACAGCCTGATCGCGCAGGACCGGATCGTCATCGAGCATATTCGCGTCGACCCCTCGGAAGTGGCGGAGATCGGCGATTACGACCTCGAAGGCCTGTTCCTGCGGCTGGAACTGGCAATCGATTCGATCGGCGCGAAGCGCGTCGTGCTCGACACGATCGAAAGCCTGTTCTCAGCCTTCTCGAACCCCGCGATCCTGCGGGCCGAGATCCGGCGGCTGTTCGACTGGCTGAAGGACAAGGGGATGACCACGGTCATCACCGGCGAACGCGGCGACGGCGCCCTGACCCGGCAGGGGCTCGAGGAATACGTCTCGGACTGCGTGATCCTGCTGGACCACCGGGTGCAGGACCAGATCTCGACCCGCCGCATGCGCATCGTGAAATACCGCGGCACCGCGCATGGCACCAACGAATACCCGTTCCTGATCGACGAGGACGGCTTCTCGGTGCTGCCGGTCAGCTCGCTCGCGCTCGAGCACAAGGTGATGGAGGACCGCATCTCCTGCGGAGTCCCCGATCTTGACGGCATGCTCGCCGGCGGCGGCTTCCACCGCGGCTCGTCGATCCTGATCTCGGGCGTCGCGGGCTCGGGCAAGTCCTCGCTCTCGGCCAGCTTCGCGGCGGCGGCCTGCGCCAAGGGCGAACGCGCGCTCTATTTCTCGTTCGAGGAATCGGCCGGGCAGGCCGCGCGCAACATGCGCTCGATCGGGATCGAGCTGCAGCCCTGGCTCGACGAGGGCCGGCTGCGGTTCATCGCGGCGCGGCCGACCTTCTACAGCCTCGAGATGCATCTTGCGGTGATGCTGCGCGAGGTGAACCGCCACCGGCCCGACATCGTGATCCTCGACCCGATCTCGGCCTTCCTCGACACCGGCAACCGGTCCGAGGTGCAGGCGATGCTGCTGCGGGTCATCGACTATCTGAAGAATCGCGGGATCACGGCGGTCTTCACCCACCTCACCCACGGCTCGATCGACAGCGCTATGACCGATGCAGGCCTGTCCTCGCTGATGGACAGCTGGATCCTGATGCTGAACCGCGAGGTGAATGGCGAATTCAACCGCGAGCTCTACCTGCTGAAGGCGCGGGGCTCCGCGCATTCGAACCAGGTGCGGGAATTCGTGATGGACGACAACGGCATCCGGCTTCTGGAACCCTATCTGGGCGAGGACGGGGCGCTGACGGGCTCGGCCCGCAAGGTGGCCGAGGCCCGCGCGCGTCGCGTCGAGGTCGACCGGCTGGCCGAGATCGATCGGCGCAGCCGCCGTATCGAGGAGCGCCGCCGCAAGGCGCTGGCGCAGATCGAGGCGCTGCAGGCCGAGATCGACGCCGACTCGGCAGAGCTTGGGGCGATGACAACCGCCGAAGTGGAATTCCAAAAACAAGCCAAGGACGACGCCAGCGCGCTCAAGCGCGGCCGCCGTGCCTGAGCCAGTAACGGACCGACGATGACAGACACCCCGAAATCCCCGAAGAAGCTTGTGCTGTATGTCGCTGGCCAGACGCCGAAATCCCTGACGGCGATCGCGAACCTGCGCCGCATCTGCGACACCCATGTTCCGGGAGAATACGAGATCGACGTGGTCGACCTGCGGCAGAACCCGAAGCTCGCGCGCGAGCATGACATCGTCGCGATCCCGACCCTGGTGCGCGAGCTGCCGGTGCCGCTGCGCAAGATCATCGGCGACCTGTCGGACGAGGAAAAGGTCCTGATCAGCCTGAAGGTCGAGGGATGACACTCGCGCCCGAGGCCCTCGCCGAGCTGAAGCGCCGGCTGCGCGAGGCCGAGGACACGATCCGCGCGATCCGCGAAGGCGAGGTCGACGCGCTGGTCGTCGGGGCGCTCGACCAAGAAGAGGTCTTCAGCATCGGCGGCGACGCGGATGCCTTCCGGGTGTTTCTCGAAGCGATGCAGCACGGCGCCGCGGCGCTGGATGGCTCGGGGCGGCTGCTCTATGCCAACGCGGTCTTCGCCGGGCTGGTGGGCCATCCGGTCGAGGCGATGCGCGGCCACCCGGTCGCGGACTTCCTGCCGCCCGACATGGCAGCCCTTCTGGAGCGGATGATCGCCGCGCCCGAGGCGCATCCCGCCGGGCTGCCGGTGGTGCTGGCCACGCCCGCGGGGCCGCGCCACGCGCTGGTCTCGGTCGCGCCGCTCAAGCTCGGGACGACGCGCGGCTTCGCACTGACCCTGACCGACCTGACGGAACGCCAGCGTGCCGAACAGGCCGAACGCAGCGGCCGCGTCGCCGCCGCCGTCATCCGCTCGGCCAACGAGGCGGTGATGGTCTGCGACCTTTCCGGTCGCGTGACCCATGCCAACGCCGCCGCCCGCGGCGTCTTCGACGGCGACCCGGTGGGCCACCTGCTGGCCGAGATCGTGCCGCTGGTCTTCACCGGCTCGCTCGCCCCCGCCGATACCGCCGACATGCTGCGCCAGGCAATGTCCGGCGCGGCGCTGCAGGGGCTCGAAGCGCAGGCGCCGGAAACCGCGCGGATCAACGACCTGCTGGTCAGCGCCGCGCCGCTGATGGTCGCCGAGGGCGAGGTCGCAGGCTGCGTGGTGACGCTGGTCGACCTGACCCAGCGCAAGGCGCTGGAGCGTCAGCAACTGCTGCTGATGCGCGAGCTGGATCATCGGGTGAAGAACATCCTGGCGATGGTGCTGTCGATCAGCCGCCGCACCCGGCGCAACAGCACCGGGGTCGAGGATTTCATGGAGTCCTTCACCGGCCGCATCCATGCGCTGTCGGCCACCCACAACCTGCTGGCGCAGAAGTCCTGGACCGAGCTCGGCATCGCCGAGATCCTCGCGGCCGAGCTCGCGCCCTTCGACTCGGTCAGCCGCGGCCGCATCGCGCTGGCGGGGCTCGATCGCATGGTCACGCCGCGGGCCGCGGTCGCGCTGGGCATCCTGTTCCACGAGCTGACGACCAACGCCGTCAAGCACGGGGCGCTGAAGGGCGAAGGCGGCAGCATCGCGGTCTCGGCCGGGTCCGAGCCGGGCGGCGGCCTGCTGATCGACTGGAAGGAGCAGGTCACCGATCCCGTGACCGAACCGACCCGTCAAGGCTTCGGCACCGTGGTCATCGCCCAGAGCATGCTGCACGCCCCGGGCGGCGGCACCGAACTGCTGTTCGAACCCGACGGGCTGCGCTGCCGCATCACGATCCCGTCCGAAGACATCGCCTGAACCGTTCCGGCAGGGCTGCTGCCTTGCCCCGTCGATCCGGCGTCAGGCGAAGTGGTCGGGGAATTCGCGGCGCAGCGCCTCGATCCGCGAGACGGTCTGGCTGAGGTGGTCGCGCATCGCATCGGTGGCGGCCTCGGGCCGGCCCGAGGCGATGCCCGCGATGATCGCCTTGTGCCCGTCGAGGATGCTGACGACCTTGCCCTTCTCGGGCAGGTGCAGCCGGCGCGCGCGTTCGAGATGGCCCGACCGCTCGCGCACCAGATGGTTCAGGCCGATCTGACCGACGCCGGCGAAAAGCGTCTGGTGGAAGACCTCGTCGAGTTCTTGGAACATCGCGATCTGTGACGGATCGTCCGAGATCGCCTCCTGCATGCGCAGGATCGAGCGCGCCCGCGACAGGGTGGCGTCGCTGTCTTCTGCCGCCAGCCGGCGGCAGACCTCGGTTTCCAGCGACATCCGCAGGAAATGCGCCTCGTAGATCTGCGGCACGTCGATCCGCGTCACCACCGTGCGCGATTGCGGGAAGATGAAGACCAGCCCCTCTTGCTTCAGAAGCTGCAGCGCCTCGCGGATCGGGGTCTGGCTGACGCCGTAGGTGTCCGAAAGATCGGTGCGCGACAGCGTCGTGTCCGGCGCAAGCTCCAGCGTGATGATCCGCCGCCGCAGGTCGCCATAGACCCGCTGCACGGTGGTGCCCCCCTGCATCAGCGGGGCATGCAGCCCGAACGTTTCCGCCATCACGACCATCTCAGCCTCCCTCGTGGCCTGCGAGGGTATGCGCAGTGACGCGCCGTGACAACGACAATTGCTACATTGATATGCCTGACCAACTAATATATTAGTGTCTATGGAGCGCATCGACCCGATTCCGATGCGAAGGAGAGGATCATGGCGAAAGAGAAGATGGCCGGGGAACTCCGGTCTGCGCGCTGGTTCGCGCCCGATGACCTGCGCAGCTTCGGCCACCGCAGCCGGATGATGCAGCTGGGCTATTCCGAGGAAGACTACCTCGGCAAGCCGCTGATCGGGATCCTGAACACCTGGTCCGAGATCAACTCGTGCCACGGCCACTTCCGGGAACGCGCGCAGGACGTGAAGCGCGGCGTGGCGCAGGCCGGCGGCTTCGCGGTCGAGATGCCCTCGCTTTCGGTCGACGAAAGCTTCACCAAGCCGACCTCGATGCTCTACCGCAACATGCTGGCGATGGAGACCGAGGAGATGATCCGCTCGCACCCGTTCGACGGCGTGGTGCTGATGGGCGGCTGCGACAAGACCACGCCGGGGCTGGTCATGGGCGCGATCAGCGCGGGCGTGCCGATGATCTACCTGCCCGCCGGCCCGATGCTGCGCGGCAATTACGCCGGCAAGATCCTCGGCTCGGGCTCGGACGCCTGGAAATACTGGGACGAACGCCGCGCCGGCAACATCTCTGACGAGGAATGGCTGGGCGTTCAGGGCGGGATCGCGCGCTCGCACGGCACCTGCATGACCATGGGCACCGCCAGCACGATGACCGCCATCGCCGACGCGATGGGGCTGACGCTGCCCGGCGCCTCTTCGATCCCGGCGGTCGATGCCAACCACCAGCGGATGTCGGCCAGCTGCGGCCGGCGCATCGTCGAGATGGTCCGCGAGGATCTGACCCCCGACAAGATCGTCACCGATGCCGCCTGCCGCAACGCCGCCGTGGTCGCGATGGCCACCGGCTGCTCGACCAATGCCGTCGTCCACCTGATCGCCATGGCACGCCGCGCCGGCTGCGCGCTGACCCTCGACGATCTCGACCAGCTCGGCCGCGAGACGCCGCTGATCGCCAATGTCCGCCCCTCGGGCAAGGACTACCTGATGGAGGACTTCTTCTACGCCGGCGGCCTGCGCGCGCTGATGAAGCAGATCGAGGACCGGCTCGACTGCACCGCGCTGACCGTCACCGGCCAGACCATGGGCGAGAACCTCGAAGGGGCGCAGGTCTACAATGACGACGTGATCCGTCCACTGTCGAACCCGGTCTACCACGAGGGCTCGCTGGCGCTGCTGCGCGGGAACCTCTGCCCCGACGGGGCGGTGATCAAGCCCGCCGCCTGCGACCCGAAATACCATGTCCATCAGGGCCCGGCGCTGGTCTTCGACAGCTACCCCGAGATGAAGAAGGCCGTCGACGACGAGGACCTCGACGTGACGCCCGACACGGTGATGGTGCTGCGCAACGCGGGACCGCTCGGTGGTCCGGGCTTCCCGGAATGGGGCATGCTGCCGATCCCGAAGGCACTGATCAAGCAGGGCCACCGCGACATGCTGCGGATCTCGGACGCGCGGATGTCGGGGACCTCCTACGGGGCCTGCGTGCTGCACGTCGCGCCCGAATCCTACGTCGGCGGGCCGCTCGCGCTGCTGAAGACCGGCGACATCGTCCGCCTCGATCTACCCGCCCGCCGTCTCGACATGCTGGTCGACGAGGCCGAGATCGCGCGCCGCCGCGCCGCGTGGACGCCGCCCGAGCCGAAGTTCGAGCGCGGCTGGGGCTGGATGTTCTCGAAACACGTCACCCAGGCCGACAAGGGCTGCGACTTCGACTTCCTGGAAACCGGCTTCGGCCGCACCGCCGGCGAACCCGACATCTACTGAGGATCCCATGAAGGATATCCCGATGACCGATTACACCCTGTCCGACGCGACCCGCGCGAAGCTGAAGAAGGTCTCGACCGCCTCGGTCGCGACCGCGCTCTACAAGCGGGGACTGCGCAACCAGTTCGTCCAGGGCGTGGTGCCGGTCGAATGGAAGGGCCAGACCATGGTCGGCCAGGCCTTCACCCTGCGCTACATCCCCGCACGAGAGGATCGCAACCCGATCACCGTCTTCCGCAACGCCGACCATCCGCAGCGCGTGGCGATGGAAACCTGCCCACCCGGCTGGGTGCTGGTGATGGATGCGCGCAAGGACGCGCGCGCGGCCTCGGCCGGCTCGATCCTGATCACCCGTCTGGCGATGCGCGGCGCGGCCGGGGTGGTGTCTGACGGCGGCTTCCGCGACGCGGCGGGCATCGGTGCGCTCGACATGCCGGCCTATCACGCGCGGCCCTCGGCGCCCACGAACCTGACGCTGCACGAGGCGTTGGACCTGAACGTGCCGGTCAGCTGCGGCGACGTGGCGGTGTTCCCGGGCGACGTGATGCTCGGCGATGGCGACGGGGTGATGGTGATCCCCGCGCATCTGGCCGACGAAATCGCAGAGGAATGCACCGGCATGGAAAGTTTCGAGGACTTCGTGCTCGAGCAGGTGCAGGACGGCGCGGCGATCATCGGGCTCTACCCGCCGACGAAGGACGAGAACCTCGAGAAATACGCGGCCTGGCGCGAGAAGACCGGGCGCTGAGCCCGGCCCTGCCGTCGGATGCCTCCGGCGGGGATATTTTTGCCAATGAGAAATGGGAAGGGATCGAGATGACCTTCACGCCGCATGGAAAGCACCTGATCGCCGGGGACTGGATCGGGACCGGGGCGCGCTTCGCCTCGGACCCGGCCCACGGGCCCGCGCATGAGTTCTCGGTGGGCACGCCCGAGCTGGTCGCGCAGGCCTGCATCGCCGCCGAGGACGCCTTCTGGTCCTATGCCTACCTGCCGCGCGAGGACCGCGCGGCCTTTCTCGACGCCATCGCCGACGAGATCGAGGCGCGCGCCGAGGCGATCACCGAGATCGGCTCGCAAGAGACCGGCCTGCCCGAGGCCCGCCTGCAGGGCGAGCGTGGCCGCACGACCGGGCAATTGCGGCTGTTTGCCTCGCATATCCGCGCGGGCGACTATCTCGACCGGCGCGTGGATCCGGCGCTGCCCGACCGCCAGCCCGCTCCGCGCCCCGAGATCCGCATGGTCCAGCGCCCGATCGGGCCGGTCGCGGTCTTCGGCGCCTCGAACTTCCCGCTCGCCTTCTCGACCGCCGGCGGCGACACCGCCGC
>NZ_JBAWKD010000020.1:0-25683 GCF_037095735.1 Frigidibacter sp. MR17.14 | reverse complement strand
GGCGACTGCGCATGGGTCACGCGGATCGTGTCCTGTTCGATGATCGGGCCCTCGTCGAGATCCGCGGTCACATAGTGCGAGGTCGCGCCGATCAGCTTCACGCCGCGCTCATAGGCCTGCTTGTAGGGGTTCGCGCCCTTGAAGCTCGGCAGGAAGGAATGATGGATGTTGATGATCCGGCCCGACATTTCCTGGCACATCTCGTCGGACAGGATCTGCATGTAGCGCGCGAGCACGATCAGCTCTGCCCCTGTCTCGCGCACGATCTGCATCTGGCGCGCCTCGGCCTCGGGCTTGTTCTCTTTCGTTACCTTGATGCAGTGGAACGGAATGTCGTGGTTCACCACCACCTTCTGGTAGTCCATGTGGTTCGAGATCACGGCGACGATGTCGATCGGCAGCGCGCCGATCCGCCAGCGGTAGAGCAGATCGTTCAGGCAATGCCCGAAGCGCGAGACCATGATGATCACCTTCATCTTCCGGGCCTCGTCGTGGAAGAGGTAGTCCATCTCGAACCGCTGGGCCTCGGGTGCGAAGCCCTCTTCGATCGCGGCGACGGTCTTGCCGGTTTCCGGCACGAAGGACACGCGCATGAAGAAGCGCCCCGTCTCGGGGTCGTCGAACTGGGCGCTGTCGGTGATGTTGCAGCCCTGCGCGGCGAGATAGCCCGATATCGCGGCGACGATGCCGCGTTGCGACCGGCACGAGACGGTCAGGCAGAATTTGGTCATGGATGGTCTCCGGGAAGCGGAAGGGTCGGGGGCTGGCCGGTCTGGGCGCGGCAGGCGGCCAGGGTGTTGGCCAAGAGGCAGGCGATGGTCATCGGGCCGACGCCGCCCGGGACCGGGGTGATGGCCGCAGCCCGCGTGGCGGCGCCGGCGAAGTCGACATCGCCCACCAGCCGCGTGCGGCCCTCGCGTTCGACCCGGTTGATGCCCACGTCGATCACCGTCGCGCCGGGCTTGACCCAGTCGCCGAGGATCATCTCGGGCCGGCCGACGGCGGCGATCAGGATGTCTGCCTGCCGGCAGAGCGCGGGCAGGTCGCGCGTGCGCGAATGCGCGACGCTCACCGTGCAGTTCGCGGCCAGCAGCAACTGCGCCAGCGGCTTGCCGACGATGTTCGACCGCCCGACGATCACCGCGTGCATCCCGTCGAGCGGGCCGAGCCGGTCGCGCAGCAGGATCAGGCAGCCCTGCGGCGTGCAGGGCACCAGTGCCGGCTGCCCGGTGGCCAGACGCCCGGCATTGTGGATGTGAAAGCCGTCGACGTCCTTCTCGGGCGCGATCGCGGCGATCACCGCCTCGGCCGAGATCTGGGCGGGCAGCGGCATCTGCACGAGGATGCCATGCACCGCCGGGTCCGCATTCAGCCGTGCCACCAGCGCCAGAAGGTCGGCCTGCGAGGTGCTGTCGGGAAGGCGGTGCTCGAAGCTGGTCATGCCGACCTCGCGCGCCTGCCGGCCCTTGTTGCGGACATAGACGTCGGACGCGGGATCCTCGCCCACCAGCACCACGGCCAGGCCGGGCACGATGCCGGTGGCGTCCAAGAGCCGCGCGACCTCGGCGGCAATGCCGTCGCGCAAGGCAAGAGAGGCGGCGCGCCCGTCGATGAGCGCGGCCGTGCCGCCCGAAGCGGGCGGGGCCGTCAGGTTTGTCATGGGGTCTATCCTCCGGGCGCACGGACCGGGTGGCGCTGCCCCCGGACCGGCGCGCCCTGCGCTCAGGCGCGGTAGCGTTCGACCAGCGTCGCGATGCGCTCGACCGCCGCGACCGAGGCCGCATGGTCCTGCGAGAAGTTCAGCCGGATGCTGTCGGCGGTGTGCGGGCTGAACTCGGTGCCCGGGGTCACGATGACGCCGGCCTGCAGGCGCAGCGCGCGCACGAACTCGATCGGGCTCAGCACCAGCTTCGGCATCCGCGGGAACAGGTAGCTGCCGGCGTCGGGCGCGCGCACCACCGCGCCCTTGATCGCGGCCAGCCGCGTCACGAGGTCGTCGCGGATCGCCTGATGGGCGGCGATGCGGGCCTCCATCCAGCCGGGTTCCTCGGCGAACCAGCTGCGCAGCACGGCCTGCGAATAGCCGGCCGCGCGCAGCGACACGATCGCCTGCAGCTTTTCCATCCTCGAGATGACCGCCGGCGCGCCGAAGGCCACGCCCAGCCGGAAGCCGCTGAGCGATTCCGTTTTCGACGGCCCGAGGATCGTCACGACGTTGTCCGGCGACAGCGCGGCCTCTGCCCGCAGGTGGGTGTAGTCGATCCCGGTGTAGAGCAGCCGCGAATACAGCTGGTCGACGATCACCGTCACGTCGTAGCGCGCGGCAAGCGCGGCGATCCGGGCGATTTCTTCGGCGGAATAGATCACGCCGGCCGGGTTGTTCGGGTTCGAGAACAGGAAGACCTTCACGCCCGCCTTGAACGCGGCCTCGAGCCCGGCAAGGTCGATGCCCGAGCGGCCGGGTTCGGTGGTGGCATAGTCCATCTGGACCGGCACCATCTCGGCTTCCAGGAATTCGACCATCTTGCGGTTGGCGAAATAGTCGGGCTGCACGATGGCGACCTTGTCGCCCCGGGTGACGCAGGCGGCCACGGCCAGGAACAGCGCACCTTGGGTGCCGGGGGTCACGATCAGCCCGTCCCGCGCATCGACCGGCGCACCGGTGAAGGCGGCAAGCCGTGCGGCGAGGCTGTCGCGGATCTCGGCCAGGCCCCGGTATTCGGTGTAGGCCTGCGCGCCGCCCTTGGCGAAGCCCTCGGCATAAAGCTCGTAGGCGCCGGGCGTCGGCTCATGGGCATCGACATCGCCATGCGAGAAGTCGACCGGCCGGCCCGGCAGCGGCTCGCCCTTCAGGAAATCGACGGCATCGCTTTGCCGAACCTCCTGACCGGGGGCGTTGTCGGTGGCCATGCGGCCGAATTTCGTGGCGATGCTCATCGGGTGCTCCTCTGGTCCCGGGCACGCTGTCCCGGCGGGCGCAGGCTATCCCGAACCGCGGACGAAATGAAAACTGGCTTTTATACCTTTGAATGATAGAAAATCCATTTTCATGGACACGCGGTTTCTTGAAACCTTCCTTGCGGTCGCCGACTGCGGCTCGATCGCCGAGGCAGCGCGGCGGTTGAACCTGACGCCGGCGGCGCTGGCGCAGCGGTTGCGCGTGCTCGAACAGGATCTGGGTCACACCCTGGTCGAGCGGGCAGGGCGCACCGTCCAGCCGACGGCGGCGGGGCGGGCAGTGATGGCGCATGCACGTGGCGTGGTCGAGTCGGTGCGCGACCTGCGCGCCATCGCTTCCGACGGCGTTCCGGGCGGGCTTCTGCGGCTTGGGGCGACGGCGACGGCCCTGACCGGTCTTCTGCCCGCCGTGATCGAGCGCCTCGCGCGCGCGCACCCGGACATCGACTATTTCGTGCAGCCGGGATCTTCCGCGGATCATTACCACCGGGTGGTGGACGGCACGCTCGACGCCGCGCTGATCGTGCGACCGCAGTTCGAGATCCCGAAGGCCACCGACTGGCTGACCCTGCGGGTCGAGCGGCTGGTGCTGATCGTCCCCGAGGACGCGCCCGACCTGCCGCCGGACGCGCTGCTCGCGACGTATCGCTTCATCCGCTACGACCGCGCGCAATGGGGCGGGCACATCGTCGATCGCTATCTGCGCGACCACGCGATCGCGGTGGACGAATGGCTGGAGCTCGACGCGCTCGACGCCATCGCGGCGCTGGTGAACCGCGGCCTTGGCGCCGCGATCGTGCCCGACTGGGCTCCGCCCTGGCCAGAGGGGCTGCGGCTTCGCAAGATCGCGCTGCCGGATGGCGGCGCGCGCGAGACCGGGGTGATCTGGCAGCGCTGGGGGCCCCGCCATGCCGCGATCGACGCCTTCGTCGCCGCCTGCCGCGCGGCGCATCCGGTGCCCGGCTGAGGGCGTCGTCGACCCGCGCTTGAGTCGCCGCGATGCGGCGTCGGCACCCGCTCAGGGTTGCGTCTGACCGCCTTGCTGGAGGGGGTGGCGGGATGTTTGCCTGTTATTTGTGCTGAGTTTGGACGGCGCTCGCGAATTCGTCAGCGTCACAAAACATCCATCTTGATATTTTGGGTATCCTAGTTGGATACTGAAATCGACAACAGGATAGGACGTGCGGAATGCTGGACACGCGGCAAAGATTCGACTGGATCGTGGGTGTCGATGTCGGCGGAACATTCACCGACTTCGCGGCGCGCAACATCGCCACCGGTGCGCTGGTGGTGCACAAGCGGCCCTCTACCCCCCATGACCCGTCCGAGGCGATCCTGCAGGGCTTCCAGGAACTGCAGGCCAAGATCGGCATCACCGGCGAGGCGGTCGGCCGCTTCGCCCATGGCACCACGGTCGCGACCAACGCGCTTCTGCAGCGCAAAGGCGCCCGCGTCGGCGTCGTCACCACCCGCGGCTTCCGCGACCTGCTCGAGATCGGCCGCCAGGTGCGCCCCGCGATCTACGATCTGCAGGCCGACGCGCCCGCCCCCCTTGCCAGCCGCCGCGCCCGGCTGGAGATCACCGAACGCATCGGCCCCGAAGGCGAAGAGATCACCCCGCTCGACGACGCCGACCTCGACGCGCTCATCGAAGAGATCGGTCAGCAGGGCGACCTGCAGAGCCTCGCGGTCTGCCTGCTGTTCTCGTTCAAGAACCCGGCGCATGAACAGCGCGTGGCCGCCGCGATCCGCCGCGCGCGCCCCGATCTCTTCGTTTCGGTCTCGTCCGAGGTGCAGCCCGAATTCCGCGAATACGAACGCTTCAGCACCGCGACGATCAATGCCTTCCTGCAGCCCGAGGTCAGCCGCTACATGGACCGGCTGCAGGCCGCGGTGGCCGAGGCCGCGCCGAATGCCCGCTTCGGCATCTTCCAGTCCTCGGGCGGGCTGATGTCGGTCGAGAAGGCCGCGCAGTTCCCGGTGCGCACCGCGCTGTCGGGTCCGGCCGCGGGCGCGGTCGGCGCCGTCGCCTCGGGCCGCGCCTCGGGCATCGGCAACATCATCACCCTCGACATCGGCGGCACCTCGACCGACGTCTGCCTGATCCGCGACGGCCGCACGGAAATCGCCCATGTGCGCGAGATCGCGGGCTTCCGCATCCGCCTGCCGATGGTCGACATCCACACCGTGGGGGCGGGCGGCGGCTCGATCGCCTCGGTCGGGACCGACGGGCTGATGAAAGTGGGCCCCGAAAGCGCCGGCGCCGTGCCGGGACCGGCCTGCTACAGCAAGGGCGGCACCGAACCCACCGTGACCGATGCCAACGTTTACCTCGGGCGGCTGCCGCTGTCGCTGGCCGGTGGCGGGCTGAAGATCGACCCCGAGAAGGCCCGCAAGGTCATCGAGGAGATCGCGGGCAAGCTCGGCGTCTCGCCGGTGCGCGCGGCGCTGGGCATCGCCGGGATCGCGACCTCGAACATGACGCGCGCAATCCGCGCGGTCTCGACCGAGCGCGGCCATGACCCGCGCGACTTCGCGCTGATGCCCTTCGGCGGCGCGGGCGGCCTGCATGCCGCCGACGTGGCCGAGGCGCTGGGGATCAACCGCATTCTCGTGCCGCGGGCGCCGGGGATCCTCTGCGCCGACGGCCTGCTCGAGGCCGAGTTGCAGGAGAACTTCGTCACCACGCTGCGCCAGCGGCTGGATGGCGATCTGGCCCCGCTCGCCGCTGCCGCCGAGACGCTGAAGGCCGCCGCTGCCGACTGGCTTGCGACCGAGGCCGAGGGCGCCGAGGACGGGCGCACCCAGATCTCGCTCGACATGCGCTACGTGGGCCAGAACTACGAGCTGGCGGTCGAGGTGCCGGGTGACATCACCGCGCGCGACACGCTCAAGGCCGCGTTCCTGTCCGAGCACATGCGCGCCTATGGCCATGCCGATGCCGAGGCCCCGATCGAGATCGTGAACGTCCGCGCCAAGGCGCTGGCGAGCCTCGTGCAGGGCGCGAGCGAGATCACCGGCCCGGCCGAACTGGCCGCGCCGATCGAGGTTGCGAAGGTCTGGTTCGACGACACCGGCGCCGTCGACACCCCGATCTACGATCGCACCGGCCTGCCCGAGGCCACGGTGCTGAAGGGGCCGATGATCGTCACCCAGCTCGACTCGACGACGCTCGTGCCGCCGAACGCGACCCTGACCGTCGACGCGGCCTTCAACCTGATCCTGGAACTTGGCAATGTCTGATACCCTTTCGCACCCCGAGGTCGCCGCGGCGGCCGCGATCGACCCGATCGCGCTCGAGATCACCTGGAACGGGCTGAAGTCGATCGCCGACGAATGCTTCCTGACGATCATGCGCTCGGCCTTCTCGACCAACATCAAGGAGCGGCACGACCACTCGACCGCGATCGCGGATGCGAGGGGCCGGCTGATCGCGCAGGCCGAGAACGCGCTGCCGATCCACCTCGCCTCGATGGCCGGGCTGATGACCCATATCCTGGCCGAGTTCGGCGGTGACATCGCGCCGGGCGACATCTTCATCGGCAACGACCCCCACGTCGCCGGGGGCTCGCATCTGCCCGACATCAACCTGGCCGCGCCGATCTTCGACGGCGGCCGGCTGATCGGCTTCGTGTCGAACATCGTGCACCATGCCGATGTCGGCGGCGCGGCGGTGGGCTCGATGTCCGGCGGGCTCGACGAGATCTACAAGGAGGGCCTGCGCATCCCGATCGTGCGGCTTTACCGCAGGGGCGCGCTGGTCGCCGACATCCAGCGGCTTCTGCTGCTGAACATGCGCCTGCCCGAGGAACGGCTGGGCGACCTGAACGCGCAGATCGCCGCCGCCCAGCTGGGCCGCCGGCGGATCGAAGAGATCATCGCCCGCATCGGCGCCCCCGCGCTGACCGCCACTTTCGACGCCATCGTCGAGCGTACCCGGATGCGGATGCAGACTGCCATCGGCCAGCTGCCGGATGGCGAATACAGCTTCGCAGACGTGATGGATGACGATGGCGCCGGGACCGAGGACATCCGCATCGCCCTGACGATCCGCAAGTCGGGGAGCCGCATCACCTTCGACTTCGCGGGCTCCGACCCACAGGTCCGCGGCAATTTCAACATGACCTGGAACACGACCCAATCGGCGGTCTGCTTCGCGCTGAAGGCGCTGCTCGACCCCGAGGTGCCCAATAACCAAGGCATCTTCGACGCGATCGAGATCCTGGCCGAACCGGGCACGATCGTGAACTGCGTGGCCCCCGCCGCGGTCGCGCTGCGCGCCAACACCAGCCAGCGCGTGGTCGACATCGTCATCGGCGCCCTTGCACAGGCGCTGCCCGACCGTGCCATCGGCGCGGCGAACGGCGCCAACACCTCGGCCGTCTTCGCCGGCATCGATCCCCGCACCGGCCGCCAGTATGTCTACCTGGAAACGCTGGGCGGCGGCATGGGCGCGCGGATGACCCGCGACGGCAAGGACGGGGTGCAGGTGAACATCACCAACACCTCGAACCTGCCGGTCGAGGCGATCGAACAAGAATACCCGCTGCGGGTCGAGGGCTATGCCCTGGTCGAGAACAGCGGCGGCGCCGGGCGCCATCGCGGCGGCATGGGCATCCGGCGCATCCTGCGCCCCGTGGGCCACGACTGCGAATTCAACGGCGTCGGCGAACGCTTCCGCAACCGGCCCTGGGGCCTTTTCGGCGGTGAAGCCGGCGCGGTCGGCTCGTTCCGGCTGGAAACCGATGCGGGGGCGACGGTCCCGCTGTCCTCGAAGGCCACGGGCATCCGGCTTCATGCCGATGAGCGCGTCGTGATGGAGACCCCCGGCGCCGGCGGCTACGGCAGCCCGGCGGAACGATCCGACGCGGATCGTGCCGAGGATGTGCAATCGGGCAAGTACTCGGCCGAGTTCATGGCCAGCCATTACGGCGCCTGACCGGCGCCGCCCAATCAACCGACAGGGGTAATAAAAAAATGACCAAACGTCTTCTCTCGCTCCTGGCCGGTGCCTGCCTCCTGGCGGCCCCGGTCAGCGCACAGTCCGTCCGCTGGGACATGGCCAATGAATACGGCGAAAGCTCGATCCACGGCCAAGCCCAGAAGGTCTTCGCGGAAAAGGCCGCCGAACTGACCGATGGCGACATCCTGATCACCAACCATTTCGGCGGCGCGCTTGGCTATACTTCGGCCCAGCAGCTCGACGCGGTCGGGGACGGCGCCCTGCCGATCGCCAACACCAACGTGGGCTCGCTCGCCGGCATCGAGCCGCTGTTCCTGCTGACCTCGCTGCCCTTCCTCGTGTCGGACGTCGCGGATGCGAAGACGCTGTGGGAAGTGTCGCGCCCGCATTTCGAAGAGGTCTTCGCCCGGCATGGCCAGGTTCTGCTCTATGCCTCGCCCTGGCCGCCGGCCGGCATCTGGGCGCACAAGCCCGTGCTGACCTCTGCCGATCTGCAGGGGCTCAAGATCCGGTCCTGGGATGCCAGCGGCACCGCGACGCTGAAGGCTGCCGGTGCGGCGGCGATCCAGCTGCCCTGGGCTGACGTGGTCCCGCAGCTGGCCGCCGGCGGCATCGAGGCGGTGCTGACCTCGGCCGAGGGCGGCGTCTCGGCCAAGTTCTGGGAGCATCTGAGCGATTTCTCGGCCCTGAACTACGCCATGTCGCTGAACATGACCCATGTGAACAAGGACGAGTGGGACGCGCTCAGCGACGCGCAGCGCGACGCGCTCCTGAAGGCCGCCGAGGCTGCCTCGGACAAGGCCTGGAGCGCGCTGGATGACGTGGTGGCGTCGAACTATGCCGACATGCGCGCCCACGGCATGACCGTGCAGGAAAAGATCGACCCGGCGTTCCAGAAGGCGCTGTCCGAGGCGGGCCAGGGTGTCTATGCCGACTGGCTGTCGAAGGTCGGCGACGAGGGCAAGGAAATCCTGGACGCCTACGAAGCCGCCCGGCACTGATCCCGCGCGAGCCCGCGCGCCTGCCCGCAACGGCGGGCGCGCCGCTCGCCCAGCCCGAAAGGTTCTGTGCCATGCGTCCTGTTTCCGCCTTCCAGCGGCTGTCCCATCTTGCCGGTTCGGCCGCGATGGGCGTGTCGATGCTGCTTCTTGTCTACATGGTCCTGCATGTGACGCTGGAGATCGTCCTGCGTGCGGGCTTCGCCTCTTCGACCTATTCCATGGACGAATATGTCGGCTATGCCGTCGGGGCGATGACCTTCCTGTCGCTGGCCGACACCTTCCGCCAGCGGCGCCATATCCGGGTCAACCTGCTGCTGACCCACCTGCGGGGCAAGGTTGCCACGGCCTGCGATGCGCTCTGCATCCTTCTGACCTTCGGGATCACCGCCTTCCTCGCCCGCTTCATCTGGCGGATGCTGGCGCGCGACTTCGAACGCGGCGCCGTCAGCCCGACGCTGAACCAGACGCCGCTGTGGCTGGTCGACGGGGTCATCTTCCTGGGCCTCGTGCTCTTCATGATCCAGCTCGCCGCCAGCCTGATGGACACCCTCCAGCACGGCTACACCGCCGAAGACAGCCGCGGGGACTGACATGGAAAGCCTCTATATCGCCTTCGCGATCCTGATCCTGATCGTCACCTTCCTGGGGCTCGGCGTCTGGGTGTTCGCGGCGCTGCTGCTGGTCAGCACCGCGGGCCTCGCGCTGCTGATCGACATGCCGCTGTTCCGCATCGGCACGATCATGGGCCCGCTCGCCCTGCGCAGCGCCACAGGATGGGAGCTTTCAGCGATCCCGATGTTCGTCTGGATGGGCGAGATCATGCTGCGCACCGACATCTCGGACCGGCTGTTCCGCGGTCTCGCGCCCTTCACCCACCACCTGCCGGGACGACTGCTGCACACCAACGTCATCGGTTCGGCGCTGTTCGCGGCCGTCAGCGGCTCGAGTGCCGCGACCACCACCACCGTCGGCAAGATCACCATCGCCGAGCTCAGCCGCCGCGGCTATTCCATGCCGCTCGCCATCGGCACGCTGGCCGGCGCGGGCAGCCTCGGCCTGCTCATCCCGCCCTCGGTGGTGATGATCGTCTACGGCGTGCTGGCCGAGGTCTCGATCTCGCGGCTCTTCGCGGCGGGCGTGGTGCCGGGCGTGATGCTGGCCGGGCTTTACGGGACCTATGTGCTGATCGCCGCCCTGATGCGGCCCGAGGTCGCGCCCTCGACCGAGGCCGCGCCGCGTCTGCGCGATCTTGCGCGCGGCGCGGTCGACCTGTTCCCGATCGGGGCGCTGATCTTCGTGGTTCTGGGCGCGATCTACAGCGGCATCGCCACGCCCTCCGAGGCGGCGGCGGTGGGTGTCGTCGCCACCCTGCTGCTGTCGGCGCTGACCCGGCAGCTCAGCTGGCGCGCTTTCCGCGACAGCCTGCGGGCCGCGGTGCACACCAGTTGCATGATCGCGATGATCCTGATCGCCGCCGCGTTCCTGTCGACGGCGATGGGCTTCCTGCATGTGCCGCAGGATGTCGCCAGGGCGATCTCGGGGCTGAACCTGTCGCCGGGGCAGCTGATCCTGGTGTTGGCGGTGTTCTACATCCTTCTGGGCATGTTCCTGGAAGGCGTGTCGATCACGGTGATGAGCCTGCCGATCACCCTGCCGCTGGTGCTGGCCGCGGGCTTCGATCCGATCTGGTTCGGCATCTTCCTGGTGATCATGGTCGAGATGGCGCAGATCACCCCGCCGATCGGCTTCAACCTGTTCATCCTGCAAAGCCTGACAGGCAGGTCGATCATGAGCGTGGCGCTGGCGGCCCTGCCGTTCTTCGCGATCATGTGCCTGTCGGTGCTGATCCTGTTCCTGTTCCCGACAATCGCGCTCTGGCTGCCGACGCTGCTGTTCGGAAGCTGAGGCCGGCGCGCGCGCCGATACAGGCGACTGCACCCCGGGCCGGGTCGGAGCTTCGGATCCGGCCCGGCCCTTCGCACGTCCGGCACCGCGCGCGCCACGGCCGGCGCGCCGCGCAAGATCACGCGGGCGTCGTTTCCTGCGCTGCCAGCCATTCGGTCATCCGTGCGCCCTCGGTCTGGTCGTGTGCCCAGGCCGCCGCCGCTGCCGCGGCCGGATCGCGCGCCCGCAGGGCCGCGATCAGTGGCGCGTGCTGGGCGATGATGTCCTCGGGGCCGGTCGCCACGAAGCTGTTGCTGGTCGCGATGAACAACTGCACCTGCTGCTCGACCACGCGGTATTGCGCGGCAAGCCGCCCGTGGCCGCTGGCGGCAATGATCGCCCGGTGCAGCGCGAAATCGGCCTCGGTGATCTCGCGCAGGCTGCCGCCCGCACAGGCGGTCTCAAGCGCCGCGCAGGCCGCGTCGAGCGCGTCGTGGACCTCGGGCTCGGGCCGTTCGGCGGCAAGACGCGAGGCGAGGCTTTCGAGACTGCCGCGCAGGGTCCAGATCTCCCAGACGTCGCGGGCCGACAGCGCGGCGACATGCCAGCCGGTGTAGGGCACCAGCGTCACCATGCCTTCCGCCGCCAGCCGGTGCAGGCTCATCCTGAGGGTCGAGCGGGCGACGCCCAGCTGCTCGGCCAGCGCGATCTCGGTCAAACGGCCGCCGGGCGCGATCTGGCCGGACAGGATGAAGTCGCGCAGATGCTCGGTGACCATGGTCTCGGTCGACTGGCGCGCCACCGGCTTCAGCCCGCTGATCGTCATTTCGCTCCGCTCTCCTGCACCGCCTGCCACGGTCGACCGCGACCGCCCCTTTCCGTCACGCGGCGGGATCGGCGATCGTGACCGCCCAGCCGCGCGCCTCGATCGCCTCGGCCGCCTCGAGCGCCACATCCTCGCGGAATTTCCCCGCGACGATCTGGATGCCCAGCGGCGTGCCGGCGGCGGTCAGCCCGGTAGCCAGTGTCAGGGCCGGCAGGCCCGTCACCGGCAGCCCCACCTGAACATCCTGCAGCGACCAGACGCGCTGGTAGTCCTCGGGGCTTTTCAGGTCAAGATTGTCGGCAAACGGCAGCGCTGCCGATGGCGGCAGAAGCACCACCGGATAGCGCTCCATGAACTGGCTCCAGAGGCTGGCGATACCGAAGCGGCGCACCAGCGCGTCCGAGAACTGCTGCTGGCCGATGCTCTCCGCCAGGGCCCGCTGGCTGGCCAGCGCCGCCAGCGCGCCGGGGTCGCCCTCGGCTTCGGCCGCGGCGACCATCGCCGGATAGCCGTCGCCCAGCCACAGCGTCAGCTGCACCTTCGCGGCCTCGGCGATGGGGGGCAGGGCATCGACCTCGTCCACCTGCCAGCCGGCGTCGCGCAGCCGCTCGGCCGCGGCCAGCAGTTCGGCCTGCAGCTCGGGCGCGGTCTCCATCCCGTCCGGGCGCAGGCAGAGCGCGGCGCGGCGCGGCACCGCCGGGCCGGTCAGCGGCATCGCCACCGACCAGGGATCGCGCGGATGGGCGCGGCCCATCGCCTGCAGCGCCAGCCGCAGGTCGCCGACGCGGCGCGCCAGCGGGCCCGAGACCGCCATGATCTGCCCGCCGATGGTGCGGTCGCGCCCCGAGGCATTGTGCGCTGCCACCCGGCCGATGGTCGGGCGCAGCCCATGAATGCCGCAGGCATAGGCCGGATACCGGACAGAGCCCGCGATGTCGGTGCCATGGCCGATGGCGCCGATGCCCGCCGCGGTGGCGGCGCCCGCGCCGCCCGACGAGCCGCCCGGGGTCAGCGCCCGGTCGCGCGGGTTGTAGGTGTGGCCGTGCACGCGGTTGTTGGTGAACCAGCGGTAGCTGAAGGCGGGCGTGTTGGTGCGCCCCAGCGGCACCGCGCCCGCGCCCAGCAGATGCGCGACCACGGGGTTGTCCGAGGTCGCGATCAGGTCCTTCTGCGCCGTCAGCCCGTTGGTCGTCGCATAGCCGCGCTGGTCGACGTTGACCTTGATCGTCACCGGCACGCCGGCCAGCGGACCCGGATCGCGGCCCGCGGCCACGGCCGCGTCGACCGCGGCAGCGGCGGCGAGCGTGTCGTCGGGACGATGCTCGACCACCGCGTTGATCGCCGGGTTCGCCGCCTGCAGCCGGCCCAGTGCGGCCTCGGCGACCGCGGTGGCCGTGACCGCGCCCGAGCGGACCAGCGCCGCGATGCGGGTGGCGGGCAGGGCCCAGAGAGGGGTATCGGTCATGGTTTCAGCCTCGCTGGTAGGTGGTCGGGATCGGCAGCAAGGCGGTGCCTTCGGCCACCGCGGCCGCCCAGGGGTGCCAGGGATCTGCGGTGCCCTCGTTCACGCCATCCTTGCGCCGCACGGCGGCGAGTGTGGTGAAGTTCTGCGGCTGTGCGATCCGGTCGGCCAGCACCAGCGGGAAGTCCGCTTCGAGCGCATCGAGGATCTCTGCCCCGAACCGCGGGTCGGCCACGACCATGGGCGGGGCCGACAGGTCGTAGCGCGGCGCGGCCACTGCCTCGGCCAGGCCCATGCCGTGGTCTGCCATGTGGATCAGCGCCTGATAGACCGCCGGCAGGATCTTGCGCCCGCCCGAGCCGCCCAGCGACACGACCTCGTCCCCCGGGCCGGTCATCATCATCGGCGCATAATTCGCCAGCGCCTTCTTCCCCGGTCCGATGGCATTGATCCGGCCGGGCCGCGGATCGAACCAGTTCACGCCGTTGTTCAAGAGGATCCCGGTCGCCGGCGAGATCACGCCCGAGCCGAACAGCGACAGCAGCGTCTGGGTCAGCGACACCGTCATCCCGTCGCGGTCGACGACGCTCAGATGCGTGGTGCAAGAGGGCAGGGTGCGCTCGGCCCCGTCGCCCAACCGGGTGAAGCGATGCTCCCAGGCGGCGGCAAGGGCGGTGCAGCTGGCCAGGACCGAGGCCGGCGTCGGCAACGCCCCCTTCGGCGCGGGGCTGCCGTGCAACCCGCGCAGCGCCAAAGCGACGGTGACGCCGCCGTTCAGTTCGGGCAGGAAATGCAGGCTGCGGTCCCGGAAGGGCTCGGTCGCGGCCTCGGTCACCACCGCCGCAAAGTCCGAAAGGTCGCCCGGCGCAAGGTAGCCGCCGAGGGCGCGGATGTCGGCACAAAGCGCCTCGGCCAGCGGCCCTTCGTAGAGCGCGCCCGCACCTTCCGCCGCGATCACCGCCAGCGTCCGGGCAAGCTCCGGGTTCGCCATCCGCGCGGCACGGCCGCTGACCGCGGCGGGCTGGGCCAGCGGCAGGCCGCCCGGCAGGAACAGCGCCGCCGCGGCCGGGTTGCGGGCAATGCGGCCCATGTCGGCGGCGATCATCGCGGTGGTATGGGCGTCGACCAGCGCGCCCTCTTCGGCCAGCGCGACGGCCGGCGCGACCAGATCGGCCCAGGGCAGCCGCCCGAAGCGCTCGTGCGCCGCGGCCAGGCCCTTCAGCAGACCCGGCACGCAGACCGACTTCGCGCCGATCACGTTGCGATCCTCGAGCACGCTGGGCCAGCCGAACAGGTCGCTGTCCGCCCCGCCGACCAGCGGGAAGTCCGCCGGGTCGAGCGCGGCGGGCGAGCGGGCGCCGGCGTCGATCGCGGTGACCGCGCCGCCCTCGGGACGCACCAGCATCGCGCCGACGCCGCCCAGACCGCTCATCCATGGCTCGAGCACGCCGATCGCGAACGAGGTCGCGATGGCCGCATCGACGGCCGAGCCGCCACGGGCAAGCATGTCGGCCCCGATCTGCGCTGCGTGGCGGTTCTGCGCGGCGACGATGCCCCCGTCCGAACGGGTTTCGGGGACCGCCTGCCCGGGACGGCGGGCAAGGTTCGGAGAGCGGAGGTCGGTGCGGGTCATGATCTGCCTTCGGGGCCTGTTTTCGGGTCTTCGAGTCACTCTGCGGCGGTGCGCGCCTCGTCGGCGGTCGGGCCGCCGGGCATCAGCCGCATCCAGCCCGGCAGGGCCTTCCAGGCCCAGTCGGTCGCGCGCATCATCATCGCGCCGGGGGCGACCGCGGTCAGCACCTCGGCCGCGACCGGCGCAAAATGGGCGCGGAAATGGATCGCGCTCTTGACCACGACGATGTCCGAGGTGACGGGCTCCAGGCCCAGAAAGCGGAACATCTCCATGTCGGCCATCTGGACGATGTTCGAGGCGACCGCGATGCGGACCCCGCCGATGCGCAGGCAGGCGGCCAGTCCCACATCCATGTCGAGCACGCCGAAATAGGGCCCCGAGGTGCGCAGCCGCCCGTCCGAGACCGCCTCGACCGTCACCTCCGTCTCGAAGGGCATATCGCCCGGCAGCCCCGCCCGCCCGCCGAGTGCAAGTCGCAGCACCGCGCCCGGACCCGCGGCATGGGCCGCGGCCGCGGCGGCGGGATCGTGCAGCAGCCCCAGGATGGCGTCCGGCGCGCCGGCAGCGACCAGCGCGCGCAGCAGGCCCGTCGTGTCGGATGAGCCGCCCGCGCCGGGATTGTCCTGCGCATCCGCGATCACCACCGGACGATGACCGGCAGCGTTCAGCCGCAGCGCCTCGGTCACGGCACCGGCGGCGTCGTGCAACGGGCCGGTGAACTCCGCCTCGGCCGCGACCACCGCCCCGTGCAGCGCCGCGGCAAGCGCGTCGGCCTCGGCCTGCGTTGCGCCATAGGCCCAGGTCAGCGCGCCGCAATCGGCGATGTCCGCCGCCGGGAACCCCATGGTGACCGAGGCCGCCGCGCCGCTGCCCGCCGCCGCCTCGAGCGTGGCGAGACGGGCATAAAGCCCGCGCGCGGGTTCGGCATCGGTCGATTGCCAGCAGATCGGCGTCATGTAGGGCGCGCGGGTCCAGGCGCGGGGGAAGGGCGCGCCGCGGGCGACGCGCGCGGCCAGAAGCGCATGGGCGCGCCGGCCGGTCTCGGCCATGTCGACATGCGGATAGGTGCGGAAGGCCGTGGCGGCATCGGCGAGTTCCAGGAACCGCGCCGAGATGTTGCCATGCAGGTCCAGGCTGACGACGATCGGGAATTCGGGCCCTGTTACCGCGCGGATCCGCGCCAGCAACTCGCCCTCGCCGTCGGGCACATGCTCGGCCACCATCGCGCCATGCAGGTCGAGATACAGCGCCTCGGCCGGCGGATCAGCGGCAAGCCCGTCGCGGACGCCCGCGACGATGGCGGTGGCGATACGCTCGTAGGTCGCGCGGGCGACGAAGCCCGAGGGACAGGCGGCGCACCAAAGGATCGGGGTCACGCTGTCGCCCGCGGCCGCGGCGGCGGCAAGGAACCCCGCGGCGGGCAGGTTCACCGCCGGGCCCATCGCCGCCCGCACCGCCTCGCCGGTGCTGAAGGGCGGGAAGCCGCCGCCATGGGCGAAGGCCGCGTCATCGGCGCGGCTGGCGGCGAAGGTGTTGGTCTCGTGCTGGAAACCGGCAAGAAGGATGCGCATCGGTGGGGCCGTCCGGCACCCGGGCGCTCAGGCCGCGGGCGCCGCCTTTCTGAAGTTCTGGAAATCCCAGTCCGGCGCGGGGGCCGCGTCGATCAGGCTGCGGGTATAGGCGTGCCGGGGCTGCGACAGCACCTCGCGCGCGGCGCCCTGCTCGACGATCCGGCCGCGCTGCATCACCACCACGGTGTTACAGATCTGCGCCGCCACCCGCAGGTCATGGGTGATGAACAGGATAGACACGCCGGTGCGGTCGCGAATGTCCTCGAGCAGCTTCAGCACCTGCGCCTGCACCGTCACGTCCAGCGCCGAAACCGCCTCGTCCGCGATCAGCAGGTCGGGCTCCATCACCACCGCGCGGGCGATGGCGATGCGCTGGCGCTGTCCGCCCGAGAACTGGTGCGGATAGCGGTTCATCACCGAGGCCGGCATGTTCACCAGCTCGAGCGTGCGGGCCACCCGCTCGCGCGCCTGGGCGTCGGGCATGCCGTAGTTGGTCAGCCCCTCCATCAGCGATTGGCCGATGGTGCGGCGCGGGTTGAGCGAGCGATAGGGGTCCTGGAAGATGTACTGCACCTGCCGGCGCATCTCGCGCAGGTCGCGCAGCGGAACGATGTCGCGCCCGTTCACCAGCACCTCGCCGCCCGAGGGATCGGTCAGCCGCATGACGCAGCGCGCCACCGTCGACTTGCCCGAGCCGCTTTCGCCGATGATGCCGGTGATCTCGCCCTTGTGGACGGTGAAGCGGATGTCGTCGGCCGCCAGCACCGAGGCGTCCGAGAAGAAGCCCTTCTTGCCGTAGCGCTTCTGCAGCCCCACCACCTCGAGCAGCTTCGCCGCGCCTTCAAGCGGCGCGCGCCGCGGGATCAGGCTGGGAACCGAGGCGACGAGCATCCGCGTGTAGGTCTCGCGCGGGGCGGTCAGGATCTGGTCGCGGGTCCCGGTCTCGACAAGGTCGCCGCGGTTCATCACCACGATCCGGTCGGCGATCTCCGACACCACGCCGAAGTCGTGGGTGACGAAGACCACGGCGGTCTTCTCTTCGACCTGAAGTTCCTTGATCAGCGACAGGATCTGCTTCTGCGTCGTCACGTCCAGCGCGGTCGTCGGCTCGTCCGCCAGCAGAAGCCGCGGGCGCAGGATCAGCGCCATCGCGATCACCACCCGCTGCCGCTGGCCGCCCGACAGCTCGTGCGGGAAGGCGCGGTAGATGCGCTCGACATCGGGCATGTGCACGCGTTCCAGCATGTGCAGCACCCGCTTGCGCCGCTCGGACGGGGACAGCTTGGTGTGAAGCCGCAGCACCTCGTCGATCTGGTCGCCGACCGAGCGCACCGGGTTCAGCGCGGTCATCGGCTCTTGGAAGACCATCGCGACCCGCGCCGCGCGCAGGGCGCGCAGCCGTGCGGGGCTTGCCTGCAGCACGTCCTCGCCGTCCAGCAGGATCCGCCCCGCGGTGACCTGCAGCGCGTCCTTGGGCAGCAGGCCCATGACCGCCATCGAGGTTACCGATTTTCCGGACCCGCTTTCACCGACGATGCAGACCGTCTCGCCCTCGCGCACCTCGAACGAGATGTCGCGCACGATCGGGCGCCGCCCCTTGGGGATCGTGTCGATGCTGACGCCCTCGACCGAGAGCACGACGTTGGATGCGGTGTCGCTCATCTCTGTCTCCTGTCAGAGCCGCTTGGCCATGCGCGGGTCGAGCCGGTCGCGCAGCACGTCGCCCAGCATGTTCACGCTCAGCACGGTGAGCGAGACCATCACGCCGGGGTAAAGGATCAGCTCGGGCTTCAGCAGGAAGAAGGTCCGCCCGTCGGCCATCATGTTGCCCCAGCTCGGCGTCTCGGGCGGGACGCCGGCCCCGAGGAAGCTTAGGATCGACTCCGTCATGATCGCCGAGGCGAAGATGTAGGTGCCCTGCACGATCAGCGGCGCGACCGTGTTCGGCAGCAGGTGGCGCCAGATCATCTGCATCGTGCCGGTGCCCAGGACCGAGGCCGCCTCGACATAGGGTTCGTTGCGCACGCCCAGAATGACCGAGCGGACCATCCGCGCGACCCGCGGCACCTCGGGGATGGCGATGGCGATCAGCACCGTGGTGATCGTCGCGCCCGAGAAGGCCACCAGCGCGATCGCCAGCAGGATGCCCGGGATCGCCATCAGTCCGTCCATGAAGCGCATGATGACGATGTCGGCCCAGGCGAAGTAGCCGGTCAGCACGCCGAAGAGGATCCCCAGCGCCAGCGCGATCACCGCCGTGCCCGCCCCCACCGCCAGCGAGACGCGGGCGCCGTAGACGATGCGCGAATACATGTCGCGCCCGAAGCTGTCGGTGCCCAGCCAATGCGCGGCGGTCGAGCCCTGCAGCCGGATCGAGGGATCGAGCTTGACCGGATCGACCGTTCCCAGCAGCGGGGCCAGGATCGCCATCAGCACGATCAGCCCCAGCACCACCGCAGAGACCCGCGCGGGCCAGGTGGACAGGATGCCCGCAACCAGCGCCCGAAGGCCGGTCGCGTTGCGCGCCTCTTCCATGTCGGGCAGCCCGGGCGGCTCGGCGATCTGGCCTTGCATCGGGGGAGCGGTCGTCTCGGGGGTCATCCTGCCTCCGGTCGTCTGGGGGGCGAGAGGGGCCGGGCCCGGCAGGGCCCGGCGGGATCAGTAGCGGATGCGCGGATCGAACACGCCGTAGAGAAGGTCGACGGCAAGGTTGATGAACACGTAGATCGTCGAGAACAGCAGGATCACCGCCTGGATCACCGTGTAGTCGCGCGCCAGCACCGCCTCGAGCATCAGCCGCCCGAGGCCGGGGATGTTGAACACGCTTTCGGTGACGACGACGCCAGAGATCAGCATCGCGATCGAGACGCCGATGATGGTGACAATCGGTACCGCGGCGTTGCGCAGCGCATGTTCGGTCATCACCCCGCGCTCGGTCTGGCCCTTGGCGCGGGCGGTGCGGATGTAGTCCTCGCCCATCACCTCGATGACATTGGTGCGCACGATGCGGGCGATCAGAGCAATATAGGGGAAGCTCAGCGCCACCGAAGGCAGCACTAGGCGCGAGAAGAACTCCCAGAGCCCGGCCGAGGGCGGCTTGTAGCCCTGCACCGGGAACCAGCCGAGGATCCGGGCGAAGACCAGGATCATCACGTAGCCGATGATGAACACCGGCACCGAGAAGCCCAGCACCGAGCCCGCCATCACCAGCCGGTCCACCCACTTGCCCTGCTGCCAGGCGGCGATCACCCCCATCGGCAGCGCCACCGCCACCGCGATGACGATGGTCACGAGGCTCAGCCAGATCGTCGGACCGATCCGGTCGCCGATCAGCGCCGTCACCGGCTTGCCCGACACCAGCGAGGTGCCGAAGTCGCCGCGCAGGATGTCGCCGAACCACAGGAAGAACTGCTCGAGCAGGGGGCGGTTCAGCCCCATGCTCTCGCGCAGCTGCGCCAGCTGCTCGCCGGTGGCATTCGGGCCCGCGATCATCGCCGCCGGGTCGCCGGGCGACAGCCGCAGCACCAGGAAGACGATGACCACGACCATCAGCAGCACCGGCACCGCCGACAGCACGCGCTTGGTGACGAAGCCCATCATCGGCGGATCACTCGGCCTTTTCCATGTTCCAGAAGATCGGCGCCTCGGCGTCCATCTGCGGGGTCACCGCGGTCGACCACGAGGCGACGTTGTAGAACTCGCCCATCGGGATCATCACGCCGTTGTCGATGACCAGCTCGTCGATCTCGAGCGCGAGCTTCTTCTGTTCGGCCACGTCGGCGGTGCGGGCGATGGCCATGCGGCGCTCTTCGATCGCCGGCACGTCCGGCCAGCCGAACCAGGCCGCATCACCGCCGGCGGCGGCACCGATGAAGCCGATCGCGTCGCCGACGTCGGGCAGCACGTTGGTGGTCGAGAACATGTTCCAGCCGCCCTCGGCCACCGGCGCCTTCGAGGCGCGGCGCGCCACGACGCTCGCCCAGTCCATCGACACCATGTCGACGGTGAAGCCGCCGTCGCGCAGCTGCTGGGCGATGACCGGGCCCTGCGCGTTCAGGCTGGGGATGTCGGTCGCATGCATCAGGAACACCGGCGTGCCGTCATAGCCCGCCTCCTTCAGCTTGGCCTTGGCCTCGTCGGGATGCGCCTCGAGGATCCGGTCCGCGGCATAATCGGTGTTGTAAAGCGAGGTGCAGCCGTAGACCGCCGCGCAGGTGGTGCCGTTGGGCGAGCCCGCGCCGACCTGCGCGTCCAGCATCGGACGCTGCCCCAGCGCCAGCATCGCCGCCTCGCGCACCTGCGGATTGTCGAAGGGCGGGATCTTGTGGTTCATCCGCGCGAGGTTCTGGCTGCCCTGCTTCTCGTAGCGGCCGGTCTTCACATCCGCATTACCCTCGAGCAGCGGCAGCAGGTCCGGCGAGGTCTGTTCGATATAGTCGATCTCGCCCGACATCAGCGCGCTGACTGCGGTCATCGGGTCGGGCATCGAGGTCCAGACCACCTTGTCGACCTTCACGACCTTGCCGCCGGCCAGCCCGTCCGCGGGTTCGTCGCGCGGGATGTAATCGGCGAATTTCTCGAAGGTGGCAGAGACGCCGGGCTGGAACTCGGCCTCGACCAGCCGGAACGGGCCCGAGCCGATGGTCGAGGTGATCGGCGTCGAGACCGGGGCCGCCGCGACCGCGGCGGGCAGGATGAAGGGCGCCAGCCCCGAGGGTTTGGACAGCGCCAGAAGCGCGATCCCGGTCGGCTCCTTGAAGGTCATGGTGAAGGTCTTGTCGTCGGTCGCCGTCATCTCGGCCAGCAGGGTCATCATCACCTGCCCGGTCTTGTCGACCTGCGCCCAGCGCTTGATCGAGGCGATGGCATCCGCAGAGGTGACCGGGTTGCCGTCGTGGAACTTCAGCCCGTCGCGCAGGGTGAAGGTATAGGTCTTGCCGTCGTCCGAAACCTTCCAGTCCGCCATCTGCGGCTTCGGCTCGCCCTTGGTGTTGCGCGCCAGCAGCGTGTCATAGACCATGTAGCCGTAGTTGCGCAGGATGTAGGCGGTCGAGATCTGCACATCGACCGCGCGCAGCGGGGCATGCATCACCGCGGTAATCGTCTGCGCCTGAGCCGCCGCCCCGACCGAGCCGCCAAGGGCAAGCGCCAGAAGCGTGGACTTCAACAGGCTGGAAGCGGTCGGTCTGGCGAACATTCTTCTGATCCTCGGTCTGGGTTGAAGCGCTGGGGCGATTGTCGTCAATCGTCACTTCCGAGGTTACGCGCGGGATTTTTCATCTGGCAACGATGAAACCCTGACGGGAGGCCTTTCGGCGGCCTATTCGGCAGGATTGCATAGGGCTTATCGCTTTTCGTTATTTATCAGTTACATGGGCCGCGTGCAGATCGCCCATTTCCTGTGCGCCCTGCGAAATGACGTTGCGGCGCGTTTTCTTTCCGCCGCCGTCTTGGGCAGCGCGGGCGAATTCAGACCCGTTTGTGTTCAAACGGATTCGGTGCCGCACCAGTCGGCAATGAACAGCGCCATCGCCTTCGTGACCTGCCGGACCGAGGACAGGCTCACCGCCTCGTCGAAGCCATGCACGGCCCGCGATTTCGGGCCGTAGTTCAGCACCGGGATGCGCGCGTAAAGCGCATAGACCCGGGCATCCAGATACGCGCCCGAGAAGCCGGAGGTCAGCGCGGCCCCGAAGGCTGCCTGATGCGCCGCACCCAGAACCGCCTCGGCCTCGGACCCCTCGGGCAGGACATAGCCCTCGGCGTTGAAGCCGTTCTGGCGCAGCACAGGCGGGTTCTGGTTCAGGAAGCGGTCCCGGCGCGAGAAGTCCTCGATATGGGCGCGGATCTCGGCGTATTTGTCCTGCGCCTTCTGGCCCGCGTAGATCGAGATCCGCACCTGGAACCGGCACCAGGCCGGAACCGACGAACCCCAGTCGCCGCCCTCGATCAGGCCGATGTTCATGTTGATCGGGTGATCGATGCCCGCGACCTCGGGATGATCGCCGGCCTCGGCGTTCCAGCGCGCCTCGATCTCGCGCAGGGCGCCGATGACGCGCTGGGCCGCGTCGATCGCGTTGGTGCCCGCGCCCATCTCGCGCACATGGGTCGGAAATCCGCGGACCTCGACCTCGAACCACAGCACGCCGACATTGGCGCGGGTCAGCTGCTCGTCCATCGGCTCGGGGATCAGCGCGGCCTCGGCGGTGTAGCCGCGCAGGAAGGTCTGCAGCGCGCCGTTGCCGGTCGATTCCTCTTCGACCACCGATTGCAGATAGACCGTCGCCGCCGGCTGCAGCCCGATCCGGCGCAGCGCCTGCAGCGCGAAGACATTCGCCGCCGCCCCCGCCTTCATGTCGCCAGCGCCGCGGCCGAACATCCAGTCGCCCTCGATCTCGCCGCCATAGGGATCGTGCTCCCACATGTCGCGCGGCCCGACCGGCACCACGTCCAGGTGGTGCTGCAGGATCAGCGAGCGGCCGGTCTCGGCCTTCGGATGATGGATGCCGACGACGATCGGCGCGCGCGAGTGCTGCGCGGAGAACGGTGCGCCGCCCTCATGCGCGGTTAGCGCCGCCTCGTCCATGTCGAAGCGGTCGATCTTCATCCCCCGCGCGGCGAGGTCGCGGGCAATGAAATCCTGGATCGCGAATTCCTCGCCGCGCTGCGACGCGAAAGAGACCAGCTTGCGGGTATAGGCGATCTGCTCGTCGAAGCCGGCATCGACGGCGGCAAGGATCTGGTCGCGAAGCGCGGGCGAAAGCGGCATCGGGGTCTCCTGTCGGTTTGCTGTCTTCTGTCGTGCCAGAGCGTCGGGCGGCCGGCGTCCCGGGGAAGCCTCATGATCTCGCCGCGCAGGGCTGCGGGCAGGAAAAAGCCCCGCCGATTGACCGGCGGGGCGTCAGGGTCAGGCGCAGACCTCGGCCAGCACCTCGGCGCTGGCGGCCAGCAGCCAGTCGACATCGGCCTCGGTGAAGACGATCGGCGGGCGGATCTTCAGCACGTTCGCCCGCGGCCCTGTGGCCGAAATCAGCACGCGCTTCTCGCGCAGCCCGTTCACGATCCGCGTCGCGGCGCTGGCATCGGCGGCCTTGGTCGCACGGTCGCTGACCATCTCGACCCCGATATACAGGCCCGCGCCGCGCACGTCGCCGATCGCCGGGAAGCGGGTCGCCAGATCGCGGAAGCCCGCCTGGATCCTGTCGCCCATCGCCTTCGCGTTGTCCTGCAGCTTCTCGTCGCGGATTACCTCAAGCGTCGCCATCGCCGCGGCCATCGCCACGCCATTGCCGCCGAAGGTGTTGAAATAGCGCGTGTCGCGGCCGAACCGCTCGACCACCTCGGGCACGACGGCGATGCCGGCGACCGGGTAGCCATTGCCCATCGGCTTGCCCATCGAGACGATGTCGGGGTCGATCCTGTGGCGCTGGAAGCCCCAGAAGTCATCGCCCGAGCGGCCGAAGCCCGATTGCACCTCGTCGGCGACGAAGAGCCCGCCCGCGGCATGCACGGCCTCGATCACCGGCTTCAGCACGCCGGGCGTCGCGTAGATCCCGTCCGACGAGAAGAGCGAATCCGCGATGAAGGCGGCCAGCCCGTCACCGTTGCGCTTCAGGCCCCAGGCCTGCTTCGTCACCGCCTCGGCCATCTGCTGGCCCAACTCGTCGGGATTGCCGCGGTAGCTGTCCGGCGCCGGTACGGTGCGCACCCATTCGCCCAACGGCGAGGCTTCGCCCAGCGAGGCCGAGAAGCCCGCGGTCAGGTCCGAATTGCCGTGATAGGCCTCTTCGGTGATGATGATCCCGTGATGCCCCGTCGCGTGCTTGGCGATGCGCATCGCCAGATCGTTCGCCTCGGACCCGGTGCAGGTGAACATCATGTGCCCGCCCGCCGCGATCCGCCCGCCGTAGGTCGGCAGCATCGCCTCGGCATAGTCCAGGATGCCCTCTTGGATGTAGCGGGTATGGGTGCAGAGCGTCGTCAGCTGGCGGTGGATCGCCTCGACAACATGCGGGTGGCAGTGGCCGACCGAGACGACGTTGTTGTAGGCATCGAGGTATTCGCGGCCCTCGCTGTCGTAAAGCCGGGTGCCGCGGCCCTCGCGGACCTCGACCGGGTTCTGGTAGAACAGCCGGTAGGCGGGGCCAAGCAGGCGCTGGCGCCGCTCGACCGCCGCGCGGCGGGCCGGGTCGAGCGCCGCGAGGCTGTCGGCGTTGAACGCGTTCACCATCTTGCCGCGAGAGGGAAGGGCGGTCATCGGGTGGTCTCCTTGAAGGTCGTGAAGGTCTCGGACAGGGTGTCGGGGTCGCGGGCCAGGAACCAGTCGAGCTGGGCCCAGCCCTGATCGGTGTTGCGCAGGATGTAGGTGCGGTTCTCGGGGAAGGTCCGCGCCCGCCAGAGCGAGATCAGCCCCCGCGTCACCGCGCGCCCCATCACCAGATGCGGCAGCAGGGCCAGTTCTTCCTCGGTCAGCTCCGCCACGCGCAGATAGGCCGCGAGGATCCGCTTGCCATCATCCATCAGGTCCGCGCGCGGGTTCGTCGCCTGGTCGCGGGGCAGCCAGTTCAGCATCGCGGTCGAGACATCGATCGCCACCGCGGTCTTCACCACGTCGCCGAAGTCGATGATCCCCGACAGCCGCGCTGGGCCCGTTCGGTCGACGACCAGGTTCGAGCGGCTGAAATCGTTGTGCAGCACCTGCCGTCGCAGCGCGGCGATGCGCGGATAAAGCGCCAGATACCGGTCGAGCGCGGCACCCAGCAGGCGGCGGTGCACCGGATCCTCGACATCGTCCAGCAGCGGCGCCAGGCCCGGAAGCTGGCGGATGTCCCAAGCCAGCACCCGCTCCGCGCCCGGATGCTCGAAGCCCTGCAGCGCCAGCCGCAGCCGACCCAAGGTGTCGCCGATCTGCGGCAGCTCGTCCGGCAGCGTCGCGGTGGTGTCCAGCACCGTCCCGTCAAGGAAGCTGTACATCCGCACGATGCGCCCGGCGCCCGGTCCGGCGTCGATCACGGGCAGCAACTGGCCGTCCAGCGTGTCGAAGACCCGCGGCACCGGCAGCGCGGGATCGGTGGCGGCGATGTGGCGCAGGGTGCGGACCTGCAGGTCCAGCTCGTCCCGTTGCTCGCCGGGGTTCGCGACCTTCATCACGTAGCTGGCGCCGTCCGGGGACAGGATGCGGAAGGTGTCGTCCTGCTCGCTGGCGAAGCGGCGGAAGTCGCCGGTGACGCCATAAAGCGCGCGGGCGATGCCGGAGGCCTCGTCCGCGGTCACCGAGGTGAACGGGGTGGAAAGCGAGCCCATGTCGATGGCAGGGGCGATCGGGGGAGTGGGAAGCGGAATGGTGCCCGGTCCTTCTGGTGGCGTCGCCCCGGCGCGGGGCGAC
>NZ_JBAWKD010000019.1:0-28309 GCF_037095735.1 Frigidibacter sp. MR17.14 | reverse complement strand
CGCAAGCCAGTCATCGAACGCGGCGGGCTCCAGGATGACGGTCTCGAAGGCCATCATCGCGTGGGACGCGCCGCAGAATTCGGCGCATTGGCCGCGATACATGCCGGGGATCTCGGGGCGCAGGGTCAGCACCGTCTCGCGCCCCGGTATCATGTCCATCTTGCCGCCAAGCGCCGGGACCCAGAACGAATGGATGTAGCGGTTCGCGTTCAGCTTCAGCTCGGTCCGCACGCCTGCGGGCAGGCGGATCTCGTTGGCGGTGACGACCGGGGCCTCTGCCCCTTCGGCCCAGTATTCGACGCGCCACCACCATTCCTCGGCGGTCACGCGCACCACCAGGCCTTCGCCGGTCGCGCGCTGGTCGGGCATGATCGACAGGCCCCAAGCCAGCAGCGCGCCGACCAGCACCGTGGGGAAGATCACGCCGCCGAATAGGATCACCCGGTCGGCATGGCGCACCGGCATCCTACCGGGGTGAAGCCGGGTGACGGCAAAGAAGGCGAGGTTCAGCGCCAGCCACAGCAGCACCGCACCGCCGAGCATGACGAGGAACAGAAGGTGAAGCTGCGCGGCATCCTCGCCCGCCGGAGACAGCGCCGACTGGCGCCCCCCGCAAGCCGCAACCGGAAGGGAGGCTGACGCGAAAAACAGCCGCCGCAGACGCGCTAGTGGCCTTTCAAAGGGGTAATGAGCTCTGTCCTGTCGCAAGCCGGTCCCGAGGTTTGTCGAGGACCTAAGCGTAGACGCCCGTATCTGTTCCGCAGAAACATCGAAGGGCGAATGATTTCTCGGATCGAACGACCTTGAGCCGTGTTTCCGCCTGCCTTCGCGCCATCCGGGAACTCTCTATACGCCGCAATCAGCCATTGAACCGCCGCGCTAGGCGGTGCCAGTGGCTTCGGCATTTGGCAGACCGCGACGTCACCGGCCCCAACGGGGGATGTGCTTAGTTAGAACCACCAACGGTCGGTGTCTGCTGACCGGTTGCAGTTTCTGGCAGCATCGGCGCAGCACTTGCCGAAGGGGTGTTCGGGGTGGACGCTTCCGGTGCCCCGACGGCAGTCGCGGGATCCTGAGTCGGACCAGGTGCTTCGGCGCTCTCGGACCCTAGCCACCAGACCAAACCCACAACCGCGAAGATGACGACCGCAAGCATTCCGACGAGCGGGCCTGCATGGTTGCGCTTCTGCCTTTCGACATTGGTGTTCGGCGCAGACATCGGGTTACTCCCTCCGCTTTTGGGCTGGTCGGGAAACGTCTGGACGGAGGATCTGTTCCGCTTGAGGTCCGTAAGCTTGCGCTACGTTGAATGACACTATCTTCTCGGCCGGGGGAACTCCCGTCGATCTTCACGATTGTGAGGGGGATACGAGTTCGCGAGATATCGTTGGCTTGCATTACATCGCTCAACGACAGGTTCTCCCGTCTCCCAATTCAAGCGTTGCTTAAGCGGTCGAGAAGCGCGACAGGGGACATCTGGTCAACTCACGTCCACTTGCAGTCAATACAAGGACTTCGAATTTCGTCATGAGCGTCAAGCTACCTCCTGAGGCAAAGATTGGTATGGTAGCCCGGCTTCCCGACGAGCTTTGGTCCAAACTTGATCGAGTGTGCTCGGATGTAGTGGAATGGGAGGCGCGTGAAGTGGTAACTCGCGCATCCCAACCGATCAACCAAAGCGCTCTTTTGCTGAACGGAGTTATGACCCGCCACATCGCGGATAAGGACGGTCATCGACAGATGGTCGCGCTCCAAGTGCCCGGCGACTTCGTAGATCTCCACAGCCTGCCGCTTGGACGCCTCGATCACGACGTTTCAACTATAACGCGGTCACGGGCCGCAATCTTCCCTCACGACGCACTGAAACAAATCATTGCCGAGAGCGAAGACGACGCGCGCGCGTTGTGGGCGTTGACGATGATAGATGCATCGATACATCGGCACTGGACCTTTCGTCTTGGTCGATTGCGCGCCACGGCCGGAATGGCGAATTTCTTGAGCGAGCTCGCGCTCAGAAACGAACTGAATGGCCGCGGAGACACAAAGGGTTTCGATCTCCCACTCACCCAGCAAGAACTTGCGGAAGTGTGCGGTCTCTCGCCAATGCACGTTCACAGGGTGCTCCGCGATCTGCGAGAAGGCGGTCTCTGCAGCGTCAAACATGGCCGGGTGGAAATACTTGATCGCGCCGGACTCGTGCGGACGGGAAACTTTGATCCACAGTATCTGTATCTACCTTGGTCGTCCGATCCAGCCTCATAGACTGTTGAGGCTCAGCACCATGGCTCGATATCCCCTACCGAGGTCGTCTATCTGCCCTCCCATCTGCACCGCACGACGATTGGAAAGAGAGTGCAAGAGGCAGCTCTCAGCCTCAATTCCGCTGAGTGCCGTCTGAGTTTCACCCGCGTAATTGACCAGAAGACATTGCCCGTCAGGCGATAGGTCTCTCGCGATGCACTCGGCAAGCTCGTCAATGCAGCGGGAATCGAGATAGTATAGGATTTCGGACATGACTATCAGGTCCCATGGTCCTCTCGGCCAATCTCGTGGCACGGTTGCAATGATAAAGTCAGCGTTAGGTATCTTGAGCTCCCGAGCGTCCGATATTGCACTGGGCGCGAAATCAAGCGCCAGCAGCCGTTCACTCCGTTGTGCGATCAACTTACTCATCTCACCGATGGAACAACCGATTTCCAGTGCGCGCTTGTAGCGCGCGCGTGGCAGCAATGCCAAGGTATCCGCATATTTCTGCGCCTCGTAACGGCTTGTGCGATAGCTCCACGGGTCGGTGGCGTCGCAATAAAGAGCTTCAAACCACTTTGCATCCTGCGTCATTCACTGCCCCCGGGGATAAATAGCTCATCACTGTCAACAAAGTATGCTGCGAGATCTGGGGCCATCCTGAAACCGCTCGGGTCATCGACGATCAATCCGGTCATCTGGGACACATGAGAACTAACAGCTGAAGCCTTCAACTCACGCCAGGTTGAGCTGTCAAACCGCATGAGGCCTGCGGGCACGAAACCCGGGACTATATCTTGAACACGCGACCAGATGGGGCATCCAAACAGCCTGCGATCATAACGCCGGGCGGCTAAGTGACGGGCTAAGTGCCAAGTCCTTTGATGATCTGGATGCGGATCACCGCCCCAGGTAGTCCAGACCGCGCTAACACGGTCGAGGATCGGCGCGAGTCTCTGCCCCACCTCAAAGAAGCTGGCTTCAGTTTCCGGTGCTGAGAGGTCGGGGTAGCCTAACCAAATCGGCATCGCGCGGCCCTTTGTCAGGATTGTCACCGCCTGCTCGACCTCCCGTCGGCGCAGCTCTGCCAGCCGAGGAGCTGCGTAGCGCAGGGATTTGCGGTGCGATGCGGCGCCATCTGTGATGATCGCTACGTGGACCCTATGTCCGGAGTCGCATGCCGATGCGATCGCTCCTCCCATTCCAAGCGATTCATCGTCAGGGTGCGGCGCAAGAACAAGCACATCCCCCGACCCGGTCAGTTCAGAAATTGATGCAAAGGGCGCACCGGCCGCTGCGGCGGCGAGTTGGGGGGTCAAATTCATTCATCGCTCCATAACTCGCCGACGCCGTGATCCGCCACCAAGACTGCCATCCCGACTTGCGACAACTTTCCATCGAGATCAGCCTGCCGAAGAAAAAAGGCCAAGTCCCGGCGGATGCGTTCGACTGGGTATCCTTCAATGAAAGACCGCGTTCCCAGTGCACGATCCGCGATTGCAATGCCGTCGAGACAGGCTTCCTCGACGGCTTCGCGTGCGGCCAGCGCGAGTGCCACGGCAAGCGGGCCTGCGCCCGGGGCCTCCACCCTGCGGGCAGCGTCTTCCACAAGCAGGCGCGCAGAATGCGCACGGGTGGTCAGTCGGGCCAGCCGGTGGAGTTGCGGAGCCTCGGCCCCACCTCCCTGGTCGACCACAGCACGTCTGACGGCCTCGGCGATCGCTTCCAAAGCGCCGACATGCAGCGCGGCATAACGCCAGACGCCGCCTTGAAAAAATGGCTCGCGTTCGTAGTCGCCCGGACCGCCGAGCAATTCGGCCTCAAGCCCCCGCATGCTGTAGACCCCCGAGGCCGTGGCGCGCATGCCGCTCGTCTTCCAACCTGAGGCATCGGCGCGCGCCTTGTCATCAGCTCGCACGATCGCCAGTTGCGTTCCGAGTTCGGTCGCTGCAGATACAATGGCAAAGTGGAGCACGCCGAGTCCCGATGCGAACCGCTTCTCGCCATGCAGCGTAGCCGAACCGTCGCCGTTGGGCTGAAGGCGCACTGGTAGCGCGCCATCGGCACCCCAGACGCCGAAAAGTCGATCGTGTGCCGACTGATATCTGTGTTTCTGCTCGGCCGAGCCGTAGAGCGCGATCAGTTTGAGCGCATTCATGTGGCCCTCGACCAAGCGCCCAACTGACAGGCTCGCCCGCCCAATGCGACGCAGAATAGTGACCAGGATCTCGGGAGCCGTCCGCGCATCGCAAAGAGTTCTGAGGACCCCTGCCCTTCCGAGGAGCATCATATCCGGTTCTAAACTGCGCCCCCCGGAATCAGCCTCACCTGCCTGAGCGGCGATCTGCGCGAGCGCATGCGCCACTGTGGCGTCCATTTCATAGGGAGCAGCCAGTCTCATGCGCTATGCCCTTGAAGTGGCGGAGGACTCTCCCCCCCAGGGTCGGAGATCCATCGGTTGGCACGATTTGCAACTCGGCGAGCTTAGACCGCAGCTGCGGAAGGTTGGTCTGCAATTCAGATAGGAACATCCGGTGTGAACGAAGCTCGGGCCGCGTCTCCAGCGCCTGCGCCCAAGCCGCGCCGAAACCCGGTTTGCCCGCGAACTCTCGTCGCAACTGCCCCTTTACCCGAGCTTGAAGAATGGTGAGATCGGCTGGGTTCAGCGCCTCATCTACAACAGGATCCTTGTTATCTATCCGTTCGCGGAGGGCGCGTGACATGCCGTCACCTGTGCGCCCATCTAGTCGACAGGACGTCCAGACCTGCGCAATTGAGGAGTGTCTGACGCGCCAATCCCGGCTCTCGGCGTGCTCGACAAATACGCGGTCCTCGCGCACTGCGATGTCGGGGATGCCACCGACATCCGTGTATAGAGGCATTCGAAACGCAAGAGACGCGCCGGCAGGGTTGATATGGGTGGGTTCGAGGTCATGTGGCACAGGGTCTAACAGCGCACGGACCGCGAGCGTTAGAGCGAAATACTCGCCCTCGGGCGCTCCCTTTTCGCTGATGATTGCAGGTAGGGCGGAGATCTCAGCCGGCTCCGGGAGCACGGTCCCGCAGACAAGATCGGCGCGCGTTAGCTCCGCCAGGTTCGCGTCGAGCCAATCCGGCGCAACGCGACTGTCGGCATCGGTGGTCAGAATGGTGCCGTCTTGGCGGAGACGCACGCAGGCTGCAGCGATGGCGAGCCTGCGTGCCCGTCCTACACCACTGCCGACAGGCGGCGCGGGGTCGTCGATGACGACGCCCGACGTGCCCGTCGTCACAAACCAAGCGCGCACCAGATCGAGGGTCGCATCGGTCGAGCCGTTTACTGTCACCACGATGCCGCCACGTCCTGCCAGTGCGATCGCTGCCGCATCGAGGCAGGCGCTGACGCGATCTGCCTCGTTGCGCGCAGGAATGGTGATCGCAGCGGCCCATGGATCGGCGGAGCCGTAGGTGCGCTGCGCCATACGGGCATCGCCACTCAAGACAGACGGTCCCAATACCGGATGTCCGCACAGGCGCTCAAGAAGGTTGCCGCGCTCTCCCCGTTGTCGATCGTGAAGACTCCACCATCTTCAGGCGTGACCAGCACTGCGGGCCAGAATTCGGTAAGCGCGGCGCCCGACAAGGCGATGAACTTACCATGGGTGTGGGCATCGCTCAGGAATGTCCGTGCTGCAGGTAGATCGGCAAGCATCTCGGCGCCGTCTTCCGACGCAAGGACTGCGATCGCATCATAAAGAACCGACGGTGCGCCATCGATTTTCTGCTGCGCCGCGATCTTCCGACCACGGCTAGTCGTGATGCCGCCTACTGCTTTAGCAATGACTTCGACCTCCGCCCCCGCAGCCGTGGCCGCTGTGACAAGTTCGTCAAACACTCGCGCGTCAATGCCGTCGGTCAACAGGGCACCGATCTTGCGGCCTTTGAAGCTGCGGGGCGGGTTTGCCAGAATGCTGAGCGCCTTTGACGTTTCCGTCTCAATCAAGGGTTTTGCAGGCGCGGCCGCAGCAGGAACCGCGTCCATCCCCAAGCCATCGGCAACGGTCTGGGCAAGATCAGCATCAATGTTCGGTAGATGCGCGACTACGCGGGCCCGGATGGCCGGGTTCTCGACCTTCGATAACTCGAACACGAGCGCATCCGCGATGTGCGCCTGCTCAATCGGGGTTTGGCTTAGGTAAAACTGGCGCGCTTGGCTGTAATGATCAGCGAAGCTCTCCGCGCGTGTCCGGCGCTTGGCCCCGGCTTCTTCCGCCTCAAATGAGGTGAAGCCGCGTGCGGGATCTTCGCGGGGACCAAGTCCATAGCTGTTAGGCTCGTAATTCGCCCGACCGCGTGGGTTCATCATCGCCATGTGTCCATCCTGCTGCATATGCGCGAACGGGCATTTCGGGGCGTTGACGGGGATGTGGTTGAAGTTGGGGCTGCCAAGCCGCTTCAGCTGAGTATCTAGATACGAAAAATTCCGCCCCTGCAGGAGGGGGTCGTTGGAGTGATCGATACCCGGCACAATATTGCCAGTCTGGAACGCGACCTGCTCGGTTTCGGCGAAGAAATTGTCAACCAATCGATCTAGGGTCAAGGTGCCGATGATTTTCACCGGCACGAGCTCTTCAGGGATCAGCTTGGTCGCGTCCAGCACGTCGAAATCGAAGCTGTCGGCAAAAGCGTCGTCGAAGACCTGCACCCCGAGATCCCACTGTGGGAAGTCGCCCTTGCCGATGGCGTCCCAAAGATCGCGACGGTGGAAGTCCGGGTCAGCCCCGTTGATCTTGACCGCCTCGTCCCACAGCACCGACTGCACGCCCTGCCGCGGCTTCCAGTGAAACTTGACAAAGCTCGACTTCCCCTCGGCATTGACCAGCCTGAACGTGTGGACGCCGAAACCTTCCATGAAGCGGAAGCTGCGCGGGAGGGTGCGGTCGGACATGATCCACATCACCATGTGCATCGACTCTGGCATCAACGAGATGAAATCCCAGAAGTTGTCATGCGCGGTCTGGGCCTGTGGGAAGCCGCGATCAGGCTCCGGCTTCGCGGCATGGATGAGGTCGGGGAACTTGATTGCATCCTGAATGAAGAAGACCGGAATGTTGTTGCCGACCAGATCCCAGTTGCCTTCCTTCGTATAGAATTTAACTGCGAACCCGCGCACGTCTCTGGCAAGATCGGCTGAACCTTTGCTGCCTGCTACGGTCGAGAAGCGGACGAATACTTCTGTCGTCTCGCCTTTGCGTTGGAAGATGTCGGCACGCGAAAGGTCAGGGATCGGGTTGGTGAGTTCGAACGTGCCATGGGCACCGTAGCCACGAGCGTGGACCACCCGCTCCGGAATTCGCTCATGGTCGAAATGGAAGAGCTTTTCGCGGAACGCCTGATCCTCGACAAGATGCGGGCCTCTGTCGCCAATTTTCAGCGAATTCTGGTTGTCGGCGATAGGCATTCCTACTTGCGTGGTCAGCGCCTCGTGCGGGCCTCCAGCGGTCTGATGCGTTTCGCCCCCATTCCCGGCCTCAGTTTTCGTGTCGGGTTTGCGTGCCATGTATTTTTTCCTTCGTTGCAGAGATCAGAAAGCCGTCAACAAAACGGCCATCGGGTTCCATCGCCCCTTGCTGGAGTCGTGCGGCGTCGAAAAATTGTTCTGCTGTGTTCGCCTGCGGTCCGAGTTCGGCGCGCCAGGCAGCGACAACGGCCGACAGCCGAAGCCCGTCGGAGAGCGTCACGGACATTGGCGCAGTCGCGGATACGGCGCGCCATTCCGCGAGCTTGCGCTCGACCGCAGCCGGTGCGGTAGTGTCGATGCATTGGCCATGGTGGCCGGCAATCTCGTCATTGGCGCCAAGCCCAGCGTGCAATAGTGCTGGACAACCCACGGCATTCGCCTCGGCGATTACTAATCCGAACGTCTCGGCGAACTGAGTCTGGGGATAGAACAGACACAGCGACCGCCGCATCCATTGGGCAAGCACTTCGGGCGACAGTCGGCCGAGGAAAGTCACCCCATCCGGGACCGCACCCGTGGGCCAGGAAAGGTAGCCCGGATCTGCGACGGCTAGCCTTAGGTCCGGCCAACGGTGCCGCACCACGGTGAAGTGTTGGAAGACTTCATTCAGGCCTTTGTGCGGCGAGCTGGCGAATAGCAGCAGATCGGGATCGCGCTGTGTCGTGTCGGGGACAAGATCCTCAGCGATCGGGTTGTAAATATGCCGGATTCTGGGCGCATCTGTGCCTAGGAACGTGGCGAGCCAGCGGGCATGGCTTTGCGAAACGCAGATTATGGGGATATCAGCGTTACGCAGGGCGGGCCCCATTCCGCGATTATGGCGACCTGGGAAGACGTGGAGCCAAAGAAGTATCGTTGCGTCCGGATGTAGCCGCCGAAGACGCAGAGCAACCTTCCAAGAATTGATAACCACAATGGTCGCGATAGGGCCGGGCAACGGCGCCTTGGCATCGAAACTACGATACTGCACACCCGAGACGATCTCGGGCCGGCGACGCCAGCTGCGCTCGAAAACCACTGGCGCGCTGTCGGCCAGAGCCTCGGCGACCTTGACCAGACTGGCTTCTGTGCCGCCAAGGCCCGCAAGATGGCCGGGCGCGCCGGAATAGTCCTTTGGCGCCATCGGATCGACAAAAGCCAGTGCCTCGATCATGCGATCCGACCCGCGGCAGATGGCTGCAGATTTCTAAGCTCTGACGGCAGTGCGGATGGATTACATAGAGCGGGATTCGAGCATCCGACAATCCGGACCGCCGACAGGTCGATGGGGACGGCGGTCACTTCGCGCGTCCTAAACCAATTCTCCACCTGATCCCAGACTCGGCGCCGATCCGCAACACGCCGGGGACTGTCGTAGTCCGTTGCGGCAGCCAAGGTTAGCGACCCAGCACTTTCAATCTTGGTCAGCAGGATATCGGGGATAACCCAGAACACTTCACCCGCCATGATCAGTCTGTTGCGGAACTCGCGATCCTCCTCGATGCAGTCCGAAAACCCGCCAATGCGCGTGAACACGTCGCGGTGAAACATGCCCGAATTCACATGAGTCCAGTCCCCCGGAGGGCCGGCGGCCATCTGTAAGTTCGGAAAGAAGTCATCAACCAGAGAAAGGGTCCGCCGAATTTCGACCCGGGTGCCGTCAGGCAGGATCAGTTCGTGATGGGTGAGAACAGCACCGATCTGGATCCGGCTCTCAGGCGCGCGGCCGGTCATTTCCCAGTTTAAACAAGGATGGGCATCTACACCTTCGTTTCCGATCACTCTCGCCTGGCGCAGAACCTTGTCCCGATGCGGCAGATCGTCGGAATCGTGAAAAGTCACAGCATCCGTGCGAGATAAAGCGATCCCTACGTTCTTGGCCTGCGCCGTGCCGACATTTGTGCCCAGTCGGATACCAACGAAACGCGGGTGTTCCGCATATCGAGCAAGCACACCGGTCGTCCCGTCGGTCGAGCCATCGTCGACTACCATCACCGTGGTATCAGGGTGGCTTTGACCAAGAGCGGCATCGATTGCCTGCGGAAGCAGATGGGCGCGGTTGAAGGTAGGGATAACAACCGTCACGGACGGAAGCATAGCACGCTCCTATTCTGGCTGCATCGAAAGGCGGTAATCTGAAAGCATGGCCTGAGTTGCCACGGAGAGCGGCAATGGAAGGGCCAGCAATAACGCCGCAAGTTTCGCAAAGGCGGGGACATCAGGAGCACAGATCAGAACCAATCCGCTGGCGGCGAGAAAAGGGAGCGTCAGATCGACCGCACCTGCGAAGGTCTTTGCATCTTTGGGAGTCCTGCGAAACGCACCTGCAGTTCCGAGCATCCCATCAATCGTGCCACGGGCCGAGGGAAGGATCATTGCGACTCTGATTGCGAGCGCGGCAGCTAGGGTCCCCTTACCAACGCAATCCTTTTGCAGTGAAGGGCGTAGAAGGGGAAGCAGAGTAGATAGGTAAACGAGCAGCATTCCAGCCGAGGCGATGCTCAGCAGCGCGATCAGGCTCGGCGAAGCGTTTCCCAAAGCCGCTGCCAGACCGCCACCAATCAGCATCGCTGCCAAAGGTAGTGAAAGATTAGACCAAGCGGTCAGTTGTGAGCCTACATGAAGCGCTTTCCGAGCCGGCAGACCAGTCAATTTGGAGAGCAGCGTCGTGATGTTTCCGGCAGCCCAGCGATACCTTTGCTGTTCCAGACCCTGAAGATCCAAAGGCAACAGGCCGCGCCCCACGACCTCGTCCACGAGCCTTCCACGATATCCCATGCGCTGAAGCCTCAAACCCAGTTCGGCATCTTCAGTAAGACTTGCGGAACTCCAGCCGCCGACTTCCTCAAGCGCATCGTGTCGAATGACACTCAGCGTCCCGGTCAGTAACATTGCATCAGCACCATCAGCCTGACGGGCATGTCGCTCGAAGTAGTCGGCCAATTCTAACGCAAGGCCAGCTGCAGCACCCGCGGTCTGCCTATACGCCTGAGGAAACTGCAGGAAATCCGACGGCCGATCTCGCAGCGCCGAAGCAGCGCGCGAAAGGAAGCGCGCATCCACCTGATAGTCGGCATCGAGGATCACCACGTGGGTGGCTGCTCGCGATGTGCATTGAAGTGCAATGTTGAGCGCCCCAGCTTTCGCCCCTTGGACGCCCATCTCGTGATAGAAGCGGAACCCAAGGCTTTGACAGGCTTCCTGAACCGGCTGCCAGCGATCGACCTCTACAGTGTTGTTATCAAGCACAATTACTTCAAACGGCGGCGCATCGACCTGACTTGCTAGTTTCTGGAGCGTCGCCAGCACCAGTTCCGGTGGCTCATCGTGAGTAGCGATATGAACTGAGAAAAAGAGATCCGTGACCCTGCTCGATGACAAAAGGTCGCTCCTCGAAGGGCGTGTCGCGAAAGCCGCCAGGTGGAGTGCAGCGAGCAACCCTTGAAGTCCTACGCACACGGCAGCGAGGGGCAGCGCGGCTACAGGCGCGAAGAAGGCCGCTACCGCTGTCCCGAAGAACATGCCGCGGCTGTTGATTATTGACATCTGCCCCTCCGAAAGGCGCCGACACGAACTTCATGTCGCCACACCGCCTCTCTGCCTGACGTAGCCTCTCCTCGCCCCGCGTCATTCCAACATTTGTTGCTCTGACCCGAACGGAACAAAGGCTGTGCTCAGATTGTTCGACGGCACAGCCGAAGGCTCCAGATCGCCGAAGTTGTCCGGGAAGCGCGCGGCCGCCAGAGCCAGCACCGCCTGGGTGATAACATGGATGAGCGGACCGATCCACTTTCCGGGCACACCTGGTGCTTTCACGAGCCCGATATCAGACGTTCCGACTACGGCTGGCTATCTTCGGCGGTCGCAAAGTCCTGGTCGGAGCAAAAGGTGCGATTTCCCGGCTTCGTCAGGCACCTTAGCACGGGCTATGCCTGCGTCACCCCGGAAAGCCTCAATGCGGCTCTGTCTGGCCTAACGACGGTTTCGAGGATAGTCGGACGCATCGAAGGGCTTCGCCCCGGGTCGCTTGCCTTGGCGGATGGCGAGCGTATTGCTGCAAACACGGTGATTGATGCCCGTGGCTTTGCCGACAACCGGGCGCTTGACCTTGGCTTTCAGAAAGTCGTGGGGCTGGAAATCGAGACCGCCGCGCCACACGGCATCGAGCGCCCTGTCATAATGGATGCTACGGTTCCGCAGCATGACGGCTATCGCTTCCTTTACCTCCTGCCTGTCTCGCCGACCCGGCTTCTTGTCGAAGACACGCGCTATTCCGATGGTCCGTCGCTGTCTCATCAAGACATTCAGCGCGACCTGCATGAAGAGTTCTCGAGGCGTGGTTGGGACGCGAGGATCGACATGCACGCGGCGGCCATCGACGGCAAGGCCAAACAGTTCACCCGCGGGAGTGCAGTCGAAGGTAAGCCGTGCTGCGACATAGGGGGATCACTCAGCAGCAGCGCCACGTTGAACTGCAGATCCGGGATTGCCGCGACATCGCGCTCCAACATGGCGCGATAGCCGTCCAGCCCGATGACGGTGCCGTTGTAGCTGGCCGCGTCACCGACCCAAGACCCGAGGTTGTCCCAGTCCCGAGCATTTAAGCAGTCGATGTAGGACAAATAGATCGCCGTCAGATCGTTCGCGCGCATGTTCACTCCCACTTCTACTCAGCTCCATGGCTGAGGCCGAGATCATCGCTGGCTTTTGGAAGCTTTATTAGGCCTCTCTCTCAGCCAAAGTATCTGCCAGCAACTTGGTGCTGCCGCCGAGAAAGTCAGGCGCTACCCTGCCAAAGGTCCTGAAAGCAAAAGGGCCGCGGATGCATCCGCGGCCCTTACGAATTGTGATCCGTCCCTTAGTTGGCCGGGGCGTCCGGCCAGGCAAACTCGGGAGCACTTTCCAGAGCGCCGCGATCGGCGGTGAAGACGACGAAGTAGTCGCCAGCGCTGTCGCCATCGGGGATGACGCGCAGCTGGTCCATCGCCACAGCCACCGACTTCTCGCCCATGCCGAGGAAGCCGCCGATATCCACGATTACCGCCTTCACCTGACCATCGCCCGAAATGATCAGGTCGCTGATCTCGCCGATGTCGTCCCACCCTTCATCGACGTCGTTCATCGCGGCGTTGGGATCGACGTCGGTCTCGGAGACGTAGAGGCGCTTGCCGATGAACACATCGGACGACATGTCGCCATCCATCATCATGTAGCCGAAGCCCATGTCACCCGTGGTGGTGGCAGCGGTCGTCGTGGAGGCGGCGTCGCCCGTCGTCGCGGCGGCGGGTGGGGTGGTTGCGCTGCCGTTGGTGGTTTGCGCCAGGGCCGGGACAGCGAGCATGGCAACGAGTGCCGTCGAAGCGAGAAGCTTGGTCATCTCAATCTCCTGATTTTCGGACCATATCCGGCCCGCTGCTCAATTAACCAGCAGCATGAAGAGATGTTCCGGGACGACGTTAAGGAAACGTCATAATTGTCGGCGGCTTCAGTAGGAACCAAATATTGCGGGATTGCGTGGCCTCAACCAAGAGCGGCCAAGACCAAACTAATCGGTCCCAGCGCGGTAAGCTGGTGTGTCAGGAACCGATTTTTCCAAAGCAGCAAATGTCAAGCCGGCCATCGGCGCCATGCTCTCGGCTGATCTCATCCCACCGATTTCGAAGACGCTGCTCCTGCGTCAAGGTAATGCAGCAGCGCAGACTCCGTCCGGGCCAGGCCGTCGACTTTTGGTGCAGCTTCCATCAGGGCAGCGCGATCTGCCGGATCAGTTTCTGTCAGAGCCAAGACAGACGGGTGGATGTAGCTTTTTCTGGCGATGGTGGGGGTGTTGTGCAGGCGCGCCGCCGCGGCCTCGGACAGCGCCTTGATCGTCAATGGCTCGTCGGTCATCGCGGCCTCGAATGCGGCGGTGGACCCGTTCCAAGTGCGGAAGGTTTTCGCAGTCGCACCGGCGTCCTCTACGAGCTCGGCCAGCCGTTCATTCACTTGCTCCGAAGTGACAGGGCGGCTGGTGCCGCCGGCATCGATCCAGCGGAACAAGGTCTTGCCGGGCAAGTCGTCAAGCTCGGCCAGCCCCCGGTTCAAGGTGCGATCAGCAATGGCGGCGCGGACGCGTTGGCCACCCTTGGCAGTGTAGTCGAGGCTGAGGCGCGATCCGATCAGCTTCAGATGGCGGCGGCGAAGCGTCGTGGCGCCGAAGCTCTTGTTCTCGAGCGCATAGGCCGCGTCGACGACCGCAGGGTCCTTAGCGGCATTATCTTCATCAATCGCAACGGCTTGAGGTGGCAGGGCGCACCTTCGGAGTATGGACCTCCGAAGACGCTCTACAACCGCTGGAAGCGATGGAGCGAGCTTGGCGTCTTCGCCAGGATCTTCGAGGGACTGGCCGCGGGGGCCCCCGAGCCCGGGACCATCATGATTGATGCGACGTATCTGAAGGCCCATCGCACGGCGTCCAGTCTGCGGGCAAAAAAGGGGGGCGTGGACGCCTCATCGGCCGCACGAAAGGCGGGATGAACACCAAGCTCCACGCTGTCACTGACGGCGAGGGCCGCCCACTGCGGCTTTTCATGACCGCGGGCCAAGTGAGCGACTACACCGGCGCACGGGCCATGCTGCGCGACCTGCCACCCGCGAAGTGGCTGCTCGGCGATCGCGGCTATGATGCCGACTGGTTCAGAGAAGGTCTGCAAGACAAGGGCTTGCGGGTCTGCATCCCGGGACGGAAGGGGCGGAAGAGCCCGGTCCGATATGATCGGCGACGCTACAAACGCCGCAACCGGATTGAGATCATGTTCGGCAGGTTGAAGGACTGGAGGCGCGTTGCGACGCGCTACGACAGATGCCCGAAGGTCTTCCTCTCGGCCATCGCTCTCGCCGCAACCGTCCTCTTCTGGCTATGAGTCCTGAGCCTAGGGACGGTGCCGGTTGGGTCGAGACGATTATGGGGTTCCAGAAGGAGAAAGGGCAGAGCGTTCGCCCTGCCCAGCCGTCCTCATAAAGCCTGACGCGATCAGAGGGTGCGATCGCGGTAGTAGTCGTCGACTTCCTTTTCGGCCTCGTCGCGCGTCTTGCCGTATTTCTCTTGGATAAGGCCTGCAAGCTTGTCGCGCTTGCCAGCCGCGACGTCGAGGTCGTCATCGGTGAGCTTGCCCCACTGCTCCTTCGCGGAGCCTTTGAGCTGCTTCCAATTGCCTTCGACGATATCCCAATTCATGGCGGATCCTCCCTTGCAAATCTGCCTAATTAACTCGCAGATTGTGGCTTGGGTTCCTCGCGGCTACAGCAACTCCGAGACCATTTATGGGCCTGCCACCGCCCCAGCTACCCGGAGCCGCAGACAAACCGGGCGACCCGCTAGCATCAGCACGGTTACTCCGTTGGTGCCGTCGGAACACCGAGGTGTTGGTGCGGCTCTGGTCCAGACCTTGCCGCCAAAGTGCTTTTCACGGTTCTCGGAACACTCTGTGGATCCCGGTGTTAACGTGGGATGGAAACCCTTCGCGCCGAATTCTCGCTGTCCTTTGCCGCCACCGCCCCCGAGGTGGTCGCGCTCAGGCTCTTCTTCTCGATCCTACTCGGTGGAGCTATTGGCTTCGAACGCGAGCTGCGTGACAAGGCTGCGGGTCTGAGGACCCATGTGCTCGTCGCGGCGGCGAGTTGTCTATTTGCGCTGATCGCGCTGGAACTAATCGCCCTATCTGGAAGCAGAGGTGGCGGCGTCGAAGAGCGTATCGACATTCTTCGGTTGATCGAGGCGGTGACCGCGGGCGTCGCATTCCTCGCCGCTGGCTCGATCATCACCTCTCGCGGAAAGGTCAAAGGGCTAACGACGGGCGCAGGAATGTGGATGGCCGGCGCTGTGGGGTTGGCGTGCGGCGTCGGCCTCTCTGGACTGGCTGCTATCGCTGCGGCGCTGGCGGTCATCGTCCTGTGGCTCTTCAAATACCTCTTTGACCAGATCGGGTTTCCTGCTCATGAAGACAGAGACCGCGAATGAGGAGCCGCCGATCCCCAGCCAATGGCGCGGGCGTTTTGGCGCGTAGGGCGGCACATGTTTGAATGGATCACCGGCTTCATCGCGCAAGCTGGATTGCTGGGCGTCGCGGCCCTGATGTTCGTTGAAAACGTCTTCCCGCCGATCCCTTCGGAGTTGGTTATGCCGCTCGCAGGCTTCAACGCCGCGCAAGGTGAAATGGCGCTCATCCCAAGCATCATGGCGGGATCCGCGGGTTCCCTCGCCGGAGCTTGGTTCTGGTATTGGGTAGCCAGACGGACGGGTGCCGAGCGCATCCAGAGCTTCGTTGACAGGCACGGCCGCTGGACTGCCATCTCGGGCGCCGATCTCGAGAAAAGTCAGGCATGGTTTGATCGGCGCGGCGGTTGGGCGGTGCTGCTCGGCCGTCTAATCCCGACCGTGCGCACCTTTGTTTCAGTGCCGGCAGGATTGGCCCGCATGCCGATCGGCCGCTTCCTGGCCCTGTCGCTCGTCGGAACCCTGATTTGGAACAGCATCCTCGCGATCTCCGGGTTCCTTCTTCAATCCCAGTATCATCTTGTGGCCGAGTGGCTGGACCCACTGGCGTGGATTGTTCTGTTCGGATTTCTGGCTGCCTATCTCTGGAAGGTGTTCAAAGCGCCAGCGCGGTAGGCAGGTCAGTAGCCGATCATTTATGTCGCCGGAACATGAGTTCGCCCGCATATAGCTGACATGACTAGAGACCCCGTGGAAAAGAAAACTGTTTGAAACTGGCCGTCTAGCCGCCCGTCGCAAGCTTCGCGATCAGGCGCTCGGATAGGTTCTGCGGTTCGGGCACGGCCAGATCTCCCCAACCTCGCTTCTCTGCACTTCGGATACCGAAGGCGTCAGCGCGCCGAATTTTGCCGAGTTCCTCCCAAGCGACTGGCACCGCGACCGGCGCACCAGGCCGAGCCCGGACCGAGAACGGTGCAATGGCGGTAGCCCCACGCTCATTGCGAAGCCAATCGATGAAGATTTTTCCCTTGCGGGCAGACTTTGACATCGTCGCGACGTAGCGCTCCGGCGCCTCCTCTGCGGCAAGCGTGGCGAGAAGCTGGGCGAACAGCTTCACAGTGTCCCAACTCGCGGTTCGCTTCAGCGGCACGATCACATGCACACCCTTGCCACCTGATAGCATCGGATAGCTCTGCAGATCGAAGCGCTCCAGCCTCTCGCGGATGTCCGAGGCGGCCTTGCGCACGGCGGCGAAACCGAGCCCTTCATCCGGATCGAGGTCGAAGACCAGACGCTCTGGCCGGTCGAGCCGGTCGCGGCGCGCGGCCCAAGGATGGAACTCCACCGTCCCCATCTGCACCGCGCCAATCAGCCCCGCGACATCACGGATCGTCATGTAGTCCGCGGCGCTACCGCTGCTTTCTTCAATCACCACAGGCCGGATCGCTTTTGGAAATCCTTTACCTGCATGCCGTTGAAAGAACCGCTCGCCTTCCAGCCCCTCTGGCAGTCTTAGGAGAGAGACCGGACGATCGGCGAGCTCTGGCAGGATGCGCTCCGCCATCACCTCGTAGTATCTCGCAAGGTCCAGTTTCGTGCGCTTGGGTCTTGAGAAGATCACCCGGTCAGGGTTGCTGATCCCAATGCCTGCGACCAATGGGCGGTCCTGACTTTCCATTGCGACCTCCATTTCCACATCCATCGCGTGCGATGGCTTCTTGGGTGCCCGTCCAGTCGATCTTCCTGAGAGCGCGTCATTCGGATGGGACGAAGCTCGACGCGATGCTGATCTGCGTGATCTGCCTGCTGACCGTCGGGTTTGGGAGCGCTCTGTTTTCTTGGCCAGTTCCCTAACCCGGACGGCGCTCCGCATATAAGACCGGCATGGTCTTCGTGTCTGCAATGGGCATTCAGAGCGCGGCTCACCGGCTACTGAAAAACCGAGCGGTATGCTCGGCAAGGATCCGGTCCAGCTCCGCGGGGTCGCTGACCGGGGTGTATCCCGGATATTCGTAGGAATAGGCATCCGCCTTGAAGGCTTCCGGCGTTAGCTTTTCATGCTCGACAGCTTCTCCGAAGCTCCCAATGGGCTGACCCAGCCGGTAGAACCTGCTGATAGTCCTGGCCCAACCGGCCTCGCGATTGATCGCGATCAGCCAGGATGTGCGGACTGTGTCTGCCCCGGAGCGGGGGTGGCCGGAGGCATATCCGATCAGCGTCGGTGAGCCACGCTGCGTGACCATGGGCTGCCACAGATCGATGATCGGCGCGTTCGCCAGCTCAAACGGATCGGGACCAGCCTCGGCCGCGGCTATGGCGCGCAGGGCAAGGCAAATGAAGTCTTTAACTTGGGCGGGCATGTTCGTTCTCAGTTGCTGATCGATGTGGTTGATCGGAGGGCTGCAATGCGACATGGGCTCGGCCTGACGACTGGCGGTCTGCAATGCATGCGGCAGGCGTGTGAGAGGATCGGGATGGAACCCAGAAGGCGAGTTCAGCGCCGCCTCGAGCGCATTGGCCGTGGCCTCGCTGAGCGCCAAACGTCGGGCTCCGGACGCGCGAAGTCGCTCACATCCGGGGCGGCCGGGTCGCCGGAAAGCCTCGAGTTCTGTTAGGGCATTGGGGCCACCACTTGACTGCTGCGCGGCGCCCCGAGGAAAGCATCCCAGCTGCTCGACGACCGATGCTAAGCTGACGATCCGGTGCGGCAGCCCGACGTAGCCCCTCTCGAAGTGCATTACCCGCAGCCCCATGTCCTCGGCGTCCGCCATGCTGGAAGCAAATGTGTCGCCGATCAGAAGCACCTCTGCGGGATCGGCATTCAGGTCCGACAGAAGCTGCCGAAGCAGTTCACGACCGGGGCGTAGCGACGGGTGTTCTGCCGAGAAGACTGCGGCCTCGAACCTGTCGTCGAGCAGCACACGCAGTGCCGCTGCGTGCTCCATGGGCGCGCAGCCGATGAGGGCAAGGCGATAGCCCAACCCGCGCAACTCATCGAGGGCCGTGAGAGCGCCGGGGTGCAATCGTATCGAACGGAGCTCGGCTGCAAGATCTGCGGCCCAGCTCGGATCCCACCAGACGCCGCTCGCCCTCGCGTAGTCCGCGAGCGGGCCCGGATGGTGGCGCGGGTCGAGAGGCGACACCGACCGCCGAGCGATCTCGCGCCATGGGTTGCGGCGATCGTTGATCTCGGCGAGCACGCTCATCGCATCGATGACGACGACGCGGACGTTCTCTTAGTTCCCCCCCGCCGCCGCATTGTCAGGCGGCGGCGGGGCCGAAGCGAGTGCGCGGGCGACCACCCTAGGGTCGGGCTCGGGTCGGCCCATGCGCCTGATCGAAACCGCGCAGGCCACCGAGACGCCGAGCCCATAGACGACCGCGCTGGTCGCCAGGGCGATTTCCCAGGGGAAGGCCATCAGTGGAACCTCGGCCGGTTGTCCTGATCCTCCGCGAGCGAGAGAAGACGGATCGCCGTCCGCAGGCTTGGTGAAGTTGTCAGGCCGGGCGCGGTCTCTAGCGCGGCCACCACGGCCGCAATCGCGTCATCTGACAGGCCGCGCCGGTCTTGCTGACGTCGGACGAAATCCATCAGTTCGGGCAGGGTCAGCTGGCGCAGGCTCAGGATCGTGCAGCGGCTCCGCAAAGGTGCCGGCAGCCGCCGCTGGTCGTTGCTCGTCATGATCCAGCTGATCCAGGACATGTCGAGCGGGACACGGAAATAGGGGCAGTTCCACGCCCTCGCACCGAGCGGTTCGAGGAGAGGAAGCAGCGCGCTGGTCAGGCTGTAGCTCTCGCCCTTCGCGTTGCGATCGACACCGGGCTTTTCAACCTCATCAATGATCACGCACGGGTTGCCGATCTGGTGTTCGATGATCGTCGTCAGGGGACGACCGGGCATCGCCGAGCCCCATCCCTTCTGCAAACCAATGATCCCCCATCCCGCACCGTCGCCACTCGCATCGATGGCGATGGTCGGCACCCTGAGTTGCTCGGCGACGTAGCGCGCCCAAGCGGATTTGCCGATCCCGGGTGGACCGTCGAGCACGAGAGGCGGCAGCCGAAACCCCCGGTCGCTGTTCCGGACCGAGCGCCGCATCGCGTGCCAGAGCGCGACCGTCGCGGGGGCCAGCCAAGGGAATTCCTCATGCACCGCGGCCGCGACCCGGTCGGCGTGATCTTCGGATTCGATCCGCACCAGGGCGACACCGTCGCGGACGCGCTCGATCAGCTCACGGTCATCATCTTTCAACTGGGCAATGGGCCCGGCGGCCACATGCTGCGCAGCCAGGCACTTGGATCGGCGATTGATCCGGACACCAACTTCGTAGGGGACAGAGGGCTTGTCGACGATGTCGTGCAGGGACACGGAGGCGGGTTTGCCGTTTGGATCGGTCGCCTGAGGTTGCGGGTTCTTCCGCGCCTCCAGCTGCACCGCGAACCCGCGGAAGCGGTTACGCAAGGCGAACTCATTGTATCGCGGGTCAGGGAAGCGGGAGGTGACGAAGGGGATACGGGTCATTGGAACCTTTCGAGAAGAGTTCGAGCTTCTCCACAAGCGGGACAAGTTCAGAGAATTTCGGGGGGCTGGTCTTCGGCGGAACGATGCGGCGCCGTTCGCCGCCCTCGAAAAGCGCGGCGAATTGAACTTTGCTCAGCGCGTAGGGATCGGCTTGCGGTTTCGGCCAGACGAAGCCTTTGTGGTGCATTAATTTCTTTCGCTCTGGGCACGAGGGCGCCGTCGCGCACGTTGCTCGTGCCCGTTTACCTTTGATGTTATTGCTAAAATCGTGAGGCGGCTGTCTGCGCCTAAGTGAAAGTCAGCCCGCTGAATTCATTGCCGCCATGACCCGTTTAATGCTTTCGATCGGCAACCGGTGGTCGAATTTGAACACTGTCCCACCGACATGGAGCTCACACAGGGAAACCTGGTGCATGGCGTCCGGGATGATCATCGACTTCGCGGGTGAAGCAGGCACCGGTTCTGGAGCAACATCTTCTGCGACGGCGATCTTGACGAACTTTGGAACCTCGTCCGTTTGGCGATCCGCGCGGGCCCATTTCGCCAAGAGGTTCTCATTCATCTCGATTTCGCGGGCGACCGAGGCGATGGTTTCACCTGCAGCGACGCGCGCCACAGCACGCTTCCTGATCGCGGACGGCCAACGACGGCGGCCTGTCCTATGCGTCGAGACTTTATGACCCCAGATTGACTGTTCCGAGGCCTCGTTCACCGCGACGGCAAGTCCGTTTATCGAAGACATGAGTCACCCTTTGCTTCCCTGAAAAAAGATTGTCCTCGCCGACCGTGGGTGGCGGGGGGGATCTGGCGACGGCGCGCGAGACGGCGGCGCCAAAGGACATGGTCTCTGGAGCAATGTCTTCGGTCGGACGGAGTGCCCCCACTCGCAAGTTTTGCTCCACGGAGGGCAGGCGCTCGACGCGTGTTTCAGGCAGATCAGCTTCGGCTTCGGCCGACCGCGCACAGTCTGCCGGGCGTTCGCCGTATAAAAGGCCGAAGAGTCGAACCCCTGAGACGAGGCGCTCGTCGTCAGAGCCTTGAGCGTCGATATATTGCGCTAGGGCGGCCATCACACGTCCGTCGGTGTCTTGGTGCGCAACGGAACGACCCGCCGCCAATCGATCCCCTCGAACAAAGCTTGAAACTGGCTGACGGAGATGCTTAGCGCGTCATTCGTGGCGGTGGGCCAGCTGAACGCCCGATCTTCGAGGCGCTTCACGACCATCACCAAGCCGGACCCATCCCAAAAGATCAGCTTCAGACGGTCAGCACGGCGCGAGCGGAAGATGAACATTGCACCGCTGAACGGCTTCAGCCCAAGCTGGGAGACGATCATTGAGACCAGACCGTTCATGCCTTTCCGGAAGTCGATGGGCTGGGTCCAGACGTAGATCTTCACGTTGCCGAGGCTGTTGATCATTGGGTGCCACCAGACGGCAGCGCCTGGTGGGACGCGGTGCCCTGGTTAGGCGGCGAGCAGGACTCGCTGAGGGTGGCGCTAATGTTGGCCATGTCGGGCTCCTTCGTGAACCTCGACATGCTGCAACAGACCCCCGTCGGCCGGGAGGGGTTACTCAATACTTCGCTTACCAAGGACGCGACGGTCAAACGCTTCCATTACGACAGCCACGACCAGCTACGCACCCATCTCGGCGACTACTTGGCAGCCTACAACTTCGCCCGTCGCCTGAAGACGCTAAACGGCCTCACGCCCTACGAATACATCTGCAAAATCTGGACATCAGAGCCAGACAGATTCATCGTGAGCCCGATCCACCAAATGCCGGGACTGAACACCTAGCGGTCCGCTTTTTCCAAAGCCGAGATTACCCGATCAGGCGTGGCGGGATAATCGTAAAGCCTCAGGCCAATCGCGTGTGCAACGGCGTTCATGACCGCGGCTCCCGCGCCCGAGATCCCAAGCTCACCAATGCCCTTCGACTGCAGGGGGTTCGCCTGATCGTCCCGTTCGTCTAGGAAAGTCACCTCGATCTGCGGGACGTCCGCATGGCAGGGGATGTGGTAGTTCGCGAAATCACGGCCGATGACATGGCCGGTGCGCGGGTCGTGCAGAAGCTCCTCTGTCAGCGCTGCGCCAATGCCCCACACCATACCGCCGATGCATTGTGAAGCTGCGGTCTTCTCGTTGAGGATCCGGCCGGCCGCGAATGTCCCGGCCATACGTCTAACGCGGACTTCGCCAGTGTCGGCATGCACCGCGACTTCTGCAAATGTTGCGCCAAAGCCTGATTGGAAATGACTGTCCTCAAGGGCGCCAGCCTCGATCGTCGCTTCCTCAACGATTTCCGTTTCGATCAGCTGATCAAGGCGCGCCTCTCGGTTCGCGCCACGAGCCAGACCATCGGTCAGATCGAGGTCATCGACGGCGCAATCGAGAAGTCCCGCGATGTGGCCCCTGATCTTCTTCGCGGCGAGGAAAACCGCTGAGCCGACCGAGCTTGCACCAAAAGAGCCACCCGAACCAGAGGCTGGGGGGAGCGCGGTATCGCCTAGACGCACCTGCACTTGGGCCGCGGATAGTCCCAGCATTTCCCCGGTGATCTGAGTGAGGATTGCGTAGGTCCCGGTGCCGATGTCCGTCATGTCCGTTTCGACGATAGCACCGGTCGCTGTCAGCGTGATCTTCGCAGAGGATTTGATGAGCATGTTCTTCCGGCCCGCTGCGGCGAGCCCCATGCCGATCAGCCAAGGGCCTTCGGATCTGCTGCCCGCTGGCCATCTGTCAGCCCAGCCAAAGGCTGCGGCGCCCGCTTCCAGACATTCAGCCAAAGCGCGGCTCGAATACGGTTGGCCGGTTTCTGGGTGGGTTTCCGGAAGATTTTGCAGGCGGAACTTGAGCGGATCGATCCCGAGCGTGTCGGCCATCTCGTCAATAGCGGCCTCAAGGGCCAGCATACCCACCGCCTCGCCCGGCGCGCGCACCGAGCCCGACGCGGGTCGGTGAATGCGGGCGATTTCATGGGTATAGCTGCGGTTCGTGCCGCCGTAGAGAAAGTGGGTCGCGGCATTGACGGGTTCGCTGAAGCTCTCGCCCGGCAGGTTCGATACCCGGTCGTCATGGGCGAGGCCCGTGATCTTTCCATTCTCGTCTGCCGCCAGTCGCAAGCGTTGCTTGGTTTCGGTCCGGCGCAGGACGAAATCGAAGACCTGCTGGCGAGACAAAACCACTCGCACAGGCCGCCCCAAATCGCGTGCGGCGAGGGACGCTGCTACTGCCTCAGGGCCGACACCGAGCTTCGAGCCGAAGCCTCCCCCGACATAGGGCGCGAGGAGCCTCACGTTGTCTGAAGGGATGCCGAGGGAATCCGCCAGTTCTTTGCGATTGAACTGCAGCATCTGGAGGGCACCATGGAGCGTCAGCCGATCTCCCGACCACTCGGCTATGCAGGCATGTGGTTCCATCGCTGCTGCAACTTGCGGCGGGGTGGTGAAGCGGCGGTCGAGTGTCGCCGCGCCATCCGCCATCGCCCTCGCGAGGTCACCGAAACTTTCGTCTTCGCTCTCAACCTCACTAGCTTTGCGCGGGTCTACCTCGGCCCGTTCAGCCTCATACGTCACCTTCAGGCGGAGGGCAGCGTCGCGAGCGACTTCGAAGCTCTCGGCAACCACCAGCGCTATCGGCTGTCCGTAATAGTCAACCCGATCGGCGGGCTGCACCGGCGCAGCGCCGGCCATGCCTTGAGCTGCGTTGCGAAGGAACTTCGGACCGTGCCAGAGACCGAGAACGCCTTCGAGCCCATCAAGAGATCCGGTCTGGAATTCAGAGACGCGCCCGCGAGTGATTGTCGAGCGGACGAGAACTCCATGTGCCAGCCGCTCCATGGGCATCTCTGCGGCATATCTGGCCTGCCCTGCAACTTTCAGCCTCCCCTCGGGGCGATCCAGAGCTCTTCCGATTAGGCCTTGCCGCGTTTGGTCCAGAAGGCGCGGCTGGATCTTGTCCATGCGGAATGTCTCGGTCATGCCGCTTCTCCTGCAATATCAGTGCCAATGCTGCGGGTCGTAAGGCCTGTGGCTTCCCGCAAGGTGGCGGCCAGTGTGCGGCGCATCAGCGTGATCTTGAACGCATTGCCAGGTTCGGTGCGTGCCGTTTCGAAAAGCTTGTCTGCTGCACGGGCGAAGAGAGCTGCTTCAGGGACTTCTCCCTTTAGGATCGCTTCCACAGAAGGGTCGCGCCATGGTCGTGCGCCAATTCCGCCGAATGCCAGAGCTATGTCCCCGATCCGACCGTCATGCATCTCGAGGACCGCAGCGACCGACACCAGCGCGAACGCGTAGGAAGCGCGGTCGCGAACTTTACGATAACTTTGAATGGACCCGGGTCGTGGAGCGGGCAATAACACCGCCGTGATGATCTCGCCAGCTGATAGCTGGTTTTCGATCTGCGGTTGCTCACCTGGCAGTCGGTATAGGTCCGGCAGGGCGATCGTGCGCCGATCGTTCGCGCTCTGGAGTTCCACCTCTGCGCCCATGGCAGTCATCGCGACAGCCATATCGGATGGATGTGCCGCGATGCAGTGTTCGGACGTCCCCAGAACCGCAGTCATCCGCGCTTCACCGCCCTTTGCCGAGCATCCGGCCCCAGGATCGCGCTTGTTGCAGGCCATCGCCGTATCGTAAAAATAAGGACAGCGGGTGCGTTGTAGCAGGTTGCCGCCCGTCGTCGCTTTGTTCCGCAGTTGGCCGGAGGCGCCTGCGAGCAAGGCCCGCGCCAAAACAGGGTAGTCCCGTCTGATCCGCAGATCGGCAGCCAAATCGGAGTTTCGCACCAAAGCCCCGATGCGAAGACCTGCGGATGATTCTTCAATCTCGTCCAAGCCAGGAATGCGGTTGATGTCGACCAGCTGCGCCGGTGTCATCACCTGAAGCTTCATAAGGTCGAGCAGGTTCGTGCCGCCGGCAATCACCGTAGCCCCGGCGCCGATCATCCCAGCCGCCTGATCTAGGCTGGACGCACGCAGATAATCGAAGGTCCTCATGCCTGAACCTCCGAGAGGCCAGCAGGCTTGCCCTGCGTCTCTGTCCCGAAAACCTGCGTGATGGCCTGACGGATGCCGGGATACGCTGCGCAACGGCAGAGGTTGCCGCTCATCCTCTCTGCGATTTCGGCGTCGGAAAGCTGGGTAGCCTCGGTCAGGGAAACACTGGCTTGCGAGGGCCATCCCGCCGCTGCCTCTGCCCGCATTCCGGTCGCCGAGACGATCTGGCCCGGTGTGCAATAACCGCATTGGAACCCATCGCAGCTAACAAACGCCTTTTGCAGCGGAGAGGGATCTTCGGCGGTTCCGATCCCTTCGATGGTAGTGATCTCATTACCATCATGCATCACAGCGAGCGTCAGGCAGGCGTTGATCCGTCGGCCATCCACCAAGACGGTGCAGGCTCCGCACTGACCATGATCGCACCCTTTTTTCGTGCCAGTCAGCCCAAGGTGGTCCCGCAGCGCGTCCAGCAGCGTGACCCGCGGGTCGATATCCAGGGCGGTCTCTACCCCATTGATGGTAAGAGTGGTCTTCATGCTGGCTCTCCCGGCGGGACCGAAACCGCAAGGGCGGCTCGGCTCTAGGTGGCGTGCGAAACGCCTCGTCGGGCGCATGTTGTCTCAACCGGCTGCGAAGACGGATGTTCCATACGATTAGGGGATTGAGAAAACCCTATCGGCACCTCGCATAGAACTCGATCTCAAACCCGGCTCCGTTGACGTCGAGCTAGCCGGTTCTCCAAAAGTGCACAGGAACCGCGCAAAGAGTTGTCCGCTCCCGACCTGGCGGCGCGCGTAAATGGACTTGAGAGCGGCGCTGGCGGTCGGGATCCAGGAGGACTACGTCCATGATGTCTCACTCGCGCCCGACTTCGGTGACGCCATTGTCCAGCCTGCCTGCCGCACAGCGCAACTGACCTGCTCGGCCTTCATTAGAGCGCAAGGCCAGCCGCCAGCGACACCACGAGCTTGGACATCATCCCAAGGCGCGTCTGACAGCTGCTGTGCAATTGGCTTGGGAACAGCCTAGCCGATCGCGCGTTTTTCTCCAAAGCATGGATGCGAGGTGCCGGAAGTGGGCAAAATCTACGACGGCATAAATTTCACGGACAGCGGCGGGACCGGGCGCGTAGTTGTGCTCTTGCACGGATGGTCTTCATCATTGGAAAGTTGGGACAAACAAGTCTCCGCGTTAGCAGCTAGCGGAAATCGTGTAATATGCATCGACCGTCGTGGATGCGGTGGATCACAGGCGACCTCCAGGCTCCTGAGTTTTGATAACTTGGCCGACGACATAGAGACGATCCTTCAGTCGTTGGATCTCACTGATGTTACACTAGTAGGTTTTTGCATGGGCGGAGGTGAAGTCGCTCGCTACATCAGGAGACACGGCTTGGTAAGACTACGCGCGGCTGTGTTCGCTTCTTCAGCTACGCCATTTGCGCCAAATGTCAAAGGGTCATTTTCGCTCACCCCGGAAGATGCGCAAAAATGGTTCACCGAAGACGCTTCTCGCAGATCATCATGTTTGGAAGATTACATTAGCAACGCTCATTCAATAAACTCATCTCAGCGAGCAGCTGCGAGCAACCTCTGGAAAGCCATAGCTCTCGCTGAACGGTGTGACGCTGGGTCTCTTATGCAGTGTCTTTCACTCATACAGACCGAAGATTTCTCTGACGACCTTGAGATAGCCGATTTACCATGCCTCGTCTTGCATGGTGATCAAGACATGATTTATCCGATCGACAAAACTGCAATCCCCACGCACGCTATTCTCTCTAGAAGCGATATTGAAATACTCCGCGGCGCACCCAACGCATGCCAGATCACGCACTACAAAGCTTTCAACGCAGCTCTGACTTCATTCCTCGGAAGGACATGAATTAAACGAAGGCGTATTCCCCTGACTCATCGACGCTAACTAATCATTATAGTCTCTACGAAGATGCTTTCGTCAAAACGTTCAGGACCATAAAGTAGGCGACACTTAGAGCGCAACGTTGCTATCTCAGATATACAGGGAGCCGCATCATTGAGCCCTTCAAGGTGCCAAGAAATGTTTGGTTCATGTCTGTGACTGCAACTTGTCTACCTTCGTGTAGCGCATAGAGGAACTTCTGGGGGATAAAGTTCGTTATGCACCACCACCAGTGAACCGTCGCGCTTATGGCATTTAGCGATGCAAATTTGTGCGCCGTGTTAGTGCTTTAGCGTCACAGATTTTCTTGACCTCTTTTGGGTCAGTCAGGCTGAATGACGTATTTTTCGCGACCACTAGGCAGTGGGTATAGCTCCTGCCAACAATCGAGGTGATCCGATGACCGACCACATGCCCCCACATGGCCGCCCCGCGCAGGGCGGCGCCAGCCAGCCCGGAACCGGCCAGCCCGGCACCCAGGGCCTCCGCCCGGTGACCACCCCATCCACGCAAGCCAGCCCCACCACCGGCACTGGCGCCACGGCTCCCGCGGCACCGAAGCCGGCAACGCCCAACGCGCGGCGGCTGGCCGAGGAAGCGCGCGAGGCCGTGCAGGGCACCGCCTCCGACCTGCGCGCTGCCGCCAGCGCCCGGCTGGGCGAAGCGGTCGAAGGCGCGAAGGCGCAGGCCGAGGCGGCCCGCGGCAGCGTCGCCGACGACATGGCCGAGGCGGCCTCGGCCCTTCGGCGCGCGGCGCAGGACATGCAGGGCGGCTCTGCCTCGGAACGCTCGATCGCCTTCCTCGCGCGCGGCCTGGCCGATGTCTCTGACGGCATCCGCGNGGCGCAGGACATGCAGGGCGGCTCTGCCTCGGAACGCTCGATCGCCTTCCTCGCGCGCGGCCTGGCCGATGTCTCTGACGGCATCCGCGACCGCGACCTTGGCCAGATGATCGGCGAGGCGAACGCCCTTGCCCGGCGCAACCCGGCCCTGTTCCTTGGGGGTGCTGCGCTGCTGGGCTTCGCGGCCGTGCGCTTCGCCAAGGCCGGCAGCCCCGCGCCTGCGCCCATGCGCCTGCACCCCTCGGACCGGGTGTGACCATGCGCGACCAGCAGACCCGCTCTACCGCCGCGCTGCTGACCGACACGCTGACCAGCGTGAGTTCG
>NZ_JBAWKD010000018.1:0-30406 GCF_037095735.1 Frigidibacter sp. MR17.14 | reverse complement strand
CGCAAGCCAGTCATCGAACGCGGCGGGCTCCAGGATGACGGTCTCGAAGGCCATCATCGCGTGGGACGCGCCGCAGAATTCGGCGCATTGGCCGCGATACAGGCCGGGGATCTCGGGGCGCAGGGTCAGCACGGTTTCGCGCCCTGGGATCATGTCCATCTTGCCGCCAAGCGCGGGCACCCAGAACGAATGTATGTAGCGGTTCGCGTTCAACTTCAGCTCGGTCCGCACGCCTGCGGGCAGGCGGATCTCGTTGGCGGTGATCACGGGGGCCTCTGCCCCTTCGGGCCAGTATTCGACCCGCCACCACCATTCCTCGGCGGTCACGCGCACCACGAGCCCGTCGCCGGTCGCCCGCTGTTCGGGCATGATCGACAGCCCCCAGGCCAGCAGCGCGCCGACCAGAACAGTGGGAAAGATCACGCCGCCGAACAGGATCACCCGATCGGCATGGCGCACCGACATCTGTCCGGGACGCAGGCGGGTGACCACATAGAAAGCCCCGTTCAGCGCCAGCCACAGCACCACTGCACCGCCGAGCATCACAAGGAACAAGAGGTGAAGCTGCGCGGCATCCTCTCCCGCCGGGGCGAGCGCCGACTGGCGCCCCTCGCAGGCCGCGAGAAAGAGCGGCACCGACAGGACCAGCGCCCGGCGCAGAGGCGCCGGTGGCTTTGCAAGATGGCGAAGAATGCTGTCCCGTCGCAAGCCGGTCCCAAGGTTAGTCGGTGACCTAAGCGTAGACGCCCGGAACAGTTCCGCAAGAACATCGAAGGGATAATGATTTGTCGTTTTGAATGACCTGGGGCCGCGCCGCCGCCTGCTTTCGCGCCATCTCGATAACTCTCAATGGGCCACGATCAGTCATGGACCCGCCGCGCTAGGCGGTGCCAGTGGCTTCAGCGATTGGCAGACCGGGCCGTCACCGGTCCCAACTCGGGATGTGCATAGTTAGAACCACCACCGGGCGGTGTCTGCTGAACTGTTGCAGCTTCAGGCGACAGCGTTGCCGAATTTGCCGGGGGGGTGTTCGGGGTGGACACTTCGGATGCCCCAGTGACAGGGGCAGGGTCCTCTGTCAGACCCGGTGCCTCGGCGCTCTTGGACCCAAGCCACCAGATCAACCCCAGACAGCGAAGACCACGACCGCGATCATGCCGACCAGAGGGCCGATATGGTTACCCTTCTGCTTGTCGACATTATCATTCGGCGCAGACGTCGGGTTCCTCACTCCGGCTCTGGCCTCTGGAATGAACCTCCGGGCACGGCTTCTGCTCCGGCCGGACCGGATGCCGCCGTTCCGGATAAATCATCCCGTCATTTTAGCTTGGAGGCCTCCGGTGTCAGATCGGGGGCGTTTTGATGCGCCGCGCGGAAGTTCCGGCTGCGCTCGAACTCGGGCATGCCCCAGCGGCGCGTGACGATCCACGCGTGGAAGGAGCCATCGATGAACACCGTATCGATCCCCTGTTCCTCCCGCAACCAGATCCAAGCTGGCAGAGTGCTCGGCCCCGGTGTCAGCAGGGACCGCCAGCCGAAGCGCTTCAGGTCGATGGCAAGGCGCGACAAATCCTTGGGCGCACGCAGCACGCGGGCGCCGTTATTTCCCACTTAACCTGTCTTCCCGTCTGAGGCTCCCGGGCCCGACGTCCAACCCGCCGCGGCATTGCTGGCCGCGCCGAACGTCTGACCGAACGTCCGCGGCCATCAGAGAAGGATCTCGGGGAACAAGCCGCAAAACTGCGGCGTTGGCCGGTGATTTCCAGCGAGATGTAGATGACGCTTTCCCAAGCCCTGTCCTTCGCCATCCTCGGCGCGATGATGCTGCTCTTCATCTGGGGACGCCTGCGCTACGATCTGGTCGCAATGCTGGCGTTGCTGGCGTCAATCATCGCAGGGACGGTGAAGCCCGAGGAGGCGTTTCGCGGCTTCAGCGACGATATCGTCATCATCGTTGGTTCGGCGCTGGTGGTCAGCGCCACCGTCGCCCGCTCCGGCATCATCGAGACCGCACTGAACTGGCTGTCGCGGGCGCTGACCTCGGTGCGCTGGCAGCTGACCGCGCTGGTGGGCACGGTCACTTTTCTGTCGGCGCTGGTCAAGAACATCGGCGCACTGGCGATGCTCATGCCCGCGGCGTTCAAGATGTCCAAGCGCTCGGGCGTCTCGCCATCGCTGTTCCTGATGCCGATGGCCTTCGGCTCGCTCCTCGGCGGGCTGATCACGCTGGTCGGGACATCGCCCAACATCATCGTCTCGCGGGTGCGCGAGGAAATGACCGGCGAACCCTTCACCATGTTCGACTACGCCCCTGTGGGCCTTGGCCTATCGGTCGTAGGCATGCTGTTCCTGCAGGTCGGCTACCGCCTGCTCCCCGCCGACCGTCACGCGACGCCGAGCCTCGATGAAGCGGTGGGCATCAGCGACTACAACACCGAAGCCGAGGTGCCGCCCGAGGCAAAGGCTGCGGGCTGGACCGTGGGCCAGCTTCTGAGCAGCGTGGATGGCGGTCTGGTTGTCACCGGGGTCGTGCGCAACGACGTGCGCCGCACGGTGACAATGCCCGAGACGGTTATCGAATCCGGCGACACGCTTCTGCTGAGGGGCGAGGCGGATGCGCTGGAACGCGCGGTGACAGCGGGCGGGCTGCGACTGGCGCGGCAGGAAGAGGAAAAGGGCGCGAGCAAGGACAAGGTCGGAATCTTAGAGACGGTGATCACCCCCGCCTCGTTGCTGGTCGCCCGCAGTGCCGCCGATGTCGGGCTGCATCAGCGCCATGGCGTCAACATCATCGCCATTTCCCGCGCCGGGCAGCGGATGACCGAACGGCTCAGTGCCACGCGGCTGGCGGCTGGCGATGTTCTGCTGCTGCAGGGGCCGGCGGCGATCCTGCCGGAGCGGATGCAGGACCTGGGCCTGCTGCCCTTGGCCGAACGCAGCATCCGTCTGGGCAACGTGCAGAAGGAACTGCTGCCGCTCATCATCCTCGCCGCCGCGATGCTTCTGACAGCCCTGAGCCTCGTCCCCGTCGCCATCGCCTTCTTCGGGGCGGCAGTGCTGATGATGGCCACCGGCGCGATCAGCCCGCGCGATGCCTATGAGGCGGTGGAATGGCCGATCCTCGTGATGCTGGGCGCGCTAATCCCGGTGAGCGAGGCATTGCAGACCACCGGCGGCACCGATCTGATCAGCAACTGGCTATCGGCGGCGGCGACGGGTCTGCCCGCTTGGGGCGCGCTCGCGTTGATCATGGTCGCAGCGATGGCGGTAACACCGTTCCTGAACAATGCCGCGACCGTGCTGGTCATGGCCCCGATCGCCGCGATCTTCGCGACCGAGCTTGGTTTCCGGCCCGACGCCTTCCTGATGGCGGTGGCAGTCGGTGCGGGCTGCGATTTCCTCACCCCCATCGGGCATCAGTGCAACACGCTGGTGATGGGTCCGGGCGGCTATCGCTTCGGCGATTACGCCCGGCTCGGCGCTCCGCTTTCGCTGCTGGTCGTGCTGGTATCGGTGCCGCTGATCCTGACGGTCTGGGGGGTTTGAAGGCGATCCTAAGCTCAGGACTTCGGTGACGGGATCGTCTTCGGCAAGAGGCTTTGCGCACAACTGATCGCCCGCCATGGCGGGTATCTTTTTGATTTGCTGCACAAGCCTGGAGGAGCCTCGGCACTCTTCCGTGATCACCCTCGCAGCCATCGTCAACGGACATCCTGTCACCAGCATCGACTATGTTCATGCCTCGGGCCGTCAAAGCCGACGCAAGCTGCAATCCAACGGGGTGCGCGCACCCGTTACACTCCGGTAACTCATTAAGTTGAATGCGATTTGTTCCGCTGAGCGCGGATCCGAAAATGGCAGGGAAGCGAGACCAGCGGGAGAAATCCGGACGACGCAACGTCAAACAAATTCGGTATCTGGGAACCTTCGCACCTGTTCAGCTGCGGGATTATCAGGCCGCGATCATGAAGCGAGTGCAGCACCGCTCGGTCCATCGACGATCATGACCGGACAGCCGCGGGAACAGCGCTCGACCCGGCTGTCGATGCCGTAGAGCGCACGGATCAGCGAGGGGGTGAGCACCTCAAGCGTCGCTCCGCAGGCCAAGACCCGGCCGTCGCCGATCGCCAGCGTCGTCGTGCAGCTGCGCATCACCTGGTTCAGGTCGTGCAGCGCGAGGATAACCACCGCGCCCGTCTCGGCGGCATAGGCGCGCAACGCCTCCAGTACCTCGTATTGCCGTGACAGGTCCAGCGCCGAGGTCGGCTCGTCCATCAGCACGATCCTAGGGCCCGAGACCAGTGTCTGCGCGGCCGAGACCAGCTGGCGCTGCCCGCCGGACAGCTCGGGCAGCTGGCGCTCGGCAAGCGCGGTCAGGCCGAAGCGGTCGATCACCGCGTCGACCGCCATCAGCTCGCGCGCGGACAGCCGCCAGCCGCCGCCGCCCTGTTTCAGCGCGAGGATGATGCTCTCGTAGACGCTGAGCGCGGCGGTCATCGCCGTGTCCTGCGGCATGTAGCGCAGATCGGCGGTCACGGCGCCGGTCAGGCGGACATTGCCCTCGCCTCGGAGCTGGCCGGCGATGCGCCGGAAGAGCGTCGATTTCCCCGCGGCATTGGCACCAACAAGGGCGGTCAGCACGCCGCCGGGGATCTCGGGCGTCGAGATGTCCGACAGGATCTTGCGCCGACCGTAGCGGGCGGCGAGACGGTCGAGGGCAAGGCTCACCATCCGCGGCGTCCCTTCGTCAGGATGAGGGCCGCGAAGAAGGGCACGCCCACCAGCGCGGTGATGATGCCGATCGGCAGCACCGCGCCGGGCAGCAGCGCCTTCGACAGGACCGAGGTCGCCGACAGGATGATCGCCCCGGTCAGCAGCGCGCCGGGCAGGAAGAAGCGCTGGTCCTCGCCCAGCAGCAGCCGCGCCAGATGCGGGCCGACGATGCCGATGAAGCCGATCGTGCCCACGAAAGAGACCGGCACCGCGGCGAGAAGCGAGACGAGCAGCAGCGCCTCGAGCCGCAGTCGGCGCACCGGGACGCCCATCGCGGCGGCGCGGGTCTCGCCCAGCCGGATCGCGGTCAGCGCCCAGGCCCGGCGCGCGAAAAGCGGCGTGCAGATAGCGAGGATCGCCGCGGTGATCGCGACCTTGCCCCAGGTGGCCTTGGTGAGGCTGCCCATGGTCCAGAAGACCACCGCCGACAGCGCCTGTTCGGTCGCGAAATACTGCAGGAGCGCAAGCGCCGCGTTGAAGGTGAAGACCAGTGCGATGCCCAGAAGCACGATCGTCTCGACCGTCACGCCGCGCATCGTCGAGAGCCCGAAGATCAGCAGCGCCGCCGCCATCGCCATGGCGAAGGCGTTGAGAGGCACCATGAACCCGATCGCGCCAGGGAAAAGCGCGACGCCCAGCACCATCGCCAGCGCCGCGCCGAAGCTCGCCGCGGCGGAGATGCCCAGCGTGAAGGGGCTGGCCAGCGGGTTGGCGAGGATCGTCTGCATCTGCGCGCCGGCCAGCGACAGGCTCGCCCCGACCGTCACCGCCATCATCGCCATCGGCATCCGGATGTCCCAGACGACGACGCGCATCTGCAGATCGGCGGCGCCCGGTAGGAACAGCGTGCGCAGGACATCGCCCAGCCCGTAACGCGCCGGCCCCAGCGAGACGTCGAGCGCCACCGACAACACGAGAAGCCCCGCGAGCCCCGCAAGTGTCGCCAGGCGACGTGCCACGAGGCTACGATAGCCCCGTGCCTGTTGCCCGAAGTCCGTCGTCAGGGTCGCCATGTGCTGCCTCGCGATGTCGGTGGCCGGTTCAGTTCATGCTCTTCTCGTCGAGCGAGACCCAGTAGCCCGGTCGGTAGTCGATCGGCAGGAAGCGGGCGTGCAGCTCCTTCAGCGTCGCCTCGGGATCGAGATCGTCGAAGAGTTCGGGGTGCAGCCATTTCGCCAGTTGCTGGACGGCGACGAAGCTGTAGGGCGAGTTGTAAAATTGGTGCCAGATCGCGTGGACCTTGCCGGTCTCGACCGCCTTCACGCCGGCGAAGGCCGGGCGGTCCATCAGTGCCGCGAGCTTGGCGCGCGCCGCCGCCTCGTCCGAGCCCGGACCGACTCCCACCCAGGCACCGCCCGGGACATACGCCTCCCAGTTGCCGCCCGTCACCACGACCTGCTCGGGGTCCGAGGCGATGATCTGTTCGGGATTCACGGTGCCGAAGGTGCCGGGGATGAAGGCGGAGGCCAAGTTCCGGCCGCCCGCCAGCTCGACGAACTGGCCGAAGTTCGCATTGCCGAAGGACATGCAGCAGTCCTCGGTGTAGCCGCCCGCGCGCTCGACGAAGGTCAGGGGGCGCGTCAGGTCGGGATGGGCGGCGATCACCTCGGTCACCCGCGCCATCTGCGCCTGGTAGAAGTCGTTGAACTCCTCGGCCCGCGCCTCCTTGCCGAAGAGTTTGCCGATGATCGCCATCGACTGCGGCGTATGGGCGAAGGGATCCTCGCGGAAGTCGACATAGACGATCGGGATCCCGACCTTGGCGAGCTTCTCCTCGTAGCCGGCCTCGTCGGTGGCGGCCTTGGCCTCGAGGTTCATGATCATCACGTCGGGCTTCAGCGCCACGGCCTGCTCGATGTCGAAGGTGCCGTCCTTGAAGCCGCCGAAGGTCGGGATGTCCTTCAGTTGCGGGTATTTCTCGGCATAGAGCGCGTAGCTTTCCGGCGCGGCCTGGCGCAGGTCGTCGCGCCAGCCGACGATGCGGTGGAAGGGCGCGTCATTGTCGAGAACGGCCGCGAAGAAGATCTGGCGGCCTTCGCCGAGGATCACCCGCTCGACCGGGCCGTCGAGGGTGACGCTGCGCCCGGCGATGTCCGTGACGGTGACGGGATCCGCCAGCGCGCCGGTAGCGGCCAGCAGTGACAGCGCAGACGCGCCAAGGAACGACCGAAGGAACATGTGCGACCCCCGCAATGATGGTTGGGAGGGATCGCTACTGATTCCGACTTATTCAGTCAACTATATTTCTTGACAGAAAGGGTAGGGGATAGGAGATACCTGCCAACAGCCGGGAGAAACCGATGTCGAGCCTGCCCCAAGCCAGCAACCGCGACCTGCGCGACGAGATCCGCGACTACTGGTCGGACCGGGCCGCGACCTTCGACGACAGCCCCGGTCACCGGATCACCGACGGGGCCGAGCGTGCCGCCTGGGAGGCGCTCTTCCGGCGTCACCTCGGGCCGGGGGAGGGGCGCGCGCTTCTCGATCTCGCCTCGGGCACCGGCGAGATTTCGCGGCTGTGCCAGGGGCTGGGTTTCTCCGTCACCGGGCTCGACTGGTCCGAGCCGATGCTTGCACGGGCGCGGGTGAAGCTGCCGGGGGTGAGTTTCCTGCAGGCGGATGCCGAGCGCACAATGCTGCCTGCCGCCTCCATGGATGTCATCGTCACCCGCCATCTGGTCTGGACGCTGGTCGATCCGCCGGCGGCCTTCGCGGAATGGAGACGTGTGCTGAAACCGGGCGGTCAGCTGCTGCTGGTCGACGGGGATTTCGTCACTCCGGGCTGGATCACGCGGCTTGTCCGGCGGTTGCGGCCTGAAACGTCGCTCACGCCCGATCGGCGCCGGCATGCCGACATCCTGAGCCGCGTCTATTTCTCGCAAGGCGCCCGAGCGGACCATATCGCACGGTTGCTTGCAGACGCGGGTTTCCGGGACATCAGGATCGATACCCGGCTGGGGGCGATCCATCGCGCACAGGCGGCGAGCTTCGGTCTGAAGCGGTCGCTGCTCCGCCGCACAGAGCACCGGTACGCGATCTGCGCGCGGGCACCACTCACAGACTAACTCAGCTGCCTCTCAAGCGGCATGTTGTATGCGAGGTTGCACCGTCGCATGCGATGGCGCGAAACGGTCCCGTCTCGCCGACGGGGCCGTGAACTAGCCATTGGGTGATCGCCCAGCAGTCTGCCTGACGACATCAATACTGTCCGCGACAAAAATGTATCGACAACCACCGACACATCGGTAGCGCTATAGCATCCGCTTATAGGGGGCGGGCCACTTGTGAATTGGATACCCGGCCGCGGGCCAAGATAAAGGCACTCGCGAGTAAGCTGACCGGAGGGGGTCGGCTCGTGGCGGAGGAGCACAGCATGGACGGTATCGGGCAATCGCTAGGCATCATTTTTAGCCTCGGGGGGCTTGGCGTGCTGTTCATTGGCGCGCTCCTCGGGATCGTGATCGGTGCTCTGCCCGGGCTTGGCCCCTCGATCGGGCTCAGCCTGCTGATCCCCTTCACCTATACGATGTCGCCTGAACTCAGCATGCTGCTGATGATCTCGCTCTATGTCTCCGCCGAATACGGCGGATCAATCAGTGCGATCCTGCTGTCCACGCCCGGCACGGCGGCGGCCGCGGCCACGGCGATCGACGGTTATGCGATGGCGCAGAAGGGCCGAGCGAACGAGGCCATCTCGATCTCGCTCACCGCCTCGACCGTCGGCGGGATCCTTGGGGGTCTGGCGCTGCTCTTGCTGGCCATGCCGCTGGCTTCGCTGGCGCTGCGCTTCGGACCGGCGGGCTATTTTGCGGCCGGCCTCTTCGGCCTGACCTCGGTCGCGGCGCTGTCCGGCGGGTCTCTGGTCAAAGGGTTGCTCTGCGCGGCGCTCGGGCTGGCGCTGGCGACGGTTGGCATCGACCCGATCGCAGGCACCCCGCGCTTCACCTTCGGCCATTTCGAACTTTACGAGGGCGTGCCATTCCTGGCCTCTCTGATCGGGCTTTTCGCGGTGTCCGAAGCCTTCGCCCTGGCCGAGAAACATGCCCGCGGGATGGGAATGGACAAGTCCGGCGTCGGCCATGTCTTCATGTCTGCGCGGCTCTGGCGAGAGACGTGGAGGTCGATGCTGTCGGGCTCGGTCATCGGAACGGTACTGGGCATCCTGCCCGGCGTCGGCGGCAACATCGCCTGCTGGGTCGCGCGTGACTATGCCCGCGCCCGCTCGCGGCAGCCCGAAGCTTTCGGTTCGGGGGAGCCGAACGGGGTCGCGGCCCCAGAGGCCTCGAACAACGCCACCGTCGGCGGTGCGCTGGTGCCGATGCTTGCGCTTGGCGTGCCCGGCTCGCCGACCACGGCGATCATGATGGGCGCGCTCATCATGCATGGGCTGCATCCGGGGCCGCAGCTCTTCGCCGAGCAACCGGCACTGGTGTATTCGATCCTCTTCGGCGTCATTCTCGCGGCCTTGGTGCAATATGTCGTGGGCTCACTGTTCCTTCCGATCCTCGCGCGCACCGTGCTGCTGCCGGATGGGGTGATCGCTGCGGGCATCCTGTGCTTTGCCGTGCTTGGCGCCTTCGCGATCCGCAACCTGATGTTCGACGTCTGGCTGACGATGGCCTTCGGCGTACTGGGCTACCTGATGAAGAAGTTCGCCTTCCCGGTGGCCCCGGTGATCCTAGCGATGGTGCTTGGTTACCTGATCGAGTCCAATTACCGCACGGCGCTGGTCTCGTCGCGCGGGGATTACCGGGTGTTCCTGACCGATCCGATCAGCGTGCTGTTCCTGATGCTGAGCCTTGCCAGCATCCTGATCCCAATCTGGCGCGCTCGCAGCGCGCGCGGACGCCGGGGCCGCGACGCGGTGGCCTGAAGCCGCGCCCCCTGCCCGCTCATTCATCACCGCATTCACAAAGGGAGAGAGAGAATGCCGTTTGCCAATGGTCGTGCCCCCTGCCGGACGCTGAGCACAAGACTGCGCTCGGCGGTCTCGGCGGCCTGCCTCGCCATCGTGGGTCTCGCCGCGACGACGCTTCTTGCCGCCGGTCCTGCCCGCGCCGAATTCCCCGAGAAGCCTGTGACCCTGGTGGTCTGGTCCGGGGCGGGCGGCGCGCTCGACACCTACGGGCGCAAGCTGGCCGAGCTTCTGGAGAAAGACGCCGGCTGGACCGTCAAGGTTGACAACCGTCCCGGTGGCAGCGGCGCCGTCGGCATGTCGCAGATCGCCACCCAGCCCGCGGACGGCTACAACATCCTGGTGCTGACCGGGACGCTGACCTTCGGGATCGCGCAGGGCCTGATCCCCTTCAAGGTCGAGGACCTGCGCCTGCTGCGCGCCATGCAGTCCGAACCCTCGTCGCTCGCAGTGCTGGCCGACAGCCCGTTCAAGTCCGTCGATGACTTCGTGACCTATATGAAGGACCACCCGAACGAGCTGCGCGTTGGCGGCCATTCCTCAGGCGGCTTTCATCAATACATGCTCTACCAGCTGATGAAGCAGGGGGGCTTCGAAAGCGGCTGGGTGCCGCATGACGCCTCGGGCAAGGTGACGCTGGCCCTGCTGGGCAAGCATATCGACGCGGCGATGATGACCCCCTCGACCGGCCTGTCGCAGGTCAAGAGCGGCGAGATCCGGCTTCTGGGCGTGTCGACCGCTGAACGGACACCGTTTCTGCCCGACGCCCCGACCTTCGCGGAACAGGGCTATGACCTGACCGGCGCGATCTGGCGCGGCATCGCGGTCAAGGCGGGAACGCCTGACGACGTCGTCGCCTCGATCCAAAAGGCGATCGATAAGGTCACCGCCTCGGACGATTGGAAGTCGTTCCAGGTAGAGCAATTCCAGGACAGCCCCGACTGGGCCGAGGAAGCGTTCACCAAGCAGGTGCACAAGGATCTGGACGAGCAGACCGAGTTCCTCAAGGCAACCGGGTTCGTGAAATGAGCCGGGCCCCCGCGACCTCATCCCCGTCCGCGCCAGCTTCGGTCGACCGTGTCGCGGGCTTTGCCAACCGTGCCGGCAACCTCTTGGCCGCAGGTCTGTGCCTTGCGGCGAGCGCCGGTTTCCTGGCGCTCGCCTGGCAGCTGCCCGCCGGTCATTCGGCCGGTGACGTCGGGCCGGCGGCGCTGCCCGTGCAGGTTGGCGTCGCGGGGGTTCTTCTGTCGCTGGCCTATCTCTGGATCAGCCTTCGCGGTGGTTTCGCAGCAGAGCGGGTGACCTTCGAGGGCTTCCCGCGCGCGCTCGCGGTCTGCCTCGTGCTGGTGCTGGGGCTGATCGCTGTGCGTTGGATCGGGCTTGCGATCGCGATCGGCATCGTCGCGGGCCTGACAACGCTGGCCTTCGACGGCACCCACCGCATCTTGCGCGCGGGGCTGACGGGGCTTGCGCTCTGGGGGATCGCAGTCTTGCTTTTCGGCAGGCTACTTGGCCTGCCGCTGCCATGAGACCCTCGCCCACGCGCCTTGGATCCGTCGTCGGCCTCACGGGCTGCTATCTGGTGAGCCTGGTTGCCGGCTGGTGCTTCCACAGCATGCGTCTGCCGCTGCCTTGGATGATCGGCCCACTGGTCGGGACCGCGATCCTCGCGCTGTGCGGCGTCACCACCCGACCGCTGCCGGTGTGCACGCGGCCGACAGGACAGGCGGTGGTCGCCACCACCGTGGGCCTCGCCTTCAGCGCCGAGGCGCTGCAGGCGGCCCTGCGCAGCCTGCCGTTGCTACTCGGGCTTGCGGCGATGACAACCGTGCTGGCGCTGGCCGTATCGGTGCTGCAGGCGCGGCTGGCGCGTACCCGGCTGTCGCGGATGCTGGTCGCCACTTTCCCCGTGGCCCCGGTCGAGGCGGCGGTGATCGCCTCGGATCTGGGACTGCCCGTGGCCCCGGTGGTGATCGCCCAGTCGCTGCGCATCGCCGGGATCGTCGTGATGATCCCCCTTGCCCTTCACGCGCTTGCCGGCGGGGAGACCCCCGGCCCCCGGGTGACCGACTGGACCGCGGGCTTTGACACGCCCAGCGCGCTGGTCCTGCCCGTGATGGGGCTGGTCGGCGCAGCGGCTGCGCGGTGGATGGGTTGGGCCAATCCCTATTTCCTCGGGCCGCTGAGCCTTGCTGCCGCGATAAGTGCCTTGGGCCTTTCATTGCCGCCGTATCCGCCGCTGGTGCTGGCGGGGGCGCAGGTGCTGCTGGGCTCGTGGCTCGGGTCGACGTTCCAGCCCGCCGTGATCACCTCGGCGCGACGCGAGATCGCGATCTCTGCCGCTGGCACGGCCCTGCTGTTGCTGCTGACCTCGCTTGGGGCGGCTCTGCTGTCGCTTGCGGCCCAGCCCGGCTGGCGGGTGCTGGTCCTTGCGGCCGCCCCCGGCGGCGTCACCGAGATGGCCCTTACCGCGCGGGCGCTGCATGAAAGCGTCACGCTGGTCACCGCGGCGCAGGTGGTACGGGTGTTTGCGCTGATGCCCCTGGCCCGCCCGCTGATCCGTTGGAGCGAGCGTTTCGATCCGCCCGTGGCCGCGGCGCCACCCTGATCGGCGTCGCACCATCTTCGATGCCGCGCCTGCCTCGGCCGCGCGGCGCACCAATCATCGTCATTGAAGGACCCTATCCGCGATGGACAGCCTTTCCCTCAACACCACCCCGCTCGCCTTCATCGGTTTTGGCGAGGCCGCCGAGGCCTTCGCCAAGGGCTGGGGTTCTTCGGTCGCGTGCCGGACACGCGCCTTTGACGAAAAGTCGGGGCCTGCCGCAGACTTGCCGCGAGCGCGGGCGGCGGCGAGCGGCGTGACGCTGTGCGGAACCCGCGACGACGCGCTGCAGGGCGCGGGCGCGGTGTTTTGTCTGGTGACCGCTGACCGGGCGACGCGCGCCGCCGAGGAAGCCGCGGCAGCGCTGGCGCCGGGCGCGCTCTGGCTTGACGGCAACAGCTGCTCGCCCGGTGCCAAGCGCCGTTCGGCCGAGGTGATCGAGGCCGCAGGCGGGCGATATGTTGATGTGGCGATCATGGCCCCGGTCTATCCGAAGCTGCACGAGACACCGTTGTTGATCGCCGGCCCACATGCCGTCGCCGCGCTTGAGCTGCTGGAAGAGCTCGGGATGCGGGCGAAAATCGCCGGTCCCAAGGTAGGCGAGGCCTCGGCAACCAAGATGATCCGTTCGGTGATGATCAAGGGGATGGAGGCGCTGACCGCCGAGTGCCTTCTCGCCGCGCGGCGGGCCGGGATAGAAGACCGGATCCTCGGCTCGCTCTCCGCGTCGAACCCCGAGATCAACTGGCCGAAACAGGCGGCCTACAATCTCGAACGGATGATGGTGCATGGGCAGCGCCGCGCGGCCGAGATGCGCGAGGTCGCGATCACCCTGGACGAACTGGGCCTGCCGAACGGTCTGGCTGGCGCCACCGCCGACTGGCAGCAGCGGATCGGCGACTTGGGACTGCCGGCCGGCGAGCCGAGCTTCGCCGAACGTTCGGACGCGATCCTCGCCCGCCTGATCCCTCAGGAGTGACGTTCAGCCAAGATCTGCCGCCGTCTTGTGTAGCAGCGCGATAAAATCGCGCTGCGCCCGGGTCGGCTGCCAATCCTCGCGCGTGGTGATCCCGATGGCGCGCATCGCCTTGGGCAATGTCACGGGCAGGATGGCAAGACTGTCAGCTTCGACTTCGGCCTGCATCCGCGACAGACCGCCAAGGTGATCACTGCCGCGCAGAATCTCGCGCAGCATGATGACCGAGGAGGTCTCGATCAGCTCGGGCGGCAAACGGTCGCCGAAGGCCGCGTCTAGCACCGCCCGCAGAGGCGTCGACCGACGCGGCAGGACCCACGGGTAGCGGGCAAGAGCAGAGAACTGCGGCGGAGCGACGCCCGCCAGCGGATGGCCCTTCCGGGCGACCACTACCACCTCGTCGTCGAAGAGCCGTTCCTGGCTGATGTCGCTGATCGGGCTGGGCAAGCGCAGCGCGCCCAACATCATGTCGATTTCTCCGCGACGCAGGCCTAGCAAGAGCTCGTCGTAACGTCCGTCGATGACTTCAAACGGAAAATGAGGGCGTTTCCTGCGAAAGGCCAGCATCGCGTTCGGCAGCCAGCCTGAGCGAGACAGGGGCAGAGCCCCCACTACGATCTTGCCGACCTCGCGCCCATCGAGCGCGGCAAGATCGGACTCGGCCTGAGCGAGCTCGGCCAGCGCGAGCCGTGTCGCCTGCGCGAGGGCAAGGGCGGAGCGTGTCGAGATCAGCCCATGCAGTGTGCGCTGGAAGAACAAGGTCCCCGCCGCTTCTTCCAACATCGTGGTCGAACGGTGGACGGTGGGCTGCGCAAGTCCAAGGCGATGGGCGGCAAGCGTGAAATTCTCGGCCTCAGTCACTGCCACCAGCGCATTGAGCTGCTGCCACGTCGCCTGCACCCGCAACGCATGGCCCATGTCGGCCATCGCCGCGTCCAGCCGTTGGATCGCCCGACCCGCACGATGGGCAAGAAGCTCTCCTGCCTCTGTCACGAAAAGCCCTTGCGGACTGCGGTTGAACAGCTGATGCCCGGTCAGACCCGCCAGCTTTGTCATCGCCTGGGTCACCGCCGGCTGCGAAACGTGGCAAAGCTCTGCCGCGTGGGTCACCGAACAGGTCCGCGCAACGGCGAGGAACATCCTGAGATGGCGAATGCTGGCGGTCTGCACGGTGTCGTCCTCCCCGGAGCCGATCTCCCGGCGCCGGGCAGGATCATAGCGGGGGCCGCGCCCTGCGCCAGCCGGGTCGTTCCTCATCGCGCCGCGACATGCTCCGGCCAGTACAGGCGCGTCGGGTTGTCGACGAGCAGCTTGCGCAGCAGCCGCGGCTCGGGCGCGATCCGCGCCAGCAGGTCGACCAGCGCCCCGTCGTCGGGCATGTCCTTCTTGATGTTCGGATGCGGCCAGTCCGTACCCCACAGCACCCGGTCGGGGAAGCGCGCCACCAGGTCGCGGGCGAAGGGAACCGCGTCGTCGTAGGGCGGCCCGGCGCGGGTGATCCGCTCGGCTCCGCAGACCTTCACCCAGAACCGCAGGTCCTCCATCAGGGCCAGGAGCCTCGCATAGGCCGGCTGGCCGAGCCCCTTCGACGCATCGACCCGGCCCATGTGGTCGATGACCAGCGTCAGGTCGATGCTTTGCAGTTCCCGCGCCAGCCGGTCGAGCCGGTCGGCATCGAAATGCACGACCGCGTGCCAACCCAGCGGCCGGATCCGTTCCGCAAGGGCTCGAACCGCACCGATGTCGGCATCCTTGCCCAGATGGGTCACGAAGTTGAAGCGCAGCCCCCTGACGCCGCCACGGTCGAGCCGCGCGAGCTCTTCGTCGCTCACGTCGGGATTGACCATGGCCACGCCCCGGCAGCTGCCCCGCGAGGCCGCGATCGCATCCAGCATCGCGGCATTGTCGGTGCCGTGGCAGCTGGCCTGGACGAGCACGGTGCGCGACAGGCCGAGCTTTCCGTGCAGGGCGACCAGCGTCTCCCAAGGGGCATCGACGGGGGTGTAGGTGCGCCCCGGTGCGAAGGGGAAGCGCGCGGCAGGCCCGAAGACATGGCAATGCGCGTCGCACGCGCCCGCGGGCAGCACGAGCTTCGGCGTCGAAGGGTCGGAGTGGAAGGGCAGGTTCTCGTCGAGCATGTCGGACCTCACGTCGAAAGGGGGGCGGGTCGCGCCGCGACGGCGCAACGCAACGAAAGCAGCACCAGGAAGGCTAGGCCGAGGGCCCGTGCGCCAAGCGTCAGGGGGTCGGCCGAGAGCACCTCGGTCGGCCAGGCGATCAGCAACGCTCCCAGCGCGAAACCGCCGCGCACCGGGGGCGAAAGCGGCACGAGGCACCAGCCGGCGAAGGCCACGGTCAACCCCAGAACGGCCGGCACAGCCAGCAGGATCGACACAGCGATCGCGGGGCCCGAGCCGACCATCAGCAGCCCCGGCATGGTCACGAACAGGAACGGCACCAGCAGCTTGACGAAGCCCAGCCGCACCGCCTCGAACGCGGTGCGGTTCGCGTCACCGCCCGAGATCGAGGCAGCGGCATAGGCCGCCAGCGCCACAGGCGGCGTGATCGCCGAGACGAGCCCGTAGTAGAAGATGAACATGTGCGCCACGATCGGCGGCACGCCCAGCTTGGTAAGTGCTGGCGCGACAAGCACTGCAAGCAGCAGATAGGCGGCCGAGGTCGGCAGCCCCATCCCCAGCAGGAACGAGACGACCGCCGTCAGCAGCAGGATCACCATCACGTTGCCGCCCCCCAGATCAAGGATCAGCCCGGACAGCATCAACCCCAGACCGGTGAGGTTCAGCACCCCGATCACAACACCCGCCGCCGCGACCGCCGCGACGATGGGCATGACCGAGATCAGCGTCTCGCGACAGGTGAGGACAAGGTCGACGGGCCCGATGCGGGTATCGCGCCGCCAGGGCGACAGCGCGAGCGCGCCGAGGATCGCCCAGACCGCCGCCCGAACCGGCGTCATGCCCGCGACAAGGCAGCCAACCAGAAGCGCCAGCGGCAACAGCAGATAACCCCGCTCGCGCAGCGTCCGGCCCAACAGCGCAAGCCCCGCCTCGCGGTCGGGCTGCAGGCCAAGCCGCCCGGCCTCGAGCCAGACCGCCGCCATCAGCGCCAGCACGTAGAGAAGCCCGGGCACCAGCCCCGCTAGCGCGATCGTCGCGTATGGCACCCCGATGACCTCGGCCATCAGGAAGGCGGCCGCCCCCATCACCGGCGGCAGGATCTGCCCGGCCGAAGAGGCCGCGGCCTCGATCGCGCCGGCAAGCGTCGCGGAATAGCCGGTGCGCTTCATCAGCGGGATCGTGAAGGTGCCGGTGGTGACGACATTGGCGACTGCGCTGCCGTTGATCGTGCCCAGGAGCGCCGAAGACAGCGCCGCCGACAGCCCGGGGCCGCCGCGCATCCGCCCGGTCAGGCCGCGCGCGACATCGACGAAGACCTCGCCGGTGCCGATGCGCATCAGCAGCGATCCGAGCAACGAGAAGAGGAAGATGTATTCCACGGCCACACCCATCGGCACGCCGTAGACGCCCTCGGTCGACAGCATCAGCGTCGAGGCGAGCCGGCGAAGGTCGTAGCCACCGTGGCCGTAGCGCCCCGGGATCAGATAGCCGAACCAGGCATAAAGCAGCGCCGCCATCATCAGCGCGATCAGCGCCCAGCCAACACGGCGCTGCACCAGCACGAAGAGCCCGGCCATCAGCACGGCAAAGACCCACAGATCCGCGGGCTTTGCCATCGCCCCGCGCATCACGATGTCGAGGTAGCTCGCCTGGATGTGCAGCCCCGGCACCAGCGCCAGGACAGCCAGCGCGTAGCACAGGATCCGCACCACCGGGTTCGCGGTGGCGTATCCCACCATCGCGAGCCCGGCCGCGGCCATCATCGAAAAGAAGAGCGCACGCAGGATCAGCGCGGTGACAAGGCCGAAGTAGGCGCCCCAGATCACCAGCGCGGTCACCAGCGCCGCAAGGACCGCGACCCAGAGCGCGACGAGCGTCGCCTCGGGGCCCGAGCCGCGGCGGGCGCCCGGAAGCGCCAGCCTGTCGAAAAGGTCGCTCAGCACGGGTTCGCCTCCGGGTCTCAGGACTTGCCGTCGAAATAGGCCTTGGCACCGGGATGCAGTTCGACCGGCATCGGCGTGGCGCTCTCGACCGAGATCGCCTTGGCCTGCGGGTGCACGCCCGACAGCTCGTCGAGATGGTCGAAGATCGCGGCGGTGATCGCCTGAACCGTCGCGGGATCGACGTCGGTGCCTGCGAACAGCGTCGCGGGATCGTTGATCGCGGCCACCGCCGTGTCCTGCCCCTTGTATGTGCCCGCCGGGATCTCTGCCGGCTGGTAGTAGGGATAGTTTGCGAACAGATCGCTCAACCGGTCGGGATCGATCGGCAGCAGCACCATATCCTCCTGCGTGGCAAGATCGATCAGCGAGGCGGTGGGCGCCCCCGCCAGCACGACCGTCGCGTCAAGCGTGCCGTTGCCAAGCGCTGCGACGCCTTCGGTATAGGACAGGAACTGCGCCTTGCCGGGGTCGAAGACGCCGTAGGCATCGAGCAGCCGCTGCGCCAGAACCGCCGCGTTCGAGCCGGGCGGGCCAAGGTTGATGCGCTTGCCCTTCAGGTCCTCGAACCCGGCGATGCCGGTGCCGGCGATCGTCGCGACCTGCAGCACCGCCGGGTAGAGCGAGGCGATGCCCTGCACCGCCTGCTTGTTGCCGTCGAAGGCACCCGTCCCCGTCGCCGCCTCGTAGAGCGTCGACGAGGAGGAGAAGCCGATCTGCATCTGCCCTGCCGCCACGCGGCGCAGGTTCTCGACCGAGGCACCGGTGACCTCGGCCCGGGCGGTCATGCCCTCGGCATGCTTGTTGATGACATCGGCGACACCCGCGCCGATGACATAGAACAGCCCGCCGGTGCCGCCGGTGCCGATGGAGATGCGCTCTTCTGCAGAGACACAGGTTCCAAGGCCGCCGGCCAAAGCGGCCGCGGCAAGCATCAGTCCAATTCTCACGGTATCCTCCCGTAAATTCCTGTCGTGCGGGGTCAGCCCTGCTGCGCCGTTTCCTCCGTTGGCGGCGGCAAGGCCATCAGGCTGGCATGGGTCGATCGGACGATCATGCCGATGGCCGTTTCGTGGTCCGCCCCGCTGGCCCGGCCGTCAGAGAGACGGTCGATCCGGTCGGGGTTGATGAGCGTGTAGTAGAGCGCGCCAAGCAGGAACTGGCACTGCCAGACCACCGCCTCGCGCGGCGCGCCCGGCAGGCAGGCGCAGATCGCGTCGATGAACTGCCGCGTCGTGGCGTCGAAGGCCTCGGCGATGATGCGGCGGGCCTCGGGATCGCCCTCGGCCGACAGCACGGCACGCATGCGCGTGAAGCGCGCGCCACCGTGGATCGTATCGTCGGACGAGGTGAAGGCCGGCAGCAGATAGGCCCGAAGGATCGCGGTCAGGCGCGCGGGGGCCTCGTCGATCCGCTGCGCCTCTCCAAGCAGCTCCAACCGCCGGGCGTTCATCGGACGGGTGTAGCGCTCGTAGATCTCGCCCAGAAGCGACAGCTTGTCCACGTGGTGATAGGCCACCGTCGAGACCGCAACGCCGCTCTCGCGCGCGATCTCGCGCAGCGACACCGCGCCATATCCCTGTTCAGAGAACAGCTTCATCGCCGCATCGACGATCTGGTCGGCGCGGTCCCGTTGCCGGGCGGCGCTGCCGCGGGAGCGCTCGGACACGCGGATCTCGTCGTGGCTGGTGTGCTGCGCCATAGGTCCTCCTGCCTTACTGACCAACACTACCAAGAATCAGGGCAGTCGTACAATCATTTCGGACAAGTGTTCGAAATAATGCGGCACAGGACCTAAGTGTCACTCGAGGGGGAAGACACGACCGTCGAATAGCTTGCGCGCCGTGCGCATCGTACCGGCCCCGACCATGGCACCGTGCTCGTCCAGGCGGATCAGCACCTCGGCCGCACCTGTCGGATGCTCGACAAGAAAGCGACCATCTTCAGGAAGGTGGGCCAGATCGGCGGCAGGCGATCCCTCCAGCGTGCAGGCAGTCGCGACGCTGACTGCGGCGAAGACGCCGATCGTGGCATGGCAGCGATGGGGAATGAAACTTCGGGTCGAGATCGTTCCCCCCGCCACTGGAGGCGAGACCAAGGTCATCTTCGGCACCGACTTCTCGCGCACGTCGCCAAGGTTCATCATTGGCCCGACCTCGAGCCGGATCGCCTCGAGCCGCGCCTTGAGCGCCTCGTCCGCTTCCAGCGCCTCACGCGTCTCCCGCCCGGTCAGGCCGAAATCCGCGGCGCGCAGGATCGCGCAGGGCATGCCGTTGTCGATCAGCGTGACCGCCAGCCCTTGCACACAGTCGACCGCGCGCCCGGTGGGCAGCAGCGCGCCGCACATTGAGCCCGCGGTGTCGGTGAACATCAGCGGCACCGCGGCATGGCTGCCCGGCACGCCGTCGATCCGCGTCTCGCCGCGATAGCTCACGCGTCCGCCGGGGGTCTGAACGGTGGCTACCGCGATCTCGCCGGTGTTGAGCATGTGGATCCGGACCACGGTCTCGTCTCCCGTCGCGGTGACGAGACCGCGTTCGATCGCCGCCGGGCCAACGCCGGCGAGGATGTTGCCACAGCCTTGCGAGTCTGAGACCAGTGCTTGATCGACGAAGACCTGCAGGAACAGGTAGTCGACATCCGCGTCAGGTCGGCTTGGCGGCGAGAGTACCGCGACCTTCGAGGTCAGCGGGTCCGCCCCGCCGATCCCGTCGATCTGTCGCGGATCGGGGCTGCCCATCACCGCCAGCAGCAGCCGGTCGAGCGCGTCGCGCTCGGCGGGTAGATCGGCGGCGCGAAAATACGCGCCCTTCGAAGTGCCCCCGCGCATCCAAAGGCAGGGGATGCCGCCATCTCCGTTCGAAATTGTCATCCGCTCCTCCTTTGGACTGTCGACGGGCGCCCGGCCGGGGCCCGGCCCGCTCAGATGTAGACCAGCCCCTTGTCGGCCAGACGTGGGCGCATGTCGTAGATGTCGAGCCCCAACTCGCCGGCCGCGAGGCGCTTGCGCTTGGCCTCCTCGCCAGCCTCGCGCTTCTGGGCCGCGGCCAGCACCGCCGATGCGTCAGCTTGGCGCACGATGCAGACGCCGTCGTCGTCGGCGACGACGACATCCCCCGCTTCGATGGCCTGGCCCGCACAGACCACCGGCACATTGACCGAGCCCAGCGTCTCCTTGACCGTGCCTTGGGCGGAAATCGCCTTGGACCAGACCGGGAAGCCCATCTGCGTCAGGTCGCGCACGTCGCGCACGCCCGCGTCGATAATCAGCCCGCGGCAACCGCGCGCCATCGCCGACGTGGCAAGCAGGTCGCCGAAATAGCCGTTGTCGCAGGGCGAGGTCGGTGCCAGCACGAGCACGTCGCCCTGCTGAAGCTGCTCGATGGCGACATGCAGCATCCAGTTGTCGCCTGGTGCTGCCGAGATGGTGACGGCCGAGCCCGCGATCCGGGCGCCGGGATAGATCGGGCGCATGTAGCTTTGCAGACAGCCGACGCGGCCCTGCGCCTCGTGAACAGTGGCCACCCCTGCAACGGCGAGCCCGTCAACGACCGCGCGTTCAGCGCGCGCGATATTCCGGATAACGACGTTCTGATGAGAAACGGACATAAAGGCTCCTATGTCTTCACCGGCGGAGTGCCGTGGGTATGGAATGTCTCGATGGTCTTCAGACCCCAGGCTTGGCCCCGCCGACGCTCTGCCTCGGTCCAGACGACGGTTTCCCAGTCGGGGGCAAGGATCAGCCGCGCCCCGGCGTTCGCCAGTTCGACGCGGTTGCCTGCAGGTTCCCAGACATAAAGGAAGAAGGTGTTCTGGATCGCGTGCTTGTGGGGGCCGGTCTCGATATGCACGCCGTTTTCAAGGAAGATGTCGGCGGCGCGCAGGATGTCCTCTCGCTGGTCGGTAGCGTAGGTGACGTGATGCAGCCGTCCGGCGCCACCACCGTGTTCCTCGGTGCAGGCGAGATCATAGGTCTTGTTGTTCACCGTGAACCAGCAACCGCCAATCCGCCCGTTGTCCAGCTCGATCATCTCGGTCACGCGGCTGCCGAGGCAGGTCACCATGAACCGCCGGAACTCGGCGACGTCCGAGCTGAGCAGGTTGAGGTGATCGAGCCGGCGCGGCGCAGCCCCGGTATGATGGAAGCGGCTCGCATTGTTCTTCAGAGCCGGGCGGTCCCGATCGCTGTGGGCATAGTGCACTGTCTCCCAGTAGATCTCGAAAACATGGCCGAATGGGTCCTCGAACCGGAAGGCGCGACCGTGGCCCGGGTCTCCGTCAACCCAGCCAAGCACCTTGAAATCCGAGGCCTCGATCGCCGCCACCCGCCGTGCCAGCGCCTCGGGCGAAGAGCAGCGATAGCCGATATGGCCAACGCCGGTCGTGTGGTGCCGCGTCAGCTTCAGGGTGTGGAACTCGTAATCGTCCCAAGCCCGCAGCCAGGCGGATGTCGCGTCCTGCGCGGACACGGTCAGCCCGAAGACTCGGGTAAAGAAGTCAAGGCTTNCGTGTGGTGCCGCGTCAGCTTCAGGGTGTGGAACTCGTAATCGTCCCAAGCCCGCAGCCAGGCGGATGTCGCGTCCTGCGCGGACACGGTCAGCCCGAAGACTCGGGTAAAGAAGTCAAGGCTTTCCTCGAATTTGTCCGTGTAGATCTCTACATGGGCGAGATGGGCGATATCGAAGCAGGGTTCGGTCATGGCGGTCTCCTCCCGTCGCGTCGGGTCCCGCGGCGCGGGACCCGATCCAGTCACAGCTCGTCGACGGTACGCGGGAAGATCGACTGGAAGCCTTCGGCATACTTGCAGTCTCGTCCTCCCGACTGACCGCCGGAATTGCGCTTGAAGTGGTTCGCGCGGTTGATCGCGACGCGGGTGTAGTACTCCCAGAGGTGCTCTTGCCCCTCCATGCATTCGATGGCCGCGCGCTTCTTTTCCCAGACCGGGGTGATGTCGAGGAACGTGTCGGGCTTCCAGCCCATCTGCTCGGTCTGGTGGGGTTCGAAGAGATAAAGTTGCGGCGCGCCAAGGACCTTCTGCCCAGGACTGTGGCCCCAGGCCTGCGCGATCATCCGGCACTCCAGCGCAACCTGGGTCGCATACATATGGTCGGTGTTGTAGGGATCGTATTGCGAATGCGACAGCATGAACGAGGGCTGGACCTGTCGGATGACGTCGACCAGCTTGTTCTTGTCGTCGCGCGTCAATTCAAGCGGGTAGTCCCCCAGGTCGAGGCAAACCAGGTCATGCACCCCAAGAGCCTCGGCGGCGCGTTCGGATTCCGCGCGCCGCGCGTCCTTGACCTGCTGAAGGGTCATGCCCGGCTGCTTCCAGAGCTTCGCGCTTTCACCGCGTTCGCCGAAAGACAGGCAGGCGACGGTGACCTTGTAGCCCAGAGAGGCATGCAGCGCGATCGCGCCGCCACAGCGCCAAACGAAGTCTGCGGCATGGGCCGAGATGACGAGGGCGGTTTGGGATTTTGTCACGATGTCCTCCTGCGAATTCCTCGCATCGAGGGATGGACCCGTTCGCGCCGCACCTCAATTTAGATCGGTCGCGCACTGCATTAGTTTTTGCTATACTGACGGCCTCGAGCATGCCCGCCCCTGAGAACAGGGAGGCGCGCTTCGGCGCGGAAAGGTTCGCCGCCGATAGCAGCAACCGCGGAAGTTTCTGGCACCGAGCGCTTTGCCCGGCCGGCGCTTCCGCGTTTCGTTGTGGCCGCAGCGACAGTGAACAGGGGCGCTGGCAGACGAGGGCAATGTCAATCCCATAGCATTAATTTATGGAGCCACCTACGGTTTGAATTAGATCATCGGCCCCAAGGTGCGGCAGCTTTTGGCGCATGGGCCGACCGGTGCGGCGACTGCCCCGGGGGAGGGCGGCCCGATTGACCGAGGAAGACCATATGACCGCTCGCTTCCTGCTGTCCGCCGCCGTTGCGACGCTCATTGTCTGGACCGCGCCATCGCGTGCCGAAGAGCTGAAGTTCGCGAATTTCATGGCCCCGACGCATCCCTATGTGGCCGGTGCCTTCCAGCCCTTCGCGGATGACGTCGCCAAAGCCACCGAGGGCGCACTGACCGTCCGGCTCTACAATGGCGGCGAGCTGGGGGCCGGACCCGCAGAACAGTACAGCCGCGTGGTCGACGGCGTGGCCGAGCTGGCGATCAGCTTGCCGGGATACACCGCCTCGAACTTCCCGCTGACCCTGCTGACCGAGCTTCCCGGCATGGTCGACGAGGCCACAGGCACCGAAGAGATCTGGAGCCACATGGATCTGCTCGCCTCGGAGTACCGCCGTGTCCATCTGGTCTCGCTGTGGTCAAGCGCGGAGAACGTCTTGTTCACCCGCGACAAGCAGGTCACCTCGCCCGATGATCTCAAGGGCATGAAGATCCGTGTGCCGTCGCGCAACACCGGGCTTCTGGTCGAGGCCTGGCGCGGCTCGCCGGTGTCGATGCCGGTGTCCGAGATCTACAACGCGCTGCAGACCGGCATGATCGACGGGGCGATGATCGACGGCACGGCGGTGCGCGCCTTCAAGCTGGGCGAGGTGGCGAACCACATCACCAAGGGCATGGAGACCACCATCTCGCCGTTCTTCATCGTGATGAACCGCGACGCCTACGGCGATCTGCCGGACGCGCAGAAGGCGGCGATCGACGCGGCAGGCCGGCAGGCCTCGCTGAACGGGCAGAAGGTGCAGGTGACGGTGGCGGCCGACGGCATCAAGGCCTTCGCCGAGATGCCGGGCAAGACCTAGGCGACCCTCACCCCCGATCAGGCCAAGCTCTTCGACGACAAGGCTGCGGGCGTGATCGAGACCGTCGTGAAAGAGACCGGCGGCAGTGCTGCCCAAGTCGTCGAAGCCTTCGGGGCCAACTGAGCGATGCCGGCACACATCGTTCCGATCGCCGCATCCCTTTGGATGCGGCGCTGCTCGCTAGCGCTGGCGGCCCTCGCGGGTGTCAGCCTCGTCCTGATGATGGCGCTGGTCTTCATCGCCGTGGTGCTGCGGTATGCCTTTGGCCTACCGCTGCTTGGCGTGAACGAGATCGTGCAGCTGCTGTCCGTCGCCGTGGTCATGCTCGCCCTGCCCTCTTGCACGGCCGAGGGGGCCCATGTCGGAGTCGATATCCTTGACCGGCGGATCGGGCGCTGGGGCCGCTATGCCGGGGACCTGCTGTCGCGCGCCCTTTCGGTATGGGTGATCTCCGTGCTCGTGGGCCGTGCGGTGCTCAAGGCGCTGGACGCGCGCGAGTTCGGCGATGCGACGAACATGCTGCAACTGCCGATCTGGCCCTTCTACGCCATGCTCGCCGCGGGGATGGCGCTCTGTGTCGCGATTCTCGTGGTTCAGGCCCTTCTTATCCTGCTTCAAGGTCCGCGCGATGACTCCTGAACTTTTCGGCTTCCTGGGGATCGTCTACCTCTTCGCGCTGATGGTCCTGCGCACGCCCGTGGCGCTTGCCATGCTCATCACGGGGTTCGGAGGGATGTACCTGCTGGAAGGACCGCGGGCCGCCGGCGCGGTGATGCTGACCGAAGGCTTCTCGGCCGTGTCGAGCTATTCGCTGATCGTGGTGCCGATGTTCATCTTGCTGGGCAATGTCTCGTCTCAGGCGGGCTTCAGCCGGGCGCTGTATGACGCGGCCTTTGCCTGGGTCGGACGGTTCCGGGGCGGGCTCGCCTCGGCCTCGGTGATCGGCTGCGCGGTCTTCTCGGCGGTCTCGGGCTCGTCCGTCGCGACGGCCGTGACCCTTGGCAGGGTTGCCCTGCCCGAGATGCGCCGCCTTGGCTACGGCCCGGCGCTCTCGACCGGCGCAATTGCCGCGGGCGGCACGCTTGGCTTCTTGATCCCGCCCTCGACCGGCTTCGTGCAGTACGCGGTGCTGACCGAGGAATCGATCGGCAGGCTGTTCGTGGCAGGCATCCTGCCCGGCCTGCTGCTGACGGCGCTGTTCCTCGTGACGGTCTGGCTCGTGACGCTGCGCGACCCGGCCGCCGGCCCGCGCGGCGAGGCCGTCGCGCTGGCGGAACGCTTCCGCATCCTGGGCCGCGCCGCGCCGCTGCTGAGCATCATCGTGATCTCGATCGGTGGCATCTATGCCGGTATCTTCACCCCGGTCGAAGCCTCGGGCGTCGGGGCCGGGTTGGTGACGCTACTGGCCTTTGTTCGCCGTGCCATCACGCTCGAGGGCTTCCGCCGAGCCGTCCTTGAAACCGTCAAGACCTCGGCCATGCTCTACATGGTGGTGATCGGGGCGAATGTGCTGAACCCGTTCCTGGCAGTGACGCACATTCCCGCGACCCTAGGCGAGGCGATGGTCGGCCTGCACCTCGGCCCTTATGGCACGCTAGCGCTGATCATCCTCGCCTATGTCGTGCTGGGCATGTTCCTTGACGGACTGTCTATGCTGGTGGTGACGATCCCCATCGTCTTTCCGGTCGTGATCCAGCTCGGCTTCGACCCGATCTGGTTCGGCGTCGTCGCCGTGATCGTGATCGAGATGGGCATGATCACCCCGCCGGTCGGACTGAATGTCTTCGTCGTGAAGGGCATCGCCGAGGGCGTGCCGATGACGACCGTCTTCCGGGGCGTGTTCCCATTCCTGATCGCAATGATCGTTGCGCTGGTACTGATCATCGCGTTCCCGGCGATAGCAACGCTGCTGCCGGACACGATGTTCGGATAAGCGGATGGATGCATCACGCACTTTGCACCTCAGTCGCCGCAGCCTCAAATTGCTGGCTGCGACTTTCAGGACTCCGAATATTCGGCCATCGGCGGCTCCGCCCTGAAATGCCCTCAGCGCTGGCGTTCCACTTGACGTCGGCGCTGCGCACCTGAGCCGCTCGATCGGTCTCAGTTCACATCACCTTGTCGCTGGCCACAGAGGCAACAAATAGTCCGCTGAAACGTAGCCGGATGCATTGAGAGTGTTCGATCGTGCAGGTTGAGGCACTGGCCGCGAGGCAGGGACGGAGTCTGGTCCCCGCACACCGCTGCATTTGACGGCGAAGTTATGCTGCGCGCGGGATCGAATGGCCGCTTCCGGGATTGCGGCGTCGCGGCGGCACCGACGACCCACCGTCCGCTATGGGCTGAAAAGGCTCGGCGCATAAACGTAGAGGCTGAACAGTCCATTCATGAGGCTCTTCCCGTGCCTAGTCCCTCTTCTGCCCCTCGTGGGGGGCGGCGAACACACCGAACGCCGCGAGGACGGAGGCCCGCACGCCCCGCGCCACTTGCGCTCGCGCACGACGACGGATGCCGCCCTACCCGCCCGGCCCTGCCTCCTTGTCTTACCACTCTTCTGCCGATCGGCGGACAACCGCCGCCTCCCGGCCGTCGGCGACGCACCGCCGCAGGTTGTGCCTATAGTCGGCGGCATCGCCGCGCCGGACCGGTGCCGGCGACCGACCCGCCGGGCCGCCCCCCGGCCCCGGCAGATCTCTGGGAGGAGACATGACCTTGACAGTTCCCGGCATCCCCACCCGGCCCCGTCCTCGCGTGACGGGCCTGATAGCCGCCGCGGTCCTGGGCCTCGCCCTGCCCGCCGCCGCTCAGGACGCCCCCACGCGCGATGAATTCTTCTGGCTCGGCCAGATCAACAAGGCCACTGCCGTCATCAACGGCGAGGCGGGCCTGCTGCCGGCCGACAAGCTGCCGGTCATCGCGCAGGCGATCGACAGCGTGATTACCGCCGGCGCGGCCGAAGGTGCCAAACGCCCCTCGACCGTGATCACCTTCGAGCCGCTCTTGATCGAGGCCGGCAGCATCGACGTGACGCTGCTGCATGCCGGCCGGTCAAGCCAGGACATGCACGCGACCTACCGCGCGGCGATCCTGCGCGACGACATGCTGGCGCTGGCCGAGCGGCTCAACACCACCGCAACCACGCTGGTCGATCTGGCCGAGACGCATCGCGACACGATCGTGCCGAACTACACCAATGGCGTCGCCGCCCAGCCTAACAGCTACGGCCACATGCTTCTGGGCCACGCCGCGGGCTTCGACCGCGACGCCCAGCGCATCCGTCAGGCCTATGGCCGCATCGACCGCTCGGCCATGGGCACGACCGTGCTCAACGGCTCCAGCTGGCCGCTCGACCGGGCGCGGATGGCCGACTACCTCGGCTTCGCCGGAACCGTCGAGAACGCCTATGACGCCTCGCAGATCAGCTCGATGGACCAGCCGGTGGAAACCGGCCAGATCGTGGCCTCCGTCGCGCTGCACGTCGGCAACTTCGTCGAGGACGTGATGACCCAATATGCCCAGAGCCGGCCATGGATTTTGCTCGAGGAGGGCGGCGACAACACCTACGTCTCCTCGGCCATGCCGCAGAAGCGCAACCCGGGCATCCTGAATTCGACCCGCTCGGACGCCTCGACCGCGCTGACGCTGGCGCTGGGGCCGATGCTGCAGACCCACAACATCACCCCCGGCATGTCCGACCCGAAGGACGACGATGCCAATTCCGCGATGGTCGCCGCGGGCACCCAGGCGCTGAACCGGCTGGACCGGGTGCTTAAGGCGCTGCGCATCAACCCCGAGCGCGCGCTGGAAGAGCTGAACGGCGACTGGACCGCCTCGCAGGAACTGGCGGACGTGCTGATGCGCGACCACGGCATGCCGTTCCGCGAAGGCCATCACGTCGCCTCCGAGATGGTCACCGTGGCGCGCCAGACCGGGGTCGGCCCGCTCGACTTCCCCTATGACGAGGTGCGCCGGATCTATGCCGAGACGGTCGCGGCGACCGAGACCGGCGTCGCGGTCCCGGCCGAGTTCCCGCTGACCGAGGCCGAGTTCCGCGCGGTGCTGGACCCGGCCGCGATCGTGCGCAACCGCGCCACCGCCGGCGGCCCGCAACCGGCCGAGATGGACCGGATGCTGGCCTCGGCGCGCGAGCGGCTTACCGAGAACCGCGACTGGATCGCGGCACGCCGGGCGCATGTCGAGGACAGCCTCGCCCGGCTCGACACCGATTTCTCGGCGCTGCTCGGCGGCTGAGACACGGCGACTGAGGACGCGCGGGGCGCAACCGCCCCGCGCGTTCAACTGCATGGCGGGCGCGGGCAACAGCGTGAGGCTCCATCCATGCCAGCCCGCTCACTTGGCTCGGGCAGGGCTACCGGGTCTACGCCGAGCCGAAGACTGCCCCCGTGCGCTCGTCAAGAACATCGGGCGGCTGACCACTCCGAGCGCCTTCGGCGGCGCAGTGCCGTTATGCGTCCGCGCGACTGCTCGCCAACGGGAGATCATCCACCTTACGTCACCCCGCATTGCTTGGCAGAAGTCCGTCTCAGATCAGGGCGACTATCCTCGACCTTGACCAGGCATCTCACCGTTCGCCGCTTGCCCCTTTGACTTCACACGTCGCTGCGCGCAGTCTCGTCCCCATGAGCGCCACCGACAACATCAGTATCGCACGCGTCAGCGAGCAGGCGGCTTCTGTCTTGGGATCAACTCAGGCCGCCGATGAATGGCTCGCAGAGCCTGCTCTGGCATTGGGCGGGCGCTGTCCCACAGACCTGCTAACGACCGCCGCAGGGCTCAAGGAAGTCTCCGACCTGCTCGTGAGAATGGAGTTCGGCGTCTACATTTGAGCCGCGCCGAAGCATCACGCCCCCGCGGGCGGGACTGGTTCGCTATCGATGGGATGCGGGTCTCATGCAGCGTGACAGCCCCTCGGCAATGACCCGGCAAGGCACCTACGCTGTGACCGATCCTGATTGAAGAATGCCGCCCTGCCGGCCCGAACATCATCACCAACACCTGCCGTCGGCGAGCGAATGCATTGAGCCAAAAGCCCCGACACCTCCTGCCACCCGAACCTGTGGATTACGCGAACCTTGGTGCGACACCCGAGGCAAACGTGATTACTAATACTGTCGGCCCAAACAGAAGGAACGCCGACATGAAGACGCCGCCGCTGCAGGTCTCGATCGAGACCGTGACCTCCATCCGCGCGATGCTGACCGCGCTGCCGCCGAAGCCGAAGACCGCCTTCACCGCGCGCGAGACGGTGCATGCCGTGGCAGACGACATCCGCGCCGCCATCGACCTCGGCTACAGCCTCTCGGATATCGCGGAGCACCTCGCTGCCAACGGCATGAAGATCACGGCCGGAACGCTGGCGAGCTACCTGCGCGAGTTGAAGGCGACGGACCGGAAGGTCACGCGCAACCTGGACCGCATGCCCGAGGCGATGGCGCAGGACGGGACCGACGCGGACAGCGCGAATGATGAGAGGAATGCGTCCCCGATGCCGGCGCAGCCGCTCGCTCACTGATCGACAGCTCGGCCCAGAAGGGCCACACGCCTGCTGGCTCTCCGAACCGCAGCCCGATCGACACTGTCTGGCTGCGGTTCGCGTTTCGGGCGGATTTTCTGGCGTTGTGAGGCTTAGACGCCCTGACAGACCTCCCACTGATGACCGGCCGGCTGCATCAGGCTCGCGAAGCAATCCTGCAGCAACACACCAGGGACCGCTTCCCAGACGCATCTAATGCCCGCCCCGGATGCTGCGACGATCCTCGCCACGCCCGGAACCGCCGCAGCGACATGCCGCCGGCCCGAACCCACACCGTCGGCCCAGCCAGCCGGCGCGGCCGGATCGCGACCACGATCCTTCATTAGGCAAACCAGAGGCCGATAGGCGACCTAATCATTCTAGGTAATCAAAGAACAGAGGAAGACGCACAGAACCAGATCCCGGTCGCCGGTTCGGCATCTCTTGAACCTGCCCAGAGGAGGGCCCTTCGGACTGAGATGGTCATCAGCACCTTGAGCCTGAGGCAGCCCTCCTTGTCGGAGACATCACCTAGCACTCCGGGCCTGCCCTCTTGGCCGGAGTGCCGCCTCGTCCCAGCGCATCTCCCGGCGACGAACAGGTCGCGGTGCTTACCCAGACCGCCGGGGTCACCTGCGGCAGCCAGACCGGGTTCGCGGCTCTGGTCTGCCCCCTGAAAAGTGGTCCTCCCTGAAGTAGGCTTTCAAGCCAGATGGAGGACGGAATATGGGACAGAAGAAGCACAAGCCGGAAGAGATTGTC
>NZ_JBAWKD010000017.1:0-35505 GCF_037095735.1 Frigidibacter sp. MR17.14 | reverse complement strand
CGTCGTGCGGTAGCGAGGGGAAGAAGGCTTCGGCATGGCTCGACGCTAACACTCAGGACTCACAACCTGAATCCGCCTCACCGATAAGTGCAACAACGCCGAGCCAAAGCCAAACTCGCGGCTTGACCCACCGACGCTGGAATAAAATACAGCATTTTCAATGCACTGACTGGAGATGCTGCACGCGTCGGAAGTCAAGGGGTTACTCTATACTTCGCTTACTCTGAACCTGAGACCCAAAGTGGTCAAATAAGCCGCGCTGGAATGGGTCGGCTGGTTCAAGCACCGCCGCCTGCCGGAGCACTTCGGGAGCGCCCCGCCCACCGCGGCCGGAGCCAACTTCTACGCCGTGCAGGACGCCGCACCACCGCCGCGTAACAGGCGCAGACCAGCCGCCGGAATACCTGTTGCGGTTGACCTAGGCTGCAGACGCGGTCAGGGCGTTCCGGACCGGATCGGGGATCGGGGCGCTGGTGCGGGTGGTGGCGTCGAAGAAGACCTCGGCCACCTCGCAGGTCGCGAGAACGCCGGTCGTGGAGACGAGCGACAGCTCAAGCGTCACCGACTTGCCCCCGATGCGTCCGATGCGGGCGTGGATCTCGGCGACGGTGCCGACGGGGGCCTCGGCGAGGAACCCCGTCTTCATCGCCGCCGTCACCGGATGGATCGCCCCGTCCCCGGGCAGGCGGCTCCAGAACACGAAGATCGCATCGTCGAAGGCCGCCGCGTAATGGCGTGTGTTCATGTGGCCGAAGCGGTCGCAGTGCCATGGATGCACCACCAGCGTGCCGAGGACGAGGGGCGCGGTCATGCCGGCACCGGCGCCGCGGTGCGCAGGCCGAGGATTTCGCGCGCTTCGGCCGGGGTGGCAACCTCGCAGCCCAGATCGCGGATGATGCGGGCGGCGCGTTCGACCAGCTGGGCGTTCGTCGCGAAGACGCCGCGCTCGAGGTAGATGTTGTCCTCGAGTCCGACGCGGCAGTGCCCACCGAGGATGGTCGAGAGGGCCACGATCTCCATCTGCCAGCGCGAGATGCCGAAGGCGCTCCAATGCGCGCCGGGGGGCAGCAGGCTTTTCATGTAGAGCAGTGTGGCGGCATCGGCGGGGGCCGACCATTTCACGCCGAGGCAGATCTGGAACAGCGGCGGCGCGTCGATATGGCCCTTCTCCAGCAGGTTGCGCGCCAGAAGGATGTCGCCGGGGTTGAAGGCCTCGATCTCGGGCTTCACGCCGGCCGAGCGGATCATCTCGGCCATCTTCGCCAGCGTGCCGGGCGTGTTCATGAAGATGCAGTCCGGCGCGCCGGCGATCCCGCCTTCCAGGTTCATCGTCGTGGTGTCGAGGGTGCAGATCTCGGGCCGGTTCTCGACGACATGGGCCACGCGCTCGGCCGCGCCGGCGACATCGGTCGAGGGATGGGCGCGCGCCTCGTCGGCGGGGTCGGGCACGAAGGTCGCGCCCATGCCGGTGGTGAGGTTGATCACCACCTCGCTGTTCTGCGCGCGGATGCGCTCGACGATCTCGCGGAACACCGCGGGCGAGCGGTCGCCGTTGCCGGTCTGCGGATCGCGGCCGTGGATGTGGACGACCGAGGCGCCGGCCGCTGCGGCCGCAAGGCTCGAGGCGGCGATCTGCTCGGGCGTCACCGGGTAATCGGGATAGCGGGGGTGGATCGGGCCATCGCCGGTGACGGCACAGGTGAGGATGACTTTGCGTTTCATGGACAGGCTCCGGGTCAGGCGGTCTTCAGGACGGCGCGGGGTTCGGGGGGGCGGCGCGCCTCGGCAAGCGCGCGCAGGGTGGCGATCAGCTGCCGGTCGCGGTCGGCGCGGATCGCGGCGTAGTCGCGCCCGGCGATCTCTTCGGACAGGCCCGCGACCAGCCGGTCGATCAGCTCGGGCGTGAAGCGCGGCGTGCCGAGATCGTCCCACCAGTCGTGATAGCTGTCGGCGAACTGGTCGATATAGGCCCGCAGGCCGCCTTCACCGCCGCCGAGGTTCAGCAGCATGTGCGGGCCCATGACCGCCCAGCGCAGGCCCGGTCCCGCCCAGACCGCGGCGTTCACGTCGCGGACCGAGCAGACGCCGCTTTCAACGAGGCTGATCGCCTCGCGCCAGATCGCGGCCTGCAGTCGGTTCGCGACATGGCCCGCGACCTCGCGGTTCAGGGTGATCGTGACCTTGCCGCAGCTTTCGTAAAGCGCGCGGGCGCGGGGCAGCACGTCCGGGTCGGTGGCCTCGTTGGCGTAAAGCTCGACCAGCGGGATCAGGTGCGGCGGGTTGAAGGGATGGGCGATGACCAGCCGGCCGGGATCGTGCCAGCCCGCCTGCAGGTCCGAGAGCTTCAGCCCCGAGGAAGAGGTGGCGACGATGGCGCCGGGCTTCAGCGCCGGTTCCATCGCGGCGTAAAGCGCGCGCTTGGCCTCGAGCCGCTCGGGGATGCATTCGAAGACGAAGTCGGCCTCGGCCAGGGCGTCGGCCAGGACGGGGGCGAGCTCGAAGCGCGGCTCCTGCTCGGGCACGAGGCCCAGCTCGGCCAGCTGGCCCTTCACCGAGGTCCAGAACTCGGCGACCAGCGCCCCGGCCTCGGGGCGGGCGTCGTGGATCACCACGCGCCGCCCGGTCGCGGCCATCAGCGCGGCCCAGCTGCAGCCGATCAGCCCGGCGCCGATGATGGCGGTGGTGCGGATCTCTTGGTTTGGTTCGGGTGTCACGGTCGGTTCGTCCTGCAAGCGGGGGAAGGGAGGCGGCCGTCAGAGGCCGAGATAGGCTTCGCGGACGCGCTGGTCCGCCTTCAGCTCTGCCGACGGACCCGAGAGCGTGATCCGCCCGAGGTCCATCACGTAGCCGGTCGAGGCGATCTCGAGCGCGAGGTTGGCGTTCTGCTCGACCAGCAGCACGCCGCAGCCCTCGTCGCGGGCCAGGGTGGCGATGGTGTCCAGCACCTCGCGCACGATCAGCGGCGCAAGCCCGATCGAGGGTTCGTCGAAGATGTAGAAGCGTGGGCGCGACATGATCCCGCGGCCGATCGCGATCATCTGCTGCTGGCCGCCGCTGAAGTTGCGGGCGATGCGGTGCTGGTGATCGCGCAGGATCGGGAAGTAGTGGAACACCCGGTCGAGATCGTCGCGCACCCGTGCGGTGTCGCGGCGTAGATGCGCCCCCGACAGCAGGTTGTCGCGCACCGACATGTAGGGAAACAGCCCGCGCCCCTCGGGGACGTGGCAGAGGCCGCGGCGCACCAGCTCTTCGGGGCCGAGGCCGGTCGTTTCGGCCCCGTCGAAGCGGATCGAGCCGCGGGCCGGGCGGATCAGCCCCGAGATCGCGCGCAGCAGGCTGGACTTGCCGGCGCCGTTCGCGCCGACCAGCGTGGTGATCGCGCCGGGGGCGGCGGAGAGCGAGACGTCGTCGACGGCGACGATGCCCGCGTAGTCGACGGTGACGCCGGACAGGTCGAGCATCAGGCGGCCTCCGATCCGAGATAGGCGGCGATGGTCGCCGGGTCACGGCTGATCTCTGCCGGGGTGCCCTCGGCCAGCAGCGTGCCATAGCTGAGGACGGTGATGCGGTCGCAGGTCTGCATGATCGCCTTCATGTCATGTTCGATCAGCAGCAGGGTCAGCCCCTCGTCGCGGATCATCCGCAGGATCCGCATCAGCTGCGCCTTCTCTGCCGGGTTCAGCCCGGCCAGCGGCTCGTCCAGCATCAGCAGCTCCGGCCCCGTCGCCAGCGCGATGGCGACGCCGAGGATCTTCTGGGTGCCGCCCGGCAGGTCGGCGGCGCGCACGTCGGCCAGCTCGCGCATGCCGAAGCGGTCGAGCAGCGCCTCGGCCCGCAGCTCTTGCGCGGCTTCCTCGCGCCGGGCCGGGCCCAGATGCAGCAGCCGCGACAGTGCCGACGAGCGCATCTGGTTGCGGCTGGCCATCACGAGGTTCTCGCGCGCGGTGAGCGAGGCGTAGTTGCTGGTGTTCTGGAAGGTTCGGGCGATCCCCAGCCGCGAGATCGCGTGCGGCGCGCGGCCGCTGACCGGCGCGCCGTGCCACAGCACCTGCCCCGAGGTCGGGGCGAGGAAGCCGGTGGCAAGGTTGAAGAAGGTGGTCTTGCCCGAGCCGTTCGGGCCGATCAGCCCGTGGATCGCGCCCTTCTGGACCTCGAACGAGACGCGGTCGAGGGCAAGCAGGCTGCCGAACCTGCGGGTCAGTTCATGCACGCGAAGCATTGCGATCCTCCGAGAAGCGGGTGGCGCGCGGGCCGATCAGCGGCGCGATCAGGCGCCGGGCCAGGCCTTCGAGCCCCGAGGGGATGAAGAGCACGGTCAGGATGATGGTCAGGCCCCAGAACAGCGGCACCAGTTGGTCGGCGCCGGTCAGCGCCTCTTCCAGAACGGTGAGCACCACGAGCCCGATCACCGGGCCCCAGAAGCTGCGGCTGCCGCCGATGATGACCGCGGCGATGATCTTGAACATCACCTGCGCGGTGAAGTCGGTGGGGGCGACGAAGCCGTTGTAGCCGGCGAAGAGCGCCCCGGCGCAGCCCGCGAAGAAGGCCGAGATGCAGAAGACGAGGGTCTTGAGCGCCAGCGCGTCGATCCCGAGCGCAGCCGAGAGGTTCTCGTTCTCGGCCATGGCCTTGACGGTGCGCCCGGTGCGGCCGCGGTCGAAGACCCACAGCAGCGCCCCGGCGATGGCGGCCAGCGCCAGCGCCATCAGGTAATAGGTGCGGGTGTCGTAGAAGCTGAGGCCGAAGAGATCCTCGGGCGGCGAGAGGAAGGATATGCCCTCGATCCCGCCAAAGACCGGTCGGAACTGGATGAAGCACTGACGGATCGCCTCGCCGGCGGCGAAGGTCGACAGGAAGAAGTAGAATTGCCGCGTACGCATCACCGGCCAGGCGATGACCAGCGCGACCAGCGCCGCGGCCAGCCCGGCCAGCGGCAGGATCAGCCAGAACGACAGGCCCGGCCCGGTCTGCAAGAGCGCCATCGCATAGGCGCCGATCGCGAACATCGTGACATGGGCGAAGGACCAGCCGCCCATCGTGGTGCAGGTGCGGTAGCTGATCACCAGGATCAGGTTGATCAGGAACAGGATGCCGATGCCGATGTAGTATTGCGAGGCGAAGAAGGGGAAGGCCGCGAGGGCGCAGGCGAAGGCCAGCACCAGCGCGCGCGACAGGCCCGGGGGCAGCGCGGCCTCGGCCCCGTCGCCGCCCTGTACCTGTCCCTGGTCGAGCGGGGGCGCCTCGCGGCCCAGCAGGCCGCGGGGGAAGAAGGCCAGCACCGCCAGCATGATCACGGTGTCGATGATGACGATGTACTGGCCGTAGCCCAGCGTGGTGGCGATGCTGTCGATCAGCCCGAAAAGCAGCGCCGCGGTGATCGCGCCGGGAATGCTGCCCAGCCCGCCGACGATGACCACGATGAAGGCCTTCCAGATCGCCTCGAGCCCCATGTAGGGCCCGACGTTGATCACGCTGCCCATCAGCACGCCCGAGACCGCGGCCATCGCCGCGCCGATCGCCATGGTGGTGTAGCGCACCCGGCGCAGGTTGATGCCCTGCAGCCGCGCCGAGGCGTGGTTCTGCGAGGCGGCGCGCACCGCGCGGCCCGCGCGGGTGCGGTTCAGGAAGACCCAGAGCCCGGTCATCATCGCGACACCGCCCAGGATCACCGCCAGCCGCTGGTGGGTCAGGATGCCGCCCGCCACCTCGATCTGGCCGGGGATCAGCACCGGCAGGCTTTTCGACACGACCCCGAAGCCCAGCACCGCCAGCGCCTGGATGACGTAGCTGAGACCGAGCGAGGCGATGAAGCCGCCGAAGGTGTTGTTGGCCGTGCGCTCGAAGATCAGCTTTTCGACCAGCATCCCGGCCAGCGCGACGACCAGCGGCCCGACGACCAGCGCCAGCCCGAAGACCAGCCACAAGGGCAGTCCCGGCAGCGCGGCCAGCAGCAGCCACAGCGCGTAGCCGCCCAGCATGAAGAACTCGCCATGGGCGAAGTTCACGACCTTCATCACCCCGAAGACCAGCGCGAGCCCGACGGCGAAGAGGCCGTAGAAGGCGCTGAGCGACAGGAAGTTGATGAAGATCTGGGTCAGGTTGACGTCGAGCATGGCCACCTCGCTTGCGCCCGTCGGAAGAAAAGGCTCCCGCCCCCGGGGAGAGGGCTGGGGCGGGAGCGCGGGGGCTCAGTGCGCCGGAGCGGGCTCTCGCTTGCGCTTGGCGGCGGCGGCCCCCGCCGAGGTGTCGACATCGACATCCATCACGAAGTAGCCGTGCTTGCGGGTGTCGAGCGCCGCGAAGGGCGGCACGACGATGGTGGTGTCAGGCAGGATCACCAGCGCCGGGCCCTGTACCGACATGCCGTAGGCGAGCTTCTCGCCATCGTAGATCGGCGTCTCGACCGTGGTGCCGCCGCCGAAATAGGCCTGGCTCGTGGTCATCAGCGCGGTGACCGGCAGGCTTTGCGACGACTTCTCGGATTCCGGCAGCACGATCTTCGGGCGCTGGAAGGTGGCGAGGTTGCGCCACATCAGGAATTCGACATCCGAGGCCGGGTCGTTGGTCTTGTAGCGGGCGAGGTAGGCGTCGTGGAACGCCTGCGTCATCTGCTTCAGGATTGCCGGCGTGACCTTGCCGCCGTCCAGCGTGATCGGGATCTCGAGCTCGGTCGTCTGCATCGGATAGCGCGCCGAGACGAAGAGCTCGAACTTCTGGTCCTCGGGCGGGATGCCCATCCGGGTCAGGAAGTCCGCGCCCTTGGTGGTGATCCCGCCGATGGCATCGTTCACGCCCTGGAAGTCGAAGGCATGGGTGTCGCTGAACTTCGAGACCACGTCGCTCATCTGGATGGCGGCGTTGTTGGCCCCGAAGGCGCACAGGACCGAGGTCTGCCGTGGGATCACGATCTTCTTGATGCCCATCTCGCGGGCCAGGAAGGCGACCGGGACCGAGGTGGCGCCGCCGCCGGTGACCAGTGCGAATTCGCGCGGATCGACGCCGCGGCGGATGGTCATGTCGAGGATGCCGCCCAGCATGTTCTCGTTGACGACCTGGGTGATGCCCAGCGCCGCGTCCTCGACGCTGATGCCCAGCGGGTCGGCCACATGCTCCTTGACCGCCTTCACGGCAAGGTCGCGGTCGATCTTCATCCGTCCGTTCAGGAAGTGGGCGGGGCTGATGTAGCCCAGCACGACATAGGCATCGGTCACCGTGGGCTCGGTGCCGCCGCGCATGTAGCAGGCGGGGCCAGGGACGGCCTCGGCGCTGCGGGGCCCGACCTTGATCAGGCCCTTGTCGATGGTGGCGATCGAGCCGCCGCCCGCGCCCAGCGTCGCGATCTCGATCGAGGCGACGCCGGTCGGGTGGTTCAGGATCCGCCCGTCCTTGGTCACGGTGATCTGCCCGTCGAGCACGGTCGAGACATCGAAGCTGGTGCCGCCCATGTCGACGGTGATGCAGTTCCTGATGCCTTCGAGCTCGCTGAAGTAGTAGCCCGCCTCGGGCGCCATCGAGGGGCCCGAGAACAGCATGAACACCGGCTTCTTCGCCACTTCCGAGATCGGCACCACGCCGCCGTTCGACACCACGATCAGCGTCTCGCCGCGGAAACCGCGGTCCTCGAGCTTGCCCTGCAGGTTGCGCAGGTAGCGCGAGACCTTGGGCTGCAGCATCGCGTTCAGCACCACGCAGCTGGTGCGGTAGTATTCGCGGATGATCGGCTGGATGTCCGAGGACAGGCAGTAGTCGACGCCCGGCCATTCCTCTTCGATGATCTCGCCGATCCGGCGTTCATGGGCATCGTTGACGATGGACCACATGGTGCAGACCGCGATCGCCTCGACGCCCCAGGCCTTCAGCTGGCGGACCTCGGCGCGGACCTCGTCCTCGTCCAGCGGCACGATGACCGTGCCGTCCGAGGTGATGCGCTCGGTCACTTCGCGGCAGAGATAGGGGCGGATCAGCGGGGTGTTCGGCTCCATCTTGTAGTTGAACATCGTCTGGCGGCGGCCCTCGCCGCGCCACAGGATGTACTTGGTGCCGCGGGTGCAGATGAGCCCGGTCTTCGCGCCGCTCATCTCGATGATGGTGTTGGTCGCGGTGGTCGAGCCGTGGCAGAACACCGAGGTCTGCGACAGAAGCTCGTTCAGCGACAGCCCGAGGCTTTCGGCCGCGAGGCCCATCGCGTTCAGGATCCCGACCGAGCGGTCTTCGGGCGTGGTCGGCGACTTGTGGCTGCCGAGCTGGGTGAAGGTCTCGGACTCGGCGATGGTGAGGTCGGTGAAGGTGCCGCCCACGTCGACGCTGATGCGGTATTTCATTGCGGTTTCCTCGGATCTGATCAGGCCAGCGCGGCCATTTCGGCGCGCAGCTTGGCGGTGGCGGCCTCGTCGACCGCGTAGAGCTCGGGCTCGGTGTCCAGCACGACGCCGTAGAGATCGCGCGCCGCGTCGAGGCTGATGAACCCGTCGCGCGCATCGTCGCGGACCTTGCCCGGATCGCGCTCCAGCGGGTTGCCGAAGCCGCCGCCGCCGCCGGTCTTTGCATACCAGTGCTGGTCGCGGCGGCAGATCGTCTCGCCCATGTTCTCGAGCCGGGCGTCGACCTGCTGGGTCTTGCCGTCCAGCAGCCAGTGGTCGGCGACCGCGCCGCCCTCGCCGCCGTAGAGCCCGAAGGCGGGCCAGGTGTGGCCGACGCCGCAGTAGATCAGCTGCATGTCATGGTCGATCGGCTGCAGCCGGTGCGACATCGACACGCCGCCGCGCCACTTGCCGGCGCCGCCCGAGTCCGGCTCGGCCTTCACTTCCCAGATGATGCGGGGCAGCGACTGCTCGTGGATCTCGAGCGACTCGTAGCCCATGTTGCCCATGATGCAGTGGCCGAACATGTGCGGCAGCCCGTCGAAGCCCTCGGTCGCGCCGGCCGCCGAGGCGGCGAGGTAGTGCAGGTGGCCGTAAGGCTGGTTGCCCTTGCGCGGATCGACGCCGGCGCCGGTGTGGTTGGCGGCCGGGTGTTCGCCCATCCCCGCCAGCGCCCGTCCGGGCAGCACCTTGGCCCAGGTCTTGAAGACGAGGTTCGTCACCTCGTCGTTCAGACCCACGGTCGCGACCTCGGTCCCCACCGGCCAGCGCGGGATCCCAGCCAGCGCGCCCTCGCGCTGCTTGACGCGGATGCGGTCCAGTGCGCCCGAGTTGTAGGGCAGGTCCGGCGACAGGATCGGCAGCGTGCCCTGGATCGCCGAGCAGCGGCAGGTCGCGTAGCTGAGGTTGTAGCTGAAGTCGATCTGATCGGGCATTTCCGAATAGTCGAAGTCGATCCAGCCGTTCTCGGGGTCGATCGAGAGCGTCATCTTGAACTCGAGCGGCTCGTCGATGTAGCCCTTGAAGCACTCGGTTTTCAGCGTCTCGGTGACGGTGATCTTCGGCAGTTTCGCGATCTCTTCGCGCATCGCGCGCTCGCCGTAGCGCAGGCTTTCGGTCAGGCAGCCCTTGAACGTGTCATAGCCGAAGCGCTTGCACAGCTCGATCACCCGCGCCTCTGCCACCCACAGCGAGCTGAGCTGCGCGAGGAAGTCGCCATGCCACTGCTGCGGATAGCGGAAGTTGTAGGCGATGAAGCGGACGAGGTCGGTGATCGGCTTGTGGTTGCGGCACAGGCGCACGGCCGGGAAATGGAAGCCCTCTTCGTAGATGTCCTTGGCGAAGGGGTCCATGCTGGTGGGCAGATGCGCGCCGATGTCCAGCAGGTGACATTTCGAGCAGGCCCAGGCGACGATCTTGCCCTCGTAGAAGATCGGCGCGAACATCGTGAAATCGCCGACATGGCTGTTGCCGGCGTAGGAGGCGTTGTTAAGGAACACGTCGCCTTCGCGGATGTCCTCGCCAAAGGCGCGGATCACGAAGCGCAGCGGCGGGCTCATCGTGCCGACATGGACCGGGATGCAGTCCACCATCGACAGGATCGAGGCGCCGTAGGTGTCCAGCAGGCAGCAGGTGAAGTCCTTCGCGCCGTGCAGGATCGGGTTGCGGGCGGTGGCGAGGATCGTCTCGGTCATCTCGGTCATGATGCCCTCGACGCGGGCATGGACGACCGAGAAGGTCACCGGGTCCACGTTCTCGATGCCGGTGTCCAGCGCGCCGGGCAGGCCGGCGATCTCTTCGGCACGGATCGGTTCGGCGAAGAGCTCTGTCGCGTAGGGCGGCAGGAGGATGTCATCTCTGGCCATCGCGGCCTCCGTNAGGTCACCGGGTCCACGTTCTCGATGCCGGTGTCCAGCGCGCCGGGCAGGCCGGCGATCTCTTCGGCACGGATCGGTTCGGCGAAGAGCTCTGTCGCGTAGGGCGGCAGGAGGATGTCATCTCTGGCCATCGCGGCCTCCGTCTGTTGACAAATGGGGGTCCGTGGGACGAGCCGCGACGGCTCGTCCCCTGTTGTGGTCTTCGGGACGAGCCGCGACGGCTCGTCCCCTGTGGTGATTTTCGGGACGCGACATAGGGCACGCCCGCTGTGGGGGAGGGCGGACCGGGATGCGGTCCGGGGAGGGGAGGGGTCAGACCTCGGTCATGCCGTGCTCTTTCAGCACGGGAAGCGCGGCGGCCTTGTGTTCCTCCCACCAGGCGTGGTCGTCGACGACGCCGGAATAGGCGAGGGTGCCGCCCTTGATCACGTATTTCGGGGTCGGGGTCAGCAGGTGGTGGTCGACGCCGAAGATGTCCTTCCCCGACCAGCGCGACTTGCCGTAGATCGGGTGGTCGATCTCGGCCATGCCGTAGAGCGTCTCCATCACGTCCTTCGGTTCGATCGTCTTGGCCCCGGCAAAGGCCGCGTCGAGCGTGACCATCGCCGAATAGGTCAGCCCCGCGAAGCCGATCCACTCGCCCGCGCCGTATTTCGAGGCGTAGGACTGGTACATGTCATGCGCGCGCTTCGAGAAGCTGGGCTCCATCGCGTCGACGCCGAAGCCGCCGTAGACCCGGCCGTCGAGCTTGGCCATGTCCACCCGCTGCGCGATCTGCGGCAGGTCCCAGGAATGCGACATCCAGACCCCGTCATAGCCCAGCGACTGCGCGGTCTCGAGCAGGATCGCCTGCTTGCCGGGGGGCAGGTCGGAATAGAAGATCGCGTCGGGCTTCGTCTTCATGACCGCGCCCAGCAGCGGGAAGTAGTCGGTCATGTTCGGGTCGAAGACCTCGTTGTAGACGATCTCGATGCGCCCGTCGGCGGCATAGGGCGCGCAGCCCGCGGCGGTGTAGCCGCGCCCGGCCTGCCCGAACGAGTTGTCGGTGAACATCAGCGCCACGCGCTTGATGTCGGGATGCTGTTCCAGCACATGCGACACCAGCCCGAGGAAGGCCGTCGGCGAGCCTGTGATCCCGCCCATCAGGTAGGGGAAGTCCTTGCTCATGAACCCGCCGCCATAGGAGTTCGTCAGCACCCCGTTCTGGGTGGCGATCCGGGCGATCGCCTTGCGCGAGGCGGGCGTATAGGTCTGGAACATGTATTTCTTGCCATCCTGCAGAATGGCGTTGCGGAACGCGGTCAGCTCCTCGTTCGGATAGAAGCAGACGTTGGTATAGGCCGAATACTCGATCCGGTGCCGCTCGCCGTCGCCGCACAGGATGCCGCCGTTGGCATTGTGCTCGTCCGCCCAGAGCTGGCCGGCGCGCACGATCGGGATGCCCCATTGCGCGCATTCACCTTCGAGCGGATTCACCATCACCATCTTGATCGGGGCGGGTTCGGCGGCAAGCCCGCGCGACGCGATCAAGGACGGCGCGGCAAGGCCCATGAGAGTGCCCACGCCCATCTTGAGCGCGGACCGTCTGCTGAGGTCACGTTCCATGTTCTACCCTGTTGTGATCGCTGCGGTTTCCTCTGCCCGGGGTGGCCCCGAGTCGCTGCAGCTTGTGAGCAGGATGGAAGATGATTCCGCATCATATGTCAACTATCTTCGATCTTTGATCAAGATTGCGGTCGCTGTTGGTTTTGGGTAAGAAGGATTACCCTTCCTGGGCCGCGGCCCGCAGACCGGAGATGTCCGAGTGCCCACAGTGAGCGCGCTGAAGCTCGAGACCCGCCGTCCGCAGACGGATCTCGACTTCGTCTACACCGAGCTGAAGCAGTTCTGCATGATGGGCGAATTCGAGCCCGGCCAGAAATTGACCCTTCAGGAACTCTCCGAGGTCTTCGGCACCAGCCACATGCCGATCCGCGAGGCGCTGAACCGGCTCGTCGCCGCCCGCGCGCTGGATGCGCCGCCGCGCCGCTCGATCTGCGTGCCGCAGGCGACGGTGCAGCGGCTCGACGCGCTGCTGCCCCTGCGCCTGCTGCTCGAAGGGCAGTCGACCGAGCTGGCGGCGCGGCGGATCGACGAGGCCGGTATCCGCGAGCTGCGCGGGATCGACGCGCGGATGAACGACCCGGTGCTGCAGGAGGACATCAAGGCCTATCTGCGGCTGAACCAGCAGTTCCACTTCACCGTCTACCGCGCCTGCGGGAACGAGGACCTGATCGACCTCGTCGAGCTTTTGTGGATGCGCTACGGCCCGCTGATGAGCGTCGTGCGCGGCGGCGTGCTGTCCGTTTCCGGCCATGCCCGCCACCAGGAGGTGATCGCGGCGCTGACGGCGCGCGACGGCGCCGCGGCGGCGGCGGCGATGCAGGCCGATATCGGCGAGGCCGCGGTCTCGATCCGCGCCGCGATCAGCCGCGCGGGCTGACGCGCGGGCTGACGGCCGCGGGGGCGCGCGCAGGCAGGGCTCAGCCGGTCCCGCGCAGCGATGCGGCCAGCAGCGTCGCGGTGTCGCCGTCGATGATCAGGCCGCGGGCGATGCCGCTGGCCAGGAAGCCCTGCGCGGCGGCCAGCTTCGAGCGGCCGGCGACCAGCGCCACCGTCGAGATCTTGCGCAGGTCCTCAAGCGCCACGCCGATGCTGCGCCGGTTCAGCGGATGGTCGACGGCGCGGCCCTGCGCATCGAAGAAATGCCCGTTGGTGTCGCCGACCGCGCCCAGGGCGCGAAGCTCTGCCAGCTCTCCCAGCGTCACCATGCCCTGCGTGCGCAGCACCGAATCCTCGCGCAGCTCGCCCAGCGAGATATAGGCGATGGTCGCGGTCCGGGCGATCGCCAGCGCCTGCTGCACCGACTGCTGCGACAGCAGCACCTCGCGCGAGGCGACGGTGTCGGCGATGAACGGCACCGGCACGAAGAAGCCCTCGGCCCCGGTGCCGCGGGCCAGCGAATGCACCACCTCGAACGGGTTGAAGGCCGAATTGGCGGTCAGCGAGCCCACGAGGCTGATGAACTTCGCCCCGGGCGCGCTGACGCCCGCCATGTGCAGCGTCATCTGTTCCAGCGTGCGCCCCCAGCCGGTGCCGATCACCGCGTCGGGCGATTCGGCGAGATGCCGTCGCAGATGCGCCGCCGCCGCCGCCCCCACGGCGCGGAAGGCGTATTTCGCCAGGATCTTCTCGGCATCCGTGCCGGTTTCCTGCCCCAGCGCCGGGGTGCAGATGCAGAACTCGAGCCCGTAATGGCTGCGGATCAGCTCTTCCACCGGCAACAGCCCGACATTGGCGGGGTTGATGGTGATGCTCACCAGCCCGGTGTCGCGCGCGTCGCCCAGAAGCTTGTTCACCCGGGCCCGCGTCGTGTGCAGCCGCCGCGCGGTCTCTTCCTGGTTCAGGCCGCCGATGTAGTAGAGCCAGGCCGCGCGGGCCATAAGCACCTCATCTTCCTGGCTGTTTCCGTTTCCTGCGCGCATCTCGTCCTGCTCCCTGTTCGTGCTGCACCGTGACAAAAATCACCGAACTTGACAAATGTAACGCGGTGGCACAGGTTCCTCTTGTCGGAAGAGGACCGGCAAAGATCAATCCAGAACCGCAGGGGCCCGAGGGAAGCCCCGCCCCCGGTGTCTGGCCCCAGGGAGGAATAGCAGATGAAAAACCGGATTTCCGGTGCCGGCTTCGCTTGCGCTGTCGCCATGCTGATGGCGGGCGGCTCGGCGCAGGCGCTCGAGGTGGTGATGGTGAACTCGAATGCGGCGGCCCAGTCGGACCAGCGCACCAAGGCGGGCTTCCAGAAATGGATCGCCGACAACGGCAAGTCGGACTGGAACGTGAGCTTCCTCGACAGCGGCGGCTCGGGCGAGGCGACGGCCTCGAACATTCAGGACGCGGCCAGCCGCGGCGTCGACGCGATCGTGGTGACCATGGCCGACCTGCGCGCCTCGAGCGCTGCGCTGAAGGCGGCGAGCGATGCCAACATTCCCGTCTTCGCCGTCGACTCGGGCTTCGTGGACGGCGTCGTCGTCGACGTGACCACCAACAACTGGGCGATGTCCTCGGACGTGTCGGTCTACCTGCTCGACCAGCTCAAGGGCCACGGCAACCTGCTCTTCTTCCGCATGGCCGAGCATCACGGCACCCGCAAGCGCGGCGACGTGATGGAGACGGTGCTGAAGGAATACCCGGGCATCAAGGTGCTGGCGACGCACAACATCGACTATACGGCCTTCTTCGAGGACACCTCGCGCACGATGGAGGACTATGCCGCGCGCTTCGGGTCCGAGATCAACGCGGTCTGGGCCCCTTGGGACGAGCCGGCGCAGGCCGTGGTGAACCAGCTGAACGCCGCCGGGCTGACCGGGGTGAAGGTGATCGGCATCGACGGCCATCCGCAGGCGATCGCAGAGGTCTGCAAGCCCGAAAGCCCGATGATCGCCACCGTCGCCCAGCCCTTCGAGAAGATGGGCGCGCAGGTCGGCCAGTGGATCCAGGACATCGTCGTCGACGGCAAGGAAAAGGCGGACGTGATCCCTTCGGACATCGTCTATCTCGACGCCCCGCTGGTCACCAAGCAGAACTGCAAGGACTTCATGTGACCTGAACGGCCGGGGCCGGCGGCCCTTCCCGCGGATCTCTCCCCCCGCGCTGCCATCGCTGCTCCCGGCGACGGCCCCGGCCCCCTTTCCCGAACCCGAAGAAAGCGTTGCAGAGACTTTCATGGATATCCGTCTGACAGATATCGTCATGCAGTTCCCGGGCACCCGCGCGCTCGACGGCGTCAGCGTCGACTTCCGCAGCGACGAGGTGCACGGGCTGATCGGCGAGAACGGCGCGGGCAAGTCGACGCTGGTGAACGTGCTGGGCGGCAGCCTTGCCCCGTCGTCGGGGCAGGTCGTGATCGCCGGGCAGCCGGTGCGCCTGGGCTCGCCGCATGGCGCGCTGCTGCATGGCATCGCCCATGTCAGCCAGGAGGGCAGCCTCGTGTCCGGCCTGACCGGGGCCGAGAACATCCTGCTTGGCCACGAACCGAAGATCGCGGGCCTGGTGATCCGTGCCGGCGCGCTGCAGCGCCAGGCCGAGGCGCTGGTCCGCGAATGGTTCCCGCGCGCCGCCATCGACCTCGCCCGCCCGGTGGGCGAGCTGCCGATGGCCGACCGCAAGGTCATCGAGATCGTCCGCGCCCTGCGCGGCAGCCCGAAGCTCGTCATCCTCGACGAGCCGACCGCGACGCTTCCGGCGCGGGAAAAGGAACAGCTCTGGCAGATCATCCGCAGCCTGCCCAAGCGCGGCGTCGGCGTGGTGCTGATCAGCCACTTCCTGTCCGAGATCAAGGCGCTGTCGGACCGCATCACCGTGCTGCGCGACGGCCGCCACATCTGCACCGAGCCGGGCGCGGCGCTGTCCGAGGACCAGCTGGTCGAGCTGATGCTGCGCCGCACGGGCGGTGCCCAGCTGAAATCGGCCGAGACCACCCGCGCCGCCCGCCCCGAAGTCGTGCTTTCCGTGCAAGGCTGGAGCGCCGGCGCGGTCCGCGTCCCCGACTTCCGCATCCATGCCGGCGAGATCGTCGGCCTGATCGGCCTGACCGGCGCCGGGCATTTCGGTTTCGCCCGCTCGCTGCACAATCCCGCGGGCGTGCAGTGCCGCGCGCTCGAGATCGGCGGCAAGCCGGTCGAGCCCGGCCCCCCCGGCCGCATGCAGGCGGCGGGCGTGGCCCTGGTCCCCGACCACCGCATGGAATACGCGCTGATCGGCGAGTGGACGCTGCGCGAGAACCTGTCGATGGTGCATCCGCAGCACGGCTCGGTCGGCGCGGGCGTCCTGTCCCCCCGGCGCGAAGAGGCCGAGGCGACGCGCGTCATGCGGCTGCTGAACGTCAAGGCGCACAGCTCGGGCCAGCTTCTGAAAGAGCTGTCGGGCGGCAACAAGCAGAAGATCTCGATCGGCAAGTGGCTCTATGGCGCCGAAGGCCGCTACAGGGTGATGATCTTCATCGAGCCGACCGAGGGCGTCGACATCGGCGCCAAGGCCGAGATCTACGCCGAGATGCGCCGGCTGGCCGCGCAGGGCACAGGCATCCTGATTGCCTCGTCCGATCTGCTGGAAATCGAATCCGTGGCGCACCGCGTCATTCCCTTTGCCCATCAGCGACCCGGTCCCGAGATCCGCGCGGCGGACTTCTCGGAAAGCACCTTCATCGCCGCCATCTCAGGAACCGCAGCATGAGCGAGACCGCAACCCTTCCCCGCCATGACACCGTCTTCGGCGTCATCCGCAAGGATCACGTCCAGCGCTATTCCACGCTCGTGGTGCTGGTGCTGATGTTCCTCGGTTTCTCGATCTTCGTCGACCGGTTCCTGACCTCGAACAACCTGCTGAACATCGCCCAGCAGATCTCGATGCTGACCATCGTCGGCGCGGGGCTGACCTTCGGCTTCGCGGCGCGCGAGATGGACCTGTCGGTGGGCTTCACCGTGGGGCTTGCCGGCGTGCTGGTGCCGCTGCTGCTGGTGGCGGGCACGCCGCTGCCGCTGGCGCTGCTGGCGGGTCTGGGCGCGGGCCTGCTGATCGGGGCGATGAACGCCTTCTTCGTCACCGTGGTCGGCATCCCCTCGCTGATCGCGACGCTGGCCGCGGGCTCGATCCTGTTCGGGATCAACTTCCTGATGACCGGCGGCCGGGCGATCTACGGCGGGCTGCCCGACAGCTACCTGTGGCTGGGGCAGGGCCGCGTGCTGGGCATCCCGGTGCTGGCCTTCTTCATGCTGGGCGCGGTCTTCCTCGCCTGGTTCGTGATGGAGCGCACGATCTTCGGCCGCTACATCTACGCGGTCGGCGGCAACCAGAAGGCCGCGGAACTGTCGGGCGTGCAGGTGCGCCGCTACCGCGCCGCCTCGCTCGTGGTCTGCTCGGCCTTCGCGGTCGTGGCCGGGATGCTGCTGGCCGCGCGGCTCGGCTCGGGCCAGCCCAACGCGGGCGAGCGCTACCTGCTCGACGGGCTCGCCACGGTGTTCATCGGCATGACCATGCTGCGCCCCGGAACCGCCACCGTGCTGGGCACCTTCTTCGGCGCGCTCTTCATCGGCGTCATCAACAACGGCCTGAACCTGATGGGCATGGATACCTACATCCAGTCCATCGTGAAGGGCATCATCATCCTCGTGGCCGTCGCGGTCGTCTCGCGCAGCACGAAACTCAACCTCCTGTAAAAGCAAAGATCGGAACAAGGGATGTCCAAGCCCGAGGCCCTTCAGTCGGCCCTGAAAAGCAATTCCGAGCTGCCCCGGCACTACCGCATGATGCGCCGGGTGCGGACCTTCGAGGAACGGGTGGGCGAGCTGTTCGTGCGCGGCCAGTCCGCCGGCTCGATGCTGCACCTCTCGATCGGCGAGGAAAGCGCCGCCACCGGCGTCTGCGCGGCGATGGTCGAGGGCGACACCTTCACCACCCACCACCGCGGCCATGGCATCTTCCTGGCCCGTGGCGCCGATCCCAAGCGGATGATGGCGGAAATCGGCGGCAAGGAGGCCGGCTACTGCCACGGCAAGGGCGGCTCGATGCACATCGCCGACATGGGGCTGGGCCATCTGGGCGCGAACGCCATCGTCGGCGGCGGCATCCCGGCGGTGGTCGGCGCGGGCCTCGCGGCGCGCCACCACGGCACCGGCAAGATCTCGGTCGCCTTCTTCGGCGACGGGGCGACGGGGCAGGGGATCCTCTACGAAAGCATGAACATGGCGGCGCTCTGGAAGCTGCCCTGCCTGTTCGTCTGCATCAACAACCAGTACGGCATGGGCACCCGCATCGATCAGGCCACCGCCAACCCGAAGCTGCACGAACGCGCGCAGGCCTTCGGACTGGCTGCCGAAACGGTCGACGGTCTGGATGTCGAGGCCGTGGCCGAAGCCGCCGCGCGGCTGGTGGCCGGCGTGCGGCAGGGCAAGCCCGCCTTCCTGGTCGTCGACTGTTACCGCTTCTACGGCCACGCCCGGAAGGACAAGTCGCCCTACCGCGACCCGGTCGAGGAAGAGACCGGCCGCCAAAAGGACCCGGTGGCCTTCGCCCGCAACGTCCTGATCGAGCGCGGCATCGCGACCGAGGACGAGCTGGCCGCCCTCGATGCCGAGATCGACGCCGAGATGGACGCGACGATCGACTTCACCACCGCCCAGACGGAACCGCCGCTCTCGTCGATGTTCCGCGATGTCTATGCCCCCGAAGAGCCTGAGCCCGAGCCGGTGCGCACCCGCATCGCCCGCGTGCTGGCCCGGGACTGAGGAGAAGCACATGGCCCTTCAGGAACTCACCTACCGCGACGCGCTGCGTCAGGCGCTGATCGACGCGATGCGCGAAGATCCCGATGTCGTCATCCTGGGCGAAGAAGTCGGCCGCTACGGCGGCGCCTATGCGGTGACCAAGGAACTGATCAAGGAATTCGGGCCCGAGCGCGTCATCGACACGCCGATTTCCGAACCCGCGATCGTCGGCGCCGCGGTCGGGGCGGCGATGGCCGGCCTGCGCCCGGTGGCCGAGCTGATGTATGTCGATTTCATCGGCATGACGATGGACCAGCTGGGCAACCAGGCCGCCAAGATCCGCTACATGTTCGGCGGCCAGATCGGCGTGCCGATGGTCCTGCGCACGCAAGGCGGCACCGGCCGCTCGGCCGGCGCGCAGCACAGCCAGAGCCTCGAGGCCTACGTGATGCACACGCCGGGCCTGCGTCTGGCGATGCCGGCGACGGTGGCCGATGCCTATCACCTGCTGCGTCAGGCGCTGACGAGGCCCGACCCGGTGGTCTTCATCGAGCACAAGGCGCTCTACACGATGAAGGAAACCGTGGATCTGGACGCCGAGCCCTTGGCCTGGGGCAGGTCTGCCGTGCGCCGCGAGGGGCGCGATCTGGTCATCGTCACCTATTCCCGCCAGCTGCACTACGCGATGGAGGCGGCGAAGAAGCTTGCCGCCGAGGGGATCGAGGCGACGGTGATCGACCTGCGCACGCTCAACCCGCTCGATTTCGACCCGATCCGCGCGCATGTCGAACGCACGGGGCGCGCGATGGTCGTCTCCGAAGGCGTGATGACCGCCGGCGTGGCGGCCGAGCTGTCGGCGCGGATCACCGAGGAATGCTTCGATTATCTCGAAGACCCGGTGGTGCGCGTCGCCGGCGAGGACATCCCGATCTCGGTCTCGACCGTGCTGGAAACCGGCTCGGTGCCGGGCGTGCAGCTGATCCTCGACACCGCGCGGCAGATGGTTGCGGGGAAGGTCGCGGCATGAACGACCTCACGCTGACCATGCCTCGCCTCGGCGAGACGATGGAAGAGGGCGTCATCGTCGACTGGATGGTGGCGCCCGGGCAAAGCTTCAAGCGCGGTGAGCCGATCCTCGAGCTCGAGACCGACAAGACCGTGGTCGAATTCCCGGCGCTGGGCGACGGGGTGCTCGACGAGCTGCTGGCGGGCCCGGGCGACCGGATCCCCGTCGGCCGGCCCATCGCCCGTGCCCGCGTCACGAACGAGGCCGACTGGGCCTCGGATGACGAGCCCGGTGCGGCCCCCGAGGCCGATGCGCCCGCTGCGGCGGCCCCGGCCGTCGCGCTGCTGCGCATGCCGCGGCTGGGCGAGACGATGGAAGAGGGCGTGATCGTGCAATGGCTGGTGGCCGAGGGCGCGGACTATGCCCGCGGCGCTGCCATCCTCGAGATCGAGACCGACAAGACCGTGGCCGAGGTGCCCGCGCTCTACGAGGGCCGGCTGCTGCGCATCCTTGCCCAGCCCGGCGAGCGTCTGCCGGTCGGCGCGCCCATTGCCGAGGTGGAAGGGCAGGTCGAAGCCTTCGACGCGCCCGAGGCAACCGCGCCTGTCTCTGCCCCGGTCGCCGCGCCCCCCGCGGCCGCACCCTCGCGTTCTGCCGGCGGCCTGCTGCGCGCCACGCCGCTCGCCCGGCGCCTCGCGCGCCGCAACGGCGTCTCTCTCGACAGCGTCACCGGCACCGGCCGTCGCGGCCGGATCGAACGCGCCGACGTGGAACGCGCCGGCACCGCGCCCGCCCCGGCCGATCTCGCCTTCCTCGACCTGCCCGGCGGGCGGCTTGCCTATACCGTCGCGGGCAGCGGCGGGCAGGCGCATCTGCTGATCCACGGCTTCGCGGGCGACCGCAGCGCCTGGGCGCAGATGACCAATGCCATCGCCCGCGCCGGTCATACCGCGATCGTGCCCGACCTGCCGGGCCACGGCGCCACCACGCTCGAGGCACGGGACACCGAGACCGCCGTGGCTGCGGTCGTCGCTCTGGCGGGAACGTTGGGCGGCCCGCTGACGCTCGTCGGCCACAGTCTTGGCGCCGCGGTCGCGGTGCGGGCGGCCGAACGGCTGGGCGCGAAGGTCGCGCGGCTGGTGCTGCTGACGCCCGCCGGCTGCGGCCCGCGGATCGGAGCCGATTTCGTGCATGGCATGGCCGGCGCCTCGACCCCCGGAGAGGTCGCGCATCTGCTGCGCCTGCTGGGCCCCAAGGCCGACGGCCTGTCGGAAGCGGCGCTGGGCGCGATGGCGAAGGACATGGGCCGCGGCCGTCTGCGGGCGCTGGCGCAGGCGCTGGCAACCCCCGAGGGGCGGCAGAAGATCGACATCCTGCGCCCGCTCGCGGCGCTGGCCGAGACGATCCCGGTCGCCGCTCTGTTCGGGACCGAGGACCGCGTGGTCGCGGCTGCCGACGCGATGAACCTGCCGGTGCGCGTCGCCGCGCATTTCCTGCCCGCCGGTCACATGCCGCAATGGGATGCCCCGCGCGAGGTGACCGACCTGATCCTGAACGGAGGCCGCAATGGCTGACACCAAGGCCGATCTCGCCGCCGCGAAGGCCCGCCTCGGCGCCTTCGCGAAATCCGCCCCGGCGCTGATGCAGGGCTTCGGGGCGATCAGCCGGCAGGCCACTGCCGCGGGCCAGTTCAGCGCCGCGCAGAAAGAGCTGATGGCCGTCGCCATCGCCGTGTCGAAGGGCTGCGGGGATTGCATCCTCTACCACCTCGACGCGGCACGGAAACACGGCGCGGACGAGGCCGCGCTGATCGAGGCGCTCGAGGTTGCCGTCGAGATGGGCGGAGGCCCCGCCATCATGTATGCGGGCAAGGCGCTGGAGGCCTTTCGCACGCTGACCTGAACAGGGAGGCGCCGCGGGAGAGGCGCCAAGGGAGGAAACATGGCCTATTACCTGACCGCCGATGGCGGCACCGAAAGCCTGCGCGCGCGCGTCTACGACCTGTCGGGCAAATGCCTGGGCCAGAAGGCCGTCGGCTACGAGACCCGCTTCGCCCCCGGCGCGCGGGCCGAACAGAACCCCGAGGACTGGTGGTCGGCGCTGGTCGCGGCCACCGCCGGCGCCATCGCCGAGGCCGGGATCGACGCGGCCGAGATCGAGGCGATGTGCTTCGCCACCACCTGCTGCACGGTCGTCGCGCTGGACAAGGACGGCCGCGCGCTGCGACCGGCGCTGATGTGGATGGACGTGCGCGCCCACGCCGAGGCCGATGCCGTCCTCGCCACCGGCGACCCGGCGCTGGCGATCAACGGGGCGGGCCGCGGGCCGGTTTCGGCCGAATGGATGATCCCGAAGGCGCTCTGGCTGAAGCGCAACGAGCCCGCCGCCTATGACGCGGCGGTCACGATCTGCGAATATCAGGACTTCTTCAACCTGCGCCTGACCGGCGAGCGCTGCGCGAGCCTCGATAACGCCGGTCTGCGCTGGCACTACAACAGCCGCCGCGGCGGCTGGGCACTGGGCATCCTGAAGGCGCTGGGGATCGAGGATCTGGCCGGCAAGTGGCCCGACCGCGTCGTGGCGCCGGGGCAGTTCGTCGGCACGCTGACCGTGGCGGCGGCGAACGCGCTGGGGCTGAAGCCGTCGGTGAAGGTGGTGCAGGGCGGGGCGGACGCGCTGATCGGCATGATCGGCCTTGGCGTGTCGCAGCCCGGGCAGCTCGCGCTGATCACCGGCTCGTCCCACCTGCAGTTCGGCGTCACCTCGGCGCCGCTGCACGCGCCGGGCGTCTGGGGCGCCTATCCCGACATCGTCTATCCCGACCGCTGGATCGTCGAGGGGGGGCAGACCTCGACAGGCTCGATCATCAACTGGCTGCGGCGCTTCTGCGGCGGCCAGCTCGACCTGGCCGAGCTGAACGCGAAGGCCGCGGCGCTGCCGCCCGGCGCGGACGGGCTGATCGTGCAGGACCATTTCCAGGGCAACCGCACCCCCTACACCGATCCGCTGAGCCGTGGCGCCATCGTCGGGCTGACGCTCGCGCATGAACCGCAGCACGTCTTCCGCGCGATCATGGAGGGCATCGGCTTCGGCACCCGCGCGATCCTCGATGCCTTCAGGGCGGGTGGCTATTCCAGCACCGAGATCACCGTGGGCGGCGGCGCCACGGCTTCGGACCTGTGGATGCAGATCCATGCCGACACCGCGGGGCTGCCGGTCTGCATCCCGGCCTCGCCCGATGCGCCCTCGACCGGTTCGGCGGTGCTGGCGGCGCATGGCGCCGGGCGCTTCGCCACCATCGACGAGGGCATCGCGGCCATGGTCCGCCCCGGCCGGCGGATCGAGCCGCGCCCGCGCGAGGTCGCGCGCTACGCCGAGATCTACGAGCAGTACCGGGCGCTCTACCCGGCGCTGAAGGGGGCGCTGGCCCCCGCCGCGGAAGCCGCCAAGGAGAAGGCCGCATGATCAGGGAATACGACCTCACCGGCCGCCGCGCGCTGGTCACCGGCGGTGCCGCCGGCATCGGCCGCGCGATCTGCGAGGTGCTGGCAGAGGCCGGCGCGCAGGTCACCGTCGCCGACCGCGACGGTGCCGCGGCCGAAGCCACGGCGCAGGCCATAGGCGGCGCGGCGATGGTGCTCGACGTCACCGACCCCGAGGCCGCCGAGGCGCGCGCCGCCGAATACGGCGCGCCCGACATCCTCGTGAACAACGCGGGCATCGTCCAGAACGCGCCCGCGCTCGACGTGACCGTCGCCGACTGGCGGCGGGTGATCGACGTCGACCTGCATGGCGTCTTCTTCACCGCCCGCGCCTTCGGGCGGCAGATGGTGGCGGCGGGCCGGGGCTCGGTCGTCAACACCTCGTCGATGGCGGCAGAGATCGTGGTGCATCCGCAGCCGCAGATCGCCTACAATGCCGCGAAGGCCGGGGTGAACATGATCACCAAGTCGCTGGCCGTCGAATGGGCGGGCAAGGTGCGCGTCAATGCGATCGCGCCCGGCTACACGGCGACCGAGCTGACGCTGATGGGCCGCACGAAGCCCGAATGGTTCAACACATGGCTCGCCTCGACCCCGATGGGGCGGCTGGCCGAGCCGCGCGAGATCGCGCTGGCGGTCGCGTTCCTCGCCTCGGACGCGGCGAGCTTCATCACCGGCACCGTTCTGACGGTGGACGGCGGCTACACGGCACTCTGAGGAGATGATCATGGGCGACAAGGTTGGAAACGGGCGCGTGGCGCTGGTCACGGGCGCCAGCCGCGGCATCGGGCGTGCCATCGCGCTGGGTCTGGCGGAACGCGGCTTCGATCTGGCGCTGAACGACATTGCCCGGCAGGCGGACGTGCTGGCCGAAACCGCGGCCGAGGCGCGAGCGCTGGGCGTGCGGGTGGCCGAGGTGCATGCCGATGTGTCCTCGAAGGACGAGGTTCAGGCGATGGTCGCCGAGGCGGTCGCAGAGCTGGGCGCGATCCATGCGGTCGTGAACAACGCCGGGATCCTGATCGCCTCGGATGTCGAGCATCTGCCGGAGACCGCCTGGGACGCGGTCATGGACGTGAACGCCAAGGGCACCTTCCTGGTGATCCAGGCGGTGCTGCCGCTGATGAAGGCGCAGGGCTACGGGCGGATCTGCAACATCGCCTCGATCGGCGGCAAGCACGGTGCGCCCGAACAGGCGCATTACTCGGCCTCGAAGGCGGCGGTGATGGGCTTCACCCGGGTGCTGGCGCAAGAGGTGGGACCGCTCGGCATCACCGCGAACTGCATCTGCCCGGGGATCATCCTGACCGACATGGGCCGGGTGAACCTCGACGATCCGGCGATCAGCGATGCCTGGAAGGCGAAGACCGCGATGGCGCGGATCGGCGCGCCCGAGGACGTGGCGGGGCCGGTGGCCTTCTTCTGCTCGGACGATAGCGCCTTCGTCACAGGGCAGACGCTGAACGTCGATGGCGGCATCGTCCTGAGCTGACGCCACCCGACGAAGCGGACCCGGGGCGCATGCGCCTGCGCCCCGGATCCGTTCGCTTCCATCGATTGGACGTGACGGATTGATCGCCAGTGGCGATCAATCTTGGGCAGCCATCAGTTCACCGGCGTCAGCAGCGGCTTGCCCGCGTAGAAGGCCGCAAGGTTGTCGAGGGTCATCCGCGCCATGCGGTCGCGGGTCTCGCGCGTGCCGCTGGAGTGGTGGGGGTAGAGCACGACGTTCGGCAGCGCGGTCAGGTCCGGGTCCGGGGTCGGCTCGTTCAGGTAGACGTCGAGCCCGGCCGAGGCGATGGTGCCTTCGCGCAGAGCCGCGATCAGCGCCGGCTCGTCCACCACCGTGCCGCGGGCCACGTTGACCAGCGTGCCTTCCGGGCTGAGCGCCTTCAGCACCTCGGCCGAGATCAGCCCCTCGGTCGCGGCGCCGCCGGGGGTGGCGACCAGCAGCACGTCGGCCCAGCCGGCCAGCGCCACCGGATCGGGGAAATAGGCGTGATCGACGCCCGGCTTCGGGCTGCGGCCCGAATAGCCGATCTCCATCCCCAGCACCGCGCAGCGCTTCGCGATCGCCTGGCCGATATTGCCGAGCCCGACGATGCCTGCGCGCTTCGCGGCCCCGGCGCGGGTCAGCGGGAACATGCCCTGCCGGCCCCAGTCGCCCGAGCGGACATAGGCATCGGCCTCGATCAGCCGCCGCCGCGCGGCCAGCATCAGAAGCAGCGCCATGTCCGCCACCTCGTTCACCAGCGCGTCCGAGGTGTTGGTCAGCCGGATCCCGCGCCGCGTCATCTCGGGCAGGTCCATCAGGTCGAACCCGGCCGAGGAGCAGGCGGCCAGTTCCAGCGCCGGCAGCCGGTCGAGCATCGCGGCATCGACCGTGACATGGCCGTTCACCACCATCGCCCGGCAGAGCGGCCCGGCCTTTTCCATCAGCGCCGCGCGCGCGGGGCCTTCCGCCTTGTCGAGCCGGTGCAGGGTATAGGTCGCCTCGAGCTCCTCCATGAAGGCGGGCATCAGCGGATAGGCGACGAGGACGTCGGGTTTCATGTGCTCTCCAGGGCACGGGCGGCGCGCCGGGCGGCCTGGACCTCGGGATCGGGATCAAGGCTCGCGGCCAGCAGGTCGCGGGTATAGGGGTGGCTCGGCGCTTCGAAGATCTGGCGCACCGGGCCTTCCTCGACGATCTGGCCCTGTCGCATCACGATGACCCGGTCGGCGAAGTCGCGCACCACCGGCAGGTCATGCGCGATGAAGAGGTAGGACAGGCCAAGCTCGCGGCGCAAGCCGTCCAGCAGTTCGATCACCTGCGCCTGGATCGAGACATCCAGCGCCGAGACGGCTTCGTCGCAGACGATCAGCTTCGGCTCCATCGCCAGCGCGCGGGCGATGGCGATGCGCTGGCGCTGTCCGCCCGAGAACTGGTGCGGATAGCGGTTCGCCATCTCGGGGCGCAGGCCGACCTTGACCAGCAACTCTGCCACCCGCTCGCGCCATTGCGCCTTGGGAAGGATGTCGCGATGGATCACCCAGGCTTCCGAGATGATCTGGAACACCGACATCCGCGGATTGAGCGATTGCGTCGGGTCCTGGAACACCATCTGCAGGTCGCGCCGGACGCCGAAGAGCTCTTTCGGGCTCATCGTCATCAGGTCCTGCCCGCGGTAGAGCACCCGGCCGGACTGGGCATCGTCGAGCCGCAGCACCGCGCGGGCGAGGGTGGACTTGCCCGAGCCGCTCTCGCCGACCACGGCCACCGTCTCGCCCGGCATGATCGAGACCGAGACGTCGCGCAGCGCGTGGAAGGCGCCGTAGTGCTTGTGCAGGTTCTCGGCCCGCAGCAGCGGCTGGGCCGAGCGGTCGCGTTCCTCAGGCATCGCGCCCTTGCCGGGGGCGGCGCCGATCAGCTTGCGGGTGTAGGGGTGCTGCGGGTTGCGATAGACCTCGGCGGCGTTGCCCGCCTCGACGATGCGCCCGCCGTTCATCACCACCACGCGGTCGGCGATCTCTGCCACCACGCCGAGGTCGTGGGTGATCAGCAGCAGGCCCATGCCGGTTTCCTGCTGCAGCTCTTCCAGCAGTTCCAGCACCTGCGCCTGAACCGTCACGTCGAGCGCGGTGGTGGGTTCATCCGCGATCAGGATGTCGGGCTTGCAGGCCAGCGCCATCGCGATCATCAGGCGCTGCCGCTGCCCGCCCGAGAACTGGTGGGGATATTTCTCCATCGCCACCTCGGGCTCGGGCACGCCGACGCGGGTCAGCAGTTCCAGCGCGCGGGTGCGGCCCGCGGCCCGGGTGCCGCCGTGGTTGGTCACCATCTCGGCGATCTGCCAGCCGACGGTGTAGACCGGATTCAGATGTGCCAGCGGGTCCTGGAAGATCATGGCGATCTTCGCGCCGTTGATCTGGCGTCGCTGCTCGGCGGTCATGGTCAGCATGTCCTGCCCGTTCAGCAGGATCCGACCGCTGGTGATCTTGCCCGGCGGCATGTCGATCAGGTCCATCACCGCCGAGGCCGAGACAGACTTGCCCGAGCCGCTTTCGCCCAGGATCGCCAGCGTCTCGCCGCGGTCGAGGTGCCAGGTGACGTCCTGCACCGCCTTCACGACGCCGGCGGCGGTGTGGAATTCGACCGAGAGGTCGCGGACTTCCAGCAGATGGTCAGCCATTCTTGCGTCCTTTCATCTCCAGCCGCCACCGCTGGGTGGGGTCAAGCGCGATGCGCAGCCAGTTGGACAGGAGGTTGAGCGAGAGCGTGGTCAGGATGATCGCGAGGCCGGGCCAGAACGACAGCCACCAGGCGGTGGTCAGGTATTCGCGGCCCTGCGCGACCATCAGGCCCCAGGTGATCTCGGGCGCCTGGATGCCGATGCCCAGGAACGACAGCGAGCTTTCGGCCAGCATCACGAAGGCGAAGTCGAGCGTCGCGATGGTCAGCATCGTCGGCAGGATCACCGGCAGGATGTGGCGCAGCACGATCCGGCGGTCCGAGGCCGCCATGACCCGTGCGGCCGAGACGAACATGCGTTCGCGGATCTCGAGCACCTCGGCGCGGGCGGTGCGCAGGTAGACGGGGATGCGGGTGATCGCCAGCACCAGCACGATGTTCGCGACCGAGGGTTCCAGCATGTAGAGCACGATCACCGCCAGCAGCAGCGAGGGGAAGGACATGATGACGTCCCCGAGCCGCATGATGCCCTGCGCCGAGCGGCGCCGCGAATAGCCGGCGATCAGGCCAAGCCCGGTGCCGATCACGGCCGAGCACAGGACGGCCGCACCCGCGACCAGCATGGTGTTCTGCGCGGCGACGACGATGCGCGCCAGCAGCGGGCGGCCCAGCGCATCGCCGCCCAGGATGTTGACCCAGCCCTTGGCGAGGTCGAAGGGGGCGGCGTTGCGGGCCCGCAGGTTCTGCTTCACCGCGACATCGCCCAGAAGCATCGGGCCGAAGAGTGCGCAGAGCACGGCGAGCAGCAGGAACAGGGCCGCGAAGAAGGCCAGCTTGTCGGCCCAGAGCATCGAGAGCCAGGTGGCGAAGGCGCTGCGGGGTTTCGGTTCGGGCGCGGACGCGAGGCGCGTGGTGTCGGTCATGGTCATCGCTCAATACCGGATGCGGGGATCGAGCAGCCCGTAGGCGATGTCGATCAGCAGGTTCATCAGGAAGATGGCGGCGGCCGAGACCATGATCGCGGCCAGCACCACCGAGAAGTCGCGCAGAAGGATCGAGTCGATCATCAGCTTGCCGATGCCGGGGAAGCCGAAGATGGTCTCGATCACCACCGCGCCGTTCAGGATCGAGGCGGCCTGGTCGCCGATCACGGTGATCACCGGCAGCATGCCGTTGCGCAGGCCGTGCACGAAGATCAGCGGCCGGGCGCGGGTGCCCTTGGCGCGGGCGGTCTTGATGTAGGCCGAGCTGAGCACGGTGATCATCGAGCCGCGCACCACCTGCAGGACGAGGCCGAAGGGGCGGATGAACAGCACCGCCACCGGCAGCACCCAGTGCAGCGCCGAGCCGGTGCCCGAGGTCGGCAGCCAGTGCAGGTTCACCGCGAAGACCACGATGGCGACGATCGCCAGCCAGAAGTCCGGGGCCGCGGCGCCGATCAGCGAGAAGAAGGTGGCGATCCGGTCGAAGACGCCGCCGACCTTGAAGGCGGCGAGCGAGCCGATGACGATCGCGAAGACGATCACGCAACTCATTGTCACCACCGCCAGCCGGAAGGTCCAGCCGAAGGCCTCGAGCACGACCTGCAGGGCCGGGCGCGCCTGCTGCAGCGAGTCGCCGAAATCGCCGCGCAGCACGTCGGCGACATAGCGGCCGAACTGCACGATCAGCGGATCGTTGAAGCCGTGCAGTTCGCGGAATTCCTCGCGCGCGGCGATCGAGGCGTCGAGCGGCAGGTAAAGGTTGGTCGGGTCGCCGGTCAGCCTCGACAGGAAGAACACGAGGATCAGTAGCCCGACGAGCGAGATCGCGCTGGCGAGCGCGCGCTGTCTGATGAAGCTGGTCATGGTCCGCCCCCTCCTCTGGGTGGTGGCAGGCCCTGCCGGATGCCCGCGCCGGTCTCCTCTCCGGGGCGGGGCCGAATCGTGGGCCCGTGAATTGAAATATTAGTATACTTGGCCGGCGGGGCAATGGCTTTCCGGTGCCGGGGGCGTCGGGCGGCGCGTCAGCCGGGCGGGCCCGGGGGCGGCGCAGGGGGCGGCGCACCGGGCGGGGCTCCGGGCGGGGCGCGGCGCAGCGAGAGCATGACCGCGGCGACGATGATCGCGGCGCCGATCCACGTGCTCAGGGGCACGACCTCGCCGAAGACCAGCAGCGCGAGGGCCGCGGTCACCGGCAGACGCAAGAAGTCGAGCGGCGCCACGACCGAGACATCGGCCAGCCCGAAGGCGCGGGTGATCAGGGTCATGTTCAGCGCGCCGACGACGCCCTGCACCGCGAGAAGTGCGAGTTGCGGGGCGCTGGGCCAGCTCCAGACCGGCAGGGCGGCCAGCGCGGCCAAGGGCACCATCGCGATCAGGTTCCAGGCGACCAGCCGGTCGGTGGTGTCGCTGCGCGACATGTGGCGCAGCATCAGCTGGATCACCGCGGTCAGCGCGGCACCGGCCAGCGCGAACAGAAGCCAGGGATCGAAGGCGGTGCCGGGACGCAGGATCACCAGCACCCCCGCGAAGCCGGTCGCGACCCCGGCCAGCCGGCGGCGGTCCATCCGCTCGCCCAGCACCAGCCAGCCGCCCAGCGTCGCGAGCACTGGCATGGTGAAGCTTACCGCCATCGCGTCGGCCAGCGGGGCATGGGCGAAGGCCACGAAGACCGCGACCAGCGAGCCGAGCTTCAGCCCCGCGCGCAGCACATGCATCCACCGCCACGGCGAGGCGCCGAGCCGGACCCGGCCGCCCAGCATCGGCGTGATCGTGACCAGCCCGAACAGCGCCCGGTAGAAGCCGATCAGCAGCGGGTGCACCTCGCCCGCCAGCATCCGCACCAGCGCCGCGTCGCAGCCCGCGAGCCCTGCGGCGCCGACCATCAGCAGGACGGCGCGCAGGGTGGCAGGATCGGTCCGGCGCATGGCTTGCCCTGGCTGCGCTCAGAGCGCAGCGGGCAGGGCGACGCCCAGCCGCTCGGCGTGTTTCGCCATCCGCGCCCAGTCGTTCTCGGCGACGGGCACGCCCTCGGCCAGCGCCGCGCGGCGCTTGATCGAGGCGCTGTCGCCCGGCACGCGCACCGGGCCGCGGCTCCAGGGCGCGGGCGGGTTGGTGCGGCAGGCCTCGGCCAGCCAGTCGGACTGTTCGGTGAAGGCGCCGAGGCCGGCGAAGAACTCGGGGTCGATCACCTGCAGGAAGGCGCTCTGCGCCAGCGGGCCGGGCGCGGCGGTGTTGGCGCGGCCCTTGCCCGACAGGCCCTGGCCCAGAAGGTCGACCATCAGCGCAAGACCGTAGCCCTTGTGGCCCTTGGCAGCCCCGCCCAGCGACATCAGCGTGCCGCCGCGCTCGGTCACCTCGCGCGGGTCGTCGGTGGGCTCGCCGGCCGCGGTCAGCGCCCAGGGTTCGGGGTAGCGTTCGCCCTTCTTGGCCAGAAGCTGGGTCATGGTGGTGGTGGTGATCGACGAGGACACGTCGACGAGGATCGGATCGCCAGAGGTCGGGAAGCCCATCGCCAGCGGGTTCGGGGTCAGGATCGGTTCGGTCCCGCCATAGGGCGCCACCCGCCGCGCCGCCGGGTTCGAGGCCGAGACCTGCACGATCAGCCCGGCGTCGGTCGCCCGGCGCATGTAGGCCGACAGCGCGCAGGTGTGGTGGCAGTTGCGGATCGCGGCGCCGACGATGCCGTGGGTCTTCACCCGTTCCATCGCCTGGTCGAGCGCCTGCGACAGAAGCCAGGCCCCCGGCAGCAGCCTGCCGTCCCAGACGAAGCCCGCGCCCTTGTCCGCGATCACCTCGTAGCTGCCGGTGCCGTTCAGCGAGCCGTCGGCAAGGCATTCGAGATACCAGTGCATCAGTTGCAGCCCGTGGGTCTCGTGGCCGATCATGTCGCCCTCGACCAGCACCTCGGCGGTGACGGCGGCCTTGTCCGGCTCCATCCCGCCCTTGGTCAGCAGGTCTTCGGCATAGCGGAGCAGCTCCGCACGATCGTAACGCGGCATGGCAGGTCCTTCCGGCTGGCGTGCATCTCGGGGCGGGCCGGAACGTGCCGGCCCGCCCGCGATCTTACTTGAACTTGATCTGCTGCAGTTGCAGCTGCGAGTTCGTGGCGATCGTCGGCTTGAAGTCGAGCCGCGGCGAGACGCGGGTGAAGCCGACCATGTGGAACATCGGGATGTCCGCGATGTCCTCCTGCTCGGCCCGGGCGAAGACCTGCTGCCAGAGCTTGGCGCGTTCCTCGCCGGTGGCCGAGGTGGCCTTGGCGATCATCGCGTCCAGTTCCGCGTCGCGCAGCATCGAATGGGTGCCGTCGCTGGCGTATTTCACATGCGCGGTGAAGACCGGGTCGCCGGTGGCGTTGTCGTGCTGCGACTGGGTCAGGGTCGGGCCTGCATCCGCCACGAAGGGCGAGACGAAGTAGTTGTTCCAGACCGAGACGTCATACATGTCGAGCTTCACGTTGAAGCCGACCTCCTGCAGCATCGCCATGATCGCCTCCATCGCGGGGGTGCCGTTGGCGTAGATGCCGTTGCGGCCGATCATGCGGATCTGGGTGTCGACCGGCACGCCGTCGGCCTTGGCGGCCTCGAGCAGTTCCTTGGCCTTGTCGGGATCGTAGGGCCAGACCGGGATGTCGGGGTTGTGGCCGATGGTGGTCGGCGGCACCAGCTGGGTCGCCATCTCGACGCCCTCGGGGAAGAGCGAGCCGACCATCGCCTCGCGGTCGATCGCCAGGTTCAGCGCCTCGCGCACGCGCTTGTCGTCGAGCGGCGCCGCGCGGGTGTCGATGCGCAGGTAGCTGGTTTCCGAGTTCGGATACGAGAAGTCGGTTTCCGGGTTGGTGGCGTCCTGGATCGCGATCGAGGGCACGATGTCGGCCTCGCCGGTTTCGACCATCGCCGCGGCGACCGCGCTGTCCGAGCGGAAGACATAGGTGGCCTTCTCGACCTGCGGCTCTTCGCCCCAGTAGTCGGGATTGCGGGTCAGGGTGATCGACTGGCCGTTCTTCCAGTCCGAGAACAGGTAGGGACCGGTGCCGTTCGGCTTGCGGTCGAATTCGCCCGCTGGCGTGGTCGCGGCCGACTGCACCGGCATGATCGACAGGAGCAGCGGCAGGATCGGCTGCGCGGGCTCGGTCTTGATGCGGATCGTGTGGTCGTCGGGGCTTTCGAAGCTGAAGGTGGTGCCGCCGAAGTACTTGCCGCCGGTCTCGCAGGACAGGTTGGCGTTCTTGTTGCGCTCGATCGAGAACTGCACGTCCTTGGCGGTGAAGGGCGAGCCGTCATGCCATTTCACGCCGTCGCGCAGCTTGAATTCCCAGGTGTTGTCGTCGACCTGGCTCCACGAGGTGGCCAGCCGCGGCATCAGCCCGCCGTTGGTGTAGTCGTATTCGACCAGCATCTCGTTAACGTTTTCCGAGATGACGCGGCCCACGTCCTGGCGGGCAGCCATGCAGGGCTCGACCACGCTGACGTTCTCGGACAGCACCACGGTCACGTCCTTGCCCGTCGACTGCGCCAGCACCGGGCCGCCAAGCAGGCCGGTCGCCAGCACGGTCCCCGACAGCAGCGTGCGTGACAGGGCGATCGCAAGTGTCTTGTTCATTCTTCCTCCCTTCCCCCGGGCGGGGGCTCCTGATGGGACGGGTCACCGCGGCTCCTCTTCCGCGCCGGCCGTGCCGGTGATTCCCGTCGGCTACAACCTTAGTCGATCTTTGCGTATCAGTGCATTAATATTTCAGTTGGCGCGCAGTCCGTTCGACACGAGGAAACCGCGCATGATCTCGGCCTGTGCCGGGGTCAGCGGCCAGGCGGCGGGCGGGCGGGTCGGGCCGCAGTCATGCCCCAGCGCCTGCAGCGCAGCCTTCACGCCGGTGACATTGGTGCCGTTCAGTTCCTGCGCGCGGACCTCTTCGAAGGCGGCCATGCCGGCGATCAGGCTGCGGGCCGTGGCGAAATCCCCGGCTTCGAGCGCGGCATGGATCGCCAGCGAGCGTTCCGGCCAGAGGTTGATCAGACCCGAGGTGAAGCCCCGCGCGCCGACGGCGTAAAGGGCAGGGGCCCAGACCTCGGCCAGCCCGCCGACCCAGATGATGCCCGGGTCGCAGGCGGCGATCGCCTCGGCCAGCTTCAGCGGGTTGGGGGTGGCCCATTTCACGCCGATGACGCCCGGGATCGCGCAGAGATCGGCAATGGCCCTGGTGCCCATCGCGTCGTTGCGCAGGTAAAGCATCAGCGGCAGGCCGTCGCCGGCCTCGGCCACGCGGGCGAGATAGTCGGCGACGCCGCGCGGGGCGGCGAAGGGGTCTGGCGGCTGGTGGACCATCAGCCCCGCGGCACCGGCGGCCTTCGCCGCGCGCGCCAGCCGGCAGGCATCCTTGACCGAGCGTCCGACACCGGCCAGCACCGGCGCGCGGCCCGCGACCAGCTGCGTGACCTCGGCGCACATCGCCTCGGCCTCGTCGACGGTCAGGCTGTAGAATTCGCCGGTGTTGCCGTTGACCACGGGGATGTGCATCCCCGCGCCCAGCGCGCGGTCGATGATCGGGGCCAGGTTCGCCGGCGCGATCCGGTCCTCGGCATCGAAGGGCGTCACGAGGATGCCCGAGATGCCGGTGAGCGCGTCCTTCAGGGGGGCTGCGTGCGGGGCGGCCTGCGGCGTGCTCTGCAGGGTCATGCCGCCGCCTCGATCAGGCGCTGCATCATCTCGGTCTCCTCTTCGGTCAGGTCGGTCAGGGGGGCGCGCACCGGGCCGGTGGCGAAGCCGCGCAGCCGCACGCCCGCCTTGATGGCCGAGACGGCATAGCCGCTCTTGCGGTCGCGGATCCGGGCAAAGGGATAGTAGAAGTCGCGCAGCAGCGCCTCGCAGGTGGCGTCGTCGCCGGCGGTGAAGGCGGCGTGGAACTTCAGCGCGGTCTCGGGCACGAAGTTGAACACGGCCGAGGAATAGGTGGGCATGCCGGCGCCGCGATAGGCCTGCGCGAACAGCTCGTGCGTGGGCATGCCGCCGATGTAGCTCAGTCGCTCGCCCATCATCACCGTCACACGGCGCACGGTGTCGATGTCGCCGGTGCCGTCCTTGAAGCCGATCAGGTTCGGGCATTCGTCGGCCAGCGCCGCCAGCTGCTCGGCCGAGACCCGCGCCTGGCCGCGGTTGTAGACGATGACGGCCATGTTCGTGGCCTCGCAGACCGCGCGGATGCGCGCGGCGATGCCCTCGGCCGGGGCCTCGGTCAGGTAGTGCGGCAACAGCAGGATGCCGTCTCCGCCCGCGGCCTCGATCTCGCACGCCATGTCGCAGGCGATGCGGGTGCCGTAGCCGCAGCCCGCGATCACCGGCGCGTCCCCGGCGACCGCGCGGGCGACCCTGACGACCTCGGCCACCTCGGACGGGGCGAGCGAGAACAGCTCGCCCGTGCCCCCCGCGACGATCAGGCCCGCGACCGGATAGGACGAAAGCCACTCCAGATGGGCGCGGAACGGGGCGGGGGCGAAGCGATCCTCGGCGTCGAAGGGGGTGACGGGGAAGGACAGCAGGCCGGTGCGGATGATCTCGCGCAGCTCGGTGGGGGGGATCATGGCGGCCTCCTCAGGCGGTGAGCGGTTCGAAGAGAGCGGCGGGCAGGTTCTGATAGGCGACGGGTCTGAGGAAGCGGCGGATGGCGAGGGTGCCGACCGAGGTGGCGCCGAAGTTGGTCGAGGCCGGATAGGGCCCGCCGTGCACCATCGCATCGACCACCTCGACCCCGGTCGGGAAGCCGTTGACCAGCACCCGGCCCGCCTTGCGTTCCAAGACCGGCAAGAGCGCCCGCGCGGCCCCGGTGTCGGCCTCGTCTATCAGCATCGTCGCGGTCAGCTGGCCTTCGAAGCCCTTGGCCAGATCGACCATCGCCGCCGCGTCCGGCACCCGGACGACAAGGCCGAGCGGCCCGAAGACCTCTTCCGACAGCGCGTGATCCTCGAGGAAGGCCGCCGAAGAGACCTCGTAGAGATTGGGCGCGGCCATCCGCCCCTCGCTGTCGCTGGTGAACACAGGCCGCACCGAGTTGCGGCTGTCGAAGCGCGCCTTGCCCTCGCGATAGGCCCTGGCGATGCCCTGCGTGAGCATCGCCTGCGGGGCGACCTTGCCCAGCGCCTCGGCGGTGGCGGCGACGAAGGCGTCGCCCTCGGCCCCCGCGGGCACCACGGCGATGCCCGGATTGGTGCAGAACTGCCCCGCGCCCATGGTCAGCGAGCCGGCCCAGCCCGCGCCCATCGCCGGGCCCCGCGCGGCCAGCGCCGCGGGCAGCACGAACATCGGGTTCACCGAGCCGAGCTCGCCGAAGAA
>NZ_JBAWKD010000016.1:0-75617 GCF_037095735.1 Frigidibacter sp. MR17.14 | reverse complement strand
CGCGCGCATCGCCTCACGCCACCCTGATCGGCAGACCGCCGAGATCCAGATCCGCATCGCCATCATGAACAGATACAACAGCCTCGGCACCGCCGAGATCATTGCCGTGGGCTGAAGACTGAGCGGGAAAGGGGAAGATCGGCATTTAGCCCATAAGCGCAACAATGCTCGATGGACCGCTCGTTGCTGGTCAAGGGCTTCACGTCAATCATCGTGCCGCTGCAGGTGGGCGCCGCCGCCACCGCCCTGAGGTGTGGCGCTTGCAAAAGCCTCTTCCTCATCGTCGTGCCGATCATGGCCGGCGGCATCGGCGGAGACGCGATCCCGCTCTCGGGGACTATCAGAGAATCTCGGGCATCGACCAAGGGAAGGTGCCGACCCACGTCATCCCCGCAGCCTTGGTGAGCAACCTGACCGCGATCACTCTGGCAGGTACGCTTCCGTCATTTGGCTGCCGCCACCCCTACCTGACCGGCAACGGCCAACTGCAGACCTCGGGCGGCGGTGACCTGGCCGGAGCCGCAACCGGCACAACAACCTCGAACGTGCAGGACATCGCGGCTGCAGGCGTGGACACGCCTCACCCGGCGGGGCTGGCCTTCGTGCTGCTTGTGTTCTCTGCGCCGGTGGTCGCGCTGGCATCCGGATGCTGGTCAACGGCATCACCCCGCGGCTGCAGACGACGAGCTGGTGGCGGGCTCCGCCTCTGCGAATCTGGTCACCATCGCCGCCCCGGTGACCGCAATGGCTCTGTCCGGCTTCTTCGCGGGCTGTTCCGTGAACCTCTATTCCGCAGAGCTTGCAATCATGTCGAGCATTCCCCGCGGGATGCGCCGCGCGGAGGGCATCGGGGTCCTGTCCGCTCCGAGCCGGATGCAGCCGATGCCCTTCCCCCAGATCGCTCCCCCCTATCGACGGCTGCGTCACCGTGGCGCTGGCGCTGATCCTTTGGGTGGCACTCACCTGACAGGTGTCGACGGCGCGTACCCTGTCAGGCCGCGCCGTCTGCCTCGGCGGGTGCCGCGGCGACCGGCGACTTGCGCTGGAGAGCGCCGCTCAGGTGTTTGCGCATCAGGAACGAGGCCTCGACCACTTCGCCGCGTTCGATTAGGTCGAGCAGCGCCAGATGCTCGGTACACTGCCGCACCAGCCGGTCGCGGTTGAGGTTGGCGCGGTATTCCATCAGGCGCCGCATCCGGTTCACGCGCACCAGCGACATGTGAAAGAAGGGATTGCCCGACATGCGGGCGATCTCTTCGTGCAGACGCGCCCCATTGCCCAGAAGCGTCTCGGGTGCGCCGGTGCGGATGTCCTCGTCGAGCATCCTCTGCTGTATGCGGCGCTGTTCGGCCAGAGCCGGGCGGTCGACGGTGAACCCGGGCTCAAGCAGCGCCGCGGGTTCGATGACCATCCGGAAGCGATAGATCTGCTCGAAGGCCTCGGCGGTCTTCGCCACCGGCAGGAAGCGCCAACCGTAGCCCTGCTTGCGTTCGACCCAGCCCTCACGCGTGGCCCGCACCAGGATGTCGTTCACCCGCGCCTTGGTCAGCCCGTAGCGCTCGCGCAGGAACAGTTCGGTCACCTCGGCGGGGATCTCGTCGCGCAGCCAGTCCGAGGCCAGACGCTGATAGTCGTCCATGTCGCGGATCATCTCGCCCGCCTCTGCGGCCACCGGCACGGTGGCGCAGACGAAATAGCCCCGGTTCTGGTGCTGTTCGACGAAGCCCTGCTCGGCCAGCAGGGTCAGCGCCTCGCGGATCGGCGTGCGCGAGACGCCGAACCGGTCGGCAAGTCGTTGCGTGCGCACCGGCGCGCCCGGGGCCAGCAACCGGCTGCGGATTTCATCGATCACCGACTGGGCGATCTTGTGGGGAAGGTCAGAGCTGCGCATACGACATCATTTGCGGAACCGCGCGACATAATGGAAGGAGAAAGGCTGCACGTAGCAGCTTTCGCCATGCATGATCACCTGATCCTCGGTGCTGAAAAGCGTGTGCACGCGCATCAGAAGCGGCGCCCCGGGCGTCACCTGCAGGTGACGGGCGGTCTCGGCCGAGGCGGTGACGGCGCAGAGGTCGGCCTCGATCCGGCCGATCCGCAGGCCCATGCCGTCCTCGATCAGGCTGTGCGCGGCGGCGGTGGCCAGCGCAACCGTGTCGAACTGGATCTCGAAGCCCGGCGCGAAATACCGCAGCTCGTCGCCGATCGGTTTGTCCTCGATCAGCCGCACCCGGTGCAGAGAGAAGACCGAAGTGCCGGGCGCGATGCCCAGCTTTCGCGCCGCCCGCTCCGGCACGGGCACCTGCGAGAAGGCCACGAGGCGATAGCGGATCTCCTTCTCGACCAGCGCCGCCTCGCTTTCGAAGGACTGGATGTTGTGGATGTCGAGATCGACCTTCAGATCCGCCCCGTCCGAGCGGTCGCGCACGAAGCTGCCACGGCCGGGAAAGCGCTCGATCAGGCCCTCGTGCGACAGCCGCGTCATTACCGCCTGCACGGTCGCCCGGCTCACGCCATAGTCGCGCGCGATCTCGGCCTCGGTCGGAACACGGTCGCCGGCGGCGAGCTCGGCGCTGCGGATCAGGGTGGCGAAATGGCCGTAGATTTGCGACTGGATCGAACCGCTTGCCACCGCCTGCCCTTCCGACATTTGACTAGTCATGCATCGCAGCTTGCGCCCTGCTGTCAAGACGCGACGCGCCGTTTCCGATCCGCGCGGCGAGGATCGCGGGCAGGATACCCCCGGCCTGCAGGTTGCGTACCTCTTGCTCGGTCTCCACGGCGGCGATCGCGTGCAAGGCCTCGGTCCGGCCATCTGCCCGGTGCAGCCGGACGCTGACCTCCTGGCCGACCTGCAGGGTGCCGGGTTCGAGGTCGATCTCGATCCGATCTGCGGGACCGATTCCGGCCGCGGCCGGCGCGGTGCCGCCGACAAGCTGCAGTGGCAGGATCCCCATGCCGATCAGGTTGGTGCGGTGGATCCGCTCGAAGCTTTGCGCCAGCACCGCCCGCGCCCCCAGAAGGGCCGCGCCCTTTGCCGCCCAGTCGCGGGAAGATCCCATGCCGTAACGCTCGCCCGCAAGGATCACCACCGGCAATCCACGCGCCGCCGCGGCCTCGGCCGCGCGCCACAGCGGCTGCGGCGCCTCGCCCTCAAGCACCGTGGTCGCCGGGGCAAGGCCCGGGGCGAGGTGGTTGACCGCCAGGCGGTTGGTGAACAGCCCGCGCAGCATCACCTCCCAGTTGCCGCGATAGGCGGCATAGACGTTGAGGTCGGCGGGATCGCCGCCGCGTTCGATCAGCCAGCGCCCCGCCTCGCTCTGCGGGTCGATCCAACCCGCGGGCGAGATGTGGTCGGTGGTCATGTCGTCGCCCAGCACCAGCAGGGGCGCGGCCTGGTAATGGCCCAGTCGGCAGCGTTCATCGCGCGAGGCGAACTTCGGCCGGCGCAGGTAGCGCGAGGCCGGATCCCAGGGAAAGCGCGGCGTCGTGGGCACCTGAAGCGCGCTCCAGGCGGCGTTGTCCGAGGCCGCGGCGAAGGCGCCCGGCACGTCGGCGGGCCGGAAGGCGCGGGTCAGCACCGCCTCGACCTCGGCCACGTCGGGCCAGATCTCGGACAGGTGCACAGGGCGCCCATCGGGATCGTGCCCGAGGGGCTCTGTCAGCAGATCGCCGAGGATGTCGCCCCTGAGGGCCGCGGCGATCACCATCGGCGGCGAGGCGAGGAAGCCGAGGTCGAGCTTCGGATGCACCCGTCCCGGGAAGTTGCGGTTGCCCGACAGCACAGCGGCCACCGCACGTCCCTCGGCCAGCGCCGCCTCGATCTCCGCCGGCAGCGGGCCAGAGTTGCCGATGCAGCTGGTGCAGCCGAAGCCCACGATGTCGAACCCCACCGCCGAGAGATCCTCGAGCAGGCCCGCGCGCGACAGGTAATCGCGCGCCGAAGGCGACCCCGGCGCGAGCGAGGTCTTGACCCAGGGCGCGGGCGCAAGGCCGCGGGCGCGGGCTGCGCGTGCCAGAAGACCTGCCGCGATCAGCAGGCGCGGGTCCGAAGTGTTCGTGCAGCTGGTGATCGCCGCGATCCCGACCGCGCCGTCTGGCACGCCCGCGGCCCCTGCCTCACCGGTCAGCGCGCGCCCCAGCGCGGCCTCGGTCGCGCCGCGCATCGCCCCGACCGCGACCCGGTCCTGCGGCCGGCGCGGGCCTGCCACCACCGGGCGAAGCGCCGACAGGTCGATGGCGATCTGGCGGTCGAAGCGTGGCCGGGCGGCGGGGTCGAACCACAGGCCCATGGCGCGGAACGCAGGCTCGACCGCGTCGCACAGCGTCTCGGGTCGGTCGGTGCGGCGCAGATAGGCCACGGTTTCGGCATCGACGGGGAAGAAGCCGGTGGTCGCACCGTATTCGGGGGCCATGTTGGCCACCACCGCGCGGTCGTCGGCGGTCAGGCGGCTGACGCCGGGGCCGAAGAATTCGACGTAGCTGCCCGCGACGCCCAGCTTGCGCAGCAGATGCGTGACCTCGAGCGCGAGATCCGTCGACAGCACCCCCGCCGGCAGCGCGCCGATCAGTTCGACCCCCACCACCTCGGGCATGGCGAGCGAGGCGGACTGCCCGAACATGACGCTTTCCGCCTCGAGCCCGCCGATCCCCCAGCCCATGACACCGATGCCGTTGATCATCGGCGTGTGGCTGTCGGTGCCCAGAAGCATGTCGGGATGCGCCCGGCCCTCCGCGCCGATCTCCAGCACCGTCGCCAGTTGCTCGAGGTTGATCGTGTGCATGATCCCGGTGCCGGGCGGATTCACGCGCACCCGCTCCATCCCGACCGAGGCCCATTTCATGAAGGCATAGCGCTCCGCGTTGCGGGCGATCTCGCTTTTCTGGTTGCGCATCAGCGCGTCGGGCCGGGCATAAAGATCGACCGCCAGCGAATGGTCGACCGAGACCTCTACCGGCAGCGAAGGCTCGAGGCTGGCGGGATCGCCCCCCGCCTCGGCCAGTGCGTCGCGCAGGCCCGCGATGTCGGCCAACGCCGGGGTGCAGGTGGTGTCATGCATCAGCAGGCGATTTGGCAGGAAGGTGAATTCGAAGCCTCCCGCGCGCCCCTGCCGCCAGGCCTCCAGCGCCGCGACCAGCCCCGCGCGCCCCGCAGGCCCGGTCTGGCGCAGGTGGTTTTCCGCGAGCAGCCGCAGCACGTGCGGCAGGGTCTCGAGACCGGGCACTTGCCCGGGCAGGTCCGTCACGGTCAGCGCGCCGACCGTCCGGGTCATCGGGTCCGAAGATGTCATCGCAGCGCCCTCCAGTGTTTGCGGCCCGGTGGCCGCCTCATGTTCCGTCCGGTCAGATCTGGCCAAAGACCCGCCCCAGTTCGTCCACCGCCTCGCGGCTCAGGAGCCGCACCTCGCTGCCCTGCAGGGCAACCAGAAGCTTTGCGGTCTCTTCCAGCTCTTCCGCGGCGCAGACGGCCGAGAAGAGATCCTTGCCGCTGACAACCGGCCCGTGGTTGGCCAGCAGCACCGCCGCGTGGCGCCCCTCCAGCGCGCGGATCAGGTCGCCCATCCCCGGATCGCCGGGGCGGATGTAGGGGACCATCTTCACCCGGCCCACCCGCATCACGACATAGGGCGTGATCGGGGGCACGCAGTCCTCGGGGTCGGTTCCGGCCAGCACCGACAGCGCCGTGGCCCAGGTCGAGTGCAGGTGCACCACCGCCCCCGCCTGCGGCCGCGTGTCGTAGAAGGCGCGGTGCAGCGGGAATTCCTTCGACGGCCTGTCACCGCCCAGGTGGTTGCCATCGTGGTCGAGCTTCGAGATCCGATCGGGCTCCAGCGCGCCCAGCATCGCGTTGGTCGGCGTGATCAGGTAGCCGTCCGGGAGCCGGACCGAGACGTTGCCGGCCGAGCCCACGCTGTAGCCACGTGCGAACAAAAGCCCGCACAGGCGCACCATCTCTTGGCGCAGGTGGTCCTCGGGGCCGGTCATGCCGTCTCCATCTTTTCGAGCGCCTTGGCGAAGAAATCCGGCGCCCCGAAGTTGCCCGACTTCAGCGCCAGCGCCACCGGCGCCGGCCCGTCCAGCGACAGGATCGGCACGCCGGGGTCGATCTCTGGCCCGATGCGCAGCGCGGGCTGCGCAAGTTCGGCCGCTACCGCCTGCGCCACCGCGCCCGATGTCTCGCCCCCCGCGACGACGAAGCGCCGGAAGCCCGCGCGCAGCAGAAGCCGCGCCGTCTCTGCAAAGAGCGTATCGAGCCGGTGCGCGACCTCGGCCCGGCCGAAGCGGTCCTGGGTGGCGCGCACCTCGTCGGGCGTGCCTGACGAGAACGCCAGCGGCGCCGCGCCCGCGTGGCTGGCATAGAAGGCCATCAGCGTGTCGGCCGTCACCTGTCCGGCCATGACCTGCGCCACGTCGATGGCGAGCGTCGGGTTGGCCGCGGCATGCCGCGCCACCTGCCCCAGCGTCGCGCCCGAACAGCTGCCAGCAAGGATCGCCGCCGGCCCCGCGACCGCGCTGCCCGCCATCCGCCCCCCCGCGGCGTGCCCCGCGCGGATCAGGTTTCGCGGCAGGCCGAGCGCGATGCCCGATCCGCCGGTGATCAGCCGCGCATCGGCCAGCGCCGTGCCGATGGTCAGCAGGTCGTCGTCCGACACGGCATCGGTCACGCAGAAGATCTCGCCCCGCGCCCGCGCCATCTCCAGCGCCTGCGCGACGGCCGTGGAGCCGGCGCGCACCACCGGGGCTGCGACATGGCCGACGCTTGCCGTGGTCTGCGCTGCCAGCACGCGGCGGATGTCGGGATCGGTCATCGGCGTCAGCGGGTGGTGCTGCATGCCGCTGTCGCTGAGCAGCCGGTCGAAGACGAAGAGATGTCCCTGATAGACCGTGCGCCCCGCGCCGGGGAACGCGGGGCAGACGACGACGCCGGATGCGCCCATCCGCGCGGCCAGCGCCTCGGCCACCGGGCCGATGTTGCCTTGGGGCGTCGAGTCGAAGGTCGAGCAATATTTGAACAGGATCTGTTGGCAGCCCTGCGCTAGCAGCCATTCGAGCGCGGCAAGGCTGTCGGCCACGGCCTCAGCCACAGGCGCTGTGCGACTTTTCAGCGAGATGACGCCCGCCTCGATGCCTACGGGCGCGGCGCCCTCGGGCACGCCCGCGAACTGCGCGGTCACCAGCCCACCCTCGGGGGCCGTGCCCTTGGCCAGGGTGTTGGCGATGTCGCTCGCCCCGGTGAAGTCGTCGGCGATGACCCCGATCAGCATGCGCCGACCCTCCGGCCTTCGACCCGGGCGCGCAGCTTGGCGACCGCTGTTTCGGGGCTGGCCAGCACCGGGCGTCCGCTGGCGGCCGCGGCAGCACCGGCTGCACTGGCCATCGAGAACTGCGCCAGCAGGATCGCGTCGGCCGAGCCGAGGCCGCGGGCGGTTTCGGCGATCAACCGATCATGCGCGGCCACGTCGCCCGCCCGCAACGTGGCGAGCGCGCCGTCGCAGAAGACCGCGCGCAGGCGGACGGTCGCGCCGCGCCGCGTGGCCTCTGCCTCGAACTCCGCGACCATGCCCTCGCGCGCGGGCGGGAAGGTGTAGATCATCGCGATGTCCTGCCCGGCTTCGAAGGCCGCCTCGAACATCGCTTCGTTGGGCTTGAGGACCGGCACCGCGCTGCGGGCCGCCACCGCCTCGATCGGTGCGCCGAAGGAGGAACAGGTGAAGAGAACCCCCTCGGCCCCGGCCGCCGTCGCATGATCGGCCAGCGCCGCGATCCGGTCGCCCAGCGCGGACGTCACGGTGCCCGCCGCGGCAATGTCTGCCGCCAGGCTTTCGTCCAGAAGGCTCAGCACCTCGGCCTCGGGCCACAGACGCGCGGCGGCCTCGAGGATCGGATCGATGGCCACGNGTCGCCCAGCGCGGACGTCACGGTGCCCGCCGCGGCAATGTCTGCCGCCAGGCTTTCGTCCAGAAGGCTCAGCACCTCGGCCTCGGGCCACAGACGCGCGGCGGCCTCGAGGATCGGATCGATGGCCACGCGCGTCGCGTGGATCAGGACGATGCGGGGAGGGCGGGTCACGGGCGGATTCATCGGGACGGTTCCATCGTGCGGCTCCTTCGGGTGGGCAGTGGTGGCGCGCAGGCAGGGAGGGGGCCTGCGCGCCACGGCGTCCTCTCGGGGCCCACCCGAAAAGAGGACGACAGGACCGCGGCGCTCAGGCGGACGCGGCGATCTGGTCGGCGACCATCCGGCCGAAGGCATCGGTGTTCACCGTGCCGCCGATGTCGCGGGTGCGCTTGGCCGGATCGTCGATGACCTTGTCGACCGCGGCATGGATCGCGGCGCCCGCCGCCATCAGCTTGTCGATGCCGCGCTGTTCGCCCAGCCAGCTGAGCATCATCGCCGCCGACAGGATCAGCGAGGTCGGGTTGGCGACGTTCTTGCCCGCGATGTCGGGGGCCGAACCGTGCTGCGCCTGCGCACAGACGAGGCCGGTTTCCGCGTTGGCGTTGATCGACCCGGCCAGACCCAGCGAGCCCGACAGTTCGGAGGCGAGGTCGGACAGGATGTCGCCGTAGAAGTTGGTGGCGACGACGACGTCGTACTTCTCGGGCTGGCGCACCAGGAGCGCCGCGAAAGCGTCGACGATCTTGTCCTCGATCTGCACCTCCGGGAAGTCCCTGGCGACCTCGCGGAAGCATTCGAGGAACAGGCCGTCCGTCATCAGGAACGAATTGGCCTTGTGGATCGCCGTGACCTTCTTGCCGCGCTGCATGGCCAGCTTGAAGGCCTCGCGGCAGATCCGGGTCGAGGAATGGCGCGTGATCTTGCGCACCGACAGCGCCATGTCCGGGTCAGGCATCATCTCGCCCACGCCGCGGAACATGTTGCGGTCGGGATAGAAGCCCTCGGTCGCCTCGCGCATGATCACCAGGTCCATGCCCGGTGCCTTGTTCGGCAGGAAGTCGCGCGAGCGCGCGGGTCGCACGTTCGCATAAAGGTCGAGCCCGATGCGGAAGCCGGCCGAGACGTTGCGGCCGCCCTGCGCCACCGGCGGATAGTCCATGTGCGACTGGGTGCCCAGGATCACGCCGTCGAATTCGGTGCGGGCGCGGTCCAGCACCTCTTCGCGCAGCGTGATGCCGTGGTTCTTCAGGCTGGTGAAACCGGATTCCTCTTCGTGAAAGGTCAGGCCAAGGTCGAACTTGGCATTCACCGCCTCCATCACCTCCAGCGTCGCCGCCATGATCTCGGGGCCGATCCCGTCACAGGGCAAAGTCATAATCCGCATGGTCGTCTCCTCGCTCGCGACTCGGGGTCCGGCTCTGTTTTGGCTGTTATTGGATTTATTAGCTGTAAAGTCCAAATGCAAGCATCATCCGCCCCAATCGGGCCGGAAGGACGCCCGGTCAGACGGGCGGCGCCCCCGGTCGCCTGGGCGACCCTGCGGAGGCGCCGCGCGGCGTCACTTGACGCCGGCGATGGCCTTCAGCTTCGCCATGATCTCGTCGCCCACGAGGTCGTAGCCTTGCGTCTTCCAGACCGGCTCCATCGCCGAGGACCAGGCCGCGCGCTGCTCGGGCGTCAGGCGGTTGATCGTCTTCCCCTGCCCCTCGATGAAGGCGATGTCGTCGGCGTTGATCTTCTCGGCCTGCTCGATGTTCCACTGGGTGGCCACGTCGAGCGCCTCTTGCAGCTTGCCGCGCGCGTCGTCGGACAGGCCGTCCCACCAGGCCTTGTTGGCCCCGACCACATAGGCCGAATACTGGTGATCGGTCAGCGTGATCTGGTCGATCATCTGCCAGGTGCCCGATCCGTGCCACGAGTTCGGCGTCACCTCGGCGCCGTCGATCACCCCCTGTTCCAGCGCCGTCGGCGCCTCGGACCAGTTGATGCCGACGGCATTGGCCCCCAGCACCTCGAAGGTCTGCACGTAGACCGGCGCCGACTGCACCCGGATCTTCATGCCCTTGACGTCCGCGGGCGCCACGACCGCCTTCGAGCCGCGATATCCAAGATCGCGCGGCCCGTTCATCCAGACAGCGATCGGCTCGATCCCCTTCTTCTCCAGCTTCGGCACGAAGATCGCGCGGATCTCGGGATCCTCCATCGCCGCCACGATCTTGTCGGGCGTGTCGAGCAGGAACGGCAGTTCGAACACGTTCATCTCGGGCACCAGCGAGGTGTAGATGCCGATCGTGGGCGAGATCACCTGCACCTCGCCGAGTTGCAGGCCCTGGATCTGGGTCTGCTGGTCGAAGAGCGTGCCGGAATGGTGCATCTCGGTGGTCAGGTCGTCGCCCAGCCGCGACTTGGCCTCTTCGATGAACTTCTCGAAGGTCTGGCCCTTGAGCCCTTTCTCGTTGTTGTCGTTCGACAGCACCATGCGGATGCCTTCGGCCGACACCGGCCCGGCAAGGGCCGTCGCGGACAGCAGAAGCGCAAGGCAGAAGGTTTTCGACGGGTTCATGGTTTCTCCTCCCATGGATTGAACATTGAAACGGCGGGCGGTCCTCAGCCGCCCAGCCCCGGCAGCCAGAGCGACACGGCCGGAACGAAGGTCACGATCAGAAGCGCGATAAGGGTTGCGGCCATCCAGGGGATGGTGGCGCGGAACACCTGAAGGACCGGCATCCCCGACACGCCCGACGCGACGAAGAGGTTCATGCCGACGGGAGGCGTGATCAGGCCCAGCTCGATGTTGACGACCATGATGATCGCGAACTGCACCGGGTCGATGCCAAGGGCTGCGGCCGCGGGCTGCAAGAGCGGCGCGAAGATCAGGATCGTGGGAACGCCCTCCAGAAAGAAGCCGACCACGACCAGCAGCAGGTTGACGCAGAGCAGGAAGGCGACCTTCGACAGGCCCGCGTCCAACACCGCCTCCGACAGCATGGCGGGCAGCCCGATGCGGGTGATGAAATAGCCAAAGATCAGCGCGTTGGTGGTGATCCAGAAGATCATGCCTACCCGCGGCGCGACCCGCACGATCAGGCCCACGATCATCGACAGCTTGAATTCGCCGTAGACGAACATGCCGATCGCCAGCGCCAGCGCAGCCGAAACCGCCGCTGCCTCGGTCGGCGTGAAGATCGCGCCGCCCTCGACGTGGATCGGGCCAAGCGACATCGTCGGAAGGCCGTAGATCCCCACCACGATGAAGGCCGGCAGGAACAGCGCCGGCAGTGCCATCACCACCGCCCGGCCCCGCTCGCCCCAGGTTGCGCGCGTGCCTTGGACCTTGCCCTCGCGCGCGGCCAGGACCCGGGCGGTGACCAGCAGCAGCGCCCCGTAGATCAGCCCCGGCACGACGCCCGCCAAGAACAGGGCGGGGATCGGGGTTTCGGTGACGAAACCGTAGAGGATCAGCGGGATGCTCGGCGGGATCAGGATCCCGATCGAGCCCGAGGTCGCCAGCGCGCCGATGGCGTAGCGGGGCGAATAACCCTCCTTCACCAGCGCGGGATACATGATGTTGCCCACAGCGGCGACGGTCGCGGGGCTCGAGCCCGAGATCGCGGCGAAAAGGATGCAGGTCAGCACCGCCGTCATGCCCAGCCCCGCGCGCAGATGGCCCACGAAGGCGCGCGCCATGGCGATCAGCCGGCCGACGAGGCCACCCGATTCCATGAACTCCGCAGCGAGGAAGAAGAACGGCACCGCCATCAGCGTGTAGTGGTTGAGGTTGGCGAAGAGCTTCTGCCCCAGAACCCCGGACGGGATCGGCGCGAAAATCATCGAGGTGACTAGCGCCGCTCCACCCAGCGCGGCCGCGATCGGCAGGCCGATGACGATGGCCGCAAAGAACAGCAGGATCAGCGTCGCAACGGTCATTTGCCGCCCTCCGCCTGCGCCGTCGCGCCGATGCGGGCCCGGAACGGGGCCTCAAGCTCGAGCGAGGCCGGGTCGCGGATCAGGGCCACGATCAGCAGCGCGTAGCGCAGGCTGAACAGCGCCATGGTCACCGGCGCCACGACATAGGGCCACAGGAAGGGCACCCCAAGTTCGGGATGGCTGAGCTCGATCGTGGCGACGAAGTTCGCGTAGAAGACCGTGTCCTTCAGGTAGAAGAGGCACAGCCCCAGCGACAGCAGCAGGACGGTGAAGTTCAGCACGATCCGCGGGCCCTTCGGCAGCGCCATCGCCAGCAGCTCGACCCGCGGGTGATAGCCCTCGCGCACGGCGCGCGCGGCCGCGAAGAGCATGCCCCAGACCAGCGCGGTGACCACCCCGGCCTCAAGCCAGTGGATGCCCAGGTTGAAGACGTAGCGCAGCACGACCTGCAGCACGGCCCCGAAGAGCCCGAGCAGGGTCATCGCGACCATCATGACCGTCTCGATCCCGCACAGGACGCGGTCGAGTGTGCGAAGCATTGGCTTCCCTCCCTTGATGTCAGGCGCTGTCCGCCCCCTCCCCGGGGCGGGCGCGACGATGTCAGTCGGCCAGCGCGAACATCCGCCGCCCCGCGAAGGGCAGCTCGACCCGCAGGATCGAGGATGTCTCGGCCTCGGTGATGTAGAGATGGCGACCCTCTGGCCCGCCGAAGGCGCAATTGGCAGTCAGGAGACCGCGGGGCGCGCGGATGCGGAACATCGGTTCGCCCAGCCGGTCGAAGACCCAGACGCTGCCCAGACCCATGTGCCCGACGATCAACTCGCCGTTCTCGCCCAGCGCGAGCCCGTCCGGCCCGGCCAGCCCGCCCGACAGCTGGATGAACGTGCCCGATTTCGCCACCGTGCGGCCATCGGGCAGGAAGCGCACCCGCCAGACCGCGTTCATCCGCGTGACCGCGACAAAGAGCTGGCTTTCGGTCTCGTTCAGGACGAGCCCGTTCGGACTGGGAATGTTGTCGATCAGGCAGTCGAGCTGACCCGCCGCACTGAGGCGGAACAGGCGGCCATAGGGGGCGTGCAGCCCGCTTTGCCCCTGATCGGTGAAATAGAGATCGCCGTTCGACGCGAAATGCAGGTCGTTGAGCCCGTGGAACCGCTCGAGCCCCGGCCGGGTCAGGAACGGCTCGACACGACCATTCACCGGGTCGACCACCATGATCCCATGCGCGTGATCGGCCACGAAGATCCGGCCGTCGCGATGGATCTTCAGCCCGTTCGGCTCGCCGTCATACTGGCACAGGACTGAAAACTCGCCGCCCGGATCGAGCTTGAGGATCCGACCATGCGCGATGTCGACGCAGTAGAGATTGCCGTCGCGGTCGAAGGACGGGCCTTCCAGGAAGGCGCGCATCTGGCGACCCGGGTGCTGGACCGACAACCAGGGCGAGCCTTTGCCGCCGTCGAGCTCGGCGGGAACCGTGGCGTAGACCTCGGCAATCAGATCCTTTGGAGGTGCAAAGAACATCGGCTCATCTCGTTGCTTTTTTACTTCCATAGAACCAATCATGGAGTCGGGCAACATCTTTGATTGAGGGAATCGTAAAATGATTAGTCATTATCGTGTCGCAGACCAGCCTCTCGCGGCCTGCGATACGCATGTCCATGTTTTCGACTCCGATCTGCAGCCCTTCGCCGAATCGCGCAGCTACACGCCCGGCCCCGCGACGACCGCGTCGCTTGCCCAACACCTGTCCCGGATCGGCGCCACGCGCGTGGTCATCGTGCAGCCCAGCGTCTACGGCCACGACAACCGCGCCAGCCTGGCCGCGGCGCGGCAGCTGAATGCCGCAGGCGATGTCGAAGCCCGGGTCGTCGGTGTCCTTGATCCCACCCGCGCCGGGGAAACCGATCTTCGGGCGATGGCCGAGATGGGCCTGCGCGGCCTGCGGGCCAATCTCAAGACGCAGCAGACAGAGGCGGCTGACGATGCGATCAGCGAAATCCGCGCACTCGACCGCCTGCTGGCCGGACACGACTGGCCGATACAGATCTTCGCCCCGCTCGGGTTGCTGCTGCAGATCGCCCCGCTGCTGCGCGCGCTGGACCGGCCGGTGATCCTCGACCACTTCGCCGGGATGAAAATCGGCCCCGGGGACGTGGAGCGGAGACTCGAGGAACTGGGCGAATTGATCGGCGAAGCGCCCAACCTCTGGCTCAAGCTTTCGGGCGCCTGCCGGGCGACGGATTACGCACCCGCGGACAGCGCCGCGGCCGAGGCGCTCGATCAGCTTGCCCCGCAACTGATCGCGCTGGCGCCTGCCCGGATGCTCTGGGGCAGCGACTGGCCCCATACCGGCCCCTCACATCTGCGCAAAGAGCGCGCGCACGGGGAAGTCGAGCCGTTCATGGCCGTTGACGACGTGGCGGATCTTGCGCGATTGGCCCGCTGGGCGGGACCCGAGGCTGCGCGACGCATCCTTGTGGATGGGCCGGGTCGGCTTTTCTTCGGCGACTGATACGGGCGGGGCGCCTGCGGCCGGCTCAGGCCAGCCGGCGCAGAACCACGGGGGCGAAGATCAGCGCGAAGAGCACCCGCAGGATGTGGTGGAAGACCACGAAGGCGACCTCGCGCCCCATGGTGATCGCGATCAGCGACATCTCGGCCAGCCCGCCCGGCGCATAGGCCAGCGTCAACGCGAGCGCGTCCCAGTTCGAGACCCGGCTCAGCACGACCGCCGCCAGGATCGCGAGGCCCATTTGCACGCCGATGACCGACGCCGCCGCTGTAGCCACCCCTGCCAGCGCGCGGGGCGTGACGCCGATGAACCGGGCGCCGACATTGATCCCGATCATCACTTGCACCAGCCCCGAGACGTAGCCGGGCACATGGAAGTGGCTCAACCCCGTCAGGTGTACCGTTGCGCTGAGCGCGAGCGGCACAAGGATCAGGGGCGCCGGCAGGGCGCGCCAGCGCTGCGCCACCACGCCTGCGCCGACGCAGGCCGCGAACCAGATCCAATCCGGCACGGTCATGATCACCGGTGCCAGGGTGCCGGACTTGCGCACCTCGACGCCGAACACCCAGCCGGCAATCACCGGGATCAGCAGGATCGACAGCGCGATGCGTAGCGCATGCACGATCGCGACGCGCGCCTGATCCGCACCGGCCTGCTCGCCGAACAGCACCATCTCGGAAATGCCGCCGGGCATCGCGCAAAGCGCCGCATCCGCCTTCGGGAAGCCGAAGGCGCGCTGCAGCAGACGGTAGTTCACCATGCCGCTGGCAACCATCAGCGCGGCCATGATTGCAAGCGAGCCGCCCCATTGACCGAGGGCGGCCAGAAGCCCCGATGGAATCGCGGCGCCGAGCATGGCGCCGACCGCGCCCTTCACCCAAGGCATCAGCAGCACGGGCTGGCGCGCCGGCAGCCGCAGAAGCGAGGCCGCGATCATCACCAGCATGGCCCCCAGCAGCCAGCCCAGCGGCACGCCGGTCCGGGCGCAGGCCCAGCCGACGGATGTGGCGGCGGCCAGCGTGACCGCCGCGGCGAGAAAGCGTCTCATCGGTATCTTCCGCACAAATGTCGATCGGCGCAGCAGGCCCATGGGTCCGCTGCGCCTTCGATCGCTGGCCTCGTGACGCGGGATCAGTCGCCGCGGGCAACGTCCTCGGCAAGTTCGGGCTGGCGCGGCTTGCGGGCATTGATCACGATCGGCAGGCAGAAGCCCGCGATCGCAATGACCCACAGGCCGATCGACAGCGGGTTGGCGACGAGCGCGCCCCAGTCTCCGTCCGAGATTGTCATCGCGCGGCGCAGGTTCACTTCCATCTCGTTGCCCAGAAGGATGCCGAGGATGACCGGCACCATCGGCACGTCGAGCTTGCGCAACACCCAGCCCACGAGCCCGAAGACCACCATCAGCGTCAGGTCGAAGGTCGAGCCCGAGATGCCGTAGATCCCCACGAACGAGATCATCGCCACCACCGGCATCAGGATACGGGTCGGGATCAGCAGCACCCGGGTGAACAGGCCCACCATCGGGATGTTCAGCGCCAGAAGCATGAAGTTGGCGATGAAGAGCGCGGCGATCAGGCCCCAGACGATGTCCGGGTTCTTGGTGAACAGCAGCGGTCCCGGCGTGATGTTCAGCGACAGAAGCACTGCCAGCAGGACAGCCGTGGTGCCCGAGCCCGGCACCCCCAGCGCCAGCATCGGCACCAGCGCCCCGCCAGAGGCGGCGTTGTTGCCCGCTTCCGGAGCCGCGACGCCGCGCGGATCACCCTTGCCGAAAGTCTTGCCATGCGGATCGACGGACATCTTCTCGGCCGAATAGGCCAGGAACGACCCCAGCGAGGCCCCCGCCCCCGGCAGGACGCCGGCCAGGAAGCCGATCACCGTGCCGCGCGCCATGGTCGGCGTGCAGGCCAGCAGGTCCTTGCCCGTGGGCATCATGCGGCCGATCTTCATCTGCCCGGAATGACCGACGGCGCCGCCGCGGTGATGCTCGAGGAAGAAGAAGACCTCGGACAGGGCGAAAAGCCCGACGATGGCGATCAGGAAGTCGATGCCGTCATAGAGATGCACCTCGCCGAAGGTCATGCGCGGCACGCCGGTCTGGGTGTCGACGCCGATCATCGCGATGGCAAGGCCAAGGCCCGCCGCAAAGGCCGACTTCGCCTGGTTGGTCGAGGACACGCCGCCCAGCGTCGCGAAGGCCAGCGTGAACAGGGCAAAATACTCGGCCGGCCCGAACAGCAGCGCGATCTTGACCAGCTGCGGCGCGAGGATCGCAAGGCCGATCGTGGCGAAGAACGACCCCACGAACGAGGCGATGCCCGACAGCGCCAGCGCCTCGCCCGCGCGGCCGGCCTTGGCCATCGGATAGCCGTCGAGGCAGGTCATCATCGCCGGTTCGTCCCCGGGGATGTTGAGCAGGATCGACGAAATCCGCCCGCCGTACATGGCCCCGTAGTAGACCGCCGTCAGCAGGATCAGCGACGGCGTCGGCCCCAGGCCCATGGTGAAGGCGATCGGGATCAGGATCGCCACCCCGTTGGCCGGGCCAAGACCCGGAAGCGCCCCCATCAGCGTGCCGAGGAAGCTGCCGACCAGTGCCAGCAGAAGGTTCTCGACCGTGAAGGCGATGGCAAAGCCGTCGCCGAGTGAATTCAGAAGGTCCATGACGTCTCCTCAGAAGCCGAGGGGTCCGCTGGCCAGGTTCAGGCCAAGGACGAGGTGGAAGACGATGTAGATGCCGGCCGAGGTGCCGACGCCGGTCATCAGCGAACCGAGGGGCTTGGAGCCCAGGCGCCAGGTCAGGTAGGCGGTGGCGAAGATCGTGGCTGCGACGAAGCCCAGCACCGGCAGAAGCTGCGCATAGAGCATCATGACGACAAAGGCGGCGAGGATCTCGGCGAAGTCTCGCATCCTGGGCCAGATCGGCTCGGGATCGGGCCTGAACAGGAAGACGAGCGAGCAGACCCCCAGAACCACCGCGATGATCATCGGGAATGTTTTCGGCCCGATGGCGTCGGCCATGAAGCTGTCAGGGATGATCGTCGCCGACCAGTAATAGAAGACGGCCAGCGCCAGGCCGATGGCGCCGAAGATCCGGTCGCTCATGCATTCCTCCCATGGAAGCAGAAAGGGGGCGCTGCCTCAGGCGCGCGCCCCCGGGCGTGCTGTCACTTGATGATGCCGATCTCGCGCGAGATGTCGGTGATTTCCTTGATGTTCTGCGCGACGAACGCATCCATGTCGGGGCCGAAGTTCTCGAACGGCTCGATCGATGCGTTGACCAGCATCTCCTGGAACGGGCCCGAATCCGCCATCTTCTTGATGGCGTTGGTCCAGAATTCCTTCGCTTCGGGCGAGGCGTTCTTGGGGATGTAGAGACCGCGCCAGTTGGCGCCTATCACGTCATAGCCCTGTTCGCGCCCCGTCGGGACGTCGGGGAAGGACTTCAGCCGCTCGGGCGACATGATGCCCAGGATGCGGATGTCGCCGGATTCCACGAAGCCGCGGATCTCGGAGAAATCGCCCGACACCGCCTGCACCGAACCCGACAGCAGCGAGGTGATCGCCTCGCCGCCGCCCGAGAAGGCCACGTATTTCATCTGCCGCACGTCCTCGACACCGGCGGCCTTGCCCAGCAGCAGCGGCTTGATGTGGTCATAGCCCCCCACGGCCGAGCCGCCCGCGAAGGCGACCGAGCGCGGATCGGCCTTCACCGCGTCCATCAGCTCTTTCAGTGTCTTGTAGGGCGAATCCTTGGACACGGCGATGGCGCCATATTCCGCACCGAACGTGCCCAACCAGTGCACGTCATCAGGGGAAGACCCCGGATAGGCGCCCTGCGCGAGGCGCGAGGTGGTGCCGTTCGACGCCGCGACGATGAGGTTGTCGTCGCTGTCCCGCTCCTTGGTGACATTGGCATAGGCCACCCCGCCGCCGCCGCCGGTCAGGTTCACGACCTGCATCGCCTGCTTGATCTCACCCATCTCGAACAGGAACTTCGCCGTCTCGCGGCAGATGAAGTCCCAGCCACCACCCGGGGCGGAGGGCGCGATGCACTCGGGGTTCTTCGGCGTGAACCCCTGCGCCGCCACCGCCTGCGGCAGGGCGACGAGAGCCGTCGCAGCGGCGAACATCGCTGAAGCGAGGTTGATCTTCATAAGTGTCTCCTCCTTGGAATTCCGCGGATTCTCCCGATCCGAGGGCATATTGCACTTTTGGCGATGGAAAGCCAAGTAGATTTGCTGAGAACTGATGCGCTCCAGCGCCGGGATTGCGTCATGCTACCGACAGCGCGACGAAATCTTGTCCCGCGAAGGATATGTCCTGATTGCCGACGGCACGCTCCCGCCGCCAAGCGTCGCGCCGCCGGCCAAGCCGGCGGCCCGAGCCTTGATCCATCATGATATATATGCACACATAAAGCCAACTTTTGGCACCAATTGCCTGACCCGAGCCCGGGCTTTTCCGGCGCTTCGACGCAATCCGAAGGACAACCACATGACGGACCTCGCCCTTCTCAGACGCCAATTCGCGCCGTCTGGGGCACTGCGTGCTGCGCTCAATCACGGAAACCGGGTTCTTGTCGGACGCGACGACGCGGGCACCGCGATCGGCATCAGCGTCGATCTCGCCCGCGCGCTCGCCGCGCATCTCGATCTGCCGCTGGAGCTGGTGGATTACAACCGGGCGGTCGATGTCTCGAACAGCGCCACGTCGGACGCCTGGGATGTCTGCTTTCTGGCCGTCGATCCGGATCGCGCTGCCACGATCGATTTCACCGAGCCATATGTCGCCATCGAAGGTTGCTACCTCGCCAGCGCAGGCTGTTCTGCGACTGACGCCGCCGAGCTGGTGGCCTCCGGGGCACCGGTCGGTACGGTCACAGGATCTGCCTACACGCTTACGCTCGTCCGCCAACCCGGTGCCGAGGCGCTCGTGCACTTCCCCGACATCTTCGCCGCACTCGAGGCGCTCGACACCGGCCGTGTCGCCGCCATCGCCGGGATCGGAACGGTGATGGAGGCGGAAGCGGCCCGCCGCCCTGGCGCCCGCACACTCGCGCCCCCGTTCATGCAAATTCGCCAGGCCATGGCGATCGTGAAGGGCCGCCCCGAGGCCGCGGCCGAACTGCGCCGCTTCATCGCCGAACGCGCCCGGAGTGGCGCCGTCGGCGACATCTTGGAACGTCATGGCGTCAGCCGCGCCTGTGCCGTTCTGCCGGTAGGCTAGGGCCGGAATCTAGGCAAGGGAGATGTTTACTTCGAGTAAGTTTGACCCGCTGCGGATCGAGCGTTGCGATGGGATCTTTTCTCATTCGCGGACTGCTCGGAGCGATGCGGCTTCCTGCATCGGCCCGTCGGGGACATGCTTCGACCTGTGGCCGGCGTGCAGGCGTCAGAGTGACCTCGGTTCGCTGCAGTTCCGGCATGCCCAGCCCGCCGGCATGCTCGAATTCAGTCAGCGCAGTCCCGACCACAGTATTGTCAGGACCAGGTTCACGGAAGCGCTCAACGGCCAGTGGGTCTGACCTGCTCCCCGCGCGGTCCCTGAGTTAACTTAGAATTTGCTTCATCACGCGGGAGCAGACGACATGAGGAAGAGCCGCTTCACCGATGAAGAGGGGACCTTGGCCCCAGTGGAGCCCCGCAAGCCCCGATGAACAGCTCATCGGGATGATCAGGGAGCAGGGTCGACCCATGCGGCCGACGATATGGCGACGGCGGACGTCTCTCAGCGGCACGGTGTCAGCCCGACGACGTTCTGCAAGCTGTAGGTCAACTATGGGGGCATGGAGATGTCCGATGCCCAGAGGCTGAGGGCGCTCTGGGACGAGAACGGCAAGCTGAAGCGCTTACTGACGGATGCCACACTGGATCCAGCCATTGGAACGCCATCGATCCAAGAGACAATGGCGAGGGTCGTGCTCGAGGATCTGTTGCGAAAGCCCTGACGGTGAGCTATGGCGCGCCACCGGTCCGAGCGACCATGGCGAACGAGCGTGCGGTGGGTCGCAGCTCTGAGGGCGATGCGGGATCACGTCATTTCGTACCGCCGGGCACGCAGGCTGGTCGGTGTCGATCCGAAGACGGTGCGTCGCTAGCGGCTGCCGATCGAGGCACCGCGGCGCCATCGGTCCGAGCCCTAGCTGTATCGGCTCTACCGTTACGAAGGGCTGTCGGGCCGGCGCAGGCGCGGTCGCAAACGTGCCCGTGGGACACGCATGCCCATGCCCTTGGGCTTCGTGCGCAACCAGAGCTGGTCGCTGGACTTCGTGGCAGACACCTTCTGGGCATCGCGCAGTCTCCTTACTCTCCCGGTGATCGACGACTGCTGCTGCGAGAAACTGGGCCTGGTTGCCGACACCAGCATCTCGGGTGCGAGGGGGCACGCGAGATGGACACGCTGGTGCGGGTTCATGGCAAGGCCAGCTGCATAGTCGGCGATAAAGGCACCGAGTTTGCCAGCCGCGCCATCCTGCAGTGGGCCGACAGAACGGTGTCGTCTGGCACTATATCAATCCTTGGAAAGCCGCGGCATCGAGCCATGTGTCCGCCACTGGTCCGAGGACCATGGCGAAGGCCTTCATCGCAAGCTTCAACAGCGGCCTCTGCGACGGGCTCCTGAACGAGGAGATCTTCGATCTCGCCGCAAGATCGCCTTCTCGCGCTACGACGGCAACGCCATCAGGCCGCATTCCTCACTTGGCAACCTGACGCCTTTCGAAGCACACCGGACGCTTTTGCCCCCTGACGGCTCCGCGCCCGGCGCGCTTGCAGTGAAACCAACCGCCGACTACCAATCAAAAAGCGGCAGACTTTCCTTATGATCAAGGGATCCAAGGGGGGCAGGTCACAGGGAGCATCGAGCCGGCGCGGGGAGAAGCCCGTGGATCTTTCGCCGCGCCGCTTACGGTGCCCTCGGGCCTGACCGTGTGCGGTTCGCGCTGTTCTCCCTCGTCAGGCAGACATCACCGGCCCTGAACACCCAACGCAAGGCTGATCCATCCCGAACGCTCGTCCCCTGCGCCCTATGGATCGCGCCACTGCCGACCGGCGAAATTCCGCATCTCTTCGCGCGCGCCTGTCAGACCTCCACGCGGTCGCGCTCCCTGCGGCCGATCTTCAGCCGATCCCGCAGCGGCCGCGGGTCGCCTGCCGCGAAGCCGACCACGCCCTCTAGGATCGCGGCGCGGGCCAGCGCGTAATCCATCTTGTGCGCCTCGTCGCGCAGACGCTCCGCGGAAATCACACCCGCCACGGGCTCGAGCGAGACCTCGTTCAGCGATTGACCGCCGAGCGCAAGGGCGATGCGCACGGATGGAAGCGGCGCCAGGACCCGCGGGAAAGGTTGGGCGACGTCGATGTGAAGGATCTCTCCCTGCTGGGTGAGGCCCTGCGCCGTCATCAGGCCAACTGTCCGCACCTCTCCGGCGGACACCGCGCCGATCAGCTCTGCCAAAAGGATCGACCATCCGGCCTTTTCGTACAGCGCCGCACGGCGCTCCGCGGGGGCTTCCGGCAGCCCGCCGGCAAGCGCCGCGCCGCTGCGCCAGGCCGTCCAGCCGCTGTCGTCCGAGGAATAGAGGACCTGCGACATAACCGTTTGGTCGAACAGAAGCAGCAGCGCCTCCCAGCCCATCGACGACCCCGCGAACGCCCGGGCGATGGCGTCCTGCGACAGTCGACCGTTCTCGGGCACAAGGTCCAGCGTGCCCAGCCTGCGATCCCCCAGACGGATGCCGACCCGCACCACCTTGGCGCTGCCGGTCTCGATCGCGGCTGTGCCATCGTCTTGCCGGCCTGCAAGCTCTGAAACGTCCAGCTCGCGCTCGGCCACATCGCCGTCTGCACCGCCGCGGACTTGCGCCCCTGCCGCCGCGGCGCGCTGCTGCGCCTCGATCCCTGCGCAGGTCGCGCGGAACGCCGCGCGCCAGGCCTCGGGCCCCCTCTCGGCGAGCAGCGAATGGAACCGCAGCAACCGCGCGAACTGGTCGTCGCGCGCCTTGCCCGACCAGTATCCGCCCGCATGCACGCGATAGGCGGCCATCGGATCGGGCAGATAGCCAAGATGGCCATGCATCGCGGCGCAGAGATACAGGGCCCAGTCGCCGAACTCGAGCGCGTCGAACCACTCCGGCAGGGCGCGCAGCGCACTGGCGCGGTACATCGGACTAGGCCCCGCGACGAAATTCTCGCGGATCATCTCGCGATGCGAGGCGATCGGCGGCGCGGGATGGGTGGCGCGGAACGACGGCTGGATCACCTGCGCGTCGTGGTCGATCACCACGACATCGTGGTAGCACATCGAGCAGAACGGGTCGTCGCGCAGATAGGCCACCTGCTTCGCCAGCTTGCGCGGGTCGGTCCAGTGGTCGTCGCCGTCGAGATAGGCGATGAAGGTGCCGCGCGCGGCGCGCAGCGCCCGGGTCGTCACCTCTGCGCTGTTCAGATTGGTGTCCGAGCGCAGGGCCCGGATCCTCGGGTCGCCGCGCGACAGGTAGCTTTCGACCACCGCCCAGGTGCCGTCGGTGGAACGGTCCTCGGTCACGATCAGCTCGATGCCGAAGCTGGCCTCCTGCATCAGGACGCTGTCGATCGCCCCGGCAACGTAGGCTTCGTGGTTGTAGGTCTGGAGGACGACCGAGACGAGCGGCTCGCTCTGGGTCTGGCCGGTCACGATGCGGCGCCCCCGGCCATCCCGGCCCGCCCGAGGTAGAGGCCGCGGTCGAACAGGCCCTTGGGGTCGTGCGAACTGCTCAGCCCCGCAGCCTCAAAAGCCGCGCGATACTCACCATCGGTGAAAAGCCCCATCCGGTGCACCTCGCGGAACTGGCGCACGCCCTCGCGCGTCCCGACGGTGTAATGGATGTCCAGCACCGAGACATCGCCCTCGCGCCCGTTCAGGTAGATCCAGCTGATCTTCAGATCGGGGCGGTCCAGGAAATTGCCGGTCAGATGGCCATCCCAGTAGGTCTCGGGCGAGAACCACGGCTCGACAAGCAGGAGGCCGCCGGGGTTCAGGTGCCGGCACATGCAGGCGATGGCGCGGGCCATGCGCTCGGGCGTCTCGACATAGGCGATCGCGCTGAACAGGCAGGTGACCACGTCGAAGCGCCGGTCAAGCGCGAAGTCGGTCATGTCGCCGACATGGAACGGGATGTCCGGGCTTCGGCCACGCGCCTGCGCGATCAGACCCGCGTCGATGTCGAGCCCCTCGACGGCGAAATCGCGGGCGAGGAACTCGGCATGCCGCCCCGTCCCGCAGCCGACGTCCAACAGGGTGCTCGCCTCGGGATTGAGCGCGCGGATGGTGTCGCGCAGCTTGGCCGCGGCGCCTTCATAGTCCTTGAAGCCGTACATGGCATCGTAGACGTCGGCAGTATGAACGAACACCCCTAGGACCTCCGGCGGTGGTAGGATGGAAAGAACGCGTCATCGGCGCGGGTGCCCGCCTGCGCGCAGAGCGCGGCATAGGCCGGCGCGTCGAAGATCGTGCAACGGGTGACGATGGGGATCTCGGCCGGGCCGAAGCGGCGCTTGAATTCCGCGATGGAATCGTCGGGGCGGATCCCGCCGCCAAGGTTCAGCGCGCGGCAGCCGCGGGCCCGAAGCTCGGCGATCCCCGCCCAGATCAGCCGGGCCGAGCAGGGCTGCCCCGCTTCCGTCGAGATGTTGTAGAGGTAATCCGCGACCGCGCCGCTGCCGGCAAAGAGCGAGACCGCCTCGGTCACGCCCCCGCAGGTCGCCTCGATGGCGAAGACGTCGGCGGCCGCGGCCGTGTGCGCCCAGCCCTCGGGCGACAGATAGGCGGTGCGATCGGCCGCGCGGGCATCGAGGAACCCGTCCGCCTCGCGCCGAAGGAACCCGAGCGGCACCCGCGGTGCGCGCGCAAGCTGCCAGCCGTCGCCAAGCGGGCGCCTCAACTGGCGGCGGCGGCTTTGCGACATGCCCGCCAACAGGTCCGGCTCTGGCTGCGCGATGTCGAGGACATAGGCCACCCGCCCCGTCCGCGTCGCCCCGGCCTCGCCGAACGGGCTGGTCAGCAACGGATGTTCCTGAACGTAGGCGCAGACCCAGCCGAAGGCCTGCCCTGCCTGCTGCCACAGTTCCTCGAACGCGGGCAGCGTCCCAAGCGTCGCGAAGCCGGAAAAGCCCGGCATCGTGAACACATCCACGCGCCCGCCGAAGCTGCGTTCGGCCAGGGCGCAGACCGTGCGGAAGCCCGGGGCGCGAAGGACGCACAGAAAGGTGCGGGCACCGGTAGAGGCAGAGAAGGCCCGCGCGGCCTCGATCCCGTGGCCGAAAACCGTCTGCATGCCTTCGAGCGCCAGTCCCCAGCGGCGGTCGTCGTCGTTGGGGACGAGTTCGCATTCGGCCACACCCCAGCGACCCGACAGGGTGACGCCGGAACCGGTCTGATCAGGCGGGCACGCGCCGGTCGACATCCGGTGCTAAACCCCGTTCGCCGACGGCGCGTCGGGTCCGGGTTGCGCGGCGGCGGTGATGATGGCGCAGATGGCCGCGACATCCGGGCGCTCGATGGCAAGGCCGGTCGGCAGGCACAGCAACCGCTGGCACAGGTCTTCCGTCACCGGCAGGCTGACCCCTTCGTAGATCGGCATCGACCGATAGGGTTCGCTGCGATGGCAGCCCGGATGGAAATAGCGCCGCGCCATGACCCGCGCCGCCCGCAGCCGCGCCAGCAAGGCGTCGCGGCTGACCGGAAGGGCGTCGTCGATGCGCAGCACCACGTAATGATGCGCGGCCTCTTCACCCGCGCCGTAGGGCTGCAGCGTCAGCCCGGGAAGGCCCTCCAGAAGCTCTGCATAGATCCCGAAGATGCGGCGGTTGTGCGAGAAGACGGTTTCCAGCCCCTCGAGCGACGACAGGCCCATCGCCGCGCAGACCTCTGGCATCTTGGCGTTGGTGCCCCAGTCGTCGACGCAATCCTCGTCGCTGAAGCCGAAATTGATCAGCAGACGCAGCCGCGCGGCAAGTTCGGCGTCGTTGGTCGTGATCGCACCGCCCTCGAAACTGTTGATGGCTTTCGTCGCGTGGAAGCTGAACACCTCGGCATCCCCGAAGCCGCCAAGCCGCCGGCCCTCGTAGGTCGACCCGAAGGCCTGCGCGGAATCGAACAGAAGCTTCAGGCCGTGCTTCGCGCAGAATGCCTCCAACTCACGGATGCGGCAGGGGTTGCCCCAGAGGTTGACCGCCAACACCGCCGAGGTGTCGGGCGCGAGGCAGGCCTCAAGCCGATCGACATCGATATGGTGGGTGTCCGGATCGACATCCGCGAAGATCACCCGCAAGCCGTTGCCGTGCATCGTGTGGGCCGAAGCGACGAAGGTGAAGGCCGGCACGATGACCGAGCCTGTCAGCCCCATCGCCTGCGCCGCAAGGCTGAGCGCGAGCGTCGCATTCGAGGTGACGACGCAATGCGCCACGCCGAGATGTTCGGCAATGCGTCTTTCAAAGAGGTCCACCAGCGGGCCGCGGTTCGTGAACCTGAGATCGTCGAGGATCTGCCCGACATAGCCCAGAAACCTATCGCGCCCAACCAGGTTCGGGCGACCGACATGCAGCACCCTCGCGGGCAGGATCTCGGCGGGATGATCGTTCATCGCACCCGCAGAGCCACCAGTGACAACGTTCAAAATCCAGAACCCCGTGCACAATGTTTTCGACTGAATGTCTTGCGCCACTCGGGCGCGATCGTCGCTGGGTAATCAAGGTGAAAGCCTAGGGCGTTGCAAGGCGCCGGCAAGTCGCAGCCGTGCTGCCGGAAGAGAGACAAACCTTTCGGTGCGGCGAAATCATGCATGCTTGATGTCTTTTAGGTGGGAAAGCGCCGAGGCGAACCATCTTTCCGGACAGGATTTGGCCACAGACGATCTTGCGCCTCTTCAGCCTGACCGCGCGCCGGCGGGCTTGAGGGACAGAAAACTGCGGACCTCTTCCCCCGTGTGCCTCACGTTCAGCCGGACGCGATGTCGCGAAGAAGGCGCCCCGGTCACGTCTTCGCGAGCGATCCGACGCCGCTTGTCCGACCTGCCGACCCATGACAGATCTCTCGCCATGCGCCTGCTGCTGCATCTTGCCCTGATCCTGCTGTTGCTCGCCGGGACCGTCCCGACGGGACGCTCGGCGCTGGCAGAGACACGCAGCTGCAGCGGCGCGATCACCGCCGCGGACGTCTGCGTCGCCCCCGGACTTGCCCGGGCCTCGGACCCGCGCGCGCCGGCCAAGTCCTGCGTCTGCGATCTGACGTTGGCCGATGCGGGGGCGCAGCCCCTGCCTCTGCGCCTCTCGGACAGCGACCTGAGCGCGCGCGTGCCGAGACTGCAGGAAAGATCGCGCCCTTCCGTTCCGCTGAGACCCCCGCGCGCCTGACCCCCACCGCTCGCGGCTGCGGGGAACTACGACCATGTGCCCCGCGCCATCCCGTCTCACGCGGCAGGCCTTGCGCCTGCGCGACAGGAAGTCTGCACATGTCCCATATCGATACCGCCGCCACCGCGGCCCCGTCCCCGCGCGCCCTCTTTCCGGCGCTGACACCGCTTTACCAGCGGCTCCAACCCCTGGCCGAGACCTGGCTGCGCGTCATCGCCGGCGCGGCCCTTGCCACCCACGGCTGGCCCAAGATCCAGGACCCGATGCGCGCGATCGGCATGGTGGAAAGCATCGGCTTCCATCCCGGCTGGCTGTGGTCGCCGGCCCTTGCGGCAGGCGAGTTCTTCGGCGGACTGGCGCTGATGCTGGGCCTTTTGACCCGCTTCGCGGCCGCCGCGACCACCGTGATCCTGCTGGTCACGGTCTATTTCCACTGGATCCTGAAGGGCGAAGGCTTCGCGGGCGCGGAGCTGTCGCTGATCTGGTCGGCGGTCACCCTGCATTTCGTGGCGCGGGGCGGCGGGCGACTGTCGCTCGACCGCCTGCTCGGCCGCGAACTCTGACCGGCTTCGGCGCGGGGCGGCACCGTCGCCGCCCCCGTCCTCAAGGACTTCAGGATATATCATGAAACGACGCAACCTTCTGGCTGCCGGCGCGGCGCTGGCGTTCACCCCGCGCGAACTGCTGTCCGCCCCCCTGCGCACGGGCCTGCCCCTGTCGGCCCCGATCCATGTCGCCAGCGTCGGGCTGCGCGCCCGCGCGGCCGATCCGCTGGCGGCGTGGTACCGCCGGATCCTCGGGCTGCGCGAGACCGGCCGCGACGGGCAGACGATCCATCTTGGCACGGCAACGCGCCGCTTGCTGAGCATCCGCGAGGACACGCGCCTCGCCCTTGCGCCACCCGGCGAGGCCGGGCTTTACCACACCGCCTTCCTGATGCCCGCGCGGGCGGACCTTGCCCGCTGGGTCCGCCGGGCGGCGGCCGAGCGCTTCGAGGTCGACGGGGCGGCCGACCACCTTGTGAGCGAGGCGATCTACCTGACCGATCCCGAGGGCAACGGGGTCGAGATCTATGCCGATCGCCCCGCGGCAAGCTGGGACTGGAGCGGCGGTCAGGTCCAGAAGGGAACCGAACAGCTGGATTTCGGGGGGCTTCTTGCCAGCGCGCCCGATGACGGCGCCTATGCCCGGGCGCCCGAGGGGCTCGCCATCGGCCATGTGCACATGAAGGTCGGCGACGCCACCCGTGCCGCGCGGTGGTGGCAGGATGTGGTCGGGCTCGACAGCGTGCGGGCGCGTCCCGGGGCCGTCTTCCTGTCCAGCGCCGGATACCATCACCACATCGCGGTCAACGAATGGCAGACGCGCGGGGCCGCGCGGCGGTCGCCGCAGCTGACGGGACTGGATTTCGTGACGCTCTCCGCGGCGGCGGGCTTCGCCCCGAAGGTGCTGGTCGACGACTGGGGCAGCGAGATCCGCCTCGGCGTCGCGTGAGGGCCGTGCCCAAGCGCAAGGTGGCGTTGCTTTCCGGTGACGGGGCCAGACCGCGCCCAGGAGGTAGCTCGCCGATGTCGCTGTGTCGAGGAAGAGCGGTTCAGCTCCATGACCTGCGTGTACATCTGAAGTCAGTCGTCGATCTTGTCCTTCCGCGCAAAGACCGGTCGGTTGTGCGGGCACGCGAGATGGACAGGTGGTCACACCAGCCCAAGTGGTGCAGGCAGAGCGACGTGTAACGGTTGCGGCATGGGTCGCCGCGCTGGGAATGCCTGTCGATCACGATCCTGAGCACCGACAGCAGCCAAGCGCGCCTCCTTCCTGCTCTGCCGGTGGGGGTCGAGGCCATGCTCGGCGCCCATCGGGCGCTTCAGCTTGCGCACCTCTCCATGCCCTTCGGCTCAAGCAGGGTGGTGAGCAGCGTCCTCCGGCCCTCCGTCATCCGGCTGCAGCCGACGCCGCGGCCGGTCGCGGTTTCCAGCGTCGCCTGGCCCTCTGTCACGCCGTCGGCATGGCCGAACTCCTCGGCGGGGTCGGGCGCGAAGGCCCTCGGCACGATCTCTTGCCGAAGCCCGCCGCGCCGCCCGCGGCCGCGGGGCCGAGCGCCTGCGCTGGCTGCCCGCTACGCCCCGCATGAATGTCTCTGCCGTGGCACGGGCGCTCGGGGTCGTTCGCTCTGCCGTACATCGTCAGACCCGTCGCCACCGGCTGGCCCGCACCTGAGGCCCGCAGGGCGATCCCTGCGGATGCCCCTGCCCGTGTCCAAGGGGCCGCGCCTCGGTGCCGCCTTCACCCCGACCCGCGACTGGCAGCCCTGATCGCCCCGAACGGCTCAGGGGAAAACGATTCCGCAGCAAAGACCTGCTCGCCTTGCCTGACCATGTGGAACCATCTCGCCATCGGCAGGCGATCTTTGGAACCCGCCCCCTGCGCCCGTCGGAAATAATACGACTCGTCCAGTAGAGATTTCGCGCCCCCCGGCCCGAGCCTCGGATCAGGAGACGAGAGACGATGCTCCATGCCCAGCCCTTCCCCGCCCCGCAGGCCCGGGCCCTGCCCGAGGCCTTCGCCGACGCCTGGCGTGCCAGCGCCGAGCAGGCCGACCGCGACGGGCGCTTCCCGCGCGCGCATCTGGCCGACCTGCAAGCGGCAGGACTGCTGGGGCTGACGGCGCCCCTCGCCCATGGCGGCGCCGGCGCGGGCCTTGGGCAGGCGGCCGAGACGCTGCGCCACCTCGGCCGGGGCTGCCCCTCGACGGCGCTGGTCGTGGCGATGCATTACGTCAACCTCGCGCAGCTGCCGAAGGGCCGCTGGCCGAAGGCGCTGCTCGACCGCGTGCTGGGCGCCGGCGCGCGCCGGGGCGAGCTGATCAATGCGCTGCGGGTCGAGCGCGACCTTGGCACTCCGCTGCGCGGCGGCCTGCCCGCAACCACCGCACGCCGCACCGCGACCGGGTGGAGCCTGTCGGGGCGCAAGATCTATTCGACCGGCAGCGAGGTTCTGGGCTGGGCGATCGTCTGGGCCCGCACCGACGAGGCCGCGCCCCGCGTCGGCCAGTTCGTGGTTCCGATGACCGCGCCCGGCATCCGGATCGAGCCCAGCTGGGACACGCTGGGCCTGCGCGGCTCGTCCAGCCATGACGTCATCTTCGAGGCGGTCCCCCTGCCCTTCGACCATGCCGCCGACCTTCGCCCCCCGGCCGACTGGGCCGGGGCCGCCGACGCAACCGCGGGCTGGGGCAACCTGCTGATCGCCGCGCTCTACACCGGCGTCGCCGAGGCCGCGCGCGACTGGATCGCCGGGTTCCTGAAGGACCGGGTGCCCGCGAACCTCGGCCACTCGCTGGCCGAACTGCCCCGCGCGCAAGAGGCGCTCGGCGCGATCGAGGCGCTGCTGCACACCAACCTGCGCCTGATCCGGTCCGCCGCGGCCGAGATCGACGCCGGCACCGGCCCCTCGGGCGTCGAGACCGGCCTTCTGAAGCTTACCGCGACCGAGAACGCGATCGCCGCCGTCGAACGCGCGGTCCGGCTGGCCGGCAACCACGCCATCGCCCGTCACAACCCGCTCGAGCGTCACCTGCGCGACGTGCTCTGCGGGCGCATCCACTCGCCGCAGGAAGACACCGCCCTGATCGCCGCCGGCCGCCGTGCCCTCGGCCTCTGACAGCCCCCCGGCCTCTGACAGCAAGGACCAGACCATGACCGACCACTACCGCCACGACAGCACCGGCCGCCATCTCGAAGTCATCGGCATGATCGGCAACCACAACGCCTCCGAGACGATCCCGCGTCAGGGCCCCATCATCGACCGCGAATACATCCGCGCGCTCGCCACCGCGCATGAGCATGGCGGCTTCGACCGGGTGCTGCTGGCCTTCCATTCCGTCTCGCCTGACAGCCTGTTCGTTGGCCAATACGTGGCCAGCGTCACCCGGCGGCTGAAGCTGATGCTCGCCCACCGCCCGGGTTTCACCGCCCCCACCATCGCCGCCCGCCAGCTCGCCACGCTCGACCACCTGACCGACGGGCGCACCTCGGTGCACATCATCACCGGCGGCAACGACCGCGAGCTGGCGCAGGACGGCGACTTCCTGACCAAGGACGAGCGTTACGCCCGCACCAGCGAATATCTTGACATCCTGCGCGCCGAATGGTCCGCGACCGAGCCCTTCGACTATCAAGGCGACTACTACCGGGTGAAGGGCGCCTTCGCCGACGTGAAGCCCGAGGGGCCCGAGCGGATCCCGGTGTTCTTCGGCGGCTCATCCCCCGCCGCGATCGCGGTGGCGGGCAAGCATGCCGACACCTACGCGCTCTGGGGCGAGACCTATGCCCAGGTCGCCGAAACCATCGCCGCCGTCCGCGCCGCCGCCGCCCGCCACGGCCGCGATCCGCGCTTCTCGCTGTCGCTGCGCCCGATCCTCGGGCGGACCGAGGACGAGGCCTGGGCCAAGGCCGACCGCATCCTTGCGCGCGCGACCGAACTGAAGGGCCGCGGCACCACCGGCATCCCGCGCAGCTACACCGACCGCGACGCCCCGGCCAACGAAGGCTCGCGCCGGCTGCTGGCGGCGGCGGCGCAGGGCGAGCGGCTCGACAAGCGGCTGTGGACCGGGATCGCCAAGCTTACGGGCGCGGCGGGCAATTCGACCGCGCTGGTCGGCACGCCGGATCAGGTGGTCGATGCGCTGCTCGATTACTGGCGGCTCGGCGTCTCGACCTTCCTGATCCGCGGCTTCGATCCGCTGCCCGACGCGATCGACTACGGGCGCGAGTTGATCCCGCGCCTGCGGGCGGCGGTCGCGGCCGAAGAGGGCCGCCTCCCCGCGACCCATGCCGCCGAATGACCCCGGCTTCCTGACCCCGTCCCCTCTGTAACAGGTTCATCATGACCCAGTCTCCCACCCGCCCCGGCGGATCGTCCCGTCGCGGCTTCCTCGCCACCGCCGCCGGCCTCGGCCTTGCCGCGCCATTCCTTGGCGTCGCGGTCGGCACCGTCGCCCGCGCGCAATCCGCAACCCCGGCCGAGCTGCGCAAGATCCGCTTCGCCTCGAACGCCTCGTCGATCTGCCTTGCGCCCTCGTTCCTTGCCGTCGAGCAGGGGATCTTCGCCAGGCACGGGCTCGACGTCGAGATCGTGAACTTCGGCGGCTCGACCGAGGCGCTGCTGGAAGCGATCGCCACCGGCAAGGCCGATGGCGGCGTCGGCATGGCACTGCGCTGGCTGAAGGCGCTGGAACAGGGCTTCGACGTGAAGATCACTGCCGGCACCCATGGTGGCTGCTCGCGGCTGGTCACGCTGAACAGCACCGGCATCACCGATCTGGCGGCACTGAAGGGCAAGGCCATTGGCGTCACGGACCTTGCGGCGCCGGGCAAGAACTTCTTCTCGATCCTTCTGCACAAGGCCGGCATCAACCCGGAAACCGACGTCACCTGGAAGGCCTATTCCACCGACGTTCTGGAAATCGCGCTGGAACGGGGCGAGATCGCGGCCATCGCCGACGGCGACCCGCGCGCCTTCTTCTGGCTGAACGACACGCCCGGCAAATACGTCCAGATCGCCTCGAACCTCGACCACGGGTTCGAGAACCGCGTCTGCTGCATCGTCGGCCTGTCGGGCGCGCTGGTGCGGGACGAACCCGAAACCGCCCGCGCCCTGACCCGCGCCCTGCTCGAGGCGCAGGACTGGGCCGTCGCCCGGCCGGAAGATGCCGCGAAGGCCTTCCTGCCGAACGCGCCGCGCAACCGCTCGATCGAGGATCTGGTGGCGGTGCTGGCCGACCAGACCCATGATCACACGCCCACTGGCGCCGACCTCAAGACCGAGATCGCGCTCTATGCGCAGGAACTGCGCGACATCAACGTCTTCCGCCGCTCGACCGACCCGGCCGCCTATGCTGAACGGGTCTATGCCGACGTGCTGACCGCGTGAGGAACCCGCGATGACCTCGATCGACACGCTTTCGACCGGGCGGACCGGCGCACGGGACCGCGACCCTGCGCGCCGCCTCTCGCTGCAGCCGGTCACGCTGGCGGCAGCCCTCGCCTGGGCGGGCGCCGCGGCGCTGCTGCGCTTCGTCCCGGACCTGACCTTCCAGCCGCTGGTGACTGAAACCGCGAGCCTCTGGCTTGCCGTCGCGGCCGTCTTCGCGGTGCTGGGCCTTGGCGGCGCGCGGCTCGGCCGCGCCGGTCGCTGGACCGCAGAGCGCGGCCCCTGGGTGCTGGTGCTTGGCCTTCTGGCCGGGCTCTGGGCCTGGATCACCGCCAAGACCGGCATCCTGCCGCAACCCTTCTTCCCCACTCCGCAGGCGATGACCGAAGTCTTCCTGTATGACTGGGTCAAGATCCTCGACAGCGCCGGGCATTCGGTCTGGCTCCTGTCCAAGGGGTTCTTCTTCGGCGCGATCGCGGGCTTCGTCATCGGGATCGCGATGGGCTGGTCGAAGACCGTCAGCTACTGGGGCCTGCCGCTCCTGCGCTACATCGGGCCCTTGCCTGCGACCGCCTGGCTGCCGCTCGCCTTCTTCATCTTCCCGACCTCGGGCTCGGCCAGCGTGTTCCTCATCGCCTTTTCGACCGCCTTCCCGGTCGCGGTGCTGACCTGGTCGGGCGTTGCCGCCGTGAACCGTGATTACTACGAGATCGCCCGCACCCTCGGCGCTTCGCCCTGGTTCCTCGTGACCCGCGTGGCGATCCCGGCCGCCCTGCCGCATGTGTTCGTGGGCCTGTTCATGGGCCTGTCGACCTCGTTCGCGGTGCTCGTCGTGGCCGAGATGCTGGGGGTCGAGGCGGGCCTTGGCTGGTATCTGCAATGGGCGCAGGGCTGGGCCGCCTATGCCAACATGTATGCAGCCCTTCTGGTCATGGCCGCCATCTGCTCGGGCCTGATCACCCTGACCTTCCGCATCCGCGACCGGGTCCTTGTCTGGCAGAAAGGTGTCGTGAGATGGTAACCGCCCTGTCCCGCATCCCCGCCCCGCCGCCTGCCCCCGCGGGCAAGAGCATCGAGATCGCGGCGGTGTCGCACCGCTTCGACCTCGAAGGAAAACCGCTGCCGGTGCTGGACAACGTGTCCTTCTCGGTCGCGCCGGGGTCCTTCACGGCGCTTCTCGGCCCCTCGGGCTGCGGCAAGTCCACCCTTCTGCGCCTGATCGCCGGGCTCGACCATCCGGCCGGCGGCGCGATCCGCGTCGGCGGGCAGGAGGTGGGCGACCCCGATCCCTCGCGCATCCTCGTGTTCCAGGATCCCACGCTGTTTCCCTGGCGCACGGTGCGCGCCAACGTGGCGCTGGGGCTCGAGGCGCAGGGCACCCTGCGCAGCGAGGGGCACCGCGTCGATGCCGCCATCGCGCAGGTCGGTCTGTCGGGCTTCGACAAGGCCTATCCGCACCAGCTGTCGGGCGGCATGGCGCAGCGGGTGGCCCTTGCGCGGGCGCTGGTGAACCGGCCGAACCTGCTCTTGCTGGACGAGCCGCTGGGCAAGCTCGACTCGCTCACCCGACTAGCGATGCAGGCCGAACTGGTGCGGCTCTGGCAGGACACCGGCCTGACCGCGGTCCTGGTGACGCATGACGTCGAAGAGGCGCTGTTCCTGGCCGAGCGGGTGCTGGTCTTCGGCCCGCGCCCGGCGCGGATCGTGGCCGACCTCGAGGTCGGGCTGCCCTATCCGCGCCACCGCGGCGACCCGCGGCTGGCCGTGCTGCGGCGCGAGGCACTGGGACATTTGGGGCTTGAGGCAAGCTGGTGAAGCAGAACATGAAGATCGCGACGAAACTCCCCGTCCTGGCACTGCTTTCCTCGGCACCCCTGCCCGCCATGGCCCATGTCCACGCCCAGACCAGCGGCGCCACGCCCGGCGCGACGATCGAGATCGCGCTCGAGGTCGGCCATGGCTGCGCCGGTGCCGCGACGACCGGGCTGCGCGTCGCGCTGCCCGAGGGCATCGCCGAGGCCCGGGCGCTGCCGATCGCGGGCTGGCAGGCGACAGCAGGCCCGCGCGAGGTGGGCTGGACCGGCGGGCCATTGCCCGACGGCACCCGGCAGCGCTTCGTGCTGTCGGCGACGCTGAGCACCAGCGCCGCCGGCACGCTCACCCTGCCGGTGGTGCAGGACTGCGGCCAAACGAGCCTGAGGTGGATCGACGCCGACCCAGCCGCCGAGACCCCGGCGCCGACCATTTCGGTGCTGCCCGCGAAATGACAGCCTTCGCAACGGGTTGGCCGGGCTGGATCGGCGCCCGGCTGCTGCCGCTTCTGCTACTGCTGATTCCGGCCCAGGCGCTGGCCCATGCCGCGCTGATCGAAAGCCGCCCGGCCGAGGGGCAGGTGCTGGACACCGGCCCCGCGACGCTGGACCTGCGCTTCGCCGAGCCGGTGCGCCCACTCGTCGCGCGGCTGACCGGACCCGACGGGCGCACCCGCCTGCTGCCCGAGCCGCAATCGACGGAGATGACCGTCAGCTATCCGCTGCCGCCGCTGAGCGCGCAGGGCAGCTACCTGCTGTCCTGGCGCGTGACCTCGGCCGACGGGCATCCGCTGGCCGGCGCCTCGGTCTTCTCCATCGGCGCGCCCAGCACCCTGAACGCCGCCGGCCCCGAGGCACCGCGCGTCACCCGCATCGCGGTCTGGGGCGCTCGGGCCGTGCTGCTGGCGGGCCTCATCTTCGCGGTCGGCGCGCGCGGCGCGGCACTGGTCTTCGGCACGCCGCCGCTGCCCGCCGCCGCCCGGCGGCTGGGCTATGCCGGGCTGGTCGCGCTGCCGGTGGCGGCGCTGGCGCAGGGGCTGGAGCTGCTGGGCGAGGGCCCCGCCGCGCTGGCCAGCGCGGCACCCTGGCGCGAGGCGCTGTCGGGCGCGCCTGCCCTTGCGCTGGCCTTCGCGGGTCTCGCCCTGCTGAGCGCGCTGGCCCTGCGCGCGCGGGCGGGGGGCGTGCTGGCCGTTGCCGCACTGGCCCTGTCAGCGGGCGCGGCCGGGCATGCCGCGACCGCGCCGCCGCAGGCGCTGATGCGGCCCATGGTGGCGGCGCATGTGCTGGCCGGCGCGCTCTGGCTCGGCGCGCTGCTCCCGCTTCTGCGCGGCGGGCCCAGCGCACTCGCGCGNCCCCCCCCCGCCGCCGCAGGCGCTGATGCGGCCCATGGTGGCGGCGCATGTGCTGGCCGGCGCGCTCTGGCTCGGCGCGCTGCTCCCGCTTCTGCGCGGCGGGCCCAGCGCACTCGCGCGGTTTTCGGCGCGGATCCCGCTTGTGCTGGCGCTGCTGATCGCGAGCGGCATCGCGCTGATCGTCGTGCAACTCGCCGGGCCGCGCCCGGCCTTGACCACGGCCTATGGACAGGTGCTGATGGCCAAGCTCGGGCTGGTGGCGGGGCTGCTGCTGCTGGCCCTTTACAACCGGCTGCGGCTGGCGCCCCGGGCCGAGGCGGGCGATGCCGCGCCGCTGGCCCGCGCAATCAGGGCCGAGATCGTGCTGGGGCTGATGATCGTCGGGACCCTGTCGCTCTGGCGGTTCACGCCGCCGCCGCGCAGCCTGCCGCCCCCGCCGACCGAGGTTTCCGTGCCCTTCGCCGCCGGTCCGCTGTCGCTGACCGTGACGCTGGGCGCCGATCGCCCCGGGCCGGTGCCCCTGCGGCTGAGCGACCTGCGCCTTGACGGCCGACCCTTCACCCCGCGCGAGATCGAGGTGGCGCTGTCGAAGCCCGCCTACGGGCTGGGCCCCTTCCGCCGCAGCCTGCATCCGACCGGCCCGCAGGCGGATGCCGGCACGTTTCTGCTGCCGATCGACGGCGTCTGGTTGCTCGAGCTGCAGGTTCTGGTGAATGATTTCCGCCGCGAGCGGGTGCTCGATCTGGTGACAATCGACCCTGCCGCCGCGCCCTGACGCAGACGAAGACCCAACCGAAGGAGGGCGCGATGCCCCATGACCATTCCCACGACCATTCCCACGGGCACGACCACACGCACTCCCACGACCACGATCCCGCCGATGCGCCGCGCTGGAAGCATGACGGCGTGCGGGTGATCCCGGGCAACCAGCTTGACAGCAACACCGCCCAGACGCCGGGCATGTTCCGGCAGGCGGCGATCAACCACGCCCGCGTCGGCGCGCAGAAGATCTGGGCCGGGACCGTGGCGATCGCGCCCGATGCGAAGACCGGCGTGCATCACCACGGCGCGCTGGAAAGCGTGATCTACGTGGTCAGCGGGCGTGCCCGGCTGCGCTGGGGCGAGCGGCTGGAATTCGTGGCTGAGGCCGGGCCCGGCGATTTCATCTATGTACCGCCCTACGTCCCGCATCAGGAGATCAACGCCGATCCCGAGCAGGTGCTGCAATGCGTGCTTGTGCGGTCGGACAACGAGGCGGTGGTGGTCAACATCACCGATGTCGATCCCATCGAACCGCCCGAGACGGTGCACTGGATCGACCCGATCCACGCGGCCCCGTCCTGAGGCGCCGCCCGCCTTTCGGGCAAATCGCGCACGCCCCCCGCGGGCGGCGTGCGCAGATCCTCAGGCCGCCAGCACCGTGTCCGCGCTGACGCAGGGCAGGTCCAGCGCCCGGGCGACCGCGGCATAGGTCAGCTGCCCGTCATGCACGTTCAGCCCGGCCCTGAGATGCGGATCCTCGGCACAGGCGCGCCGCCAGCCCTTGTCCGCGAGCGACAGCAGGAACGGCAGGGTCGCGTTGCCCAGCCCCTGCGTCGAGGTCCGGGCGACGGCACCAGGCATGTTCGCCACGCAATAGTGCAGGATCCCGTCGACCTCGTAGATCGGGTCCTGATGGGTGGTGGCCCGGCTGGTCTCGAAGCAGCCGCCCTGGTCGATCGCGACATCCACGAGCACCGACCCCGGCTGCATCGTCGCCAGCTGCGCGCGCGAGATCAGCCGCGGCGCCGCCGCCCCGGGCACCAGCACCGCCCCGATCACCAGATCGGCCGAGGGGAGCCGCTCTGCCACCGCCGCCGCGCTCGCGTATTGCGTTGTCAGCCGCCCGAGGAACACGTCGTCGAGATAGGACAGCCGCGGCACCGAACGGTCGAGCACGGTGACGCTCGCCCCCATCCCGACCGCGACCCGCGCCGCGGCGGTTCCGACGACGCCGCCGCCGATGATCACCACATTCGCCGGCCGCACCCCGGGAATGCCGCCGAGCAGCATCCCCCGCCCGCCGTTCGCCTTCTGCAGCGCCCATGCCCCGACCTGCGGCGCCAGCCGGCCGGCGACCTCGGACATCGGCGCCAGCAGCGGCAAGCCGCCGCGGGCATCCGTCACCGTCTCATAGGCGATCGCGGTGACGCCGCTGGCGAGCAGGTCGCGCGTCTGCGCCGGGTCGGGGGCCAGATGCAGGTAGGTGAACAGCACCTGCCCCCGGCGCAGGCGCGCCCGCTCGGCCGCCTGCGGCTCCTTGACCTTGACGATCATCTCGGCCGTCTCGAAGACCGCCTCTGCGGTCGCGAGGATGCTGGCGCCCGCCGCGACATAGTCCGCATCCGCGAAGCCGGAGCCGAGGCCGGCGCCGGTCTCGACGACCACCTCGTGGCCATGCGAGACCGCCTCGCGCGCGGCGTCCGGCGTCATGCCGACCCGGAATTCCTGTGGCTTGATCTCTCTTGGACAGCCGATCTTCATGTCGTTCCTCCCGTACGGACCTCCCCGTCCGTGCAGGGCAAGTCTCGCGCCGTTTGCGCGGAATGTGCTTGAATTCGGTGCGCGGAATCACGGGTGCGCAGCGGTTTCCGCCGCGGATCGCGGTCGCTGTCGAAGATCCTGCCGATAGCGGGACCGGAGAGGCTGCGCCGAAGTGCCCGGGCGGCGCAGGTCGCAGGTGCGGCCGGATCGTCCGGGCAGGCTGCCGCTGCGCCTGGGGCCGGGGGATCTCTCGGCGGTCCCGCCTGACCTCGCGCCTAGCGCGTGCAGGGTATTCGAGGGGTCTTGCGTTTCCGTGGCGACCCGAAGGCGGGATCGCGCGAGGCGAGGGTCTTCTTCGGCTGCGCTTCGCCGGGACGCTGAAGGGGCAGGACGGCAGCTGGACCAGCATGAAGATCACGCTGGCGCTACTTGAGCGGCATCCCGATCTGGTCGGCCTCTATGACGTCGGCGACGCGTCCGATGGGATCGGCATGGCGCTGCGCCGCACCGGCCCTTGAACCCGACACGCGACGGAGGCTGGAGGACGGCGTGATGATGGCAGTGCTGACCCGGCGCAACCGGACCTTGCTCGAGGTGCTGATCGACCAACGGCACGCTTCGGCGTCCCCCGCGCCGATGCCGATGCAGATCATCTTCCCGACAAACCTGCCGAGGGAGCGCCCTGTGACGCGGCCGGAAGCGCGGGCCGCGTCGCCATTGGGTCGCCATCACCCGCAGCGGCCGGGTCACCTCTGCGGGATCGGTCCGCCGCCCGCGACATGGACAACCGTGCCCCAGTCGTCGCAGAGCTTGCCCAGCGGATCGGGCAGCGCGCGGTCGATGAAGACCGCGTCGATCTCTGACAGCGAACACAACCGCACCGGCGCCGAGCGTTCCAGCTTCGAGATGTCGGTCACGAGGAAGCTCGTCCGCGCCTGCCGGATGATCGTGCGCGAGACGCGGACCTCGGGCAGGTCGAAGTCCAGAAGATCGCCGTCATGGTCCAGCGCCGAGGCGCCGATCACCGCGTAATCGACTTTGAACTGGCGGATGAAGTCGGCCGTCAGCTCGCCCACCAAGCCGCCGTCCGACCGCCGCAGCCCGCCGCCCGCCACCATGATGTCGCAGCTGTCGTTGGCCATCAGGATGTTCGCCACGTTGATGTTGTTGGTCACCACCGTGATGTTGCGATGGTTCAGAAGCTCGCGCGCGACGGCCTCGGTCGTGGTGCCGAGGTTCAGGATCATCGACGAGTTGTCCGGGATCGCCTGCGCGCAGAGCCGGCCGATCGCGGTCTTGGCCTGCTCGTTCATCCGGCGCCGCTCGTCATAGCCAAAGTTCGACACGCCGCTGCGCACCACCGCGCCGCCATGCACCCGGTCGAGCAGCCCCGCATCGGCAAGATCGGTCAGGTCGCGCCGGATCGTCTGCAGGGTGACGCCGAAACGCTCGGCCAGTGCCTCGACCGCGACGCGGCCCTCGCTGCGCGCGATGTCGAGGATCTCGGTCTGCCGAAAGCTGAGTGCCACCCGTCGTCTCCCTTGGGTCAATGCGAAAAGAATCGAACATCACCGCGTCGTTACCGCACCCGCAGCCCTGCGTCACGAAATCGCGCCGCACTGCGGAAAAGCCCCGGTTCTGACGCTGCGGCACCGGTCCCTGCGGCAAGACTTACCTCAGGGAATGTTCGCTTTAAACACAAAACGCGCAAAACCGAAAACAAATCCTTTGACAATCGCGTGGGCCGCGCGTCTATCTGAGGGCGGTTCGGCGGAAGGGAGGCCATCGTGACCAGCGCACAGACCGGCGGCTCGCCGGTCGATCTCTTCATCATCGGCGGCGGGATCAACGGCTGCGGCATCGCCCGCGACGCCGCCGGCCGGGGCCTGAGCGTGACGCTGGCCGAGATGGGCGACCTGGCGCAGGCGACCTCGTCGGCCTCGACCAAGCTTTTCCACGGCGGGCTGCGCTATCTCGAGTATTTCGAGTTCCGCTTGGTGCGCGAGGCGCTGCACGAGCGCGAGACGCTGCTGCGCGCCATGCCGCACATCAGCTGGCCGCTGCGCTTCGTGGTGCCCTATCACCGCGACATGCGGTTCGAGGGCGAGACGCCGACCTCGCGGCTGCTGTCGCTGGTGATGCCCTGGATGCGCGGGCGCAGGCCCGGCTGGCTGATCCGCACGGGACTGTTCCTCTATGACTCGCTCGGCGGGCGGAAGATCCTGCCGGGGGCCCGGACGCTGGATTTCGACCATGACCCGGCCCGGCTGCCGCTGCAGGCGCGCTTCAAGACCGCCTATGAATATTCCGACTGCTGGGTCGACGACGCGCGGCTGGTGGTGCTGAACGCCCGCGATGCCGCGGCGCGCGGCGCGCGGATCCTGACCCGCACCCGCGTCGTCCGGGCCGAGCGCGCGGGCGATATGTGGCGGATCGAGACTGAAGCCGACGGGCAGCGCCAGACGCACGAGGCGCGGGCGCTGGTCAATGCCGGCGGGCCATGGGTCGGGCAGGTGATCGCAGACATCCTGCACATCCGCTCGCGCGAGGGCGTGCGGCTGGTGCGCGGCAGCCATATCGTCACCCGCCGGCTTTACCCGCATGACCGCTGCTACTTCTTCCAAGGCGAGGACGGGCGGATCATCTTCGCGATCCCCTACGAGCAGGACTTCACCCTGATCGGCACCACCGACCGCGACCATGTGGGCGACCCGTCCGAGGCACGCTGCACCGAGGCCGAACAGGACTATCTCTGCCGCTTCGCCTCGCAGTATTTCGAACGGCCGGTGACGCGCGGGGACATCGTCTGGACCTATTCCGGGGTCCGCCCGCTCTACAATGACGGGGCGAAGTCGGCGACGGCGGCGACGCGCGACTATGTGCTTTCGCTCGATACCGCGGGGCCGGCGCTGCTCAATGTCTTCGGCGGCAAGATCACCACCTACCGGCGGCTGGCCGAGGCGGCGCTGGAAAAGCTCGCCCCCGTCCTGCCGGCGGCGCGCGGGGCCTGGACGGCGGGCGTGGCGCTGCCGGGCGGCGATTTCCCGGTGAACGGGGTCGCGGACCAGATCCGCTGGCTGATGCGCGACTACCCGTTCCTGACGGAAACCTGGGCCGCGCGCCTCGTGCGCGCCTATGGCACCGAGGCGCGCGAGGTTCTGGGCCCGGCCATGACAGAGGCCGATCTGGGCCGCAGCTTCGGCGCGACCCTGACCGAGGCCGAGTTGCGCTGGCTGGTCACCCGCGAATGGGCGCTGAGCGCCGAGGACGTGGTCTGGCGCCGCTCGAAACTGGGGCTGCGCCTGAGCGCCGACGAGATCGCGGCGATCGGCGACTGGATGGCCGCGCAGGGCATGCCGCCCGCGGCGGCCGCGCCCGCCGCCGCGGCGCAGTGAGGAGGACGGATGGCACTTGAACTGAACGCTGTGTCGCGACAGGCCGGGGGGCGGATGCTGATCCACCCGACGGACCTGAGGCTCGAGAAGGGCACGATGAACGTGCTTCTTGGCCCGACGCTGGCGGGGAAGACCTCGCTGATGCGGCTGATGGCGGGGCTCGACCTGCCCAGCAGCGGGCGCATCCTGTGGGACGGGCAGGACGTCACCGGCATGCGGGTGCAGGACCGGCGCGTGGCAATGGTCTATCAGCAGTTCATCAACTACCCGGCGATGTCAGTCTACGACAACATCGCCTCGCCGCTGCGGCTGATGGGCCGCTCGAAGGCCGAGATCGACCGCGCGGTGCGCGAGACGGCCGAGATGCTGAAGCTGACGCCGATGCTGACGCGCAAGCCGCTGGAGCTGTCGGGGGGGCAGCAGCAGCGCTGCGCACTGGCGCGGGCGCTGGTGAAGGGCGCGGGTCTGGTGCTGCTGGACGAGCCTCTGGCGAACCTCGACTACAAGCTGCGCGAAGAACTGCGCGCCGAGATCCCGCGGATCTTCGAGGCCGCCGGCGCGATCTTCGTCTATGCCACGACCGAGCCGGAAGAGGCGCTGCTGCTGGGCGGCAATACCGCGACGCTCTGGGAAGGCCGGGTGACGCAGTTCGGCCCGACGCCCGAGGTCTATCGCCGCCCCGCCGACGCGGTGACGGCACGGGTCTTCTCGGACCCACCGATGAACTTCATCGACGTGACCAAGGCAGGCGGAACGCTCGATTTCGGGGGACGCGCGCAGGCCGCGGCCGCGGGCGCGCTGTCCGGCCTGCCAGACGGGCGCTACCGCGCGGGGTTCCGCGCCAACCACCTGGCGCTGGCGCCGCAGGGGCCGGGGGCGCTGCCGCTCGACTGCCGGCTGGCGGTGACCGAGGTGACGGGGTCGGAGACCTTCCTGCATCTTGACCACGGCGCCGAGCGCTGGGTGGGCCTCGTGCACGGGGTGCAGGCGCTTGCGCCGGGATCGGCGGTGACGGTCTGGCTTCAGCCCGCGCATGTCTACCTGTTCGACGCCTCGGGTGCGCTGGCCGCTCCCGCGGCCTATGCCGCCGCGGCCTGAGGGGGAACCATGGCCAGGATCACGCTTTCGAACCTCGCGCACAGCTACCTGCCGAACCCGCAGGGACCGGGGGATTTCGCGCTGAAGGAGATGGACCATGTCTGGCAGGACGGCGGCGCCTATGCGCTGCTGGGCTCGTCGGGCTGCGGCAAGACCACGCTTCTCAACATCATCTCGGGGCTTCTGCGGCCCAGTCAGGGCCGGGTGCTGTTCGGCGAGACCGACGTGACAGATGCGCCGACCGCGGCGCGCAACATCGCGCAGGTGTTCCAGTTTCCGGTCGTCTACGACACGATGACGGTGCGCGAGAACCTCGCCTTCCCGCTGAAGAACCGCGGCATGGACGCGGGCTATATCCGCGATCGGGTGGCGCAGATCGCGCAGATGATCGGGATGGAGTCCGAGCTTGGCCGCAAGGCGCGCGGGCTCAACGCCGATGCCAAGCAGAAGATCAGCCTTGGCCGCGGCATGGTGCGCGAGGACGTCAACGCGATCCTCTTCGACGAGCCGCTGACCGTCATCGACCCGCATATGAAATGGGAGCTGCGCACCCAGCTGAAGCAGCTGCACCGCCAGTTCGGCCACACGATGATCTACGTCACCCATGACCAGACCGAGGCGCTGACCTTCGCCGACAAGGTGGTGGTGATGTATGACGGCCGCGTCGTGCAGATGGGCACCCCGCAGGAACTGTTCGACACGCCCGCCCATACCTTCGTGGGCTATTTCATCGGCTCGCCGGGGATGAACCTGTTCGACGCAGAGGTCGCGGGCCATGCCGCGCGGGTCGGCGGGGCCGAGGTGCCGCTGGGCGCCGCCTATCCCACCGTTGCGGGCCGTGCGCAGATCGGCATCCGGCCCGAGTTCTGCCGCCCCGGCCGCGAGGGGCCGCTGCCCTTCGCGATCCGTCGGGTCGAGGACGTGGGCCGCCACCGCATCGTGCGGGGCGAGGTGATGGGCCGGCCCGTCAACGCGATCCTGCCCGAGGGCCAGCCGATCGATGCCGGCGCCGACCGGCTGGCGCTGCGCCCCGACCGGATCAATGTCTATGCCGACGACTGGCGCGTGTCGCCGCTCGCGGCCGCGGGGGAGGCGGCCTGATGGAAAAGACCCAGAACAACCGCGCCTGGTTCCTGGTGCTGCCGGTGCTGGCGCTGGTCGCCTTCTCGGCCGTCATCCCGCTGATGACAGTTGTCAACTATTCGGTCCAGGACACCTTCGGGAACAACAAGTTCTTCTGGGCCGGGCTCGAGTGGTTCGAAGAGATGGTCGGGTCGGAACGGCTGCATGCCGCGCTGGGCCGGCAGGTGCTGTTTTCCGCGATCATCCTGGCGATCGAGGTGCCGCTGGGCATCTACATCGCCCTGAACATGCCGAAGCGGGGCTTCTGGGCCTCGGTCTGTCTGGTGCTGATGGCGCTGCCGCTGCTGATCCCGTTCAACGTGGTGGGCACGATCTGGCAGATCTTCGGCCGGGTCGACATCGGTCTGCTGGGCCACACGCTGGCGGCGCTGGGGGTGGATTACAACTACACCAACGACGCGCTCGACGCCTGGGTGACGGTGATCGTGATGGATGTCTGGCACTGGACCTCGCTGGTGGCGCTGCTGTGCTACGCGGGCCTGCAGTCGATTCCCGACGCCTATTACCAGGCTGCGCGCATCGACCAGGCCAGCCGCTGGAAGATCTTCCGCTTCATCGAGCTGCCGAAGATGCAGGGCGTGCTTCTGATCGCGGTGCTGCTGCGCTTCATGGACAGCTTCATGATCTATACCGAGCCTTTCGTCGTCACCGGCGGCGGTCCGGGCAATGCCACCACCTTCCTGTCGATCGACCTGGTGAAGATGGCGGTGGGGCAGTTCGACCTCGGGCCCGCGGCGGCCTTCTCGATCATGTATTTCCTCGTGATCCTGCTGATCAGCTGGGTCTTCTACACGGTGATGACCAATCTCGACAAACGGGAGGGCCTGTGATGCCGATCCGGGGCGCCGCCGTCGCGATGACGGTCTACCTGATCTTCCTGATGCTGCCGATCTACTGGCTGGTGAACATGAGCCTGAAGACGAATTCCGAGATCCTCGGCGTCTTCTCGCTCTGGCCGCGGGACCTGACCTTCGCCAACTACCACACGATCCTGACCGACCCGAGCTGGTACATGGGTTACGTCAACTCGATGATCTACGTGGTGATGAACACGGTGATCTCGATCACGGTGGCGCTGCCGGCGGCCTATGCCTTCTCGCGCTACAGCTTCATGGGCGACAAGCACCTGTTCTTCTGGCTGCTGACGAACCGCATGGCCCCGCCCGCGGTTTTCGCCCTGCCCTTCTTCCAGCTCTATTCCTCGGTCGGGCTTTTCGACACCCATATCGCGGTCGCGCTGGCGCATTGCCTGTTCAATGTGCCGCTCGCGGTCTGGATCCTGGAAGGCTTCATGCGCGGCGTGCCGAAAGAGATCGACGAGACCGCCTATATCGACGGCTATTCCTTCGGGCGCTTCTTCCTGCGGATCTTCATGCCGCTGATCGCCAGCGGCATCGGCGTCACCGCCTTCTTCTGCTTCATGTTCTCCTGGGTCGAGCTGCTGCTGAGCCGCACGCTGACTTCGGTCAACGCCAAGCCCATCGCCGCCACCATGACCCGCACCGTCTCGGCCTCGGGTCTCGATTGGGGGGTGCTGGCCGCGGCGGGGGTACTGACCATCATCCCCGGCGCGCTCGTGATCTACTTCGTCCGCAACTACATCGCCAAGGGCTTCGCCCTCGGCCGGGTCTGAGGAGGCACCGACATGGCCTGGATGGCTTGGACCCTGCCGACGGCACTGTTTTTCGCGACGATCGCCGCGCTTCTGGTGATCTTCACCGTGCTCGCGATCCGCTGGCCCGAGACGCCGCGCCGCGGCGTGCTGCGCATCGAGACCACGCGCGGCGACCGCCTGTTCATCTCACTGCTGGGCTCTGCCTTCCTGTGCATCGGATGGCTTGCCCTTGCCGGCCCGCCCCTTTGGGGCGCGCTGGTGCTCTGCCTGGTCTATGTCGCGGCGGTGTTCCGCTGGGTGTGACCGGGATTTTCGCGCTGTAACAGTTCTCAGGGAGGAGACATATGAGACAGCATCGCACCGCAACCGCCATGGCGCTCGCGCTGATGGTGACGGGCCTGCCGGCCTGGGCGGACATGGAGGCGGCGAAAAGCTTCCTCGATACCGAGATCGGAGACCTGTCGACGCTGAGCCGCGCCGACCAGGAAGCCGAGATGCAGTGGTTCATCGACGCCGCCAAGCCCTTCGCCGGGATGGACATCAAGGTGGTGTCCGAGACGATCACCACCCACGAATACGAATCCAAGGTGCTGGCCAAGGCCTTCAGCGACATCACCGGGATCAAGCTGACCCACGACCTGATCGGCGAGGGCGACGTCGTCGAGAAGCTGCAGACCCAGATGCAGTCGGGCGAGAACATCTATGACGCCTATATCAACGACAGCGACCTGATCGGCACCCACTGGCGCTACCAGCAGGCGCGCAGCCTGACGGACTGGATGGCCAACACCGGCAAGGACGTCACCAACCCCAACCTCGACATCGACGACTTCATCGGCAAGTCCTTCACCACCGCGCCGGACGGCAACCTCTACCAGCTGCCCGACCAGCAGTTCGCGAACCTCTACTGGTTCCGCTACGACTGGTTCACCGATCCCAAGATCATGGCCGATTTCAAGGCCAAGTACGGCTACGATCTGGGCGTGCCGGTCAACTGGTCGGCCTACGAGGACATCGCTGAGTTCTTCACCGGCCGCGAGATCGACGGCAAGAAGGTCTATGGCCATATGGACTATGGCAAGAAGGACCCCTCGCTTGGCTGGCGGTTCACCGATGCCTGGCTGTCGATGGCCGGGAACGGCGACAAGGGCATCCCGAACGGGATCCCGGTCGACGAATGGGGGATCCGCGTCGACGAGAATTCGCGCCCGGTCGGCTCCTGCGTGGCGCGCGGCGGCGACACCAACGGGCCGGCGGCGGTCTATTCGATCCAGAAGTACCTCGACTGGATGTCGAAATACGCGCCCCCTGCAGCGCAGGGCATGACCTTCGGCGAGTCCGGGCCCGTTCCGGCGCAGGGCGAGATCGCCCAGCAGATCTTCTGGTACACCGCCTTCACCGCCGACATGGTGAAGCCCGGTCTGCCGGTGGTGAATGCCGACAACACGCCGAAATGGCGCATGGCCCCCAGCCCGCATGGCGTCTACTGGAAGGACGGCATGAAGCTGGGCTACCAGGACGCAGGGTCCTGGACGCTGATGAAGTCCACCCCCGACGACCGCGCCAAGGCCGCCTGGCTTTACGCGCAGTTCGTCACCTCGAAGACCGTCGACGTGAAGAAAAGCCACGTCGGCCTGACCTTCATCCGCGAGTCCACCCTGCAGCACGACAGCTTCACCAAGCGCGCGCCGGAGCTGGGCGGGCTGATCGAGTTCTACCGCTCGCCCGCCCGCGTGCAGTGGACGCCGACCGGCACCAACGTGCCGGACTATCCGAAGCTCGCGCAGCTGTGGTGGCAGGCGATCGGCGACGCGGCCTCGGGCGCGAAGACCGCGCAGGGGGCGATGGACAGCCTGTGCGCCGAGCAGGAGAAGGTGCTGGAACGGCTCGAACGCGCCGGCATCCAGGGCGACATCGGTCCGAAGATGGCCGAGGAGCACGATCTGGAATGGTGGAACAAGTATTCCGCCGAGCATGGCAGCCTCGCCCCGCAGCTGAAGGTCGCGGACGAGAAGGAAAAGCCGCAGACCGTCAGCTATGACGAGCTGATCGCCTCGTGGAAGTGACCCTTCGCTGAAGACTTCCGGGGGCGGTGTGACAGCCGCCCCCGGACCGCCCTTTCGGACAGATCCATGCGCCACATCCTTGCCATCGACCAGGGAACGACCTCGACCCGCGCGATCCTCTTCGACGAGACGATGAGGGTCGTGGCGCAGGCGCAGGAGGAGTTTCCCCAGCACTATCCGGCCTCGGGCTGGGTCGAGCATGACCCCGACGACCTCTGGGCCACCACCGCGGCCACGACCCGCGCCGCGATCGAGAAGGCCGGCTGCGCGCCCGCCGACATCGCCGGGATCGGCATCACCAACCAGCGCGAGACGGTCGTGGTCTGGGACCGCGAGACCGGCCGCCCGATCCACAACGCCATCGTCTGGCAGGACCGCCGCACCGCCGCCACCTGCGCCGCACTGCGCGCCGATGGCCACGAGCCGATGGTGACCGAGCGCACGGGCCTGCTGCTCGACCCCTATTTCTCGGCCACGAAGGTCAAATGGATCCTCGACAGCGTCGAAGGCGCACGGGCGCGGGCCGAGGCCGGCAAGCTGGCCCTCGGCACCGTCGACAGCTACCTGATCTGGCGGCTGACCGACGGCCGCGCGCATGTGACCGACGCGACCAATGCCGCGCGCACCATGCTCTACAACATCCGCGAGGGGCGTTGGGACGCCGAGATCTGCGCGCTGATGGGCGTGCCGATGGCGATGCTGCCCGAAGTGCGCGACTGCGCCGACCTTTTCGGCCTGACCCGCCCCGACCTTTTCGGCCGCCCGATCCCGATCCTCGGCGTCGCGGGCGACCAGCAGGCGGCGACGCTGGGGCAGGCCTGCTTCCGGCCCGGCATGGTCAAGTCGACCTATGGCACCGGCTGCTTTGCGCTGTTGAACACCGGCCATCAGCTTGTCACCAGCCGCAACCGGCTGCTGGGCACCATCGCCTACCGGCTCGACGGGAAGGTGACCTATGCGCTGGAAGGCTCGATCTTCATCGCGGGCGCGGTGGTGCAATGGCTGCGCGACGGGCTGAAGGTGATCCGCGCCGCGCCCGAGACGCAGCGGCTGGCCGAGGCCGCGGACCCTGCGCAGAACGTGGTGCTGGTGCCCGCGTTTACCGGGCTTGGCGCGCCCTACTGGAACCCGGACTGCCGCGGCGCGGTCTACGGGCTGGCGCGCAACTCGGGCCCGGCGGAATTCGCGCGCGCGGCGCTGGAAAGCGTCGGCTACCAGACGCGCGACCTGTTGCAGGCGATGCAGGCCGACTGGGCCGCCGTCGCGGGCAGCGCCGAGGCGGCGGTGCTGCGGGTGGATGGCGGGATGAGCGTCTCGGACTGGACGATGCAGTTCCTGTCGGACATCATCGGCGCCCCGGTCGACCGCCCGCGCGTGTCCGAGACGACGGCGCTCGGCGCGGCATGGCTTGCCGGGATGAAGGCCGGGCTCTACCCGGGCCCCGAGGGCTTCGCCGCCGGATGGGCACTCGACCGGCGGTTCGAGCCGGCGATGCCCGAGGCGGAGCGGGCCGAGAAATACGCGCGCTGGCAACGCGCTGTGCAGGCGACCCTGTCGGTATGACTCCCTTCGGCCTCTCCCTGCCGCCGCGGATCCTCTTCGGGCGCGGCGAGGCGGCGAAGGCCGCGGGGCTTGCCGCGGGCTTCGGGCCGCGCGGCCTTGTCGTGCATGGTGCCGATCCGGCGCGGGCCGGTTGGCTTCTGGCCGATCTGCGCGGGGCGGGTTGCACGGTGCTGGCGCTTCCGGCCGCGGGCGAGCCCGACCTCGCGATGCTCGAGGCCGCCGTGACCACCGCTCGCGACTTCGCCCCCGACTGGGTGCTGGCGATCGGCGGCGGCGCGGCGCTCGACCTTGGCAAGGCGGTGGCGGCGCTGGTGCCGGCGCCGGGGGGCGCGATGGACCATCTCGAGGTCGTCGGCCGCGGCCTGCCCTTGGCGGCGGCTCCCCTGCCCTTCCTCGCGCTGCCGACGACAGCCGGCACCGGGGCCGAGGCCACGAAGAACGCGGTGATCGGCCTGCCCGCGCATGGGCGCAAGGTCAGCCTGCGGGACGACCGGATGCTGGCGCGGGTGGCGATCGTCGATCCGGGCCTGACCGACGGCTGCCCGCGCGGGGTGACGCTGGCCTCGGGCCTCGACGCGCTGGCACAGGTGATCGAGCCCTATGTCTCGTCCCGCGCGACGCCCTTTACCGATGCGCTGACCCTGCCCGCGATCGCGCAGGGGCTGGCGGCACTGACCCGGCTGATGCAGGGCGAGGACCCGGCGGCGCGCGATGCGATGGCCTGGGTCAGCCTTTCGGGCGGGATCGCGCTGGCCAATGCCGGGCTTGGCGCGGTGCACGGTCTGGCCGGCCCGATCGGCGGCGTGACCGGCGCCGCGCATGGCGCGATCTGCGGCGTGCTGCTGGGCCCGGTTCTGTCTGCAAACCGCGCGTCGGCGCCGCGGGGATCGCAGGCGGCAAATCGGCTGGACAAGGTCTGCGAGATCATCGGCGCGGGTCTTGGGTGCGACCCCGAAACCGCCCCCGGGGCCCTCGCCGACTGGGCTGCGAAGGCCGGGCTGCCCCGGCTGACCGCCCTTGGCCTTGACCCGGACCGCAGGCCCGAGATCGCGGCCTCCGCGCTCGGGTCCTCGTCGATGCGGGGAAACCCCGTTCCGATGGGCGTGCCTGACCTTGTCGCGGTGATGGCCGCCGCCGGGTAGGGTTCAGCGCGCAGCCTGCCATCCTTTAGCGGCACCGACAGTCACTGGAGCGTCATCGTCCAGCCACCGGTCGTGGCAAACGCGGAATCGACGCGCCCAGCAGCGGTGCGTCGATCGGCCCGGACTGACGGGACTGCGTTCGAAAGCGGCTGTGCCCCCGACTATTCTTCGCGTTGAGCCGCCGTCATGGGGACGGTGTCGCCGCATGTCTGCCTTCAGGGACAAGGCAACTGGCGCGGGCTTCGGTCTTGAATCGCGACGGACCAGCGGCGCCCACGCCCGCAACGGCAGGCTTCGCCCGCCGGGTTGACGCCGCTCGATTCGTTCAGTATCTTATATGCATTCACTATAGTGAACGTCAAGGACATCATGAGCGGGCGCGGCGTAGAAAGAGTTCTGGACCTCATCGAGTGGTTCGCGACCGTTCCCGGGACCGCGACGCTTGCGCAGGTTGCCACGGCCCTCGACATGCCGAAGTCGAGCGCGCTGCAGATGCTGCGGTCGCTGACCGAACGCGGCTACCTGTCGCGGCTCGAGTCCGGGGCCTATGCGCTGGTGCGTTTGCCGGGCGACCTGAACGGGCGCGGCGACAATCACGGGGCGCTTCTGGCTCTGGCCGGCCCGCATCTGACGCGCGGCGTCGAGGAAAGCCAGGAAAGCGGCTTCGTCGCGGTGATGGACGGGATCGAGGTGCGATACCTGAACAAGGTCCTGCCGCAGCGCGAGATCCGCTATGACCGCGACATGACCAAGACCCGTGCCGCCCACAAGGTGGCCTCGGGCGTGGTGATCCTCGCCCATCGCCCGGCGAGCGAGATCGCGGCCTATGTCGCGGCGGCGGGCCTGGACGCGGCGGGGGCCCAACAGCTGGACGCCATGATCGCAAAGGCCCGCGCCGACGGGTTCTACCTCAATCTCAACGGCGTGGTGGAGGGTGCCTCGGGCGCCGCCGCGCCGATCATCGGCCCGAAAGGCCTGCCGCTGGGCGCGATCAACATCGCCGGGCCGCAGGAACGGATGGCCACCCATTCGGCCCATGTCTGCGACGTGGTGCTGAGAACCGCGCGCGCCGTGACGGAGGAGATCGCCCGGCGCGCCGTCTGACGACACCAGGGAGGAAACGGAAATGAAACTGACACTGATGTCCGTGGCGCTGGCCGCGGGCCTGCCCGCGCTTGCCTTCGCGCAGGACGTGACCGTGCCGGACTATTACCCGGCCGACTATTCCAAGATCATCGAGGCCTCGCACAACGAGGGCGGGCTGATGATCTATTCGAACATGGCCGACAACAACTGGGCGCCGCTGCTCGAAGGGTTCAAGGCCAAGTATCCCTGGATCTCGGTCGAGACGATCGACCTTGGCTCGGGCACCGTGCATTCGCGCTGGGAAGCCGAAAAGGGCTCGTCGACGCGCACCGCCGACATCCTCGTGTCGGGCGCGAACGACCGCTGGGCGAGCTACGGCAAGGACGGGCTGATGGAGCCCTACGAAAGCCCCGAATACGCCAAGCTGCCCGATTTCGCCAAACCCTACCCGGGCGTTTCGGTGATGTCCTCGGACCCGCTGGTGATCAGCTACAACGCGGCGCTGCTGTCGGACGACCAGCGCCCGACGGGCCTTGCCTCGCTGGCCGAGGCTGCCGCGGCCGACAAGGGCACCTTCGACGGGCGCATCACCACCTATGACGCGGCGCGCAACTCGTTCGGCCTGGCCGCCTGGTGGAACTACATGGACAAGAAGGGCGAGGCCGGCTGGGACGAACTGCGCAAGATCGGCCCGATGATCCGTGGCGAGACCTCGGGCGGCCCGATGAACGAGAAGATCGCCACCGGCGAATATGTCATGGGCATCGCGGTGTCCGGCATCACCATCTTCCCGCGGCTCGAACAGCCGGGCGGCGAGATCCTGGGCGTGGCCTTCCCCGATGACGGCACGATCATGATGCTGCGCGGCATGGGCATCCCGAAGGGCGCCGCGAACATGAACTCGGCCAAGCTCTTCGTCGACTACGCGCTGAGCCATGACGGCCAGACGCTGGTCGGCAAGGGCGGGCTCGTCCCCTACCGCGACGACGTGGCCGAGGGCGACGTGCGCTACACCTACCAGAAGATCGCCGAGCAGATCGGCGAGGACAACATGATCGTCGCCGGTTTCGACGAGCGCCTGATCACCGAGGCCGCGCCCTTCGTCGAGAAGTGGAACGCCGCGCTCGCCGGCAAGTGACGCCAATCCCGGGGGCGGGCTTGTGCGCCCTCCCCCGGCCCCTCACATGGACAATCCGATGACGGACATCAGCGATACCGGCGGGCTCCGCCGGCCGATCGACCGCTCGCGCCTGATCTACTGGGGTGTCGCGGCCCTGACCACGGTGCTCGTCGCCGGACCGATCGTGCCGATCATTCTGCAGGCCTTTCTCGACAAGCCGCTGTACGACGACAGCGCGGCCCCGACGCTGGGCAACTTCGCGCGGCTCTTCAGCGAGCCGGGCATGGCCCGCGTCTTCTTCAACACGCTGTATTTCGGTGGCCTGACGATGGTCATCGCGCAGGTCTTCGGCGCGGTCATGGCCGTGCTCGTCGGCCGCACCAACCTGCCCGGCCGCAAGTGGATGGGCGAGATCTTCATCTGGCCGCTCTTCGTGTCGAACCTGGTGATGGCCTTCGGCTGGTTCACCATGTACGGCCCCTCGGGCTTCATGACGCTGGCGGCGAAGACCTATCTGGGGGCCGCGCCCTGGAACCTCTATTCGGTGACCGGCATGGGCGTGGTCGCGGGACTGAGCCAGGCGCCGCTGACCTACCTGATGTGCCTCGCGGCCGTGACCAAGGCCGACCCGCAGCTGGAAGACGCCGCGCGATCCGCCGGCGCGGGCCCGTTCCGCGCGCTCTGGTCCGTCACCATCCCGATGATCCGCCCGGCGGTGATCTATTCGGCGGTGCTGAACTTCGTCGTCGGCATCGAGATGCTGGCGATCCCGCTGCTGTTCGGCGGCCCCTCGGGCATCCAGACGGTCACCACCTTCCTCTATGACAAGGGCATCAACGCCGCCGTGCGGCCCGAATACGGCATCGTCGGCGCCGCGGCGATCATCCTGCTGGTGATCGTGGCCTTCCTCGTCTGGCTGCAGGGCTACCTGATGCAGGGCGCCGGCCGGTTCGTGACAGTGCGCGGCAAGGCCTCGCGGCCCTCGACGCTGGACCTCGGTGCCTGGCGCTGGGTCGCCTTCGCTGGCGTCTTCGCCTTCATCGCGCTGACCATCATCGCGGTCTTCGGCGGGATCTTCATCCGCTCGGCCGTGACCTTCCTCACGCCGCTGATCCCGTTCTGGAAAGTGCTCACCCCGGGCAATTTCGAACTGATCTTCGGCTCGTCGACCTATGTCCGCTCGATCGTGAACTCTGTCGTGGTCTCGGGCGTGGGCGCGGCGCTGGGAACCTTCTTCATCGCGGTGATCGCGCTGATCGCGCGGCGGTCCGACTTCCGCTATCGGCGGCCGCTGGAATACGTGGCGCTGTTCCCGCGGTCGCTGCCGGGGATCATCGCGGGCCTCGGCTTCTTCTACGCGGTGATCACCCTGCCCGGGGCCGAGCTGATCCGCGGCACGATCGCGGTGCTGATCCTTGCCTTCATGGTCCGCTACATCCCCGTCGGTTTCGGCGCCATCGCCCCGGCGCTCGCGCAGATCGGCGAGGAACTGGACCGCGGCGCGCGCATCTCGGGCGCCGACTGGTGGACGACCGTGACCCGGATCATCCTGCCGATCCTGAAGCCCGCGCTGTTCAGCTGCTATGCGCTGCTCTTCATCCACTTCTTCAAGGAATACGTCACCGCGGCGTTCCTCTACCAGCCGGGGTCCGAGATCATCGGCACCACCATGCTGCAGCTCGTGGCGCAGGGCGACAACGGCCCGGTCTCGGCGCTGGCCACCATCCAAGTCCTCATCACCGCCGCCTTCGTCCTGCTGGCGCGCCGCCTTCTGGGAGCCAAGATCTATGGCTGACCTCGTCCTCGAGAACCTGACCATCAAGTACGGCGGCGTCACGGCCGTCGAGAACCTGAACATCCACGTCGCCTCGGGCGAGTTCCTGACGCTGCTCGGCCCCTCGGGCTGCGGCAAGTCGACCTCGCTCTTCGCGGTGGCGGGGCTGAACCACGCGACCTCGGGCATCATTCGGGTCGGCGACAAGGTGCTGTTCGACGGCAACGCCCGCAACACCGTGCCGCCCGAGCGGCGCAACATCGGTCTGGTCTTCCAATCCTACGCGCTCTGGCCGCACAAGACCGTGGCCGAGAACCTCGCCTTCCCGCTGCACCTGCGCAAGATCGGCCGTGCCGAGCGGGACGAGCGGATCAAGGAGGCGCTGGGGTTGGTCGAGATGCTGCCCTATGCCGACCGCTATCCGTTCGAGCTGTCGGGCGGCCAGCAGCAGCGCGTGGCGCTGGCCCGCGCGCTGGTCTATCGCCCGCCGCTTCTGCTGCTCGACGAGCCTCTGTCGAACCTTGACGCCAAGCTGCGCGAACGCGCCCGCGTCTGGCTGCGCGAACTGCAGGAACGGCTGAAGGTGACCACGATCTACGTCACCCACGACCAGGCCGAGGCGCTGGCCGTTTCGGACCGGATCGCGGTGATGAGCATGGGCCGCATGCGCCAGCTGGGCAGCCCGCGCGACATCTACGAACGCCCCGCCGACAGCTTCGTCGCCGACTTCATCGGCTCGTCGAACTTCTTGCCCGGCCGGATGATCGAGAACGGCACCGACCATGCCACAGTCGAGCTGATCGACGGCACCCGCCTGCAGACCGCCCCCGGCCGCGCGGCGACGGACGGCACGCTGACGGTGGCGGTCCGACCGGAACGGATCGAGGTCGTGACCGCGGAAGGCCCGAACACGCTGGCGGTGGATGTGCAGCAGAAGGTCTATCTGGGCTCGGTCTGGCAATATGTCGTGACCGCCGGCGCAATGGAATTCCGCATCCAGACGACCTTCGAGATCGACGCCCCGCGCATCCTCGTCCGCATCCCGCCCGAGCATTGCGCCGTCTTCGCCGAGAAACCGAACTGAGGAGGACCCGATGGGAGAGGTGAGAACCTTCGACCCCGGCCAGAGGGGTCCGCTGCACGGCATCCGCGTCATCGACCTGTCGCGGGTCGTCGCCGGCAACATGCTGTCGCTGCAGCTTGGTGACTTCGGCGCAGACGTGATCAAGGTCGAGCCGCCGCAGGGCGACGCGCTGCGCGACTGGCGTGACGAGGGCCAGTCGCTGCACTGGAAGACCTACGGGCGCAACAAGCGTTCCATCGCGCTGAACCTGCGCGAGGCCCCGGCGATGGAGGCGCTGAAACGGCTTCTGGCCGGCGCCGACGTCTTCATCGAGAATTTCCGCCCCGGCACGCTGGAAGAGATGGGCCTTGGCCCGGACGTGCTGGCGGAGCTGAACCCGCGGCTGATCACGATCCGGATCTCCGGCTTCGGGCAGACCGGCCCCTATGCGAAACTGCCGGGCTTCGGCACGCTGGTCGAGGCGATGTCGGGCTTCGCCGCCCGCACCGGTTTCCCCGACCGCGAGCCGGTCCTGCCGCCGCTGGCGCTGGCGGACATGATCGCCGGCCTCACCGGCGCGAACGCCGTGATGATGGCGCTCTACGCCCGCGAGCGCGGCGCGGCGCAGGGTCAGGTCATCGACCTGTCGCTGCTGGAGCCGATCTTCGCCTCGCTCGGCCCCGAAGCCTCGATCTACCGGGTGACCGGCAAGGTCAAGGAACGCTCGGGCTCGGCCTCGAACACCGTTTCGCCGCGCAATGTCTACCGCTGTGCGGACGGGAAGTACGCGGCGCTTTCGGGCTCGACGCAGGTGGTGGCGCTGCGGATCTTCGAGGTGATCGGCAAGCCAGAGATGGGCAGCGATCCGCGCTTCAACTCGAACGCCGCACGTCTGAAACACCGCGACCTCGTCGATGCGGCGCTTGGGGAATGGTTCGCGGGCCGCTCGCGCGCCGAGGCGCTGGCGGGCATGCGCGCTGCGGGTGCGACGGTCGGGCCGGTCTACGACATCGCCGACATCGCCGAAGACCCGCATTTCGCCCAGCGCGAGATCCTGGTCGAGGTCGAGGATGCGCAGAACGGCACCCTGCCCCAGCACAACGTCTTTCCGCGGCTGTCCGCGACCCCAGGCGGCTTCCGTCACCCCGCGCCCGAGGTCGGTCAGCAGACCGACGAGATCCTGGCAGAGATCGGCATGACGCCCGCGCAGCTGAAAGGCGAGAACGCATGATCCGCTCGCTTCTCTACGTCCCCGGAAACACGCCGAAATTCCTGGAAAAGGCCGCAGCCCGCGGGGCCGATGCGATCATCATCGACCTCGAGGACGCAGTGCCCGAGGCCGGCAAGACCGCCGCGCGCGAGGCGCTGGCAACCTGGGTTCCGCGCTGCGCGGAAGGCGGCGCGCAGGTCTTCGTGCGTGTGAACATGGGCGAGCGGCTGGTCGAGGACGCGCTGGCCGCGACCCGCGCCGGGGCCGATGCGCTCTACCTGCCGAAGGTCTCGTCGGCCGGGCTGCTCGAAGACCTTGACCGCCGCCTGGCAGTCATCGAGACCGACCGCGACCCCATCGGGTTCGTGCCGCTGATCGAGGATCCCGAGGGCCTGTTCGAGGCCCGCGCCATCGCGCGCGGCCCGCGGGTCATCGCGCTGTCGGCGGGGGGCGAGGATCTGGCCACCGCGATGGGCGCGAAGCCCACGCCCGAAGTGCTGCGGATGCCGAAGCTGATGATCCACTACGCGGCGAAAGCGGCGGGGGTGATGTCCTTCGGGCTCTTCCGCTCGACCGCCGACTTTTCGGACACCGCCGCGATCCGCGCCGCGGCGCTCGAGGCGCGCGACTTCGGCTTCGACGGCGCAAGCTGCATCCATCCCGCGGTCGTGCCGGTCCTGAACGAGGCCTTCGCCCCGACCGAGGCCGAGATCGACTGGGCCCGCCGCGTCGTCGCCGCCAATGCGGCCGAGGCCGCCGCTGGCCGCGGGGCCTTCACGCTCGACGGCCGCTTCATCGACGCCCCCATCGTCACCCGCGCCGAGCGCTTGCTCGCACGCTGCCCACAGGACTGATCCCGATGGCATCCTCCCTTCCCCCGGGCGGCCGCGCCCGCCGCATCCTCGTCACACATACCACGATCGCCGAAAGCGCCGTCCGGCTGCTGAACGCGCATGACATCGACGTGCATTTCTCGCCGCCCTACGATCCCTCCGAGGTCGTCGCCGCCCGCGCGGCCGAGCTTCAGGTCGATGCGATCATGGTCCGGCAGGGCCGGATCGACGACCGCGTCATCGGCGCCTCGTCGCGGCTGAAGGTGATCGTCAAGCACGGCGTCGGCGTCGACAACATCGACATCGCCGCCGCGACCGCCCGCGGCATCCCGGTGCTGCGCTCGATGGGATCGAACGCCCGCGCGGTGGCCGAACACGCGATCGCGCTGATGCTGGCGCAGATCAAGGAGATCCAGCCGCTGACCGCCGCGGTCAAGGGCGGCGCCTGGCCGAAGCCGACCTTCATGGGCCGCGACTTCCAGGGCGCGGTGCTGGGCCTTGTCGGCTATGGCGCGATCGGACGCGAGACCGCGCGGATGGCCGCCGCCCTCGGGCTCGAGGTCACGGTCTTCGACCCGCATGCCCCCGGCACGCCCGAGGCCGACGGCTTCCCCTCTGCCCCCGATCTCGAGGCGATGCTGCCCGCACTCGACGTGCTCAGCCTGCATTGCCCGCTGACCGCCGCCACCCGCAACCTGCTCGACGCGCGCCGGATCGCGCTGATGAAGCCCGGCGCGGTGATCGTGAACACCGCCCGCGGCGGCCTGATCGACGAGGCGGCGCTGGCCACCGCGCTGGCTTCGGGCCATCTCGCCGGGGCGGCGCTCGACAGTTTCGCCACCGAGCCGCCGCCGGCCGACAGCCCGCTGTGGCCGCTGCCGACGCTGACCGCGACGCCGCATATCGGCGGCGTCACCCGCGGCTCGTCCCGCGCGATGGCCGAAATCGCCGCCCGCCACATCATCAGCGTGCTCGACGGCGCGCCGCCCGACGAGCGTTCGCTCGCCCGCGTGTCCGAACTTTCCGCCTGAAAGGACCCTCCCATGACCCACGGCTTCCGCATCAAGCAGAGCTGGACCCGCGTTTCCCCCGACCTCGTCGCGGCCTTCCGCGCGCTTCCGGTCGCGAATGTCTCGGACTCGATGTCGCGCATGACGGCCTTCGGCCCGACGATCCGGCCGATGCATAGTTCGGGCGTGCTGGCCGGCCCGGCCCTGACCGTGCGCGCCCGCCCCGGCGACAACCTGATGCTGCACAAGGCCATCGACATGACGCAGCCCGGCGACGTCATCGTCATGGATGCGGGAGGCGATCTGACCAACTCGCTGATGGGCGAGCTGATGCTGGCCCATGCGATCAAGCGCGGGGTCGCGGGCTTCGTGCTGAACGGGGCCATCCGCGATGCCGACGCGATCCGCCAGACCCACCTGCCGCTTTTCGCCGCGGGCATCAGCCATCGCGGCCCCTACAAGAACGGCCCCGGCGAGATCGGCTTCGCGATCGCGATCGGCGGGGCGACCGTGCAGCCGGGCGACCTCGTGCTGGGCGATGGCGACGGCGTCGTCGTGGTCCCGCGCGAAGAGGCCGATGCGATCCTGGCCGCCACCCGCAAGAAGCAGGCGGCAGAACAGAAGCAGATGGACGAAACCCTCGCCGGCACGCTCGACCGGTCCTGGGTGGACCGCGCGCTGCGCGATGCCGGCTGCGTCTTCATCGACTGAGCGCAAGGCCCGCAGATCCGCGCCCCCCGATCCGCTGCGGCAGGGGGGCGCGGGTGTTCAGCGCAGCTTGGCCAGCGCGTCCGAGAAGCTGGTCATCCAGTCGACGCCGATCGCGTCGGTGTTCTTCGCGACCACGGGTTCAAGCCGCTCGGCAAGGCGCTGACGCTCTTCGGGGGTGACCTCGTTGATCTCCATCCCGTCGTCGGCCAGCTTGGCCAGCAGAGTCTCGTTCTGCTCGCGGGTGATCGTGCGCTCGTAGTCGCGCGCGCCCTTGGCGGCCTCGGTCAGCACGGCGCGCTCATCGTCGTTGAGCTTGTCCCAGCTCGGCTTGCCCGCCATCAGCACCAGCGCGTTGTAGCTGTGCCCGGTGAGGCTCAGGTATTTCTGCACCTCCTGGAACTTGTTCGCGTCGATCGCGGTCAGGCTGTTCTCGTGCCCGTCGATGGCATGGGTCTCCATCGCGGTGTAGACCTCGTTGATCGTCATCGGCACCGCGTTGGCACCCAGACCATTGAACATGTCGATGTAGAGGGCCGAGGGTTGGACGCGGATCTTCAGCCCCGCGAAATCCTCCCACTTGGTGATCGGATGCTTGCTGTTCGTCGTGTGGCGGAAGCCCTGCTCCATGTAGGACAGGCCGATCAGGCCTTTGTCCGCCAGCTTGTCGAACAGCGCCTGGCCGATCTCGCCGTCAAGGATCGCGTCGGCCTCGGCCGTGGTGCGGAACTGGTAGGGCATGTCGATGGCCGAGAATTCGGGCACCATGCCGGCCAGCGTCGTCGTGGTGCCGATGGTCAGGTCCTGCGTGCCGCCCTGCAGCGCCGACTGCATCTGCAGCTCGTTGCCAAGCGTCGCGCCGGGGAACACCTTCACCTCGATCTTGCCGCCCGAGGCCTCTTCGACCAGCTCGGCGAACTTGCGGGCGGCCTTGGCCACGGGATGCGCCTCGGGCAGGGTCACGCCAAGACGCAGCGTGGTGTCGCGGATCTCGGCCATCGCGGGGGCGGCCAGCAGCGCGACCGAGGCGACAAGCGCCCCGATCCGGGTCAGTTTCGTCATGTCCTTCTCCTCCCAATTCGGCCGTCAGGCCGTCGTTTTGGCGCCGACCGGGGCCGTGGTGCGGTAAATCCGGGCGGCAGTGTCGTGGAACAGGGCGCGGCGGACGACCTCCGGGTATCCCTCGCTCGCCGCGTAGAAGCCGTCGAAGATCGTGGCGAAGCTGCCCACGAGGCTGTCGACGGGGAAGTTGCTGGCGAACATGCAGCGCTGCCAGCCGAAAAGGGTGATCGCTTCGCGGATCACCGGGCCGTTCTCGGCCAGCGTCCAGGGCCGGCCCGGCAGGCCGATCCCGGAAATCTTCAGCGCGACATTCGGCCGCTCGGCCAGCCGCGCCATCGCCCGCCGCCAGCCCGCCAGCCCTTCGGCGCTGCGGTCCGAGGGCAGGCCGGCGTGGTTGAGCACGATGGTCGTGTCCGGGAAGTCGGCGGCAAGGTCCGCCGCGGCCTCAAGCTCCCACCAAGGGCATTGCAGGTCGAACATCAGGCCGTGCCGGTCCAGTTCCGCGAAACCCGCACGCCAGCGCGGGTCGTCCATGCCGCCGGGGCGCCCCCGCACGACCGCATCCGGCGTGGCGGCGGCGGCGGGCTTGTGGCGGACGCTGCGCACCAGCGGAAACGCGGCCTGTCCGGCCAGCACCTCGGCCGCGTCGGGCCGGTCGAGCCAGGCCTGCGCCACCACCGCGTTCGGATAGCCGTAACGCTCGGCGACCTCGTGGATATAGCGGGTTTCGCCCAGCGGATCGGACGGGTTCCATTCCGTCTCGACATAGACCGTGGCCACGACACGGACCGGTGCGGCCGCGGCAAGGTAGTCGGGCGGCAGGAAGCGCCGCCGGATCGCGCTGTAGTCACCATAACGGAACGGGATCATCGGCTCGTCGCAGAGCCAGGGGTGGTGGTTCACGCCCGGGTCCCAGAAGTGCTGATGCGCGTCGAGGACCGGGAAGTCGGGGGGCAGATGCATGGGAACGGGCACCTCACATGAACCAGTGCATCGGCACGATGACCAGCGACGGGAAAACCGTGAACAGCGCCAGCAGGGCCAGATAGGCCAGCAGGAACGGCCAGCTGCCGCGCACCGCGTCGTCCATCGTGATCCGGCTGACGCCGCAGATGACGTTCAGCACCGTGCCGACCGGCGGGGTGATCAGCCCGATCGCGCAGTTCATGATGAACATCACGCCGAAGTAGGTGGGGTCGATGCCCGCCTGCTTGACCAGCGGCATCAGCACGGGCGCGAGAATCAGGATCGTCGGCACCAGGTCCATCGCCATGCCGACGAGCACGATCACCACCATGATCACCGCCATCAGCAGGATCGGGCGGTCGATCAGCGGCTCGAGCAGGTCGATGACCATCATCGGCAGCTCGGCGATCGTCACCATCCAGGCCGCCACCGTCGCCGCGGCGACGAGGAACATCACCACCGCCGTGGTCTTGCCCGCGTTCAACATCAGCCCGAAGAGATCGGCGGGCTTCAGTTCGCGGTAGACGAACATCCCGACCACAAGCGCATAGACCGCGGCGACGACGCCGGCCTCGGTCGGCGTGAAGATCCCCTGCTTGATGCCCACGACGATCAGAAGCGGGATCGCCAGCGCCCAGAGACTGTCGCGGAACCGCCGCCAGACCTCGGCCGCCGGGACCTTGGGGGTCACCAGCGTCTCGTCCCGGCGCGAGAGCCACCACCAGGTCGCGACCAGCGCCGCCGCCATCGCCAGTCCCGGCACGATCCCGGCCAAGAACAGCTTCTTGACCGAAACGCCGGCGGTGACGCCGAAGATGATGAACGGGATCGAGGGCGGCAGGATCGGCGCGATGATGCCCCCCGCCGCGATCAGCCCCGAGGACTGGTTCACCCGGTATCCGGCCTGCCGCATGATCGGGATCAGCATCGCGCCGATGGCCGCGGTGTCGGCCACGGCCGAGCCCGACATCGAGGCCATGATCACCGCGGCCAGGATCGCGACATAGCCGAGGCCGCCGCGGAAGTGGCCGACAAGGCCCACGGCCAGATCGACGATCCGCCGCGACAGCCCGCCCGCGTTCATGAACTCGCCCGCCGCCAGGAAGAACGGCACCGCCAGCAGCTGGAAACTGTCGGCGCCCCCGACGAGGTTCTGCGACACGATCTGCGCGTCGAACATGCCCTGCTGCAGCATCAGCACGACGCCGCACAGGATCAGCGCGAAGGCGACCGGCACGCCGATGGCCATCGACCCGAGGATGGATCCGATGAAGAGCGCGGCGGTCATGGCTTGCCCCCCGCCGCGGCGGCAGACCCGGGCACCGGGTGCGGCAGGTCCTCGCTCTCGGCGACCTGCACGAGGTCTTCGGCGGTCGCGCGGCCCGACAGAAGCCGGAAGAGATGGCTGGCGATCACCACGATCAGCCCGAGGCTGCCGGTCAGCGACGCCAGGTGGAACAGGCCGATCGGCAGACCGGTCACCGGTGCGAGGTTGCCCCAGTTGATGCCCGTCTGGCGCCAGCTTCCCACCAGCAGAAGCCCGCAGCAGAACAGCATCAGCGCGTCGCAGATCACCGCGCAGACCAGTTGCCCGCCCCGCGGCATCCGGCGCAGCAGGCTGTCTACGCCGATGTGGCTGTGGTCGTACATCGCCACCACCGCGCCCGTGAAGATCAGCCAGACGAAGAGCATCCGCGACAGCTCTTCGGACACGCTGACGCCCGAGTTGAAGCCGTAGCGCAGCACGACGTTCAGGAACACGAGCCCGATCATCACGGCCAGCGCCGCGACGATGAACAGCCGCAGCCCGCCAAGCGCGAGCCTTCCCAGAGCCTCCATCCCATCCTCCTCCGATGATTGAGCGGAGAAGGCCGCGATTTGGTATATCCGTCAATTGTAATGTGGCTATGTTGTGATAACCTGTGGTTATGTCAGTCACTCTGCCCTCGACCGCCCAACTGCTGGGCCGCCTGCGCTTGCGGCAGCTGTCGCTGGCCGTCGCGCTTCAGGATCTGGGAAGCCTGCGCAAGGCGGCTGAGAGGCTCGGCGTCAGTCAGCCCGCGGCGACGAAGATGCTGACCGAAATGGAACAGTCGCTGGGTCTGCCGCTGTTCGAGCGCAACCGCCGCGGCCTGACGCCGACGATCTATGGCGAGGTGCTGATCCGGCAGGCGCATCTGCTGCTGTCGGGGTTCGGCGACCTGCGCGAGGCGCTGGCCGCGCTGGCCTCGGGCGCCGAGGGGCGCCTTGCCATCGGCTCGATCACCGCGGCCGCCGCGGGCCCACTCGCGCTGGCGGTCGCCCGGATGAAAGAGGCCCACCCCCGGGCCGAGATCAGCATCACCATCGACACCTCCGACATGCTGATGCCCCAGCTTGAACAGGGGCGGCTCGACGTCGTCATCGGCCGGCGGGTGGGGGCGCGCCTTGCTCGGCTGACCGATTTTGCGGAACTCAGCCCCGAGGGCCTGTCGATCGTCGCCGGCGCGCACAACCCGGTCGCCGCCGAAGGCCGCCTGACGCTGCGCGATCTGGCCCGTCGCGCCTGGATCATGCAGCCGATGTCGAGCCCGCTGCGGCAGGTGGTCGAGGCGACGTTCCGTGCCGAACGCATCCCCGCACCCGAGTCGATCGTCGAAACCGGCTCGATGCTGATGGCGACGACGCTGCTGCAGAACAGCCAGATGCTGGCGGTGATGCCGCATATGGTGGCGGCGCATTACGTCGCGAGCGGCATCCTTCAGATCCTGCCCGTGGAGCTTGCGGGCGGGCTCGAACCCTATGGGCTGGTCACCCTGCGCGGTCGCGCGGCATCGCCCCTGCTGAACGAGCTCAGATCACTGCTGTTCGCGCATGCCGGCACCGGTTGATCGTCCCCGGTCCGCGGCCGGGACGGGACGGCTGCCCTGGCTTTGCGATCGAGTTTCGGCGCGGCGACATCACCGCGCTTGACGTGGCCGGGCGTGTCGGGCATCCCGGTGGCGATGGTTTCCGGGCCGGCCCAGCCTGCCCGGATGAAAAGGGAACGCGGTGAGGTGTAGCCATCAGGCGCCGAACCCGCGACTGCCCCCGCAACTGTGAGCGGCGAGCGACCCCCGATGCCACTGCAGCCCCCAGGGCTGCGGGAAGGCGGGGCAAGCCACGACCCGCGAGTCAGGAGACCTGCCATCGCAACCTCAGCAACCCGGGCGGGGTGTCCCGGAAGGAGCAGCGATGCGCGCCGATGATGCGCGGTGGTCCCGGGATCCCGCGAGCCCTCTCCGTCTCGATCCGGGCCCCGGCCCGGCCGCGCGCGCGCGGTTCTGCCCCCCTTCCCGGCGGTCCCGGACCCTGATCACAGGACAGATCCAGATGCAGTTTCCGTCGCTTCGCGCCGGCCTCGCCGGCCTTGCGCTGCTGGCCGCCACCCCGGCACCCGCCCAGCAGACCGTCTATCCGCTGACCCTCGACAACTGCGGTCACAAGATCACCTTCCCCGCCCGGCCCGACAATGTCGTCACCGTGGGCCAGGCCGCCACCGAGGTGCTTTACGCGCTGGGGGTCGAGGACCGGATGGCCGGCACCTCGCTGTGGTTCAACAGCGTGATGCCCGCCTTTGCCGAGGCGGATGCGAAGGTGGAACGCATCGCCGACAACACCCCAAGCTTCGAATCCGTGGTCGGCAAGCGGCCCGGCTTCGTGCCGACGATGTACGAATGGATGATCGGTCCGCAGGGTGCGGTCGGCACCCGCGAGCAGTTCGCGGACCTCGGGATCCCCGCCTATGTCATGCCGCCCGACTGCATCGGCAAGGACAACCTCTCGGGCGGGGACGGCACCCGCACCGCCGATTTCGACATCGCCACGCTCTACCAGTCGATCGCGGAAATGGCCGCGATCATGGACCGTCAGGACCAGGGAGCAGAGGTGATCGCGGCGCTGAAGGCGCGCGAGGCGAAGGCGGTCGAAACCGCGAAGGCGCTGTCGCTGCCGGATGCCTCTGCCGTGGTCTGGTTCTCGAGCGCGGACATGGATCTGGATCCCTATGTCGCGGGACAGCGCGGCATCCCGGCCTGGATGATGCGCCAGCTTGGCCTGCGCAACGTCGTGCAATCCGACGAGGAATGGCCGACCGTGGGCTGGGAGGCGATCGCCAAGGCCGATCCTTCGGTCGTGGTCATCGCCAAGATGGACCGTCGCCGCTTCCCGGCCGACGATTACGAAAAGAAGCTCGCCTTCCTGAAGTCCGACCCTGTCACCAGCCAGATGACGGCGGTGCGCAACGGCCGCATCCTGATCATCGACGCCGAGGCGATGCATCCCGCCCTGCAGATCGTCGACGGGCTCGAGGCGCTGACCGATGGCATGAAGGCACTGTCGCAATGAGCCTTGCCGCCGACACCTCGCCGATGCGCGGCCTCGGGCGGATCGGCTGCCTCGGCTGGCGCCTCGCGGGCGCCGCGCTGATCCTTGGTGCGGCGGTGCTCGGCGGCATCTGCATCGGCGAGACCCGGATCCCGCCCGGCACCGTGTTGGCGGTGCTCGCCAACCGGCTGTTCGACGCGGGCTTTCCCGTCGCGCCGATCGATGACGGGATCGTCTGGGCCTATCGCCTGACCCGGGCGCTGGTCGCCGCGGGCTGCGGCGCGGGGCTCGCGGTCTGCGGGGTGATCCTGCAGGCGCTGCTCAGGAACCCGCTGGCCGACCCCTACCTGCTGGGGATCTCTGCCGGGGCCTCGACCGGCGCGGTGCTGGTCGCGGTGGCCGGGATCGGCGCCGGGGCGGTGTCGATGTCGCTTGGCGCCTTCGCGGGCGCGGTCGCCGCCTTCGCCATCGTCGCCGCCCTCGCGCGTGCGGCGGGGGGCGGCGTGGGGACGCGGGGCGCGGGGCTGATCATCCTGTCCGGCATCGCCGGCTCGCAGCTCTTCAATGCGCTGACGTCTTTCCTGATCGCACGGTCCGCCAATGCCGAGCAGGCCCGCGGGATCCTCTTCTGGCTGATGGGCAACCTGTCGGGGGTGCGCTGGCCCGATGTCGCATTGGCGCTGCCGGCAGCCGTGCTGATCGTGGTGGTCGCGCTCTGGCATACCCGCGCGCTCGACGCCTTCACCTTCGGCGCCGACAGCGCCGCCGCGCTTGGCGTGCCGGTGCGGCGCGTGCAGGCGCTGCTGATCCTTGCCACGGCGCTTGCGACCGCGGCGCTGGTGTCGATCACCGGGTCGATCGGCTTCGTGGGCCTCGTCGTGCCGCATGCCGCGCGGCTGCTCGCCGGCCCGCGCCATGGCACGATGATGCCACTGGCCGCGCTGATCGGCGCGGTGTTCCTGATCGCGGCCGACGTGCTGTCGCGGATCGTCGTACCGGGCCAGGTGCTTCCGATCGGCGTCGTGACCGCCCTTGTCGGCGCGCCGGCCTTCGCGCTGATCCTCGTCCGCGGCAGGGCCGCCGGATGAGGCTTTGCGGCGAAGGGCTTGGCTGGCGCAGCGGCAGCCACTGGATCGTGCAGGACGTCACGCTGGAGATCGCGCCCGGCGAAGTCTTCGGGCTGATCGGGCCCAACGGGTCCGGCAAGTCCACGCTGCTGCGCCTGCTGGCGGGCCTGTCGCGACCGACGCGGGGCGAGGCGCTGCTTGACGGCACGCCGCTGGGCCGGCTAGGCGCGCGCGAGGTGGCGCGGCGGCTGGCCTTCGTGCAGCAGCAGGCCGAAACCGCCGACCGCATCACCGTCAGGGACGCGGTGGAACTGGGCCGCACGCCGTGGCTCTCGGCCCTGCAGCCCTGGTCGGCAGAGGATGACCGGCATGTCGCCCGCGCCATCGCCGCGACGGACATGCAGCGGTTCGAGGCGCGCGACTGGGCCACCCTGTCGGGCGGCGAGCGGCAGCGGGTCCACATCGCGCGGGCCCTCGCGCAGCAACCCCGGGTGCTGCTTCTTGACGAGCCCACGAACCATCTGGACATCCGGCACCAGCTTTCGATCCTGCAGCTGGTGGCGGGGCTGGGACTGACGACGGTCATCGCGCTGCACGACCTGAACCAGGCGATGGGCTGCGACAGGCTGGGGGTGATGCAGGGCGGGCGTCTCGTGGCGGTCGGAGCACCTGCCGAGATTCTGACGCCCCCACTTCTCGAACGGGTGTTCGGCGTGCGCGCCCGCGCGCTGGTCGATCCCGATGACGGCACGCGCCACCTGCGGTTCGATCCGATCGCGTGACCGCAGCGCCTCGCGTGCGCAGCGACGCGACTGAACCGGCGGGCCGGTCGGCCCTTCTCTCGCCGAGGATGGCGAAAGGCCTCAGGTCGGGCGCCGCCAAGTGCCGGGTGGAAGCCACCTGAGGCACAAGCCCGGCCCCGACGATGCAATGCCGCCGGCCACTGCGCGTCGTGACCGGGCCATGCCCCCGCTGGGTGGCTTCTGCCGCGCTGCAAGCGCTCGGCCCCCGCAGTCCGAAAATCGCGCGCAGGGGCCCGCGCAGGCCCTTGCATGGCTCTGGCTGCTGGCGTAGCGCTGACCGGGCAGCCATCCCAGACCAAGCGCCGCTCGCCCAAGCAGCGGTCGCGCCAGGCAGGCGTCCTCCTTCCCAGTGACAGTTGCCGCGCGGTCCCCCATGGCCTTCCTGCATTCGATGACCTGCCGCACCGATGGCATCCGCCGCACCGCACCCGTGCGCTGGCGATCCTATGACGGCATGTGCGCCGTCTACTGGGAGGCCTGCGGCGAGCAGGGGGCGACCGGCTACTACCTGTCGCCCGATCCGCGGGTGATGCTGTTCTTCGAAGACGTCTCTGCCCAGATCTCGGTCTCGGCGGGGGCCGACGAGGGACCGCGGCCGCTTCTGCGCGCACTTTACGTCCCGGCGGGACTGCCGCTCTGGACCCGCTTCGGGGCCGAGCACCGGTTCTCTCATCTCGACCTGCACCTGCGGCGCGACTGGCTGGAGGCCTGCCTGTCGCCGCTGACCGGATCCGAGATCGGGCCTGCCCTGTCGCGCCCGGTGGCGGTGCAGGATCTGGGCAGCCTCGCAGCGGTCGCGGCCACGCTGCGGGACGAGGTCTGCGCGCCATCCCGCCCCGATGCCTTCGCAGAGGCGCTGGGGCTCGCGCTGGTCGCCGGTCTGCTTGACCGGGACCGGGCGCCCGTACCGGTCGCCGGCGGCCTGACACCCCTGCAGATGCGGCGGCTGGCAACGCTGCTGCGCGACGATCCGGCCCGCGCGCTGAGCAACGCGCGGATGGCCGAGGCGGTCGGCCTGTCGCCCAGCTGGTTCGCGAAAAGCTTCAAGAAGACCACCGGCCAGACCCCGCTGCACTGGCAGCAGCAGCGCAGGCTCGAGATGGTCAAGACCCGGCTGCTGGCCGGTGGGGCGGTGCTGGCGGACGTGGCGATGCAGTTCGGCTTCGCGGACCAGGCGCATCTGACGCGTGTCTTCCGCCGCCACGAGGGCACCACGCCCGCAGCCTGGCTGCGGGCGCGGCGGCTTGGCTGAGCGCTACCAGCTCTTGCGCAAGGTCAGACTCAGCGCCCGGCCGGGATTGTAATAGTCCGCGGTTCCCGAGCCCACGACGTGCTGCTCGTCGAACAGGTTCGACACGTTCAGCGCAACTTCGGTCCCCTTCGCGAAGGCATAGCTGTACGAGGCATCGACCAGCGTCGCAGTCGAGGATTTCGCCGTGTTCGCCGCGTCGAAATAATAGGATCCGACGTGGCGCAGCCCCAGCCCGAAGGTCATGTCGCCCCGAGTCCCGGCGCCGGGCAGCGTGTAGGTGCCCCAGAGCGAGGCTACCTGTTCCGGTGCGGTCGCGAAGGCATTGCCCTTGATCGAGGTGCCGCTGCGCAGCGTGCCCTCGACCACCTCGCTGTCCATGCGGGAATAGGCCGCGATCAGTGTGAAGCGGTCCGTCAGATCGGCCTTGGCCTCGAGATCGAGCCCGCGCACCCGGCTTTCGCCCAGCGTCTCGCGCTCGATGGTGCCGTTGTCCTGCACGACCGCGATCGTCACATCCTTCTTCGTCAGGTCGTAGAGCGACGCCGAGAAGATCGCGTTCAGCCCGGACGGCGCGTATTTCACGCCAACCTCGTATTGCTGGCCACGCTCCGGCGCGACGCCGATCGTCGGCGGGGCGACCGACTCGACATAGGACAGGTAGCTCGAGACCTCGGGTGTGACCTTCCAGGTGAGCGCGCCGCGCATCGTGGTTTCCGAGAAGTCGTCGCTGTCGTCGAAGGCCACGCCGTAGGTCTGCCCCGCGCTCGACAGGTCCATCCAGTCGTGGCGCAGCCCGAAGGTCGCGATGAAGCGGTCGTCGAACGAGATGTTCTGCTGCAGGAAGGCAGAGCGGGTCCGATAGTCGCTGTCGGTGGTGCCGTAGACATAGGGATCGGCCGGTCCGCCGCTGTAGACCGGGTTCGACAAGTCGATCGAAGCCGCGCTGCCGTAGATCGACGCGCTTCCGGTCGAGGCCTCGCGGAACTCGAGGCCCGCGACCGTGCTGGTGTCGACCGTGCCGAACTGGCCGTCGTATTGCAGCAGGACGTTGCCGATCACCTCTTCGGCGCGGCTGTCGGTGCCGAAGTAATAGCGCTGCAGGCTGTCGCCGGTCCTGCCGGCATAGTCGTACAGGTAGACATAGCCGAAGTCGTCGGTCAGCCGGCTGTAGCGCAGGTTGCCCTTCAGGCTGAGACCGCCGCCGAAGCGATGCTCGGCCATCGCGGTGACGCTGCGCCGCTCGACGTCATGATAGTTGAAATCCGGCTCGCCGAAGAAGTCGCCACGGTCGTAGTCGCGGTCCAGCGGATAGCCGCCGCTGTTCGGCGTGCCGTCGCGCTTGAGATAGTCGAAGACCAGATCGAACGAGGTGTCGGCCGTCGGCTCCCAGCTGAGCCCGCCCATCAGGAAGGTCTCGTCATCCCTGGAGTGGTCGTATTCCAGCCCTCCGTCCTGGACCTTCGCCGTGAAGCGCCAGGCCAGCGTGCGCCCGGCATCGAGCACGTCGCCCATATCGAGCGTGGCCGCGCCGCGATCGAACGAGCCATAGGTCAGCGCCGTTTCGGCGAAGCGCTCGAAACGCGGGGTCTTCGTGACGAAGTTGACCGAGCCGCCGGGATCGGCCGCCCCGAACAGCGTCGAGTTCGCGCCGCGCAGCACCTCGACGCGGTCGTAGGCCAGGGGTTCCTCACGCACGCCCCGCATCGAGCCCAGTGTCAGCCCGTCGCGGTAGGTCGTCGCCTGGAAGCCGCGGATCAGGAAGTAGTCGTTGCGGTCGTCGGTGCCGTAGTAGTCGGTCAGGATGCCGGGCGAATACTGCAGCACCTCTTCGGTGGTGACGGCGGCGCGGGCCTCGATCTCCTTGCGGGTGATGACCGAGACCGAGGCGGGCGTGTCCAGCACGCTGGTCGCGACCTTGCCGCCCACCCAAAGCTCCTGCGCGACGACGCTGGCCGCGTCGTCATCCGCCGCCCCCCGTGCGTCGACGATGATCGGGGACAGGCGGTAGGGCGCCGCGTCGTCTTCCTGCGCCCGCAGCGGCGCGGCTGCCGACAGGGCAAGGACAGCGCAACCGGCGCGCAGAAGGGCGATGCGCCTGTGGCGCGGCGGAAGGGAAAGACAGGCGGTCAACGCGGAACACTCCTTGCGATGTCGGGAATGGCTGTCCGGTGACATCGGGGGTCTTCCGGCTGGCTGGCTGCGGGACCGGCGTCCCGTCACAGCGGCGTGATATAGGCACAGCGCGCGACCGCGTCTTGAACAAGACGACTGTTTTTGTCGGATTCCATCCAGAACCGCGGCGCGGGCCGCGTCGCGGGGTTGACCCGGTCGCCCCGGAACCGGAAAGGAGAGTAAAACTGTCAACTAAAGGAGTGGCCGATGCACCCCATTCGTCTTCTTCGGCTTGCGTCCCTCGTCCTCGCCGTGCTCGCGGCCCCACAGGCCCGCGCGGACGACTATCCGATCACGATCCACCACGCCTTCGGAACGACGGTGATCGACAGCAAGCCGCAGCGCATCGCCACGGTGAACTGGGCCAACCACGAGGTGCCGCTCGCCCTTGGCGTCGTGCCCGTCGGCTTCGCCCGCGCGAACTTCGGCGATGACGACGGCGACGGGCTGCTGCCCTGGGTGACCGAGGCGCTGCGGGCCCTGGGCGCGCCGCCCCCGCCGCTGTTCGATGAGGGCGATGGCATCGACTTCGAGGCGGTCGCGGCCGCCCGCCCGGATGTGATCCTGGCGGCTTACTCGGGGCTCAGCGAAAACGACTACCGGATCCTGAGCCGCATCGCCCCGGTCGTCGCCTCGCCGGGCGCGCCGTGGTCCACCGGCTGGCGGCAGATGATCGAGATGAACAGCGAAGGCATGGGCATGGCCGCCGAGGGGCGCGCCCTTGTCGCCCGGCTCGAGGCGCGCATCGCCGACACCCGCGCCGCCCATCCCGAGTTCGAGGGCCGCAGGGCGCTGTTCGTCACCCATCTGGCGGCGAACGATCTCAGCCGGATCTCGTTCTATACCGACAACGATGCGCGGGTGCGGTTCTTCCATGACCTCGGGCTCGGCTCGCCGCAGATGGTGCACGACGCCTCGGCCTCGGGGGCCTTCTCGGCCCAGGTCAGCGCCGAGACCATCGATGCGCTGGCCGATGTCGACGTGATGGTCAGCTACGGCGGCCCCGCGCTGCGCGAGGGATTGAAGGCGAACCGCCTGACCGCGCATCTGCCCGCGGTCGAGCGTGACGCACTGGTGCTGCTTGGCAACGACCCCACCGGCACCGCCGCCAATCCCACGCCGCTGTCGCTGCCCTGGGTGCTTGACGCCTATGCCGACATGCTTTCGTCAGCCCTGCGGGGGGCGCCGTGACCACCGTGGCCCTCACCGGCCCCGGCCCGTCTCGCCTTGCCCGGCTTGGCATGCTGGGCGCGCTGCTGGTGGCGGCGGCCCTGCTGTCCGTCACCTTCGGCGCCCGCGCTGTGGGGTGGGGCGACATCCTGGGCGCACTTGGCGGACACGAGGACACGATCGCCGAAGCCGCGGTCACAAGCCGGCTGCCACGAACCTTGCTGGCCTGCCTTGCCGGGGCGGCGCTGGCCCTGGCGGGCACGGCGATGCAGGGCGTGACCCGCAACCCGCTGGCCGATCCGGGCCTGCTCGGCGTCAACGCCGGGGCGGCGCTGGCGGTGGTTCTCGGGCTCGCCTTTGCCGGGATCGCGACACCGGGCGCCTATATCGCCTGTGCCGTCGCCGGGGCCGCGATCGCCACCGTCGCGACCTGCGCGATCGCGGGGATCCGCGGACGCGCGACGCCGCTGCGGCTGGCACTGGCGGGCACGGCGGTGACGGCCGCGCTGTCCTCGCTGACCACCGCGGTGATCCTGCCCCGCGGCGACATCGGCGGGCTGGTGCAGTCCTGGATGATCGGCGGCGTCGGCGGTGCGACGCTTCCGCAGATCCTGCCGGTGCTGCCGGCGCTGGGACTGGGCGCGCTGCTGGTCGCCGCGACGACGCCGCAGCTGAACCTGCTCGCGCTGGGCGAGGACGCCGCGGCGGCGCTTGGCAGCCGGGTCGCCCTGGCACGGGCAACGGCGATGGGCGGCGCGGTGCTGCTGTGCGGGGCGACGACCGCCGCCTGCGGACCGATCGGCTTCGTCGGGCTCGTGGTGCCGCATGCCTGCCGGAAGATCTTCGGACCCGACCACCGCTGGCTGGTGCCGGCGACCGCGCTGTGCGGGGCCGCGCTGCTGACGCTGGCCGACACGGCGGGTCGGCTGGCCGCACGCCCCGGTGAACTCGACGTCGGGATCCTCACCGCATTTCTCGGCGCACCAGTCTTCCTGTGGCTGGTGCGCCGGGGAAAGGCCGGCACCGCATGATCCGGGCAAGCCTGACACCTGCCGGCGCCGACCCGGAGCTGCGCCGGCTCCGCCGGGCCGGCCGGCGTCGGCACAGCCTGCGCAACGGCGCGTTGCTGCTGGCGCTGCTCGGCGCGATCGGGTTCGGGCTCTGCTGGGGCCAGACGGTCTACCCGCCGGCGACCGTGCTGCGGGTGCTGGCAGGATCGGACGACCCCGGGCTTGGCGCCGCGGCCTTCACCCTGCTGGACCTGCGCCTGCCGCGTCTTCTGCTCGGGGCGCTGGCCGGGGCAGCCTTCGGCCTTGGCGGAACGACCTTCCAGCTTCTGCTGCGCAACCCGCTCGCCAGCCCCGACATCATCGGGATCAGTGCCGGCGCCGGTGCTGCGGCGGTGGTCGCCATAGTCGGCTTCCAGCTGCGCGGACCCGAGGTCTCGATCATCGCCGTGCTTGCCGGCCTGGCAACGGCTGCCCTGATCTACGCACTCAGCTGGCGCGGCGGGGTCGCCGGGGCGCGGCTGATCCTCGTGGGCATCGGCCTGTCGTCGATGGCCCAGAGCGTGACCGCCTACACCCTGTCGCGCGCGCCCGCCTGGTCGCTGCAAGAGGCGATGCGCTGGATGGCCGGCAGCCTCAATGGTGCCGGGATCGAGCAGGCACTGCCGCTGCTTGCCGCGCTTCTGGCCTGCGGCGGGCTGCTGGCGGCCCGGGCGCGCGATCTCGGGACACTGCGCATGGGCGACGACATGGCCGCGGCGCTTGGCATCCGGGTCGGCCGCGCCCGGGCGCTGACCATCCTGGCCGCGGTCGGCCTTGTCGCCACCGCGACCGCCGCGACCGGACCGATCGCCTTCGTGGCCTTCCTTGCCGGCCCGATCGCCGCGCGGCTGGTCGGGCGAGACGGGCCGCTGCTGCTGCCTGCGGCGCTGACCGGGGCGTTGCTGGTGCTGCTGGCCGACATCGCCGGCCAGTCGCTCCTGCCGGGTAGGCTGCCGGTCGGCATCGTGACCGGGGTGCTCGGCGCGCCCTGGCTCATCGCGCAGCTCCTGCGCCGTTCCGCATCCGGAGAAACCCTGTGACCGCCAGCGCCCTTCGCACCCGCAACCTCGCCGCCGGATATGCCGGGACCGGCGTCCTCGACGGCATCGACCTCGATTTCGCCGCGCGCCGGATCACCGCGATCGTCGGCGCGAATGCCTGCGGCAAGTCCACGCTTCTTCGCGCGCTGGCGCGCCTGCTGGTGCCCAGCCGCGGGCAGGTGCTGCTCGACGGCCGGTCGATCCGCGACATCGCCCCGAAGGCCCTTGCCCGCCAGCTTGGACTGCTGCCGCAAAGCCCGATCGCCCCCGAGGGGATCAGCGTGCTCGACCTCGTGGGGCACGGCCGCCATCCGCACCAGCGCCTGTTCGGAGGCTTCACCGCCGCCGACGAGGCCGCGGTGGCCGAGGCGCTGGACGCCACCGGCACCCGGTCGCTGGCCCAGCGCGACGTCACCGACCTGTCGGGCGGGCAGCGGCAACGGGTCTGGATCGCGCTGGCTTTGGCACAGCAGACCGGAGTGCTGCTGCTGGACGAGCCGACGACCTTCCTCGACATCAATCACCAGATCGAGGTTCTGGACCTGCTCGCTGCGCTGAACCGGGACCGCGGCACCACCATCGTCATGGTGTTGCACGACCTGAACCTTGCGGCGCGCTATGCCGACCGGCTGGTCGCGCTGCGGGCCGGGTGCGTGCATTCCGCCGGCCCGCCGTCCGAGGTGCTGACCGAGGCGATGGTTCGCGAGGTCTTCGGGCTCGAGGCGCTGGTGATGCCGGACCCGCTGACCGGCCGGCCGATGATCATCCCCTGCAGCCGCAGCCCCACCGGGCGCCGTGCGTCCGACCGCACGCCGTGATCAGCCGATCGGCTTGGGTCATGGGCCGGGCAGGATCTAGACACCGCTGAACCTCGCGCTCATGAAGCTGATCGATGCGCCATTCATGGAGGCGCCGTTCTACGGCAGATGCCAGATGGCGCGGCATCTGCGCAGTCCGGAGGGACCGTGGCCTTTGTGGGGCCGCGTAAGCCCGAAGGACGGCTACTGCGTCGGGTGCAAGCGCGTCCGGCGCCTGATGGCGAGAATGGGCCTGCGCGCTGTCTATCAGCGCCCGCGCACGACGGTGCCCCATCCGGAGCACCGCAAGTATCCCTATCTGCTCAGGGACTTGGTGATCGAGCGCCCGAACCAGGTCTGGTGCGCGGACATCACCTACAGTCCCATGCGGCGCATTCGCATCTAGCTCGGACCGATGGCGCCTCGATGGCTCATTCCTTTACCTCGTCGCGATCATGGAACGCGTCGTTGTCCGCCATCGGTCCGAGGACCATGGCGCGTGCGACGCGCCGGGTGCTGTCTTGGCGGCTATCGAACATCGAGCCATGGTCCGCCACCGGTCGGAGGACCATGGCGAGGGAGACACAGAGTTCTGCATGGAGGTGCTGGAGGGCATTGATGATGTAACCGCCCCCCGACGGCATCGACGTGCCAAGGTGGGATCGCAACAATCCATTTGGGGAGGCGGTCATGTCGGAGATTACCACTGTGGGGCT
>NZ_JBAWKD010000015.1:0-78307 GCF_037095735.1 Frigidibacter sp. MR17.14 | reverse complement strand
CCCGCACCCCCGACCAGATCGAGCAGGACCTCGCGCGCGACCGTGCCCGGCTCAGCGCCTCGATCAACGACCTGCAGGACCGCTTCTCGGCCGAAGGGCTGGTGGGCGAGATCTCGGACGCGCTCCGCGATCAGGGCGGAGAGCTGATGCGCGGCGTCGCCGGCGTCGTGCGCCGCAATCCCGCCGCCGCGATCCTGACCGGCGCCGGTCTACNGGACCGCTTCTCGGCCGAAGGGCTGGTGGGCGAGATCTCGGACGCGCTCCGCGATCAGGGCGGAGAGCTGATGCGCGGCGTCGCCGGCGTCGTGCGCCGCAATCCCGCCGCCGCGATCCTGACCGGCGCCGGTCTACTGTGGCTGGCCGTCGGGCGCAGCCACGCCCCGGCCGGCGCCGCCGGGCGGGCGCCCGCCGCGCGCAACTGGGATGAGCGTCCCCTGCCCCGCCACCGCGAGCGCTATGCCGCGCCGCGCCATACCTCTGACCCCGCATGGCTCGACGATGCCTGGGAGGGCGAGGACCGCTACGGCACCGCGACCTCGCAATCCGCCGCCGGCGACTATTCCAATGGCGATGTCGCGCCCGGCACCAGCACCTCGGGGCTGGCCTCCGGGCTGGCCAGCCGGATCGCCGAAGGCGCTGGCGCGATGGCAGAGACGGCGCAACGCAACTACGCCTCTGGCCACCGCGCGGTGAGCGAGACCGGCGCCCGCGCGCTCGACCGCGCCGCGAAGCTGCGCGACCGGCTTTCCGAGGGCACCGAGGGGCTGACGACCGAGGCGCGCGACCGCATCGTCAAGGCCCGCGAGGCCGCCTACGAGGCCCGCCGGCAGGTGATGGGGGCAGCCCGTGACGGCCGCGTCCGTGCCGAGGGCTTCTATCACGACCAGCCGCTGGTGGCCGGGGCGCTGGCGGTGGCCGTCGGCGCCGCGATCGCCGGGGCGCTGCCGCGCAGCCGCTGGGAGGATGAGCATCTAGGTGCGCAGAGCGATGCCCTCGCCGCCGAGGCGCAGCGCATCTTCCACGAAGAGAAGGAAAAGGCCGCCGCCGTCCTGAAGTCCACCGCCGGCGAGGCCGAAGCGCAGCTGCGCGCCGCGGGGGCAGAGCTGAAGGCCAGCATCGACACCGGCCGTATGCGCGATGCCGCCGAAGCAGCGGCGCAGAAGGTCGCCGACACGGCACGCGAGAGCGCCCGATCGGAAGGGCTTGGCCGCGCCTAGAACGATAGAAGTGCCCGCGCCGATCCACAGGCGCAGGCGTCTCTAGGGTCAGGACTTCGGCAACGGGGGAGTCTTCGTCAAGCGGCTTTGCGCATAACTGGTCGCCCGCCATGGCGGGTGTATGTTCTTCGCGTTGCACAAGTCTGGCGGAGACGCGGCCGTCTTCGGTGGTCATCCGGTTGCATGCTTCGGTCCGTGGTCGGCGCGCTGGCCGCCAGCATGATGGCGGTTCTCTGCAGTTCCGACGTGCCCATCTCATTGGCGTGCTCGACCTCGATCGGCACAGTCCTGACCACGGCATCGTCGGAACCACGTCCCTCGGGGGACCTCTAAGGACCGCAGACCATAAGGGGGTGCGGGGATCTCTTCGTCTCAGGCAGCAACCGGCGCCGCGGCATCCAGCCGGAAGTCGGTGTCCTCGACCCACATCCGATGCAGGATGACGCCGATCCGCCGCGCCAGGGCCACCATCGCCCGCTTCGCGCCGCGCCGGCGTGCAAGCTGCGCTCCCCAGGACCGAAGCCAGGAAGCCCGGCCCCGGTGCATCATCACCGTTGCGGCTTGGCAAAGCGCTCGACGCAGATGGACGTCGCCGGCCTTGGTGATACGGTAATCACCCCCACGGTTGAGGGTAAGCGGTGTCCCATTCACACCTTGAGCGTGAAGTTCCAAGGGAGCAGCTCATCGATGCTGTTTTGCTTATGGCCGCGGACGATGGCCCCGAGTGTTCCTGCAAGCCGGGCCTGAGGGTCGATGCCGTTGAGTTTGGAGGTCTCGATCAGCGAAGCGATGACGGCCCAGTTTCGCGCACCCGCGTCATGGCCGGCGAAGAGGGCGTTCTTGCGGTTCAGGGCGATCGGCCGGATCCTGCGCTCGACTCTGTTGCTGTCGACCTCGACCCGACCATCGCGCAGGAACAGGCCCAGGCCATCGCGATACTTGGCGATGTAAGCCAGTGCCTCCCCGAGCTGTGACTTGAAGGACGCGCGCGCCAAGTGATGGCGCAGCCAGTCGCCTAGGCGGTTGCGGAAAGGGTCGGGCAGTGACTTCGTGGGGTGCAGTCACCGCCCTTTCTCGCTGGCATCGAGATGTCAGCAACCTACGCGGCATGCGCGGGTCAGCAAGATAATTCTAAAATTTTGCAGCATCTTGGCAACAAAAATTCGCATTCGGCCAGATTGGTCCGGGAGAGGCCCACAGGGGTGAGAAGCCCCTCCCGGCGCACAGCCGGATGAAGGTCACAGCTGAGCCGGGATCACTGTAAACCAATTCGGCGCTGGGGCGCGAAGGCTGCGAGACAGCCGCACCTGGAACGAAGCAGCCGTCTCGCTGCGCCGGAGATGGTGCACGTGACCCAGCGCAAATGTGAAGTAATTCTCCGGAGCCGCGGTTCAATGGCGCGAGAGCGCCACTGGATGAGAGTTCCATCCGCAATGGATGGAGCGGCCGCACCCGGAGAGATAGCGGCCCCGCCGCAGCGCGGACGATGCCGGAGAGGTGGTCCCCATTTCCCGGACAGGTTTGCGGCGGCGCCAAGCTTGCCTTGCTCAGCGCCCCAAGCTCGGACCGCCGGACCTTGGAGTTTTCCGGCTCTGATCACGATGGCGGGCTGACGGCGCCGTCGGGAAAATGCATGGCGATCGGGACGTTGTATCCGATCGCGCTGTGGGGTCGGTCCTCGTTGTAGCGTCGACGCCAATCCTCCAGCTTTTCGCGGGCGTCGGCAAGGCTCATGAACCAGTGGGCGTTCAGGCATTCCGTCCTGAGCTTGCTGTTAAACGCCTCGATGAAGCCGTTATCGGTGGGTTTGCCGGGCCGCGAGAAGTCCAGAACAACCCCCGCTGGCATAGGCCCAGAGAGATCCCGGGAGATGGACTCACTGCCGTAGCACGTCGGGAACAATGGTCCGCTTGGAGGTTATGGCCGCGCGCGGAGCCTGCGGATCGCGCAGCGTGCGGCCATAACCGGCGCTCAGGTCTCTATGGTGGTGTTGCGAACCACCCACCGCAGAGGAGACCGGCTATGACCAAGTTCGAGCATACTGCCGATGCCCGTGTTCTGGTAGGCATCGACATTTCCAAACACCGTCATGAGGTGCTGATCGCGGCCCCCGGCAAGACCGGCGGCGGCGCTTGCCGACGAACACGCTCGACGATTTCCAGAGGCTGATCGCCATCCTGAGGGACTACGCGCGGCCCGTGCAGATTGGGTTTGAGGCGACCGGGAGCTATCATCGCGCCCTGGTCTATCAACTCGGCATGGCCGGCTTCGATGTGAAGCTTGTCTCCTCGGTCGCCTTGGCCAAGACGCGTGAGGCGTTGCATAACAGCTGGGACAGTCGCAGGGACCGTGGCCCCAGTGGGGCCACGCAAGCCCGGAGACGATCCCAAAGATGCGCAGGTCATCCTGCACATGCTCCAGATCGGCGCTACCCAGGTCTTCATGGATCCGCTCCGTGCCGGGATCACCGATATCCAGGAGCTGTCGATGACCCATGAGGTCGGTTCGCGCGCCAAGACCGAGCTCTGGCATCGGATACTGGGGCATTACCTGCCGCTCTACTTCCCCGAGGCAGCCCGCTTCCAGCGGAGCACCCGCAGCGAATGGTTCCTGGCCTTTCTCGAAATGTTTCCGTCCGCGCATCTGATCACGGCGCTGCTAAGAGTGGCAAGCAATGTCATCCTGAGCCCTTCTCCGAAGGCATAATCCGGACCTGCGCCGCGCTGGAGGTGTTGTTTAGTGAACCATGGCGGCCAACGGCCAAGCTGGCAGCAAGCCTGAAGGACATCGCAGGGCTGGACTGGCCCCTTCCAGGCTATCCAATGCTTCGCAGGCGTCAGCGCCGGCTCGCGGCGCCGATCGTCGATCGCCACACGGACGGCCGGTGCCTCCCGCTTTGCGCGATTGAACCATCCTACCCGTGTGGGCGTTTCCCCCAGCACGGAGGCAGCATCCCGCGCCCCGCGGCCAAGGAGTTCTTCATGGGTATCTTCGATCGCATCCGAGACGCCATCCTCGGGGGACCAGCAGCGGCCTCAGATCAGTCTGCTTCGCGTCCTACCGCCACCGACGCACCTGTATCGCCAGGTGCCGCGCCTGCGCCTACGTCTTCATCTGAGGCTCCCACCGGTGCAACGTCTGCACCAATGTCTGCAGCCACACAGCCTGACCAGCCTTTGCAACTCATGAGAGACGTCGACATCGCTGCCAACCTTGACGCAGCCGCTGCGAAGTCCGGCCAAAAGCTCGACTGGCGCCACTCGATCGTCGACTTGATGAAGGCCCTCGGGATGGACGCCAGCCTTACCGAGCGCCGCGAGCTCGCCGAGGAGCTGGCGTATACCGGCGACACGCACGACACGGCAAAGATGAATATGTATCTGCACAAGGCACTCATGCAGAAGCTCGCCGAGAATGGTGGGAAGGTCCCGCAGTCGCTGCTCGACTGATACAGGGAAGACATGCGGCGCGAGGGCAGTACTGCCCTCGCGCGATGGAAGAGGCCACGCCTTCGGAGGCGCTCCCATTCGAGGAATTTCGGCACTTTCCCTCGACTCAGACGTTGGTAGTTGAGCCAACCTATTGGGGGAATGTAGAAATGAACCTACACCAGGGCCCGAACGCTTACGCGGCGTCGATGCTCGACGAGCAGGAAGTCAGCGCCCTTCACGACCGCGCATTGCCATTCAGCTGGCGCGTGTTTCTGGAAGCGCTCCAGATCCGCTCCCGGATCCGACGGACGAACCATCGCCGAGCATTGCACAGTGAGGGGCGTGCTGATGACACAGATTGATCGTCCTCGTCTCTCTTCACGCCTTAAGATGAACCCGCTACACTACATCCTGCCAGCCATAATCGGGCTCGGCCTGCTGGCACTCTGGGCATACATCGTATACCAGGCATTCGACTGCCTGCTGATCTAGGCATGCATCCCCCGGTGCGCATCGATGAACGGCACCTTCACTTCGACCGGCGGTCGAGCTTCGCCAGCGCGAAATACGCGCTCGCTTTGCGCAGGATCTCATAGGCTTGCCGCAGTTCGCGGTGCTCCCCCTCCAGGGCCTTCAGCTGAGCGGCCATGTCGGTCGAGACGCCCGCGCGCCGAAAACTGTGGACCTCGGTCCTGTTGACCCACTCATTCAGCGTGTTCGCACAACAGCCGATCTTTGCGGCAATCGACACGATGGCTTGCCAGCGCGACCCATGCGGTCCCTCGCCCTCCAGAACCATCCGCACAGCACGCTCGCGCACTTCGGGCGAGAATTTGCTCGTTGTCTTACTAATGATGGCTGCATCCTACTCAGGAGTTGAAGCCTCCGGCAAACCCGGCGCGTGTGTAGATGCCCCCTGTTTGGCAAGCATGATCTTCAATTTTTCGGCGGGGTCTTCGATCGGACGTGTGTCAGGCCTCTGAGCGTGGCCTTCGATGACGCCACGGGCCGGTATGCTGTTCGGAAGGCTGGGTTCAAATCGGTTCAGAGAGCTGCAAGCGCTCGAGCGCCGGGTCTGAATGTCCCTGCCTTGAACTTCGAAGTCCGTGTCGCCTAATCCTCGTCGATCGCTCACCCCGGCCTTGCGGCCATGCCGTGCCTTCGTCCCTTCTCAGGGATTGGGGTCACGCCATCCTGTAGTCCTCCTGCTTCGTCGTTACCGCCCAGATCGTCCGGGCCATCTTGTTCGCCAGCGCCACGGCGGCGACCATCTTCGGCTTGCGCCCCACGAGAGCGGCGAGCCAGCGGTTCGCGCTGCCGCCCTTGCGGACCATCCATCGGATCACGCTCATGGCCCCGACGATCAGCAGCCGACGGATGTCGGTCTGGCCCATCTTGCTGACCGATCCCAGCTTCACCTTGCCGCCCGTGGACCGTTGCCGTGGCACAAGGCCGAGCCAGGCGGCGAAGTTCCGCCCGCTTTCGAACGTATCGAGATCGGGGGCGAACGCCGACACCGCGCCCGTAACCACGGGGCCGATCCCCGGGATGGTGCGAAGCCGCCGCAGCGTCGGGTCCGTCTTAGACGCCGGCTCCAGTTCGGTCGCGAGTCGTTCGATCGTTTCAGTGAGCCGCGCGATCTGCTCGAGATAGATCGCGCCCATCTGCCGGACCGTGTCGGGCAGCTCCCTGGCCTCGTCGGCCAGCGCGTTCTCCAGCACCTTCAGGCTCGCCGGCCCTTGGGTGCCACGAGGCCGAACTCGGCCAGATGTCCCCGGAGCGCGTTGATCAGTTGCGTGCGCTGCCGGACCAGGCATTGGTGCGTCCGGAACGCCACCGCCCGGCCCTCGGTCTCGACGCTCTTCACCGCAACAAAGCGCATGGTTGGACGCGCAGCTGCTTCCGCGATGGCTTCCGCGTCGGCGCGGTCGTTCTTCTGACGCTTCACGAAAGGCTTCACGTAGGCCGCCGGCACGAGCCGCACCTCATGGCCGTCACCTTGCGCAACCCGGCCCCAGTGATGCGACGTGGCGCAGGCTTCCATCGCCACCACGCAGGCGGGATGCTCGGCCAGAAGCGCCGCCAGCCGTGTCCGAGATAGCACGCGGTAATAGAGAACCGTCCCATTCGTGCCGACAGCGCAGTCTTGAAAGCTGCCCTTCGCTAGGTCGATTGCCAGCATGCTGAATTTCTTCATCATTGATGGGCCCTCCGCTCGGTTACAGGCAACCATCATGGTATACGAGATGCCGTCTGGTGGGGGCATCCACCGCATCAGTTCAGGTCGATTTAAACCGTTCCGCTAGGCAGACTTCTTCAGCGGACTGCTTACGTCTGACAAAGCGCAGGCAGTTTACTCAATGGCGGCCACTGATTACCAAACGTGCTGACTAGCGAGCGCTGTTATAGCTGATGTTTTCTCGATCTGCCCGCAAGATCGCGCAATTTTCGAAGCTTCAACACGATTAACGAAACGCCCCGAAGAGGTCATGAAGCCGGGCCGCGAACGGAATATAATCTCCGTAGGCAGCCCAAGTTTATCCACGAGCGCCATCAGATCTGAGTGCCGCGCCGGCGCCGGTCTGCTCAGTATCAACCCTGAAAGATCGAGTGCTATTGCAACAATTCGCTCACGCTCGACGCCCAAATCTGGCGGGGTTACGGCTAGCTCAAAGGTGACGGTCTCGCTGCGTCTTCTCTGACGCCTCAGGGCCCCGGTCATGCTCTGGAAGATCATTTCGCTCTCCTCGCGCCGCGCTTAACGCGCGGTCACAGAGCAACGGGGAATCAACCCAAACGGTTCCGACTGAGCAACCAAGCTCAACACCGTTTTGGCGTAAGTGTTTCACAGTTGCATCTCACAGGAGTGGGTAAGGCCCCCGACCCTTTGATCTGGTCCGTTTTCCGAATCTTCAAATACGGCTTCACGAACCGCACGATCAAGGACGCGATGGTCAAACGCTTCCACTAGGACAGCCACGACCAGCTGCGCACCCACCTCGGTGACTACATGGCAGCCTACAACTTCGCCCGCCGCCTGAAGACGCTCAACGGTCTCACGCCCTACGAATACATCTGCAAAATTTGGACATCAGAGCCAGAAAGATTCATCGTGAACCCATCCACCAAATGCCGGGACTGAAGACCTTATGTGTCTCGGGCCTGCTACATTAGCCCCATCGCGGCTCCCGGCCAGGAGCCGCGATGGGGTGGGATACAGCGCTGAACACCTTGTGGCTGGACCACGATCGCTAGCAGGCTGATCCCGCCTCTCTTCACCGTCTCGAACAGTTGACGAGGCCCGTTTTGCGGGACCGCGAAGCATAAGGAAGAGAGAGTGATATGATACCAGCGACCACCGTGATAGGCACAGATGTTCCCCGCGATTGGCTCGACGGCTTCTGTGCGTCGAGCGAGCGGCATTTCCGCCTCTCCAACACCGCGGCGGGCCATGCCCAACTTCTTGTGCTGCTCCGGGCCTTGCCCCAGCCGGTGCGGATTGGATTTGAAGCGACGGGCGGTCAGGAATGGGTGCTCTGGACCACGCTTGTGGCGGCGGGGGTAGAGGCTGTGCAACTGCCCCCGGCACAGATCAAAGCCTTCGCCCTGTCCCGTGGCACGCTGGCAAAGACCGACCGGATCGACGCCGAGCTCATCGTGCGGTTCATGCTGTTTAGGCCAGAGGCGGGTCGGAGGTTGCCGGAAAAGAACCTGTGTATTCTCAGAGCTTTGACAACACGTAGGGCGCAGGTCGTGGACATGCGCAAACGGCTCTCGGCGCAAATCTCGGCACGCAGGAAGCAAAACATCCCCGCCGACCTCGAGGGTATGGATGCCGACCTCGCGGCTACTCGGGACGCTAAGATCCGTGACCTTGAGCGGCGGATCGAAGGGGTCATCGCTCAAGAGGAAGCGTCAGCCATCAGGGCAAGGCTTCTGCTGTCCATCCCGGGGATCGGGCCGGCCTCTGCGGCCATGCTGATCGCGGAACTGCCGGAGCTCGGATAGATAACGTCCGGCGAAGCGGCGGCAATGAACGGTCTTGCCCCTATTCCACATGACAGCGGGATCCCCAGAATGGTTGCGCGGGCACCTCTCGGCCGCCGTCAGGGGTGCTGCCAGGCGATCGTTCCGCAAGAAAGGCAGATCGAGTTCACCCGCGGTCACATCTGATGCTGAGCGCCGGAGACGTGGGCTGGCTGAGCTCCTATCGCTGCTGGTTACCGAACGGCCCCCGAATGTTCTTCGCCATGCAAAAGATGTGTCCCGGGGAACCGAGGAGCGGCATACACTCTTTAGGTTCGACACGCAGGAGACCTCCATGATCGAGAAGTTGTCGAGCGGCGCGCCAGGGCTCAACAAGATCATCCAAGGAGGCATAACCGCAGGCAGCCTCACGTTGATCCAAGGGTCACCTGGCACCGGGAAGACAACGCTGGCGCTTCAGTTCTTGCGGGATGGATCCGAAAAGGGGCAGACTGGCCTCTATGTCAGCCTTAGCCAGACGGAGGCTGAGTTGCGGAAGATAGCTGCCTCTCATGGATGGTCGCTTGATGGCATTCATATCGTCGATATCTCGCGTGACCACGACCTCCCAAGCAAGGCTCAGTCGATCTTTCATACCTCGGATCTGCATTTGGATCGGACGCGAGAGCGTATCGATGGACTGATTGCTGCCGTTAAGCCAGCACGACTGGTGTATGACTCGCTGTTGGAGGTGCGTCTCCTGACGGCGGACCAGCAGGGTTATCAACGCGAACTAATAGGCCTTCGTCAGCATCTTCAGGATCAGGGGATAACAGCACTTCTTCTCGATGCAGCACCCGCAGGCGACCCTCATTACGACACAGAGGCGCGGGGCATCGTTGACGCGATCATCACCCTAGAAAAAACCCTTCCCGAATTCGGTCGAGCTCGGAGACGAATCGAAGTCGCAAAGATGCGTGGCGTTGCCATTCGCGACGGTTGGCACGACATGGATATCCGCACGGGCAGCGGCGTTACCGTATTTCCACGCACTGTCCCTTCCGAAGACGTTGACCTGAAGCAGAACTTTGAACGAGGTGGTCTGGTTCAGTCGGGCCTAGAGAGACTTGATGGCATTCTTGGTGGCGGAATGGAGCCTGGGACGACAACGATGGTCGTCGGACAAACTGGCGTCGGAAAATCTACAATTGCCTCTCTTTACGCTCAGTCTGCCTTGCGGCGAGGTGAGAAAGTTGCCTTGTTCCTGTTTGAGGAGCGAGTTGAGACTTTCTTCCGTCGCAGTGAAGGACTGGGCATGAATCTGCGCCAAGATTATGCCGATGGGCGCTTGAAGCTCTATGACTTTAATCCTGACGAACTTTCTGCAGGCGAGTTTGGACAGATGGTCCAAAAAGAGGCCGAAAGCGACGAGCTGCGCGTAGTCGTCATCGACAGCTTTACTGGCTACGTCAGCGCGTTGTCAAATCAAAAACAAGCTTTATTCGATATTCAATCCCTCCTGAAATATTTAGCTCGACGTAACATTCTCACTATTCTTATCGTAGCGGAACAAGGTCTGCTTGGAGAGAACCGGGCACTGCCGCTCGACCTAAGCTTCTTGGGTGACACGGTATTGTTGCTGATGATCGATGATTACCATGGGCGGATACGCCGACGGATTGTAGCAGTGAAGAAGCGGCACGGACCCCATGATCTGAACGTTAGAGAGCTCATCATTCAGCCAGGCGTCGTCGATGTAGGTGAAGAGGTCACCGACGCCTCAACCGGTTCGAGAAGGTGACGCTCATGGATGACGGAACATCACTGACCGCGGACTCATCGTCGGGACCGGCGTTGCGCTGCGTCTTTATCGGTGACCGTCAAGCTGACCGTGAAGTATGGGGCAGCCTCCACGAGGCCCTCGGCCTTGAAGTCGAAGCTGTCAGCCCGAACGAATGGCAATCCATACCGTTGATAGACATGGGCTGTCTGATCTTGATGCAAGAAAGCTTAGAAAGTCCTCTTTTGGATTCACTTTCGCAAGCCATGGTCGGTCAAGAGGCTTGGTCCGAACTGCCAGTCATAATTCTAGTGGAGCAGGCAGCGGACCTCAACCGGCTACAGAGCAGAACAGCGGCACGGCTGCTGCAGGCAAGAGTTACAGCGATGCGGCGCCCCGTTGTTCTTACGGAACTCAAAGGTGTTGTCCACGCCGTTATGGCAAGTCGGCAACGACAGCTTCGGATCCGAGATCAACTTGAACGCGAGGACGTCCTTCGTCGGGAATTGAACCACCGCGTGAAGAACATCATCAGCACGGTCCAGTCCATCTGTGGAATGACACTCAAGCGACAAGTCGGAGGACCGCACGTTGACGATTTTATCGCTCGTCTTTCCGCGCTTGCGCGGGTCCACGACCAACTTCACAAGAGCGCTGACGAAATCATACAGTTCGAAACACTGTGCAATGAGCTTCTTGCGCCCTACAGCTCGGAAGTTCGACGCCAATTTCAGCTATCCGGCGACATCGAAGCCGCTCTCAGGCCCGAGGCAGCTCGCACTCTTGCTCTTGTCTTGCACGAGCTTGTAACGAACGCACTTAAATATGGGGCTCTTTCTACCCCCAACGGCGAGGTCAAAGTTTCTTTAGTCGCGAAACACGACGAAAAGATGTTCACATGGAGCGAGACTGGAGGGCCGACGGTAGCCGAGCCAAAGCGCGCGGGATATGGTTCGAAATTCATCCGCTCCGCGCTGGCAAGCATTTTCGAAGGGCGGGCCGACTTAGCTTTCCATTCAACGGGCATTTCACTGACGGCCCACGGACCAGGACGCTACCTGCTCTACTAACCAACTTCAGCTGGAACCGAAGCCGCCGCAGCGAGTTACACAATCTTCGGCACTCAATGGCGACCCAAAATGCGCATTCTGATCTGTGAAGACAACCCTGTGATCGCTATGGATCTTGAAATGACATTTGAAGAACTTGGCCATGAAGTCGTCGGGACCGCTGCGTCGAGGGCCGAAGCAAATACAGGTATAACAGTGCATCGTCCAGACTTGGTGACTATTGATCTCGACCTCAGCGATGGTCCATCTGGCATTCATTTGTTGGCGGATGTTGAGGCAGCAGGCCTTCGCGCGCTGATAGTATCGGGGCAAACCTCGGCCTACCCAGATCTATCTCAGCGGGCAGTTGTTGTTCCGAAACCATTCGTTGAGGCTGATCTTGTTAATGCATTTGCGTTGCTTGCCGCAGAGGCCTGAGACGCATCCAACAATCATCTAAGCCACACACACACTAAAAACCTTCACTCTGGTATCGGCGACGGTTCGTCCTTTCGACAGGGTGATGAACTGCAGGCGGTGCTGTGGAGGTGCAAGGCGTTAGTGCTGTAATTTTTCTAAGCTCGATCTATGAGTGGGTCACATGTCGGCGGGCGTGAAAACAAACTACCATTCGCTATAAGCATGCGCAGCCTATTTTTTCGCAATTTCGTCGCTGGCTTTGCTATCATAGGCCTGATCTAATAGCGTAATCTCGGGTGGTCGCCACCCCGTAGTCAGCGGTGCCCACCGGCTCGGACTATGTCCATCTGGTGCGCGGCAAATGCACGTCCGTCACCAGCCAAACGCTTCAATTGACCGGCACGTTGTCGAGCATCGACTGACGAGCTGACGGCTTCGCGGCCCCCTCAACCGCCCGCAAATCATGCAGCTGGAAGGCGTGCACGATCGCGTGAAGGCGGAATGTTGCATTGACATCTAACCGTTTCGCGAAGACAGTGAGGTGTCCGTTAGCGTCCGATCCGGGCAGTCATGCCAGGGGACCTGCGTCCCCCAGCCGAATGCAAGGATCCCGTAATGCGCCGCCGCGACATGCAGACGAATGCCGAATTGGCGCACTGCGACACAGCTCCCATTCACATCCCGGGTTCGATCCAACCTCATGGCTTACTCCTGGTTGCCGACCCCGCGACACTGCGCGTTGAAGGCGGTGCAGGTCGGATCGAGGATCGTCTAACCGACAACTGGCTGGGAGCCGACCTGTCTATACTTCTTTCGCTGCCTATTCCGGCGCTCGTCACAGAGCCAACCGGCACCGAGAATCCGCTCGTCGTTATTGGCGCAGTCGAAGGTCGGCACGAGATGTTTCTCGCTACTGCCCACCTGTCGCGGACAGAGGATGTGGGACACAGTAGCGGTGCGCCAAAGCTCATTGTCGAACTGGAGCCGCAGCGCGTAGAGGTCCTTCCCGCGCACACGGTGCTCGCAGCGCTCGAGCGGACCGAGGCTACCTTTGCCCGCCATACTCGGCTCGAGACGTTGGCGGACGCAGCCGCGCAAGAATTTCGTAACATCACCGGGTATGGACGGGTGATGATCTACCAGTTCCTTGAGGACGGCACGGGGAAGGTGATTGCCGAGGCAAAGGAAGACGCTCTTCGCTCATTTCTCAACCACCATTTCCCGGCAAGCGATATTCCCCGTCAGGCGCGTGAGCTTTATGTTCGCAACCGGGTCCGGGTGATTCCTGATGCTTCTTACTATCCCGAGCAGCTGCGCGGCAACAATCCTGCGCTTTCCAAGCTCGATCTGTCAGACTGCACGTTGCGCAGCGTGGCACCCGTCCACCTAACCTATTTGGCAAACATGGGAGTGCGAGCTTCTGCATCTGTTTCGATCGTGCGCGATGGTCAACTGTGGGGAATGGTCGCCTGTCATCATACCGAACCCAAGCCAATCCCACTGGGAGCCCGACTTGCCGCGCGGACACTTGCTGGCAGCTTCGCGCGACAGGTTGCAGCTATGGAAGAGGCCCGCACTTACCGCGAACGTATAAACCAGCGTAATGCGCAAGACAGTATCCTGCGCGACCTGACGGGTGCCCAGGATCTGCAGACATTGCTCGCGCGATCAGGCTCTGTGCTGCGCAAGGTCATCGCTGCCGATGGGCTGATCGTGCTTCGGGGCGATGCTAACGTCTTCTCAGACGGTGTTACGCCATCCCGTGACCATATCAGGAAAATAATCGACTGGGCCGGAGGCTTTCAGTCTCTGGCCGCAGTTCATACCGACCGGCTATCAGAGCAACTGCCTGCTGCGGCTGATTGTAGGGAGATAGCCAGCGGCCTTCTTTATACTCGCGTCAACCTCGAACAACCGATGCACTTTTTGTGGCTTCGAGCAGAGCGCCTGCAATCGATCGAGTGGGCAGGCAATCCGCACAAGGACGCCGGTGGCGACCCGCAGGCGGCTCTTACGCCGCGAGCCTCATTCGAAGCATGGGCAGAGACTGTGCGCGGCAGGTCAGAAGACTGGTCGCGGGGCCAAGTGGAAGCAGCTACCAGGATCTCAAAGGCTGTAGCCGAGGCACATCAGCATCTGCGGACCAGAGCCCTGAATGCCGAACTTACGAAAGCGCTTCACGATAATCAGCTTCTGCTTCAGCAGAAAGACGAGGTTCTCGACGAAGCCAACCATCGAATTCAGAACTCGCTGGCGTTGGTGGGTTCGTTTCTCCGTATGCAACTGCGAGCCAGCGATGGCCGCTCTGCCCAAGAAGTGATTTCGGAGGCGCAAAGACGCATCAGCGCGATTGGGCTCGTGCACCGCCGGCTCCATCAGCCAGATAGCGCGCAGCGAGTTGATCTAGCTCGTTACCTACAAGAACTGATGGACGATATGCTGAACAGCGTCGACCCGATTTGGCAGGATCAGGTTGTCCTCGATCTTTCTCCTATCGATGTAGCATCGGAGATTGCGGTTGGGGTCGGTCTTATCGTCAACGAGTTAATTACCAACGCTGAAAAATACGCATACGATGGCAGACCGGGGCCGATCGAGGTATCGCTGCATCCAAACGGTGATGGGTTCGATCTCACAGTGGCTGACCGCGGGATAGGCAAGAGTGACTGTGTGCGAGGAGGTGGCTTCGGCACGACACTGATGCAAGCAATGATTCAGCGGATTGATGCAACGCTGAGCGAAACGGACAATAAGCCCGGTTTGAGGGTAAAGATATCCGTTTAACCGGCGAGCGCATGAGCAAGCGTCATCACAAAGCTTAGAGGCTGTCGCCCGCATCGGAACGCGGCGGCACAGCATCTCGTTGTATCCTCGCATTTCAAAGACCAAGCGAAGGAAACCCCATGGCTGCGAACCGCGAACTGCTCGGCGATGCCGATGCCCCGAAGAAAAAACCGGTCGATATGGCGGCAGGACAGATGATCGATGGCGACGACAGCCGGATCGGTGCAAGCCCTGAAACCCCGCTCATGCGCGAGCCTGTCGAGGACATGGAACGCATCGCCCGTGCGGATGCGGCCATGAAGCCGGTCCGCGTGGCCGCAGACAGCGTCGACCTGACGCCCCCGGTCAGGTCCGGCGTTCCGGCCGACATCGAGGCACTCCCCTACGACGGCCGCCGCACCGATCCGGTGGGGGATTCCGCGGACAGGGCGCCCGTGCACAAGGACATCCCCCTCGGCCCGCCGGCGTCCGGCCAAGGACGCGACGAGGATGTGCCGCGCTGACGGCGACGGCGCCAATGCGCACGGCCGCGAAGCGCAAACCGTTCCCGCACGTCCTCGGACCCGCATTCGAGACGCTGCCGCGTGAGGTGCGTGAAAAGCATCTCACACGCGACCGCAGTGAATGGGTCGGTCGCGGGTCGGTCGAACGCGGTCGCGGTCCTTGGTCCTGGCTGATTGCGAGCGTCTTCGGATTTCCTCGGCAAGCGCCGGATGTTGAGGTCAGGGTCTTCAAGACGGCGATGCCAGGAGGCGAAATCTGGGACCGTCGGTTCGGGGAAAAGACCTTTCGGTCCCACCTTTCCGCGACCCCAACCGGAATGACCGAGCGCTTCGGGCCGTTCACGTTCCACCTTGGCCTGCATGTGACCACCGATGGCGCGCTGCACTATCCGGTCGTCTCCGGACGGCTCGGGCCGCTGCCTCTTCCCGAGTGGTCACTCCCGCGGTCTGACGCCAGCGAACGCGTCCGCGACGGACGTTTCCGCTTCGACGTGACGCTTAAGGCTCCGCTGACCGGGGGCCTCATCGTGCGTTACGAGGGATGGCTGGAGCCTGCCGGTCGCGACGTTCCCTGCCCGCCTGCCGACTGAGGCCGCTTCGCCGCGCGCCGGCAGCGCTCTGAACAGTAGATGACATTCTCCTAGTCGCGCGCCCATTTCCTGCGCCAGAGAAATGGCCTGCCGCAGACGGGGCAGAGCTTGCCCGGCAGATCATCTTTGCGCCTCATCCGCGGGTCTCCGTAAGCGGATCCTGCGGCCCACTGGCTTCTCAGCTTGACGGGCTGAAGCTCCACGGCAAGAGCTCGTCGAGACGGCTTTGCGGGTGGCCGTTTGCGAGGGCCTCGAGCGTCGCCTTGAGATAGGCGAAGGGCTCGATGCCGTTGACCTTGCAGGTCTCAATGAGCGACGCGATGCGGCCCCAGGCGACGCCGCCCTCGTCGTGGCCAGCAAAGAGCGCGTTCTTGCGGTTGAGAGCCAAGGGTCGGATCATGTTCTCCACCCGGTTGCTGTCGATCTCGACCCGGCCATCGGTCAGGAAGGTTTGCAGCCCCTCCCAATGATTGTGGATGTAGGCGAGTTTCTCGCCCAGCCGCGACTTGGCGGAGATCCTGCGGCGCTGCGCCTGCAGCCACTCGCCGAAGGCGGCCACAAACGGCGCGCTGCGAGCCTGACGGGCCGAGAGGCGCTGGCCTGCGGAGGTGTTGCGGATGTCAGCCTCGACGGCATAGAGCTCGGCGATCTGGCGCAGCCCCTCGGCGGCGATGTCTGAGCCATCGCGGTCGAAGACCTCCTTCAGCTTGCGCCTCGCGTGCGCCCAGCAATGCGCGACGCGCAGCGGTGCGCCACCCCGGCGCGAGGGCTTGGTAAGCCGGTTGTAGCCGGTATAGCCATCGATTTGCAGGATGCCGTCGAAGCCCGTCAGGAAGGCTTCGGCATTCTCGCCGGCGCGGCCGGGGGCGTAGAAGTAGACCACGCCCGGTGGGGCCTCGCCGCCCCAGGCCCGGTCGTCGCGGGCCAGCGCCCAGAGGTAGCCGGTCTTGGTCGTTCCGTGCCCCGGGTCCAGCACCGGGGCGGTGGTCTCGTCCATGAACAGCTTGCCGGATCGCCGCAGATGCTCGGCCAGCCGGTCGACGATCGGCTTGAGGTGGAAGGCGGCCTTGCCGACCCAATCGGCCAGAACGGCACGGTGCAGATCGAGGCCCGACCGCGCCAGGATCTGGCTCTGGCGATACAACGGAAGGTGGTCGGCATATTTGCTGACCAACACATGCGCCAGCGTCGCCTCGGTCGGCAGGCCACCGGGGATCAGATGCGCGGCGGCCGGCGCCTGGGTCACCCCGTCGGTGCAGCCCCGGCAGGCATACTTCGGGCGGATGGTGACGATGACGCGCAGCTGCGCGGGAACGATATCGAGGCGCTCGGTCCGGTCCTCGCCGATCCTGTGCAGCGGCCCGCAGCCGCAGGGGCAGATCAGGCTCTCGGGCTCGATCACCACCTCGATGCGCGGCAGCGCGGCCGGCAGGTTGCCGATCGTGCGCCGGGGCGCGGATCGGGTCGCTGTGTCGTCAGTCCTGGTCCCGCGCGCGGCCTTCTCCGCCTCGACCTCGGCGAGGGCGACGGACAGCTCCTCGAATGCCAGTTGCCGCTCGTCGTCGGAGAGCTTCTCCGACCGTTTGCCATGCAGGGCATGGTTCAGCTCGGCGATCAGATGCTCCTGCCGGCGCGTGATCTCCCGAAGCGCGGTGACCTCCTCGATCAACGCGAGCGCCGCCGCGCGTTGCGCGACAGGCAGGGCGGAGAGATCCAGATCGGGGGCGGCGGGCATGGGTCAGGCCTACCACGATCGACCCGCAAAAACACGCAAATCCAGAGTGTTGCCCTATTCCGTCGCGGCGGGCGGCCGTGCCTCCAGCGCCTTGACCCTGCGCCAGTCGAGCCCAGCAAACAGCGCCTCGAATTGCGCGTGGTTCAGCGCCATCAGGCCATCCTTGACGGCAGGCCAGGTGAAGCTGGCACTCTCCAGCCGCTTGTAGGCCATCACCAGACCGGTGCCATCCCAATACAAAATCTTCAACCGGTCCGCTCGGCGCGACCGAAAGACGAATACCGTGCCGGTGAACGGATCCTTGCGCAGCACCGACGCCACCAGCGCAGCCAGCCCGTCATGGCCCTTGCGGAAGTCGATTGCCTTGGTCGCGACCAGGATCCGGACCCGGTTCGACGGGAAGATCATGCGCCGGCCGTCAGCGCGCGCGCCACGGACGCAATCCGATCTGCCGAGGCACCGGCCTCCAAGCGGATGACCACGGCACCCATGGCGATCTCCGCCCTGTCGGCCGACAGAGGCACTGCGGCAGGCGGCTCCGCACCCGGGCCGAGCACGCGCTTGAGGTTCACCGATGTCGTCTCGTGGCACATGTTCGACGATTGCGGCAGGTTCTGGTGCCCGAAGGCGCGCGCGAAAAGCGCATAGAGATACGAAGCCTCGAGCCCCGCATGACCAGAGGCGTAGAAGACCGAGGTTTTGGGGTCATTGGCCCGCAAATGCGCGCCGATCTCGGCGAAGGCATCCGCCCAGGCGACGGGACGATAGCGGTCCGAGGCGGGATCGTAGCGCATCGGCTCGGTCAGGCGCCCGGCCTTTTCGAGGTCATGGTCGTGCCAGCCGCGCAGCTCGGCCAGCGGATGGGCATCGAAGAACTCTGCGCCGACGCGCTCGCGCGTCAACTCCCACAGGACGGATTTCGCGCCGTTCTCGCAGAACTCGAAGGTCTTGGACTTCGCAGGCTTGGCCTAAGCGCAGGAGGGGCACATCACGCCTTTCGGCTTGTTCAGCGCGCCGAGGATGCCGATGGCCTCGTGGCCGGCCTCCGCCTCGCGGAACACCCGCGACACGCCGCGCAGCGATCCCCAGCCGCCGGTGGGATGATCATAGTGCGGGGTCCCCGCATCATGGCCTGTCGGCGTGTGGGCGCGCTTTTCACTGTCGGTCATCTGCTCGCCTCGCATGGGGCGGCCTCTGGCTTCATGCCTGCCGCGGTTGGTCCGCGGTGGCGTCGGACCCTGACGGACGGATAGAGGAAGACAGGACCCGGGGTTGGTCGAGACGCATCCTCGCCGCCCTGACCCTGTTCATCCACCATTCCGGCGCCGCCTGATCTGGCGTCGCATGCGCACGTTCCGAGATGTCCATGATCCCCTCAGATCGCCAGTGGCCCGGTCGACAGGGCCCTACCATGGATGCTGCCGAGCGAACCCGCCGGGACGCGGTTGGTTCCTGACCACCTGTCCGAGGCATGTTCGGATCAGGACCGCGCCGCGACCTCTCGGGCCTGTTCGTCCTCCAGGGCGAGCATGTCGCGCCCGCTCGTCAGGAGGGCCGAACCCGATGCGTCCCGGTAACGGATTGCGAAGGTTCCGCCCTGAACGTCGCCGTCGACCTCGACCTGCTCGGGTCGGGCATGGCCAACATAGCGGAATTGCTTTCCGTAAAAGCCTGTCCAGAAGAACGGCGCCGCCCGGAATGGGGTCGCAGTCCCGGCAAGGAAGTCTTGCGCGAGATGTTCGCCCATGCGCTGCGCATGAACCCAGTGCTCGATCCGTTGCCGCTGCCCGGACAGGGGAACGGGCACGGCGGCGATGTCGCCGATTGCCCAGATCGCCGGATCCGAGCTGCGCAGCGTCGCGTCGACCGCGACGCCCCCCTCGGCCAGATCCAGCCCGGCCGCCTCTGCCAGTCCGACCCGCGGCGCGACACCGGTGCCCAGCACCAGAAGATCCGTGGGGATCCGCGCACCCGCGTCGGTGACGACCGTGCCGTCCTCGAAGGAGGCGACCGTCTCGCCCATCCGGAAGCGAACGCCCTTGTCGATGTGCAGGTTCATGATGTGGCGCCCCGCCTCATCGCCGAGGATCCGGGCCAATGGCAGCGTGCCCTGTGCGACCACTGTCACCTCGATGCCGCGGGAACGCAGCGCCGCGGCCACCTCGAGCCCGATGAAACTTGCCCCAAGAACGACCGCCGTGCGCGCGGTCGTCGCAGCGGCGATGAAGGCATCCGCATCGGCGAGGCTGCGCAGGAGGTGCCCCTGTTCCGCGCCCGGGAAGTCGGGTCTTTTCGGCGAGGCGCCGGTGGCCAGCACCAGCCGGTCGTAACCTATGCGCTCCCCCTGCGCGGTCTCGAGTTCACGGCTTTGAACATCGACTCCCGTAATCTCGGTGCCGGTCCGGATTTTCACCTGGTCCAGCCCTTCCGCGGGCAGGAAACATTCGTCGCGGCTCTTACCGCCTTGAAGATATTGCTTCGAGCAGAAGGTCCGGTCATAGGGCGCGTCCGGTTCTGCACCGATGAGCGTCACGTCGGCGCCGCGGCCAGCGCGGCCGAGCGCAGCGGCGAGTGAATGACCGCCGGCTCCGGTGCCCACGATGACGATCCGTTCTGCGTTGGCTTTGGACTTTGGCGACGGCGCGGCCTTCTTGCCAAGCACGCGGATCAGCCCATCGGTCTCCTCGACCCGGAAACACGACAGCGACTGGATTGCAGGTCCACCTTCGGCAGTCCCGTCCGCCAGCGAAAAGCGCGCATGGTGCCACGGGCACCTGACCTGCCCTTCCACGACGAGCCCCTTGTCGAGGGAGGCTCCGAGATGGGTGCACTTCGCGGAGAGTGCCGAAAGCTCTCGCCCGTGACGGATCAGGATCACCTCCTGCCCCTCATAGAACCCAATGATCGGGCTTGCCTCACGCAGATCTTTGGCCTTCACACCTTTTGCCAGATCGGGCTTGTCATCGGACATGGCTGGACTCCTTCGATGGGGATCGATCGCGCCTTTCTCAACAAAGGCTCCGCGCTGCGCTTCCGTAGAAAGCGCAGAGCGTGCTGGCGCAGTTCCGTCGAGTTCGCGTGATCAGGGCGACAGCCGTCGAGAACCCGCTCCCGATTTGCGTCGCGGGATGCTAGATCCCCGCCATGACCGATGAATTCGTGGTTCTCCTCGCCCCCTTGGGTTTCGGCTACGGCCTCGGCAGCATGCCGATTCTTCTTCGGGCCGTGGGCGACAGGCACATCGCTTGGTGCCTTGGCCTCGCCGCTGCGACGGCCCTGATGGGCTATGCAATGGCCAATGGAGGAGCCATCCGGCTGGATCGTTGGGCGCCGACGCTGAGTCTGCTGGCAGGTGGCGGAATGGCCTTTCTGCATTTGCGACGCTGGTTCCTCCAGCGCGGCCGCATCGCGCGTGCCCGGCGCGAAGGCTCGCTGATGCAGATCCGCCTGCGTGGCCGACAGGACGATTTTTGAACCTACCGCGTGCCCGGATCGCACAATGCCATGAACCAAGGCATCAGGCCGAAAGGTCCTGCTGCATTAGCCGGGCTGGTCGAGCAGCGCCCAGAATGGCGCGAATTCCGCAACTTCACCCCTGTGCGGCCTTGATTCTAGCGGGATTCTGGGACGAAATCAGAGCGTGCCAGCAACGTTCGGTTTCTGGCCGCCGGACGGCCCGTCCCCCAGGTCGGGCCGTCCGTGCACAGTGCAAGTGGCAGTTGGTTGAGCCGGCAAGGCGCCCAAAGGCCTTGCCGGGGTGCCGCTTTCGCACGAAGCGAGCGGTAGTCTGCGATCCCATGATTTGGATATATCGGCGCGGTGATCGGAAGGCTCAGTTCGGCACAGATCTTTCCCCCCTCTCAAGGCGCAGCCTCCGATCAGCAAGTCAGGGTTTTGGTTGGACTCTGTGCCGACCCCAGTGTTTGGTGACTGCGACCATCCCAGCTGCAGAAACTGCCCGCTGGAGGGTTCGGAGGACCACCGCCATGACCCGCGCCGAATGCGCACCTGAGTTTCTTCGGGTCGAGAGTAGCCCGGTCGGGGCCGAGATTGCGGCAATCGACTGGGCGTCGACGCCGATCGGGCCGATCCGGGAATGGCCGGTTTCCCTACGCAGCACGCTTGCCATGATGCTCGCCTGCCCACTGCCGATGTTTCTCGCGTGGGGACCGGACCTCAGGTCGTTCTACAACGACGCCTACCGGCCGATCCTCGGTTATCGGGCTCAAGGCGCGATCGGTCGACCGTTTCGGAAGCTATGGGCGAGTATCTGGGATGACATCGGACCGCTGGTCGATGCAACGCTCGCAGGCGAGAGCCGAAAGCTGACGGACATGCGCCTCGACATCAGCCGGGAGCAAGTGCCGGAAGAAAGCTACTGGACCTTCAGTTATTCGCCTGCGTTTGACGACGAGGGCCGGATCGCAGGACTATTCTGCGTGACGGGTGAGACGACAGACCGGGTGCTCGCCGAGCGCCGCCGTGACGAGGCCGACGAACGGTTGCGCTTGGCCATGTCCGCCGGCAAGGGCATCGGCACCTGGGACTGGGATGTTCCGGCAGACAGGGTGACAGCGGACGCGCGCTTTGCCCATCTCTACGGAGTCGATCCCGCAGTGGCGGAAGCCGGAGCGCCGATCGCCTCGTTTTTCAAAGGCATCCATCCGGACGATCGCGACCGAGTGCAGTCGGAGGTTACGAACGCCGTCGTCGAAGTCGGCGCATTCACATCAGAATACCGTCTCCTGCGCGCTGACGGGTCGGTGCGTTGGGTATCGGCCCAAGGACACTGTGTGCCGGGGGCTGACGGAAGTTGTGCGCGGCTCCCCGGTGTGTCCTTCGACGTCACAGCGCAGAAGCGGCTTGAGGGCGAACTCCGCGCCGCCAAGGAAGAGCGCGAGTTCGTCATCAATGTCATTGGCCACCAGCGGTCACTGCGCGACCCTGAAGCCATCCTGCGCTACTCGTCAGAGGTTCTGGGGCGGCGTCTGAAGGTCGACCGCGTCGGCTTCTACCGAATTCTCGGCAACGATCGGGTTCTCCACTCTGGAGGCTGGGCAGACAGCACTCTGTCGCCGCTGATCGGTGAGCAACCGGCCAGCGGGTTCGGACCTTACGCCGAGAGCGAACGACGGGCCGGGCGCACCTTGGTATTCAGCGATGCGCGCGTGGATGCCGATGGCAAACTCACCCCATACAGCGAAGCAGACGTGATGGCCGGGATCTGCGTTCCGCTGATGAGTGACGGGCGATGGGCGGCTGGGATTTATCTGCATCAAGCATCCGCGCGCCACTGGTCTCCTCCAGAAGTTGCGTTGGCATCGGAACTCGTTCTTCTGACTTGGCTCGCGATCGAGCGAGCCGAGGCGGAGCTGCGTCGGACCCAGCGCATTGATCGGCAGAACCTCACACTGACGCAGCGCACGCTGGAGCTTCAAGAAGAAAGCCGACGCCGGGCAGAGGCGGAGGATGCACTTCGTCAGTTGCAGAAAATGGAGGCCGTCGGACAGCTGACCGGGGGCATCGCTCATGACTTCAACAATATGCTGGCGGTGATCATGGGAGGCCTGAACCTCACTCAGCGCCGCCTCGCCCGCGGCGATACCGAAGTTGGAGACTTCATCGATGGAGCGATGGACGGTGCCAAGCGCGCCATGCTCCTGACGCAACGCCTTCTGGCGTTCGCCCGAAGGCAGCCGCTGGCTTCCGAGGTTCTTGACGTCAATCGTCTCGTGAAGGACTTGAGCGACATGCTCATTCGGTCGCTCGGCGACGAGGTGTCGCTGGAGACGGTAGCCGGCCCCGATCTCTGGACGACCAAAGTCGACCCTAACCAGCTCGAGCATGCGATCGTGAACTTGGCCGTGAACGCGCGTGACGCGATGGTGGATGGCGGCAAGGTGACGATCGAAACCGCCAACGTCCATGTCGATGCGTCCTATGCGCGCGATGCGGACATCCAGGCTGGGCAATATGTTCTGGTCAGCGTGTCCGACACTGGGACCGGCATGTCGCCTGAAGTGGTTCGCCGAGCCTTCGAACCATTCTTTACCACCAAGGGAGTAGGCAAGGGCACCGGCTTAGGCCTGAGCCAGGTGTTCGGCTTCGCCCGTCAATCCGGCGGCCATGTGAAGATCTACTCCGAGCCCGGTCATGGCACCACGATCAAGCTCTACCTGCCGCGAACCTTGGATGAGGGTGTGATGCCGACCCGAAGGCACGCCGAAGCACCGCCGCTGCGCGCCCGCGACCAAGAAACAGTGCTGGTGGTGGAGGATGAAGAACGCGTCCGCCACTTCACGATCGAGGCGATGCGGGAGTTGGGCTACATAACGCTCGAAGCCGCCAGCGGACCGGAGGCCCTGGCGATCATCGAGCGCGAACCTCAGATAACCCTGCTCTTCACCGATGTCATCATGCCCGAGATGACCGGTCGCCAGCTGGCTGACCGAGCGCTCCAATTGCGGCCTGATCTACGGGTCATTTTCACCTCCGGGTATACCCGCAATGCCATGGGGAACGATGGCGTGATCGACGCTGGGACCAACTTCCTTTCGAAACCCTTTGCATTGGAACAACTTGCGACGAAGCTGCGCGAAGTGCTGGACCCTGTGTAGCAGTGCGCGCCCGCGTGAGAACGAGGCGTCGATAGACGAGCCGTGCCCTTCGCGTAGAACGCGACCAGCCTGGTCCCTAGCGGTTTGCTATGCAGCCGTGCGGCGGTTGCTTGTTGGTCGCGGGGTTCAGACATGACTCGGTGCAGGTCAATGGACACCGCGGTAAAACAATTCGCGGGCTGGTCTGCCCCGGCGTGGCTTATCCCATCGCCGCCTAAGAGAAGGCCCAAACAAGCCTTCCCGTTTCGCGCGACCGCCATGGCGCGGACTTTGTCCGGAGATTTCTAGTCGGCACTGCCTATTCAAACATCTGGAGACTATCGTGAAACTCTACGTTGCGATTACCACCCTGGCGACCCTCGTCTCGACCGCAGCCCTTGCCCACGGCGGCGGCCTGAACTCCCAAGGGTGTCATAATCAGACCAGCAACGGCACGTATCATTGCCATTGAGTGACCGGCAGCGCCCCACTGGGCGCTGCTTTCTTTCGTGACATCAGGATATAGTGCGACAATCTGGATGACACGCGTGCGTCAATCTGGATGAGGTAAGATGCACACAAGCTCCCCACCTCTAGTTCAATGCAGCACCGGGTGATCAAGAGCACGCTCCGCGGCATTCAGCATGCGGACCGCAGTTCTCAGGCTCGGCGCGAGCTGTCGCGATCGGCTACACCGGAATGCCTCCGCAATCGCTTGGATCATGTCCCTCGGCAGCCCCCGTCTCTTACCATCACGACAAACGAAATCGGCGAGCTCCACCCCCGTCAGCGGTCTGAGCTCGAATATCTGACAACGGCTCTTCAGAGGCTCCGGTATCATAGCTAAGTAGTTGGACGTCAGAACCCAGGAAATCCACGACATATCCAGCGGCACCCGAAAATACGGATCATCCCATCCGCGCGCGGTGGCTGGCTCGAGCAAAGGGAGGAGTGAGTCGGTCAAACTATGGGCCGTTCCCTTCTCGGAATGAGCGGTGGAGACCTTATCAATTTCGTCGATGACAACGAGGGGGTTTCCAACTTTCCTCTGCAGGATTACATTTACCGGACGACCGGTTCTGGAACTACCCCATCCGGCTTGCAGCCCAACTACTCCAAATCCGGCGCTCTCAGTTGTTGCGTCGAGCGCTACACTAGGCAACCCGAGTTGTTCCGAGATCAACCGCGCCCAGCTACTTTTCCCGATTCCAGCCGGACCGTTCAGTAGAAGGGGCGGCAGACAGAAACCCTTCTCGCCTGTCCGAACCGAACGGCGCATGCAGTGCCAAGCCCATTCGGTCACCGGCCCAAACCAAGGAAATTCCGCATGAACCGCAGCTGCAATTTCATCCGCTCGGTGCTCTGAAGGTATACGAATAAGGTCGACACCATTCTTAACTGGCTCCAGACGCCTTACGTCCTTTTCTGGAACGTCAGAAAGTGGGGTGCCGGTAGTATTACGTTCCGCCAAGATAGCTGCTCTTCGTCGGATCCGCTGCTTGATGTCCTCGGGGATCTCAAGCTCCTTGGACCTCCTTTCCCAGTCCTCAAAGTCAATCCGGCCATCCTCTGCAAGATTTGCCTTATACTCATAGCCAATCGTCGCCGCATGGTATTTCACCCAGAATCGCTCAAGTCGTTCAACGATCTTTAGCTTTGTAAGCTGGGGATCAGGAAAGCGCGCGAGCACAAAAGGAACGCGGGTCAAACCAATTTCCAACGTGCTAGGTGATTATCATCCATAAGATCATCGGCCATATTAACCTCTAACCTTGCCATCTGCGTAGAGCGGCAATCTTTCTTGCGCAGGATTGCCCCACGGAATCCGGCTGTCATCACGTGGAATTCCGCAGATTTCTCTCAGGTAGTTATCAATGTGGCGGGGAAGATAGGGGTGCATACCCGGAAACTTGTCCTCGAGCCGCCGCGCCCATCGCTCAGCCTGTGTCAGCAGCGACGAGTTCGCCTCCTCCGCCGGACGAACTCGCACGACCGGGAATCTATGACGATGCGGAAACCTATCCCAGGGGACAAGTGACCTAGCCCCGCGTTGGCGCGCCCCAGAGGTCAAAGAAATTCTGAGAAGTTCGGCTTCAACCGTATTCAGGTCAGGGCCGCTTAAGTCGAAATAAGCTCGCCGTGTGCGCGGATCGACAAGAAGACGCAGAAGTTCAATGTCGTGATTTTCGCAGACGTAGCGAAGCGTGCCTTCCGTGGCGTAGCAACCTTCCCCGCGATCGCAAGCGAGGTATCCGAGCGTTTTTCGCACAAGGTGCTCCAGCCAAAGGTTGCCCGCGAAGTCTTGCATGACTGTCTCGACGTAGAGCTGGAGCGATAGACGAGGCTTCAGAGCAGACGCAGAGAACCTCACTTCGCCCAACTGCAGATGAATTGTCTCGACGTCAGCCAATTCATACTCAAGCAGGAGATCGGCATCAGGAATCGACGAGATTTCGTTGATGTAGATCTCTGCGGCCGCACGTAGCAGCCGGAATCCAGTCCCCGTTGGCATGCCTTGATCGAGCTCGTGAGCGTAGGCCTCATTGAGATCCAGATCACGTCCACGCCCGGCGTTAGCGTTGTTCTTCGCAGCGCTGGCAGAACACTCTCTGCTCATTCCGATTCTCTTTTCTCGATGAATCTCATGATAGCCGCATGGCGCTTGCGGACCATTTCTTTAGCAATATCAACGTCCAACTCAACATAGCATTTCAATTTTCGAACAAGTTCCGCCGAGATTGGTGCTTCTCGATGATATGTCGCCAGGTCGCGTAGCAGTTTGATCTCCTCTCTCCCAGAAGCCGCATGGCCTGCTATCGGGTCGAACCGGGAAAGACGCCTAGAGATGAAGGGTCTGCTTCGGCCGGTGCTATCAGACGTCAAGCCAACCAACCGCACTAGGCTGGACCCGATCAAATGCACAGGTAGCCACGCGTCGAGGAAGATCTCTGGGCGGATTGGGGCCATTTTCGCCACTTCACTCACACTCCAGCGCCAACTGTCGTTTCATCACCAAAGCCAAGCCATCTATTTTTCGCAGATCGGTTGCGGCAACCATGTCTATGAGATCCCTACGGAACAGAGCCTGCACCCAATTTGGGTGCAGATCGCAGATCAGATATCGGCTGTCAAGCAGCCGAGTATTCCATTTGTCGCAGACACTACGAAGTCCAGGTTACGTGGCGCTGCTCGAGGCGCTGATCCAAGCTCGCAAGGCTCATGGATGGACTCAGCGTGATCTAGCAGCGCGGCTCCAGTGTGTCCGTTCGTGGGTATCAAAGGTTGAATGCGGCGAACGCCGGCTAGACCCAATCGAACTCGTTGTTGTGGCGCGGGCCCTTGGCCTCGACCCCGCAGCGCTCATTGACGTGGCCGCGCGAGCGACCCCGATTGGACACACGGTTACTTGACTTGGCAGAACAATGAGGCGTCGCCTCCTGCCGAAAGCCATTACCTGACTCAAGCATGATGCCTCATAGGGCACCTCTGGCAAACGAAGACTAAGCGTGTAAGCCGCTGCGCTTGACCAAGACCTAGTTGCTCAGCTTAATGTTCGAAACCATAGCGCAAAAGCCTTCGAATTCTTCGAGCAAAGTGTTCGATCTGGCTCCCCAAACCTCCACCAATCACCTGATTTTCCAGAAGATCAAGACGATGACGCACCCCGCCGCACGGTCGGGGTCTTTTCGTTTGCACGGCTGCCCGCCGCCCCGCCCATCCGCGCCCGCGGCGCCGCGTCAGACGTCTTCGGCGCGTCGGGTCGGACCGATCCCGAAGGTCTGGCGGTACAGCCCCGGCGCCATCCCGGTCAGCTTCTGGAAGCTCTTTCGGAACGCCGCGACATCGCCATAGCCCACGTCCCACGCGATCCGGTCGACCGGGCTGTGGCTGCTTTCCAGCGCCTCGCGGGCGCGGGCGATGCGCACCTGCTGCAGGTAGTCGTTCGGCCGGTGCCCCGTCGCCGCGGTGAAGCGGCGCAGGAAGGTGCGCTCGGTCAGCCCCGCGACCGCCTGCAGCTCGCCCACCGACAGCGGCTCGGCCGAGCGGGCGTGCAGGTGGTGCTGCGCGCGCCGGACCGGCTCGTCGCCGTGATCGAAGCGCGGCACGAAGGGCGCGAAGGGGCGCTGGCTTGACCGCGGTGGCTCGATCAGCAGGAATCGCGCGGTCGCCAGCATCGTCGAGGGGCCCAGCAGCCGCTCGACCAGCGTCAGCCCCAGATCGGTCCAGGCGAGGATGCCCCCCGCGGTGACGATGTCGCCATCGTCCAGCACCATGTGCTCTTCGGCCAGCCGGATGCCGGGATGGCGGCGGGCCAGCGCCTCCGCGAAGGCCCAGTGCGTGGTCGCGCGCCGGCCCTCCATCAGCCCGGTCTCGGCCAGCACGAAGGCTCCCGCGCAGACCGAACAGAGCGTCGCCCCCTCGGCATGGCGGTCGCGCAGCCATTGCGCGGTGCCGGGCTGCGCCGCCATCCGCCCGGGCATCACCAGGCTGGGCGGCAGGATGACGTGACTCAGACGATGGGCACCGGCGCCGGTGTGGCTGTCCCACTCGGGCTGCAGACCGTCCCCCGCGACCCGCCAGTGCGAGACGCGGATCTCCCGCGCGGGCCGACCGGACCATTCGCCCGCGATCCGGAACAGGTCGGTCAGCCCATGGACCGCCGACAGCTGGCAATCGGGATAGATCACCAGCCCGATCTCGGCCACCGGGGCGGTCCCGGCCGCGCCGAAGGGCGCACTTGGTGCTTCGGTGCGGTTCATTGTCGGTTCTGCCTCGATCCTTGTCAGTTCCGCCACGCCTCTCAGGGACGCCGGATCGCTAGCTTTGTCCATACCGAAACCGAGAGGCCACGCGATGCACCCCGACCTGACCCGGCGCGCGATGCTGACGACAGCGGCCGCCGCCGCCGTGATCGGCCCCCTGCCCCGCCCCGCCCTCGCCACGTCAACCGAACCGCAAGGAGACATCATCATGTCCACGATCACCACCGACGACGGCGTCGAGATCTTCTACAAGGACTGGGGCCCGCGCGACGCACAGCCCGTGGTCTTCCACCACGGCTGGCCGCTGTCCTCGGACGACTGGGACGGGCAGATGCTGGCCTTCCTGTCGCAGGGCTACCGGGTCATCGCCCATGACCGGCGCGGCCACGGCCGGTCGGCCCAGGTGTACGAGGGCCACGACATGGACCATTACGCCGCCGATGTCGCGACGCTGGCCCGGGCGCTGGATCTGCGCGACGCGATTCACATCGGCCATTCCACCGGCGGCGGCGAGGTCGCGCGCTATGTCGCCCGCTTCGGCGAGCCCGAGGGGCGCGTCGCCAAGGCGGTGCTGGTCGCAGCGGTGCCGCCGCTGATGGTGAAGACCGCCTCCAACCCCGAGGGCCTGCCGATCGAGGTCTTCGACGGCTTCCGCGCAGCGCTGGCCGCGAACCGGGCGCAATTCTTCCGCGACGTGCCGGCAGGCCCGTTCTACGGCTTCAACCGCCCCGGCGCGACGGTGCAGGAGGGCGTGATCCAGAACTGGTGGCGGCAGGGGATGATGGGCTCTGCCAAGGCCCATCACGACGGCATCAAGGCCTTCTCCGAAACCGACCAGACCGAGGATCTGAAGGCGATCAGCGTGCCCACGCTGGTGCTGCATGGCGAGGACGATCAGATCGTGCCCATCGCCGATGCGGCGCTGAAGGCGATCGGGCTGCTGCGGAACGGCAAGCTGAAGACCTACCCGGGCTATGGCCACGGCATGCTGACGATCAATGCCGATGTGCTGAACGCCGACCTGCTGGCCTTTGCGAAGAGCTGAGCGCCACCCCGCCGCGCCGTCCCCTCCCCCCGGGGGCGGCGCGGCGGACGGTTCGGCATTTACCCAGACGCGCCCGACGGATAGCCTGCCCCGAAGTCCCCAAACCCGGGCAAGGGCATGTTCGGATCGCTTCTCGATTACTTCTCGTCCGCGCCGAAATCCGGCGACGAACCCCCGGTCGAACAGGCCGAACAGGCGCTGCCGATCCTGTGGATGCTCGGCAAGACCGCGGCGGGGAAAAGCTCGCTGATCCGGCTGCTGACCGCACTCGACGCGGTCGAGATCGGCAACGGCTTCACCCCCTGCACCCGCAGCGCCCGGCGTTTCGACTTCCCGCCCGGCGCGCCGCTGCTGCGCTTTCTCGACACCCGCGGCCTTGGCGAGGCGCGCTATGACCCGGCCGAGGATCTGGCCAGCTGCGCCGGGCACAGCCACGCGCTGCTGCTGGTCTGCCGGCTCGACGACCCGGTGCAGGGCGAACTGGCCGCGGCGGCGGGCGCGGTGCTGCGGCAGGGCAGCCATGCCGCCGGCATCGTCTATACCGGCGCCGACCTGATCCCCGACCCCGAGGCCCGCCGCCGCGCCCGCAGCGCCATCGCCGCCCAGCTCAAGCGCGCCATCGGCCGCGACCTGCCCGCGGTCGAGGTCGCCCTGCCAGAAACCGACCTGCCCGAAAGTGCCCCGCCCGGAGCGGCCGCACGACAGGCGGTGATCGACCTGCTTGTCGAGCTGCTGCCCTCCGCCGCGCTGCTGCTCGAGCGGCGGGCGACCGGCGAGGGCGAACAGGCGGCCTTCGACCGGCTGCGCAACCGCGTGCTGTTCTACGCGGGGCTGGCGGGTTCGTCGGATGCGCTGCCGGTGGTGGGCGCGGTCTCGGTCCCCGGCCTGCAGGCCGCGATGCTGCGCGACCTTGCCGCCGAGCACGGCGTCGGCTGGACGACCGAGACGGTGCGCGCCTTCCTCGGCGCGCTCGGGGCCGGCATCCTGCTGCGCTACAGTGCGAGCTTCGGGCTGCGGCAGGCGGCGAAGTTGATCCCGGTCTACGGGCAGACCCTCGGCGCCGCCGTGTCGGGCAGCATCAGCTTCGGCGCGACCTACGCGCTGGGCCGCGCGGCGAGCTATTTCCTGTACCGCCAGTCGCAGGGAAAGCCCGCCGACGAGGCCGAACTGCGCGAGACCTTCCGCCGCGCCTTCGCGCGCGCCGCGGATGGCGGGGGCGACGCCGGCGGCAAGGGCCCGGCCCGTCCGTCCCCCGCCCCGGCGCCCGGGGAGCGTGGCGATGATTGACCCGCGCCGCTTCTTCGCGGTCTTCCTGCGGCTGGACCGGATCGCGCTGGCGCTGCTGCTGGCCCTGCCCTTCCTGATCGCGATCCCGCTGGGCTGGATCTGGCTGGCCGAGCAGGGCCTGCTGATGGGCTACATCGTCGCCTCGCTGGGCCTTGGCGCGCTGGCGGCGGCGCTGCGGCTCGGGCTGCGCTGGTGGCGCAGCCGGCACCCCGCCGCCGCGCCCGACCTCGTGCTGGAAGCCGGCGCCGATCCCGAATGGACCCCGCGCGAGGCCGCCGCCTTCGAGGCCGCGCGCCGGCTGATCCGAAGCCGCACCGCCGAGCCGGTGCCGGTCGCGGCCCTGCCCGCCCTGTTCGAAGAGGTGATCCGCAGCGTGGCGGCCGGCAGCGGCGCGCAGGGGCGCGACCTTCTCGACTTCACGGTGCCAGAGGCGCTGCTGCTGGCCGACAACGTGCTCGTGCGCTTCCGCGGCGACCTGCGCCGGATGGTGCCCTTCGCCGACACCGTGACCGTCGGCACGCTCCTCTGGCTGTGGCGGCAGAAGGGCTGGGCCGCGACCACGCTCGATGCGGGCCAGAAGGCCTGGCGCGTGATCCGGATCCTGAAGAACCCGCCCGCCGGCATCCTGCGCGAGATCGAGGGTGCGATCGCCGGCGGCAATTCCGGCTATCTCAGCGCGCAGGCGGTGGCGGTGCTGCAGGGCCTGCTGCTGGAAGAGGCCGCGAAGGCGGCGATCGACCTTTATTCCGGCCGCCTTCGGTTCTCGGATGCGGAACTGCTCGAGCTGGAGCTGGCCGCCTCGGACCGCGACCGCGCCCGGGCCGCGCGCCCCGACGCGCCGCTGCGCATCGTCGTCGCGGGTCAGGTCAGCGCCGGGAAATCCAGCCTCGTCAACGCGCTGATCGGCCATGACGCGGCCGAGACCGACCAGCCGCCCACCACCGACCGCGCCACGGCCCATGCGCTGGTGCTGGACGGGATCGACTGCGTGCTGATCGACCTGCCGGGCCTCGACGGCAGCGCCCCGGCCGATGCCGCGACCCTTGCCGAGATGGAGGCCGCGGACCTGATCCTGTGGGTGTCGCGGCTGACGCGCCCGGCGCGCGAGATCGACCGCCGCGCGCTTGCGGCCTTCGCCGCCCGCTTCGCGGCGCTGCCCGACCGCCGGATCCCGCAGGTGCTGGCCGTGGCGACCGGGGCCGACCAGCTTCTGCCCGGCTGGCCCTTCCCCGAGAACCGCCTGCCCCGCCCCGCGCTGGACCGTGTCGCCGCGGCGGTGCGCGCGGTGGCGGGCGACCTCGGGCTGCCGGCGCCGCCGGTCGCGGTCTCGGCCGCCGCGCCGGAGTGGAACCTCGACGCGCTGCGCCAGCAGCTTTCAGCCCGGCTGGGAGAGGCGCTGATGGTGCAGCGCAACCGCGTGCGCCTGCAGGCGGCGCGGCGCGACCTGCGGGCCGAGGTCAGCCGCGCGGGTCAGGGCATCGGCACCGGCACCGCGACGCTGGGCGCGCGGCTGGTGCGGCGGATCCTCGGCGACAGCGACGACTGAACCGCCCGCTCTGCACGCGCCATCCGGATTTGCGGCGGCCTCAGGCGCTTTGCGCGTAGCCGCCGTTGTAATCCTCGCTCTTCCGGCGGATCCTCGAATGCTCGACGATCCGGTCGCGGGCGATTCCGCGGAACGCCTCGATCGAGCGATGGCCCGTGCGCTCGAGGTAATCGGCAAGGTCTCCGGTCAGCTCCTGGATCAGGTTGACGCCGATCCCGCCGCTGCCCTTCTCTTCCATCGCCGCCGTGCAGATCTGCAGGTTGCCGGCGCCGTGGGCGATGAAGTTGAAGGCCTCGCGGAAGCCGCGGATGCCGCCGATGCCCGAGATCGCCTTGTCCGGGAAGGCGCGCGAGATGTCCGAAACGCGCTGCAGCGCCTGATGCAGGATCGCCAGCCCGCCAAGCCCGCCCGAGGTGACGTAGCCGTCGACCTCAACCTCGAACTTCAGCGTCTCGGGGTCCATGAGCGGCAGCGAGGGGAAGGTGTTGCACAGCGAGATCGAGGCCGCCCCCGCCGCATAGGCCGCCCGCGCCCCGTCCACCAGCGACGAGGACGAGGGCGTCAGCTTGACCCAGATCGGCACGTCGACCGCGCTTTTGACCGCTTTCAGCACAGACGCGATGATCGCCTCGTCATTGGCGATATGCGCGCCCATGTCCTTGCGGTCCATGTGCGGGCAGGACATGTTCAGCTCGAGCGCATCGCAGCCTGCACCGACGCAGGCCCGCGCCAGCTTGCGCCAGTTCTCCATCTCGGCCTCGCCGCCCGCGCCAGCCATGATCGAGCCGATCAGCATGCGGTCGGGATAGGTGGTCTTGATCTCTTCCAGATCGGGAAGCCACTGCGCCAGCGGCTGGTCCGAGATCAGCTCCCAGTTCCACGAGGAATGCGAGACGGTGTCGGGGCGCTTGTTGCGCGAGACATAGGGCTTCTGCTCGCTGGCGCGCTGGAAGATGGTCTTCGGCCCGGCGACGTTCTCGACCGGGTGCAGGCCGATGGTCTTGGTGACGACGCCGCCCCAGCCGGCCTCGAAGGCCTTCAGGATCTTGCGCTTGCTCTCGGTCGGCGGCGCCGAGGCCAGCACGAACGGATTCACGAAATCAAGGCCGGTGAATCTGGTAGCGAGGTCGACGGACATGGCGCACTCCCGGTTTCTCCCCCTCAGGACCGTAGATTTTTACCAAGCAGTCAATATTTTTCTGTCCGGCACGGCGGTCGGGGCCCGCAACGGCCCCGCTGGGGCCGCCAAGTGATCGAAACATGGGCAAACGACCGGCCTTCGAGGACGGTCCGCACCATCCCGATGTCCGATTATGCGGGCGTTTTGGCCAGACGTCGCGCGACCGCGCTTCGCGGTCGTCCGCGGGGCGCCGGCCAGAGTCCCGCAGGACCGACGGCCCCGGCAGCGGAGAGAGGCATTCGAAAGCGACGCAGCCGCATCCCCCAATCAAGCCCCGTTCGTCGCGGCAACAACCCGATGCGGCAAATGAAAAGGCAGCCCGAAGGCTGCCATCAGACCATCACCGGCTTTCTTGGACCCTGTCCCACCGGGCAAAGCGACGCGCCAACCGGCAGCCGCCCTGCCCCGAACTACAGCCTTGAAACTCGGGGCAAAGTTAGTGCCGGAATCCAAATTTTATCAAATAAAAACAATAGTCATTTCCAACCTCGGACCATAGTTCTCGCCACCTGGGGGAAAAGTTCTGCCCCCCGCCGTGAAAGCTGCGAAAAAGAAACAAGGGCCCGCTCTCGTGGACCTCATGCCATTAAGCCATCCATACGCCCAACGATCGCTACCTACGGCACGTCGACGGTCTTCCTCGCCCGGGCTGAAACCCAGTCCGCGGCAATGACCCGGATCGCATGACGTCGTGGCTATCCAGCCATCCAGACGGCAGTGACTTCGCCAGAAAACACCCTTCGGAACGAGTCATCCGCCTTCCCAGCGTAGCCCTGGCAGGCGTCGAACACGGAAGGGACTGTCTGCGCGCCCGCCATCTGCAAGAAAGGGCATACTTCACGATCCCGCGAGTGGTGCCGGGGTCATTAACCTATCAAAATTGGGCATCGACAGGGGGGACAGCTTTCCGCGTGGAACGATCGCGGTCGCAACGGTGTGTCGCCTCTATACCTTAACGCTTCAGTGCGCCCGACGGTTTGAGCTCAGACGCGTTCCCCAAAAAAATCTTCAAGGCTCAGTAATTTTTTCGACATGCCTTGCCGATGATGCTGCGTAAGAAACTCTTGAAGGGGTCGCCGCTCTCCAGCCGCAAGGCCGCTCAGCGCGACTTTCGCGTTGTCCTCGTTCGCCGCCCCCGCCCAAAGCGAGCGCGACCGACCGACCTGTGCCTCGAGCAGCGCGATGATGTCGGCAATCAGATTAGGATGGGCGCTAGCGAGTTCCCGACGTATCCCGAGCACGTGCTGGATCGGGCAAAGGCCCCCGGCTCTGAGATACGCGACCTCGCTTTGCCGCGGATCATCAAGGAGCCGGCGGACGCGCTCGGGCTGCTCAGCGAAGCAAGATGGCGAATTCGGGTTCAAGAGAACGTCGATCTCGCCGTCGAGCAACATTTGTGACAACGTCTTCTCCGCCGGGGCGTAGGTGAGCGAGACGCCGGCCGGCGGAACAAAGTCATGTTTCAGCGGCGGTTTGCTCGTTTCCCTCCGTGCGCAGATCCAACTCACATCAGCCGGCGAGATCGCGTATCCGTCTTCGAGGAGGATCCGCGCCCAAGTGTGACCCGTGTGGTCATACTCCGAGAGGCCAACCCGCATGCCCTTGATTGCCGACAGGTCACGGCCAGGAAAGTCCGTTCGCACGTAGAAATATTTGTGCGGAAAGACCCGAGAGAAATAGTAGGGTGCCGCAATCAGCCGCCCCTTACCCTCGCTCCGCAGCCGAGCATAACGGGCGATGGACATCTCGACGATGTCGAGGTCCTCGGCGTCGAACACGCGCGAATACATCTCTCCGGGCGCTAGGGGCACCGGAGTGATCGCGGCACCGGGGATCTGCCAGTCCTGCGACAACACGTTCCGATGGTGGTCATTGGCGTGGAGCGCCATTCTCAGCTTGAGCATGGGTAAGGGCCTCCGGTCACGCGGGCAGCAGGATGACGTCATCGGGCGCAATCGAGACACCGACGGGTTGGCCCGCAGAAAGCTCGACCCGGGACTTGGAAACCAGCTGAATGCCATGCACCTCGATCTCGTATTCCGTGGCCTCGCCCAAAAAGACTTGGCTGCGCACCTTGCCGATGATCCCGCCGCCCGAGGCATCCTGCGACAGTTTCACCCGCTCGGGTCGGATCGCGACAACCGCACGTTCTGCGGCGCGTTCCAAAGTCGAGGTAGAACGCAGGGTGAAGCCGCCCAGATCGACTTCAGACCCCACGCCGTTCGAGGACAAAAGTCGCCCGTCGAGGAAGGTCGCGCTGCCGATGAACTCCGCGACGGCACGAGTGCGGGGGCGGTTGTAGATCTCGCGCGGCGACGCCTTCTGCTCAATCTTACCGTTGCGCATGAAGATGACCTGATCAGCCAGCGCCATCGCCTCGGATTGATCGTGGGTGATGTAGATCGCGGTCATCCCCAGCTCGTTGATCAGCGTGCGCAGTTCACTTCGCATCGTCTCGCGCAGCTTGGCGTCGAGGTTGCTGAGCGGCTCATCTAGCAGCATAACCTTCGGACGTGCCGCTGCACTGCGTGCCAGAGCGATGCGCTGTTGCTGACCGCCACTGAGCGTCGAGGGGAAGCGGTCCTCGGTCCCTGAAAGCCCAACCAGCGCAAGCGCGTCGCGGACCTTGCTGCGCTTCTCTTCGGTCGAAAGGTTGCCCAGGCCGTAGCTGACATTGCCGAAGACGGTCTTGTGCGGCCAAAGCGCGTAAGACTGGAACACCATCCCCAGACCGCGGTTTTCCGGCGGCACGTCGATATTGCGTCCGAACATCGGCTTCCCGTCGATCACGATCTCGCCGCTCGTCGGTTTCTCCAGCCCGGCCAGGCAGCGCAACGTCGTGGTCTTACCGCAGCCGCTGGCGCCGAGGATCACAAGGATCTCGCCCCGCGGCACGGTGAAGGTCACATCGTCGATCACATTGGTCTCACCGAAGGTCTTGACCAGGTTTCTGACAAGGATCTCGCTCATGGTGCTGGCCCTTTCAGCGATTAAGAGAGGCACGGACGGTGCCGAAAAGACGCTCCGCGACAAAAAGAACCGCGAAGATGATGGTGCATTCGAGAACCGCGATCGCGAAGGCCCCGGTCACCTCGCCGCCGTTCATCTTCGTCCAGAGATAGACCGGGATCGTCATGCTGTTCGGCGAATAGAGGACGACGCTCAGGCCGACATCGAGGAAGAACTGCACGAAGATCAGCGTCCAGATCGACATAAGTGGGGCCTTGAGCGCCGGGGCGACGATGTCGCGGAAGGCCTTGAGCGGCCCGGCCCCGCCGATCCGCGCCGCATCGACAAGGTCGGTGGAGACCTGCAATAGAGCCGAACGCGATTGCCGGACGCCCAGCCCAAGCGAGCGGACCACGAGCGCGATGAAGATCAGGCCCAGCGTGCCGTAAAGTGGCAGCGGCAGGGCAACAAACGCCCAGAGGAAGCCGATGGCGAGCAGAATTGAAGGGGTCACCGTCGGCATGATCGCCGCGTATTCAGTGAGCCTTGCGAACCGAGTCTGCGAGGTGCTGAGCAGATACGACAGCACGAAGTAGAAGGCGACCGCGACGACCCCGCCGACCACAGCCACGAGGAACGAATTGGTCAAGAGGTGCAGGAAGGTGCCGTCGGAGAGCTTGCGGTAGTTGTCGAGCGTCCAAAGCTCCCATGTCAGGCGCGAGGTGACAAAACGCATCAGAGAGGCGGTGACCAGCGCGCAGTAAGGCAGGACCACTGAGAAGAAGAGGTAGCCGAAGACCACCGCCGAAGCGAGATAGCGCCACCGTCCCAGATCCGTCGTCTTCCGACGCCCACCTTTGCCGCCCATCGTTACATAGCGCTTGGCATTGGCCATGATGCGCCGCTGCCAGAGCGTGCCTACCAGAGCGATGAGTAGGAGCATGGTGCCCGCCGCCGCCGCGAGACCCGGCTTCGCGGGCGTGTCGGCAACCGCGTAGTAGATCTGCGACATCAGCGTCTCGTATCCGCTGGGCGTGCCCAGAACGAGCGGCACCGCGAAATTCTCGGCGACGAAGACGAAAACGAGAAGGAAGGTCGAGGCGAGCGTGGGGAAGACCAGCGGCAGGGTCATGCTGAACGCGGTCTTCACAGGGTTTACGCCGAGCAGATAGGACGCTTCCTCCAGATCCGCGTCGATCGAGCGCAAAGCGCCAAGGACGGACACGAAGGCGAATGCCGCGTAATTCAGAACGAGCACCCACACCATGCCCGTGAAGCTGTAGATATCGAGCACCCGCCGAATTCCGGTCAGGTTGAAGATCAACACGTTCAGCAGACCTGCATTCGGGGCGGCAAGTGCGATCCAAGCCAGACAGGTGACCAGGTTCGACATCATGATCGGCACAATCAGCAGCGGTGCGGCTTTGCGCACCCCCGGCGCGTTGGTGCGCGCGACGACCCAAGCCAGAAGAGAGCCGAGCAGAATCGCGAGCACTGCCACAGTGGCCGACAGGACGACCGTGTTCCAGAACCGGCTTAGGAAAACCTCGCCACCATAGACTTCGGCGTAATTGCCAAGTGTGAACGCGTGTTCGCCGCCATCCTGCACGAAAGAGCCGTAGAGCAGGTAAAACATTGGCAGCGCGACCATGAGCAGGGTCGAACCAAACATCGCCCAGGTCGTCATACGCAGCGGCGTGATCCGGGGCTGACCCGGTTCGCGTGCCTCTGCCTTAAGGGGCATCGCAGTTTGCATGACCATTTCTTATCCTCCCTGGTCCGGGCACGTTGGCCCGGACCGATCCACCGCTAGTGTCGTTCGGCTTATTTCAGCCCGAACCAAGCGTTGTTCAGCGCGAGAAATTCCGTCTTCTCGGTGATCATCAGACGGGGATCGACGTCGGAGAAGGTCTTGGGATACTCATACCATTCCTCCTTCGCGACCGGTCGAGTGTCCGCGAAGCCAGTCTTCGCCGGCGCGCCGCCATAAAGGTTAAAGGCAGCGTAACCTTCATCCGAGAAGGCGTATTCCTGATAGAGTCGGGCAGCGTTCGGATGCGGCGCGTTGGCGCTGATGCCCTGTCCGGTTGCCAGCCCCATCCCGGGCTCCGGCAGGCTCCATTCGATCGGTGCGCCTTGCCCCTGCAAAGGAATGATCCCCGTCTCGCTGACCGCAAGCGCCACATCGATATCCCCGGACGCGAGCGCCCCAGCCAGGGTGTTCGCGCCGCTGAAGTTGCGAGGCTCCAGCGCAGCGAAGGCTTTCATGAAGTCCTCGCCGTAGGTCTTGTAGAGCGCGTAGTAGGGATAGAGCGTCACCCCGCCACCGCCGCTCGGGCTCATGGCGATGCCGACACGCCCCTTGAAGCGCGGATCAGTCATCCCTTGCCAGGTCGAGAGCAGCTCGATCTCTTCATCCGTGACGTTGTCGAGGTTCCATGCATTGGCCGCCAGAGCGATACGCACGGGATACCAGTAGCCCGATTTCTTGAGGCTGTCCGCGAACTGCGCGTCGGAGCTGATCTTGTATTCAAGGATTAGCCCTTCGTCCGACTGGGCGTCGAGCACGCCTGGATCGGTGTCCTGCACAATATCGGCGGTATGACGACCTGCCTTGGACTCGATCACGAAGCGCTCGCGCCTCTCACTGGTCGGCAGCTCGAAATTGGTGACATTCACGCATGGGAACCGCTTGGAGAAGGCCGCGATCTGGTTTTTCTGCGCGTCTCCCCAAGTGCCGTTGTAGATCATCACCGTTCCCTCCTTGCAGGCCGCAGCCAGAAGGTCATAGGGCACGCCGGGCATCGCTTCCTGCATGAAGGCCCAAGCGTCGGCATGTTCGGGGGCGACATCCTGTGCCCAAGCAGGAACAGCGAGGGCGAGGACGGCACAGGTGAGGGTCAATCTTGCTTTCATTTTCATGCTCCTCCCAAAGCAATTATGAAAAATATTAGGCCGTCTTGGCCAGCTCTTGAGGTTCTGGGACTCCCGGGATCGGGATGCGACGGACGAGCGCGATCAGTTGCTGCAGCTCTGTCTCCTCGATCGGCAGACGTGGCAGGCGCAGCTCACCCCCCGGCAGGCCATAAGCGTTCATCAGTGGCTTCAGGCCGCGCGCGGCCGAACCGCCGCCGATACGTGCATAGACCGACGCGAAGGCCATCAGCGTTGCGAAGGCATCGCGTAGCGCGCCACGATCTTCGGCATGCCAAGCATCGATGACGTTCTGCACCATCCGCGGCGAAAAATTGCCCTCGCCGCCCATGAAACCGTGCCCGCCAAGTCCAAGACAAGTCAGCGCGTTGGCCGGGCCTGCGCAATGGACTTCCATCCGGTCCTTCAGGCGGCCGATGAGTTCGGCGAAATGCTGGATGTCGCTGCCGCCATAGGCCACCCCGGCGAGGTTCGGATATTTGTCCGCCAGCGCCTCGATCATGTCGATCGGGATGAAGTAGCCGGAAGCCGAATGGCTAGACAGGTAAAGCGGCATGTCGGTCGCGGACAGCGCAGTTTCATAGTAAAGCCGCATCTCCCGCGGGGTGACCTTCGTCGTATGCCCGATCTGCAGCGAGAAGATTTGAGCGGCATCGACGCCGGACCGCTCCGCCGCCGCCAGGAAATCGACCATTTCAGAGGTCAGCCGCGGCTCGCATCCCATTGCATGAACCGGGACTTTGCCCTTCAGCTCCTCAACCGAGATCGCCAGAACGCGATCGCGCTCCTCGGCGCTCAGCGTGTAGCCTTCGCTGGTGCCGCTGCCTGCAACCCAGACCGTCACGCCGGCGTCGGCGAGGCGGCGCAGGTGCAGGCGGTAGGCCTGTTCGTCCAGATCGCCCGTTTTCGTGAAGGGGGTGATGCTGATCACCTTGACGCTGCAGGTCTTCTTCATCTGCTGTCCCTTTAGCAAGGTCACCGGCCCGCCTCCGACCAAATAGCCGCTATCTCTTCGGAATTGGCGACATTGGCCCATTTCCGGAGGTAGTCGAGGCTCTGCAGGTGCGGTTCGGTCGCGTAGGAGCCGGTCGCATCCTCGACCGCGACCGAGAAATAGCCGAGCGCGGAGGCGTGGCGGGCCGTAAACTCAATCCCAATCTCGGTCGCGACACCGGCAAGGACCAGCGTCCTGATACCGCGCACCTTCAGCCGTGAGTCGAGCGGTGTATCAACGAAGAGCGAGGGGACGCCCTTTTCCAGAACAACATGATGCGGCGCGGGTTCGAACCCGTCGATAAAGTCGGTCTCCGGCATGCCGCGGTTCATGAACGGCTTCAGCTTGGACGGGTGGTCGACTTTCTGCTTGCGCATCATGAAAAGCTGCATGGGCCCGCTCAGCAGGTCGAGCGGCGGAAGGATATGGCGGCTCCAGATCACCAGGACGCCAGCTCGGTCCGCAGCTTCCAGCAGGCGACGCGCCGCGGGTTTGACTGTCTCGATATTGTTCGCGCGGCCAGCGAGGCCATTCTGCATGTCCCACATCACCAGAGCGGTCGTCTTCGGCGCGACAAAGCTCTCAAGCGTCAGCGGGACCGCACTCTCTGCGGTCATGGTCATTTTGTAGATCCTCTCCTCACGGCGAGCTCCCACTCGCCCGCAGGGACCTCGGATGTGATCAGCCTGCTCCGCTGTTGTAGCGGCAGCACGACCGAGCGCGTTAGCACGAAGCTTGGGTCGATTACTGCACCAGACGCAGCAATCAGAGATTGGTCTGGTCGATGAGGCTCAGCAATTCTGCCGCGCCGCGGCTGAGCTTGCGCCGAGCATGGCGCAAGGTTCCGAGCACACGGGTAATGCGCGGTTCATTCAGCGGCACCATTCTGAGGTTCGGATAAAGCGCCGCCGTGAGGCCGGGCAGCGCAGCAACGCCAAGGCCCGCCGCCGCAAGCTCCGCCGCAGTCTGAGCGTGACGAACCTCGAACCCGGTGCGGATGCTCAGATCGAACTTCGCCAGCTCAAAATCCATCATCATCCGGATGCCCGATCCCTTCCAGACGGTGATGAGCGGCTCATCTGCAAGCTCCCGCCAGGTGATGGAACCGCGCTGCGCCAGAACGTGATCTAGTGGGCAGGCCAGGACGAAATGATCGGTGATGACCGGATGGAACTCCAGCTCCGGGTCGTCGGTCCCTAGGTAATGCACCCCGAAATCGGCCTCGCCCGAGCGGACCGCGTCGATGATCTCGCTCGCCGTGCAATCCATCACCCGGACGATCGTGTTGGGGTGGCGCTGCCGGAAGGCGCTCAATCCCGGTGGGAGTAAGCGCCGGGTTGCAGAGAGAACGCTGGCGATGGTCACCACCGGCGGCGCGCGCAGCTCTTCGCCCCGGACTGCGAGGAACAGCTCTTCCATGTCGCCCAGAAGGTTGACTGCCCGGTCGCGGACCCGTTCCCCAGACAGAGTCAGCTGAACCTTGCGGGTGGAGCGGCGCAGCAGCTCGCTGCCCAGTGACTCTTCCAGCCGCTGGATGCGCCGGGTGAGCGCAGAGGCGGACATGCCCAATTCATCGGCGGCTTTAACGTAGCTCAGGTGCTCGGAAAGCACCCGAAAGGCTTCCATGTCCGAAAGCTCGAACCTGATCCGCATCGCTCCTCCCCAGGCGCTGGCTGATCTTGGGATGAGGCAGAATAATTGACCCAGCCGCAACAAAAAGCTGCGATGTCAGTAACGGTCGAGGCGCATCAATTCGCGGTAGCGACCACTCCAGATCGCGGCAACCGCAATCGAACACAGGCCGCCGAAGACCACGGCGGGCATCGCCCCGATCAGCACCGCCCAGGTTCCGGCACGGAAGTCGCCCAACTCGTTGGCGCCACTGTTGAAGACGTTATTGATCGCGCTGACCCGACCGCGCATCGCATCTGGGGTGCGGAGTTGGATCAGGTTTTCGCGAACATAAATGCTGACCATATCGAAGGCCCCGGCGACAGCGAGGGCCACGAGCGAGAGCCAGAACAGATGCGACAGCCCGAAGGTTGTGATTGCCGCGCCATAGCCTGCGATGCTGAGCAGCATGATCGCTCCGCTGCGCCGTTCCAGCGGGCGCCAGACGAGCAACGCCGCAGAAAGCAACGTCCCGGCCGCAGGCGCCGCACGCAGCATGCCGACCTCGGCAGGTCCCACGAACAGGATCGTCGCGGCATAAACCGGCAACAGCGCCGTAGCACCGCCCAGCAGCACCGCCGTCAGGTCTAGCGTCATTGCGGCGAACAGAACCCGATCACCGAGAATGGTGTGGAAACCCTGCGACAGGTCGCTCAGCCGAGCTGGTCGTGAGGTGCGCTCCTGAGCCACCCGCCGGATGCCAAGGGCCGCGAGGGTGCCGATCGTCAGCGCAGCGGCGCAGAAGGCATAGGCGTAGATCGGCGCGGCAGCATAAATTAGCCCGCCCATCACCGGGCCGATGATGGTCATCGCCTTGCTGGTCAGCGTGTTCAGCGCGATTGCCCGAGGAACGGCTCCGCGGGGCACAATATTGATCAGCAAGGCCTTCAGCGTCGGATTGACGAAGGCTCGGGCAATGCCGATCACCCCAAGCGCCAGAAAGATCGTTAACACCGTAAGCTTGCCGTGCAGGGCCAGCAGACAGATTGCCCCCATGTCGAGCGCCATGATGGCAAAACAGGTGATGACGATCAAACGACGACTCAGACGATCTGCAGCAAGCCCACTGACCGCGATAAGTGCCAGAGCCGGCACAAAGATCATCAGTCCCGCTGCCCCGAGATAGAACGCGTTCTCGGTGAGATCGTAGAGCGTCAGCGCCAGCACGAGTAGCATGGTCTGCATCCCGAGGAAGCAGAGCGAGCGCGCCACGAGATAGGCGAAATATGTTGGCGACCACAGCAAGATGCGTCTTGCCTACTCGCCGAGCACGACATGCGTCCAATGACAATGTTTCATTCAGAAATGCACAATGGTTATAAATCATCAGGTCAGTCGGAGACGGTGCGCCAGCGCGATTTCAGGATGCGATGAAACTCGGCCGCGGCAGGTGACAGCGTGCCGTTGCGCCGACGTGTGATGCCGACCGTGCGTTCAATGACAGGATCAATCAGCGGACGGCTGGTCAGCGGCGAGGACCGCGCCCGAGGCAGGGCCATCGACGGCAGCGCCGCCACGCCAAGGCCGGACTGCACCATGCCGAGCGAAGTGGTCAGGTGCTGAACCTCATAGACGCTGCGTGGTCGTTCGGCCAAGCCGGCGAGCTTCTGGTCGATCAGCAGCCGGTTACCGCTGGTCCTGGCGGCAGTGATCAGTCGATAGGGTCGCAACTCCTCCCACCGCACTTGACGCTTTTCGGCCAGCGGATGGTCAGGCAGGCAGGCCAGCACAAAAGGCTCGCGCAGCAATGGTTCGAACTCGATCTCAGGTTCTTCGTGACCGATCAGGTTGATGCCCAGATCCGCCTCGCCCTGCAGCACGCTACGGAGCACCAGATTGGCACCTTCATCGATGATGCGCACTCTGATGCGGGGAAACTCACTCGCGAACTCCCGGATCACCTCGGGCAGGAAGAAGAAAGCCGCCGTCGGAATGCAGGCGATCGTGACCTGCCCCGAGATGCGTTCGGCGATTTCACGCACTGACAGGAGCGAGCTGTCCAGCTCTTCGATCAGGTAGCGTGCGCGGGGAATGAAGTCGCGACCCACCACCGACAGGGACACCTGTCGTGTGTTGCGGTCCAGCAGGTGAACGCCGAGCTGTTCTTCGAGTTTCTGGATCCGCCGTGTGAGCGCGGGCTGCGAGATGTTCAAGGCAAAGGCGGCCTCGCTGAAACTGCCCATATCCACAACGGTGATGAAGCTTCGCAAATCGGCCGTCGAAATATCCACCACGCAACTCCATGCATGTGACGCAATAGTTCATCCGACAAATGCATTTAACATATGCAACGGTCAATGTCAGGCCATGGGCATCGGACTCGAGGAGGAGTTGATGCGATCCATTCCCTGCATGCTGATGCGCGGCGGCACATCGAAAGGACCGTTCCTGCGCACACGTGATCTGCCCTCGGCACCGGAGGACCGCGACCGCGTCCTGCTGGCTATCGTCGGGTCGGGCCATGATCTGGAAATCGACGGAGTCGGCGGCGGTCATCCATTGTCGAGCAAGGTGGCGATGGTGGACCGATCCGAGAGCGGAGGCGCAGATGTCGACTATCTGTTCGCACAGGTCGGCGTGCGCGAGCGCTTCGTCGATACCGGTCCGAATTGCGGCAACATGCTGGTCGCGGTCGGACCCTTCGCGATCGAAGCTGGTCTGGTGCAAGCGAGCGACCCCGAAACCACGGTCCGCATCCGCAACATCAACACCAACACCCTAGTCGATGCCGTCGTCCAGACGCCTGGCGGGCAGGTGAACTACGCGGGCACCACCGCCATCGACGGCGTGCCGGGCGAATCCGCGCCGGTGAAGATCGTGTTCCGCGGCGGACAGGGATCGAAGACCGGCAGCCTGTTTCCTACCAGCAAGACGCAGGAAGTTATCGATGGCGTGCCGGTCACGCTGATCGACATGAGCGTTCCGGTGATGATGCTGAACGCCGAAAGCCTCGGGAGGACGGGTCTCGAGGGTGCCGAAGAACTCGACCCCGATCGCGCGTTCTTTGCCCGGATCGAGACGCTGCGGCTGGAAGCAGGGCGGCGGATGGGACTTGGCGACGTCAGCGGCAGTGTGCTGCCAAAAGTGATCATGGTGTCCTCGCCGCGCAATGGCGGCACCGTGACGGGGCGCTATTTCATGCCCCATGCCTGCCACCGCTCCTTTGCCGTGACCGGCGGCATCTGCCTCGCCACGGCCTGCGTAACGGCCGGAACTGTAGCGTATGAGATCGCTGCGCGGGGCCAGGCCATCTGCCGCATCGAGCACCCATCGGGGACGATGCTGATCGAGGTGGCAGCAGAAGATGGTGCCGTCACCACGGCAGCAACGATCCGGACCGCCCGCAAGATATTTTCGGGTGACATCTTTGTCCCAGACAGCCCGACCGGCCCCCAACCTCAAGGTGAGATATGACCAAGGAACTCAGCGTCGTCGTCATCAGCATCATTCCCTTCGATGCACAGGGACAGGTTGACGAAGCCGCCTATCGGCGCCACCTGCGCAGGCTCGTGAAGGCACGCTGCTCAGTCTACGTCGCTGGCAGCTCCAGCAGCGAGGCCTTCACGCTCACGCCTGAGGATCTGGATCTCGTTCTGCAGATCTCGCGCGAGGAGCTGGACGGAAAGACCACCTACCGCGCCATGGGGTTCGAGCCGCGGCAGGCTTCGGAGCTTGTGACCTTCATGAAGCACGTGGAGCGGGCGCGGATCGGCACCGCGCAGATCTTCTCCCTCGACATCGGCCACGGCACTCGCCCAAGCGAGGCCGAAATGGAGCTCTACTACCGCACGATCATCGACCAGACCCCGCTCAAGATCCACCTGTCCTGTCACCCCCGCTCGATCGGATTCGCGCTGCCGATCCCGATGATCGAACGGCTCTGCGACCGCTATGCGCAAATCACCGGCATCGCCTACGGCGGCCTCGACATGAGCTATCTTGCAGAACTGATCGCGCGGCTTGGTGATCGACTAGAAATCCACAACGCCGGACCCGCAATTGCGGTGAACACGCTCGCCCTTGGCGGAAACGGCTTCATGGGCACCGAGGGGAATGTCGCCCCGGAACTGGTGCGGTCGGTCATAGACGCCTGGCAGGCCAAGGATTACGAAGGCCTGCGGCTGTCCTATGGTAAGCTGATGCGCCTCGCCGAAATTCTTCAGCGCAACGGCGGCAAGGCAGTGCGCTCGGTCAAACCGATCCTTAATGCTATGGATCTGGACGGCGGGCACCTCCGTCCGCCGCGACTGCCGATCTCCGACGAAGATGTCCAGAAGCGGCTGACCGAGATCCACGCGCTTGAAATTCCCGGCCTTCGGGTGCCCGTCGCAGCCTAGGGCCAGTGGCAGTGGCGCGGCTCCGTTCGCCCGGCCCCTCAAAGGGGGCCGGGCGGTTTGGTCTTGTCACACGGAACGCGGTGGGCGCCTTGCTGATCGGAGCGAATTCTGACGGGGTCGCGCCGTGCAGGGAATCGCAGGCGACCCTCCCCGCCTGCAACAACCTATTCCGAAACTCGGGATCTCTAACGGCCAGCGTGGCACGCTTGCACGCTAGTTGTAGAAGCTCACAGACCACGCCGAAATAGAGAGTGTGACCGTCGCCCCGCTGCTGCCCGAACACGTTCGTGCCCGTGGTTTCGAGACCGCAGCGGTGACCCGTGCAGGGGTCGCGCCAACACAACGTGCGGCTCCGTCGCAGGCGTCAATCCCAACCGAGCGCCACGGTCGCCCCCAAGAATCCGCCGCTCGCTCAGCACCCTTGGCCGGCAGTCCCCTTGGATAGGCTGCCGGATCGACGCTGCGACGTGACGGCCTTCTTCGTCCGGGCCGAAGCCAGGTCGGCAACCATGACCCGGATCGCATGGAGTCGCGGCTCTCCAGCCATACGGACAGCGGTGACTTCGCCGGAAAACACGTTTCGGAACAGATCATCCGTCTTTCCCCAGTGGCGCTGGCAGGCGTCGCCCACCGACAGGACTGCGGCACGACCGTCGTCTTCCAGCAAGGGCATGGCCTCGATCCGCGCCAGCAACTCGTCGAGGACGCGCCTTGCGAAAATCACCCCGCGCACCGCCCCCGGCGCGTCTGCCGGGATGACCGCGGGGAGGATCCCTGAACGATATAGCGCCAGCGTCTGGTTCTGGGTGCCGCCGATATATTCGGGGACTTCCGCGAGCGGGATCGCGGCCTCGTAATCCGTGACCAGCTGTTCGACCTCCTGCACAGGCCAGACAAGGCGTCCGCTTTCGGCATCGCTGGCGCCTTCGGGCACCAGGCCGAGCTTCTGGAGAAGGCGGGACATGCGGCGTCGGTCAACCTTCAGGGTGAGTGCCAAGCTTTTCACGGAGTGAAGGCGGCGCTCGGTGACCACCTCGCCGAGGAGCTTCTCGCCGCGCATGTAGGCGTCGTGATCGAGGATGTGCTCGCGCAAGATGGTCCGGATCGGGCCGGGCGCGATCAGCTGCGAGCGACGGTCCAGCCAGTCGTAGAGCGGCCCATACATGGCGAGCGGTCCGGCATGGACGGCTGTGGCCGCCGCCCGCCCGCGGATATCGCCCAGCGCCGCATAGACAGCCTCCGCCCCCTGCTCGTAGATGCGAAATCCCGCTTCCAGTGCAGCACCGCGCTCGCGCCGCGAGAGGCGCGCCGGGCGGACGTCCTGACCATGCTCGAGAACCGTGCCCAGCATTTCGGAGGCATTCAGGATCTGCTCGATGGTCTGGTCCGCCAGCCAATCCGTGCCGTCCTTCACAACGAGCCGGTCGCTTAGCCAGGCGAGGCAGCGACCGCCCTCGGCATGGGGCGTTGCGGCCTCCGCGGCTTCGAGACCACCTGCCGCCTCTACGGCATCGCGGATGTCATCAATGCCTTCGACGTCGACCTCGACCAATGCCGATCGGTGCACCGGACAGACGGTCACAGGCCAGAAGCACCATTCAAGCCGATGCCGCCATTCGACGGGCGCCCCATCCTCGCGCAGACAATGCGGGCAGAATTGCCGGATCCGCGGTGTCAGCACCTGTCGCGAGAAGTCCTCGCCCCGGAACTGGTTGTAGCGGCTGAGCGAGCGGATCGTGCCGGCCAGCAGACGCGCAGAATCCTCGCCAACAGCCTCGGCGAAGCGGGACACGTCCTCGGAATGGCCCGAGGCGAAGCGCTGCAGTTTCACCCCGCAATCCTCGAGAAGCCGTGCCGCGCGCTGGCCGGTGTGGAGCAGCGAAAGGCGGCCCGCGTAGGACTGGACCGTCTCGATCGGATCGTAGGGGACGAAGGGCGACAGCATCGGCTTCACCACCCCCGGCTTTCCAGAAGCTTGCGCAGATCGGACCAGTCGCCGGCGTCGAAGGGCGAGGCTTCGCCGTCGACACCACCGGAAAGCACCCATGACCTGCGCGCATCTGCGAAGGTGATGGCGGTCGAGCGGTTGATCAGCGCGCGACGGATCGTGGCCTTGGCGAAGGCGATCGACCGGCCCAGTCCGCCCCTCTGCGAAAAAGCGATCCGCTCCGCAAAGGTGGGATCGTCCGGCACCTGGAGGTCCAGTTTCCGACAGCAAGCCTCGAGGAAACGCCGGAAGCGTTGCATGTCGCTACTGCCGGCGGTGAGCGGCTGCAGACGCTGGCGCAGGCGATAGCGGCGGAAGGTCTCGGGGTCGGACGAGATCCGATCCTCGAGCTGCGGCACGCCGGAGAGGATCACCGCGACGGCCCCCTCCCCCTGCAGGAGGTTCTTCAGGGTCTGGAGCGCGCCTGCGACGTCGCGCCCCGCGCCGCCGCGCAAGAGGTGGTGGCCCTCGTCGATCCAGAGCATCGCGACCCCGAGCGCCTTCAGCCGGTGGCGCACGACCGCCCAGGCCTCATGTGCCTTGGCACGCGGGGCGAGGCGCGCATATCCGGTTTCATGAAGGATGTCGGAGGCGAGGCTCTTGATCGTCGCCTCCGGTGCGACGGTGATACGGATGTAGTGGCCGGGGTTGCCGTCCTTCATCCGCTCGAGCCCCGGGATCGCCGCGAGATTGCGTTCGATCATCACGGACTTTCCGTCGCCGGACTCGCCAATGACCTGCAGCCCGAGGGTTTCTCCATTCAGCGGGTCGCGCACCGCCGCAGGCAGCAGCTCGCCGCCTGCGCCGACCTGCAGGATCTCGCGCAGGTAGTCCAGAAAGTCGTCGTCGCGGGCGTTCTTCAGGTAACGCGCCGTCAGCCAGTCTGCACGCCCCGGCAGGTCCGTTGCCGGCGGCGGTTCGGAGACGGAGGGCACGGCGCTGACGGTCGTGGTCTCGGAAGCATGGGCGGTCATCAGCGTCACTCCATCAGGTCGTCATCGTCCTCGAAGGACGTCTTGGGAACGGGTTGTGCAGGTGCGGGATGCCCGGGTGCGTCATCGGCAGCGACCTCGCCCTCCTGCAGGTCTGCCGACAGATCGACGACACCGTCGAAGAGGCCCTCGAAATCCGGCGCATCGAACTCGGTCTCTGCCGTCTTCATGAAGCGCAGGTATTCGTCCTCCGTCCGATCGTAGGTCGCATCCGTGAGGGTGGTGGGGAGAATGCCGCGCAGTGCCTTGGCCCGGTAAGCTGCGGCGTCCAGGTCCGCCAGCGCACGCGCCTTGACCGCGTCGGACCGATCGCGCTCAGCGGCGAGCCGGCGGCGGATCGCAGCAAGATCATCGAACGACTTGCCGATCCACATCGGATCTGTCGCGGTCACGGTCATCCAGTGATCCGGGGCGACCTTGACCTCGATCGCGCCGATGTCATGGGGCCACCAGGCAACCTCGAAGGTCTTTCGCTTGCCACCCGGCCCGAGGAAGATCCTCGCCAGATCCTTCGTCTGGTAGTTGATGTGCATCATGTCGATGCCGGCAGGGCCGAGTTTGCGAATGCGGCGGATCCCGAAGACCTTGCGCAGCTCCGAGCGTGACACGGCCTGCAGACGCGAGACGGTCTGGGAATGATCCCAAGCCTCTGCCGGCGTCAGGCCATTCAGGCCTTCCTGCGGGGTCAGGTGGTAGATCTCGACGATCCACCGCACCAGCCAGTGCAGGAACTCGTCGATCGACATCGAGGCCCGCTCGGCGGCGTCGTTCTCGCCACGCTGGACGACATTGCTGAACGTCCGACCGGTAAAGCGCTGAAGAAGCCCGTTGTGCAGGGTCCGGAAGAACCTCTCGACATAGGGCCGCAGCCACGGCTTCTTCGCCGGTGCCCCCATGTTGGTGAAGCCGAGGCTCGCGATCAGGTCATAGACGGTATCCGGGACGTAGTTCGGCCCGCGGTCGAGGACGATCCTCTCGGGGCGGCCGTGCATTTTCCACGGTTCGTGCGCGCCGACGGCATCCGAGTTCGGCGTCTTGTCCATGAAGATCATCTCGAGCGTCTCACGGAAGAGCGAGGTGGTCTCGCTGGCCGAGATCTGCATGCCGACGATGCAACGGGTATGGACATCGATGGCGATCGACAGTGCGACGCGACGCGTCGCCCCGTCGAGCCCGATCATCAGCCTCTCTTCGGGCTGCAGCCAATCCCAGATCCCGAGGTCTCTCAGGATGACCATCAGGTCGGTCGTGTATTCGTCGACCTCCACACGCTCGAGCGCGCGGCTCGTCTTCACGCCGACGCCGAGCGGGTGAAGGCTCTGATGGGCATGCTTCAGGCCCCGCGTCCGGATCATGTGATCCAGTGGAGCCATGTCGTCGATCACGGAGCGAACGTAATCGTAGCCGGGAATGTTGAACACGGGCCCCGGAGGCTGCTGACGCGCCGCCTGCTCGTTGTAGGCCCTGAAAACCGCATCGACGCTGGAGTGGAGCGATGCGATGGAGCAGCGCTCCCCGTCAAGCCGACTGTCGATGACCGACCGCATCAGCTCCTGTTCGGCTTCGCTGTAGCGTCCGCGACGGTTTCCCGACGCTCCGTAACTGTCGAAGAGCGCGTTTTCACCGCCCCTCTGGTGCTTCAGGAACCACTTGAAGATCTGCGCCGGGGAGGTCGACGGTTTCGACTGCGGGCCGAGGTTCACCTGCGCGCCGCCACGCTTGCGCGATGCGCCGGCCTGATCGAGGAGGTAACGATTGTAGTAGACCGAGCCGAGGCTGAGCAGATGCACATCCTGTTCCACGAAGGACGCCCGGCTTTCCTGCAGTCGGCCCTCGTCGATCATCGTCTGCGCCGCCTTGACGAAGCAGAGGCGCCAGTTCATGCGCGCGATCTCCTTCTTGTTGCGATCGACACGCCCGCGCACCTCCGCGGCCGCAAGCACGGACGGCCGCGAGAGGATCCGCAGGCGACCGTTCATGTCGTTTCGGCTGATCTCCTCGTGCGGGATGACTTCGGAGACCGGCGGGAAGATCTCGCCGGTCTCCGCATCGACGAACTCGTCCCACAAGACAAGGCAGGACGTCGGGCGCAGCTGGACAACCGTTCCACGCCGCTTGTTCAGTTCGAAGGCGGCCCCCTCCTCGAGGGGGCTCTGCACCGAGAGCGCGAGCTTGCGGTTTGCCCCGATCATGCCGCCTGCCTCACGTCATTCGCCGCGACGAGAGCAGAGTGGTCGATCCGCTCGTTGCGCACGAGGCGCAGACCACGGCCGTGAATGGCGCGCGCCACGCCAAACAGCGTCACACCGTCGTGGCGGCCCTGGTCCAGCATAGCCTCCACCGTGTTCGGTGTGCGTAGCCGGGCGCAGAGCTCGCCGATCACCCTGTCTTCATCCGCGACCGGTCGACGCGCGGCGTGGAAGAGCTCCGCATTGTGCAGCTCGACCGGATGGATGTGGCGCTCTGTGACGACGACGACCTTATCGACGACGCGTGATACTGCTGCGCGTGCGACGGCACGCATCGTCGCCTGGAACTCGGGCTTCGCAGCGATCGCCGCGGGCTTCACCGCCATGCCGATGCGCAGACCATTGTGGTAGGTAACGCGGTAGTCGAGGTAGTGGTCGCCGGGCTTGCCATTCAGCTTGCGGAACACCACCCGCTCGAGCTGCTCCTCCAGATCCACGAAGCCCGGACGGTAAACCGCGCAGAGAGCCGCGTTGTATTCGAGGAGGCTCGCGAAGCCGACGCGCTGCGGCTTGTCGAAGCCGAAGACGAACTCTCCGACGAAGTGGCCCTGCGAGGCCTTGGGGATCGGGCGCTTGGCGCGGCTCTTGGCCGGGTCAGGCAGGAAGTTGACCGAAGCGAGATGCTTCATTCGATAGGTCTCCGTTCGGCAAAGCGATGCCGTTCCTGCGCGGCGGTGCCGGCGCAGGCCTTGCTGTCGAAAGTCGGGAGAACCGCTTGCGCTCTTCTGTCGAGAGCTTACCTTTCAGGTCGATTCTACGGGTTCGCCCGACACCTTGCGCCCGGCCTCGTGCCGGGCTTTTTCTTGCTCAGGGATGATCTCTTCGGAAGTTTCTCCGGATGGCTGCTCGATGCCCCGAATGATTCTGCCGCGACCCGAAAATCGAAACCCGGAAATTTCCGCGGTCCGCAAAGATTCTCTGGATCGACATCCTGCCGAGTCGAGTCTGCGAAAAACCATATGGAACAATCAGTTACCGACGCCGCCCGGCCCCTGAAGCGACGCGCCCCCCGGGCCGAAAAGCTCGCCGAGCCCGTCGTAGTTCTTGCCGACTTTCCGTCCGGAGGGTCCCGAGCAGACGTTTGTCGCCAGATGAGGACGCGGTCGGCACAGCGCCCGGCTTTCGGTGACCCGGCTGTCATGTCAGCGACCTTGGAAGGGGGCCAGAACGAAGGGAAGGCGTCATATCGATAGGTGCAGTTCGTCCGCTACCGGGACGCCAGCGCCCGGCCGATTATGGGTTCAAGGGTATCGAATCGTTGAGAGATCACCGTGGCAACGAGGCTAGAGGTTCACCACATGCGGGCGAGTGACGCAAGTCGACGAACTCACGCAAGCCACTGAAATAGCTCAGTTATATTTTCGCACGGCTGTTGGCAGCAGAGCATCAGTCACGGGGATGATTTTTCGCAAAGCTGCATCGTGGCCATGTTTCGGCGTGCAACCACGCGACCACCTTCATGAGGATCAATGCAGACAGGGCCTGGAAGCGCATGCTCTTCGTCAACGCCAAGCACTCGACAAGCGGACGACGCACCGCCCGTGGTCACTCCAGCGTCCGGCTGGCGGGATGAGGAACGAGATCAGGCTTTGCATTTCGCATAGGCAAGGGCTGTCGGCACCATGCCGGACGCTGCGACCGCGCGCCCGGTGACCATTGAATATCTGACGTTCAGGTGCGCCCTCAGGCAGCGTCACGCGGATCGTGGCCGTTCGGCTTGCCGTAGAGACCGATGTTGGCATCGCCCCAGTCCTTCAGCGCCCGCAGGATCGGCTCCATCGTGCGCCCGAGGTCGGACAGCGCATATTCCACCTTCGGCGGCACCTGCGCATAGACCTTGCGGGTGATCAGCCCGTCCTCCTCCATCTCGCGCAGCTGGTTGGTGAGCATCCTGGGGGTGCAGTTCTCGACATGTCGGCGGATCTCGTTGAAGCGCAGCGTGCCCGACAGCAGATGCCACAGGATGATCGACTTCCACTTGCCGTCGATCAGCGCGATCGCCGCTTCGACCGAGCAACCCGGCGTGCAGTCGAACCGCGAGTGGCGGGCCTTGGCCATGACAGTATCCTTTTCGACACTATGTGCATCGGTTGTGCGTATTGCCGTTCATCGAGGCTACCCCCAGTTTCAGGTCCGATCAACGACGCTGCGCGACGCCGCGCGGGACTGACGAAGGAGACACCCCATGAAAGCCATCGGCTACCGCATCCCCGGCCCGATCGATCGCCCGGATGCGCTCGAGGACATCGAGCTGCCCCGCCCCGTCGCGACCGGCCACGACCTGCTGGTCGAGGTTGCCGCGGTCTCGGTCAACCCAGTCGACACAAAGGTCCGCAAGAGCGCGGCCGCGCCAGAGGGCGGATGGAAGGTGCTCGGCTGGGACGCCGTCGGGCGCGTGATCGAGACCGGCCCCGAGGTGCAGGGCTTCGCCCCCGGCGACGAGGTCTACTATGCAGGCTCGATCACCCGCGACGGCGCCAACAGCGAGTATCACCTCGTCGATGCGCGCATCGCCGCGAAGAAGCCCGCGACGCTCGGCACTGCCGAAGCCGCAGCGCTGCCGCTGACCGCGATCACCGCCTGGGAGATGCTCTTCGACCGACTGGACATCCGCCGCCCCGTCCCCGGCGCGGCCCCGGCCATCCTGATCATCGGCGGCGCGGGCGGCGTGGGCTCGATCGCGATCCAGCTTGTCCGGGCCCTGACCGACCTGATGGTGATCGCCACCGCCTCGCGCCCCGAGACGCAAGCCTGGGTGAGAGAGCTTGGCGCCCATCATGTGCTCGATCATTCGAAGCCGCTCGCCGAGCAGGTGGCGGCGCTGAAGATCGGCGCGCCGGGCTTCGTCTTCTCCACCACCCATACCGACAGCCACCTGGCCGAGGTTCAGCAGCTGATCGCGCCGCAGGGACGGTTCGGGCTGATCGACGATCCGGCGACGCTCGACGTCCTGGGCTTCAAGCGCAAGGCGGTCTCGATCCATTGGGAGCTGATGTTCACCCGCCCGATCTTCGGCACGCCGGATCTGGCCGAGCAGGGCAAGCTGCTGGCCGAGGTCGCGCGGCTGGTCGACGAAGGCCGGATCCGCACGACGCTGACCGAGACGCTTTCGCCGATCAACGCGGCCAACCTGCGCCGGGCCCATGCGCTGATCGAAAGCAATCGGGCGAAGGGCAAGATCGTGCTGGAAAGCTTCTGACCGGGATCCCACCGGATCTCCCGTTCGGCCGCGCAACGCGTCCTCGCGCGGCCAAACGACACCCGGCTACAGGGAGCGCTCTTCCTTGGCGTAATAGGTCCACGCCAGGAACCGACTTTCCTTCTGACCCTGGGCCATTTCCACGACCCGGAATTCTGCGGCCCGCGCCCTGCTCAACATCCGCGTGAGGGGCCTGAGGCTGTCTTTCCTGGACACCAGGGAGGTGAACCAGAGGCACTGGTCCGCGAAGTCGACGCTCTGCTCGATCATCCGGGCGATGAAGCCGATCTCGCCGCCCGGGCACCACAGCTCGGCATTCCGGCCGCCGAAATTCAGCAGGCCCGAGTCGCCTTTCCCGAGGTTGCGCCACTTGCGCCGGCTACCCGCATCCGCCTTCTCGGGCGAGGCATGGAACGGCGGGTTGCAGAGGGTGACATGGAAGAGGTCATCGCGCCCGATCACGCCGTGGAAGATGTCCTTCGGATCGCTCTGGCGCCTGAGCGTGATGTCGAGCCCGTTCTCCTCGACGATGCGCCGTCCCGACCGGATCGACACCGGGTCGATGTCGACACCGGTGAAATCCCAGTCGTATTCGTGCCGCCCGGTCAGCGGGTAGACGAGGCTGGCGCCGGTCCCGATGTCCAGCGCCTTGATCTGGGGGCCATGCGGGACGCGCCCCTCATCCGCCTCGGCCAGCAGATCCGCAAGGTGGTGGATGTAATCGACGCGGCCGGGGATCGGAGGGCACAGGTGACCGTCCGGAAGGTCCCAGAAACCCACGTCGTAATGCGTCCGCAAAAGCGCACGGTTCAGCACGCGGACCGCCTCCGGGTCCGAGAAATCGATCGTGACCCGACCGCGCGGGTTTCGAGTCGTGAAGGCGGCCAGCTCCGGGGATCCGGTCAGCAGGCGCTCGAAGTCATACCCTTGCTGGTGCTGATTGCGGGGATGCAGCTTGGGTGGAACGGCCATAGAGAACCTTCGTGCTGTCTGACGCCGACGATGCGCCATCCCGCGTGGCGGGTCAGGGCCTTGATGGCCTTCTGTGAGATAATGGAGCCTGCCCTTCACGTCACCCCAGCAAACCGGGCGGAGAGGCGCAGGCCATACCGATCTGGCGCTTCTGCCAGTCTATGCAGCCCTCCGTGCCAGACGCACAGGCCGCAAAAGGAGGGGCGGCTCAAAGCTCCCGACTGGAAGTGGCCGTCTCTGCGCAGCCGCAGCCCGGACACTGCCGCCCGCCCCGGTGAGCAGCATCGCCTCGGCTGCAACGGGCAGCATTGCGGACCAAGCTGCCGCTTGCAGTTTCCAATTCCGGCAAGCCGCCCGTTCACGTCGAAACATCCGGCCGCTCGCTTGCAGCACGCCAGCAGGTCAACCTTCCAGCAGGAAATCCACCGCCGCGTCGACATGGATTGCCGTCGAGTCGAAGCCGGGCAGGGGCAGCTTGTCCACCTCGAGGATTAGGCAGATCTCGGTGCAGCCGAAGATCACGCTGTCGGCCCCCTGCTGCCGGGCCTGATCGACCAGCGCGATCAGGGCCGCGCGCGATGTCTCCAGCACCTTGCCCGCGCAAAGCTCGTTGAAGATGATGTCATGCGTGAGCGTCCGCCCCTCTACATCCGGCACCATCACCTCGATCCCGTGCTGCGCCATCCGGGCCGGGTAGAAGCCGTTCTCCATCGTGTAGCGCGTGGCCAGCAGCAGCGGGCGGCGGTGACCTGCCGCCTTCAGCCGCGCCGCCGTGGCATCGACGATGTGCAGGAAGGGCACGCTCAGCGCCGTCTCGACCTGCGGGGCGACCAGATGCATGGTGACGGCGCAGATCAGCACCGCCTCGGCCCCGGCCACCTCCAGCCGCCGGCCCACATCGGCAAGATAATCCCCGGCGCCCTGCCAATCGCTCGCCTTCTGCATGTCGACGATCTTCTGGAAATCGACGGACCAGAGCATCATCTCGGCCGAGTGCAGCTCGCCCAGCCGCGCCCGCACCGCTTCGTTGATCTGGCGGTAGTAGATGGCCGAGCCTTCGAAGCTCATGCCGCCGATCAGGCCGATCTTGCGCATTTGTCAGGACCTCTGGCTGTGCCGGGCGACGAAATCGCGCAGCATGTTCTGGGGGAAGGGAGCCGGAGAGACCGCATCGCGCAGGGCGCCAGGGTCGCGCCCCTCTTGCGCCAGCGCCTCGGCCCGGGCGTCGATGATGCCGGCCATGATCGCGGGTGTGAACTCCGGGTGAAACTGCGTCGACAGGGCGTTCGGCCCATAGCGCAGGACCTGGTGCGGATCGTGATCCGACCCGGCGAGAACCGCTGCCCCCGGGGGCGGGGTCAGCACCGTCTGCAGATGCGTGAGCTGCGCGGTGAACTCTGTGCCTGCCGGCTCCAGCGCCGGATCGTCTAGGCCCGCCGGGGTCAGGCGGATCGCCTGACTGCCGATTTCGCGACCGTCCGGGTGATAGCCGACCGTGCCGCCAAGCGCGTGGGCAATCAGCTGATGCCCGTAGCAGACCCCGAACAGCGGCATCTCCACCGCCATCGCGGCGCGGATCCAGGCCGCGAGGCTTTCGCTCCACGGCGCGCGATCCGTGACCATGGACCACGAACCGGTGAGGATGGCGGGTCTTCCCTGCGCTGGTTCCGGCGGCATCTCGCCCTCGAAGGCACGCACGACCTCCAGCCCGTCCATGGGCAGGCCGAGCGCCGCGGCGAACCAGTCCGGCAGATCGCCAAGCGCCGACCGGATCGGGTCCGGCGGTGTGCCTGTCTGAATGAGCAGCGGTTTGCGGTGCATCGGATGATCCGTGGTTGCTTGACACCGCCTATACGTATCCGCGATCATTCTGAAAAATGAATAATTGAGAATGGACGTTCTCAAGATGAGAAGACTTGATCTGGAAACCCTGCGGATCTTCCGGGCCGTCGTCGAGGCGGACGGGATCACCGGCGCCGCCCAGCGGCTGGGTCGGGTCCAGTCGAATGTCACGACGCGGATCAAGACCCTTGAAGAGCGGCTGGGAACGAAGCTCTTCCGGCGCGAGCGCAACCGGCTGATCCTGTCCGAGGATGGCGCCCGCCTGCTGACCTATGCCGAGCGGCTGCTGCAGCTTGCCGACGAGGCCGAGCTTGCGCTGAGCCCTGACACGCTTCGCGGCACGCTTCGGCTCGGCGCGCTGGAAAGCACGACCGCCGCCCGGCTGCCGCCGGTGCTGTCCGCCTTCCATGCCGCCCAGCCCGAGGTGCGGATCGACCTGTCCACCGGCGACACCGCAAGCCTTTTGCGCCGCGTCCGGCAGTTCGAGATCGAGGCGGCCTTCGTCTCCGAGCCCTTCGATCCGCACGAGCTTGAAACCCTGCCGGTCTTCACCGAGCAGCTTGCCCTCATCGCGCCGCTCTCGCTGCCGGCAATCCAGGGCCCGGACGACCTGCGCGGGCGCACGATGATCGCCTTCGAGACCGGCTGTTCCTACCGGCGGATCTTCGAGACCTGGCTTGCCACCGCCTCCGTGGTGCCGGACGGGGTGATGGAGCTTGCCTCCTATCACGCGATCTTCGCCTGCGTTGTGGCCGGTTCCGGGGTCGGGATCCTGCCGCGCGCGGTGCTGACGGCTCTCGGGGCAGAGGCGCAGGTTCAGGTTCTGGAACTTCCCGCCGAGATCGGGCGGGTGCGGACCCATCTGGTCTGGCGAAAGGCGCAGGCGTCGCGCCCGCTCGACGCGCTGCGCCGGATGCTGGCCGCCGCGCCGGCCGCCAGGGAGTGATGCCGTCATGCTGAAACCGTTAATGCGGTCCCTCGGCCCCGTGGTCGCTCGTGCGCCGCTGGCCGAGGCGGCACGGGCCGGCGCTGGGGCACTCTGCGGCCTCGGGCTGGTCGGGCTCTTGCTGCTATCGCCCGGCGTCGACCTGGCGACCGGCCTCTACCTCGTCGCGCCCTTCGGGGCGACCTCGGTGCTGCTCTTCGCCGTGCCGAACAGCCCGCTGGCCCAGCCCTGGTCCGCCGTCGTCGGCAATACGGTCGCGGCACTGGTCGCGGTCGCGGTCTGCCTCTGCGTTGCCGATCCCGTCCTGCGCATCGCGCTGGCGGTGGGGCTGGCGATCACCGCCACGATGCTCTGCCGCGCGGTTCACCCGCCCGCGGGGGCCGTCGCGATGACCGCAGCCATGTCGCCCGAGGCGATCGACCGTCTGGGCTTCTGGTTCGCCCTGACCCCGATCGCCAGTGGCACCCTTGCCCTCGTCGCGCTGGCATCGCTCTATGCGCGGTTGACCGGACGTCATTACCCTGCGCGGCAGGTGCCTCCTCAGGCTCTGCCCGATCGCGCGGCGGCGTCCGAAGCCCGCCTGAGCCTGTCCGAGCCGGAGTTGACCGCGATCCTCGAGAGGTATCGGCAGTCGTTCAATATCGGGGCTGCCGATCTGGCGCGCCTGATCGGTGCTGCCGAACGGCAGGTGCTGGACAAGCAGTCCGGCCCCCTGACAGCCGGGGGCATCATGTCGAGCGACCTGATCACGGTAGGGCCGGAAACGGGCATGGCCGACGTCGCCGACCTCTTCCGCCGCCACCGGTTCACCTCGCTGCCCGTGGTCGGGCCCGGAGCGCGCTTCTACGGGGTGATCTTCCAGATCCATCTCATCGAGCGCGCGCGCGAGGACGCCTTGCGCCTCGAGCGGAGCCTGCTTGCCGCCTTCCGTAGGCTTCTAAGCCCATCCACGGGCGCGGGTGCGACCGCGGCCGATCTGATGTCGGTCGCCGGTCCGCGCGCGGTGGCGGGAACACCTGCCAGCGTCCTCTTGGGGCTGATGGCAGAGCAAGAGGTCGACGCCGTGCCGGTGCTCGAGCGCGGCAGGATCATCGGCATCGTGACACGGACGGACATGATGGCGGCGCTGGTCCATCGCGCCGCGGTGGGCGGTGGCTGAGCCGGCGGGCAGGAGCCCTGCCGGATGAAAGGAGAACCCCGCGCAATTGTCATGGCAGCCAGTCGCGTGGATTGACTACCCATGAGGAACGGCGCTGATCGTCCTGCCGCCAAGCTCCTTTCCGGAAGGTCCGCTAAGGGCTCCATGCTGCCGGACATCTCGAGGTGGCACCCCTTTAGTTCGCACCTGCTCCGAATGCATTCGCCCTCAATGACTGGAAGGATAAAGGACAAGGCCGGCCTGCTGGGCGCGACGGCGCCATGCGCCGGTTTGAAGAGGTTTCGGTTCGAACCGCGGGCACGCGGCACCACCGTCTCTGAGTTCGCCATCCGCAACCGCATGTGCGAGGCATGGTGCAGGGCGCATATCCGGCGCGAAGGGCTCGAGCCGCCGTTGCTGCCGAGGCCGTAGCCGAGACCCGAAGGCGCGAGGAGAACCACGAATTCATCGGTCATGGCGGCGATCTGGCATCCCGCGCCGCAAGCCGGAAGCGGGTCCTCGACGGCCGTCGCCCTGATCACGAGAACTCGACGGAACTGCGCCAGCACGCTCTGCGCTGTCTACGGAAGCGCAGCGCGGAGCCTTTGTTGAGAAAGGCGCGACCGATCCCCATCGAAGGAGCCCAGCCATGCCCGATGACAAGCCCGATCTGGCAAAAGGTGTGAAGGCCGAAGATCTGCGTGAGGCAAGCCCGATGATTGGGCTTTATGAAGGGCAGGAGGTGATCCTGGTCCGTCACGGGCGAGAGCTCTCGGCACTCTCCGCGAAGTGCACCCATCTCGGAGCCTCCCTCGACAAGGGGCTCGTCGTGGAAGGGCAGGTCAGGTGCCCATGGCACCATGCGCGCTTTTCGCTGGCGGACGGGACTGCCGAAGGTGGACCTGCAATCCAGTCGCTGTCGTGTTTCCGGGTCGAGGAGACCGATGGTCTGATCCGCGTGCTTGGCAAGAAGGCCGCGCCTTCGCCAAAGTCCAAAGCCAACGCAGAACGGATCGTCATCGTGGGCACCGGAGCCGGCGGACATGCACTTGCCGCTGCACTCGGCCGCGCTGGCCGCGGCGCCGACGTGACGCTCATCGGTGCAGAACCGGACGCCCCCTATGACCGGACCTTCTGCTCGAAGCAATATCTTCAAGGCGGTAAGAGCCGCGACGAATGTTTCCTGCCCGCGGAAGGGCTGGACCAGGTGAAAATCCGGACCGGCACCGAGATCACGGGAGTCGATGTTCAAAGCCGTGAGCTCGAGACCGCGCAGGGGGAGCGCATCGGCTATGACCGGCTGGTGCTGGCCACCGGCGCCTCGCCGAAACGACCCGACTTCCCGGGCGCGGAACAGGGTCACCTTCTGCGCAGCCTTGCCGATGCGGATGCCCTCATCGACGCTGCGAAGACCGCGCGCACGGCGCTCGTCCTTGGGGCAAGTTTCATCGGGCTCGAGGTGGCCGCTGCGCTGCGTGCCTGCGGCATCGAGGTGACAGTGGTCGCACAGGGCACGCTGCCATTGGCCCGGATCCTCGGCGATGAGGCGGGGCGCCACATCATGAACCTGCACATCGACAAGGGCGTCCGCTTCCGGATGGGCGAGACGGTCGCCTCCTTCGAAGACGGCACGGTCGTCACCGACGCAGGTGCGCGGATCCCCACGGATCTTCTGGTGCTGGGCACCGGTGTCGCGCCGCGGATCGGTCTGGCAGAGGCGGCCGGGCTGGATATGGCCGAGGGCGGCGTCGCGGTCGACGCGACGCTGCAGAGTTCGGATCCGGCGATCTGGGCAATCGGCGACATCGCCGCCGTGCCCGCCCCCCTGTCCGGGAAGCGGCAACGGATCGAGCACTGGGTTCATGCGCAGCGCATGGGCGAACATCTCGCGCAAGACTTCCTTGCCGGGACTGCGACTCCATTCCGGGCGGCGCCGTTCTTCTGGACAGGCTTCTACGGAAAGCAATTCCGCTATGTTGGCCATGCCCGACCCGAGCAGGTCGAGATCGACGGCGACGTCCAGGGCGGAACCTTTGCGATCCGTTACCGGGACGCGTCGGGTTCGGCCCTTCTGACGAGCGGGCGCGACATGCTCGCCCTGGAGGAGGAACAGGCCCGAGAGGTCGCGGCGCGGTCTTGATCCGAACATGCCTCGGACAGGTGGTCAGGAACCAACCGCGTCCCGGCGGGTTCGCTCGGCAGCATCCACGGTAGGGTGCCTGTCGACCGGGCCACCGGCGATCTGGGGGGATCATGGACATCTCGGAACTTGCGCATGCGACGCCAGATCAGGCGGCGCCGGAACGGTGGCTGAACAAGGTCAGGGCGGCGAGGATGCGTCTCGACCAACACCGGGTTCTGTCTTCTTCTTTCCGTCCGTCAGGGTCCGACGCCACGCGCGACACGACGTCGCGATGAAGCCGGATCGGTCACCCGATTGTGCTGGCTTTGGGAAGGCTTTCAGGCGGGCTTGCCAGGCGGTGCGATCGGGCGCCACAAGGTTGAGCCAGCCTCACCCTGCATCGTCATCCCGCAACGTTCAAACAAAGTCGCGATGAAGGCGCCCTTCGCCGTCGGGTGCAACTCGTCCTTGTCAACGCGGCCCGAAAATGACCCGAAGCACCGCGTCGCGCGATTGGAGCCGACAAACAGCATCGGCGGCACCCTTTGGGCGCCGCCGTGGCTCCATCACATCGGCAGTTCGGCGGTCGCGCCCTTACTTCGGCACCAGCACATGATCGACGACATGGATCACGCCGTTCGACTGGTCGACATCGGCAATCGTGACCTTCGCCACATCGCCGCTTTCGTCATAGATCCAGAGCGCACCGTTCTTCATCCGCGCCGACAGGGCATCGCCGGACACCGTGGTGAAGTTCGCCATGCGGTTCTTGCTCTTCTTGATCTCGGCCATGATCTTTTCGGCGGTCCAGTCACCCGCCAGCACATGTGCGGTCAGAACCTTGGTGAGCATCGCCTTGTTTTCGGGCTTCAGCAGCGTGTCGACGGTGCCTGCGGGCAGCATCTCGAAGGCGGCGTTGGTCGGCGCGAAGACGGTGAACGGCCCCGGACCGGCCAGCGTGTCGACCAGTCCCGCCGCCTTCACCGCCGCGACCAGCGTCGTGTGGTCGGCGGAATTGACCGCGTTTTCGACGATGTTCTTGTTTTCATACATCGGGGCGCCGCCAACCATCGGGTTGGCCGCAAAGGTGGCGGTTGCCCCGAAGCTGAGGGCTGCAGAGACAAGCAACAGATTGAGCGTCTTCATACCGGTTCCTCCTGAGATGCTGGGTCACGTCGACCCGGACAAAGGCGATACGGACCGCGCTTCAGAGAAGTTGCGCAGAAGGTGGATTTTTTCCCCGCAGCCGCATCGAAGGCGTCTCCGGCGCTTTCGCTCGATACCGGCTCGGGTTGCGGGCGTCCTGTCGTCGACCTTGGGGGAAGGCATGACAGACGATCTGCTGGCGGAGACATTCGCCCGCATGGCGCGCGGAGAGCGGGCCGCGCTGCGATCACTATATACCGAAGCGTGTCCGAAACTTTTCGGGGTCCGCCTCCGTATGCTCAGGGATCGGAGCGAGGCCGAGGATGCGCTGCAGGAGATGATGACCCGCCTCTGGACACAGTCCCACCGGTTCGACCCCTCTCGGGGTCTGGCGATGAGCTGGTCGATCGTCATCGCCCGCACCATTGCCTCGACCGGCTGCGGGCACGACCCACGCGGGTGACGGAGGATGGGGATCTGGCCGCGACGGGCGTGGACAAGCGACCCGACGCAGAGACGGTGCTGATCCGTCAGGGGGAGGCGCGGCACATCCTCGACTGCCTCGCCACGCTCGATCCCGATCGGGCGCGGGCGGTCCGCAGCGCTTATCTGGATGGCGAGACCTGTGAGGGCATCGCCGAAGCCATCTGAATTCCGCTCAACACGCTGCGCAGCTGGCTGCACCGCGGGTTGCGCAGCTTGAGGGAGTGCGTGAAGAAGTGACGGGCGCCGACGAGCATGATTTGGCAGCGGACTATGTGCTGGGCCTTGCCTCGGCCGAGGACCGGGCGCGCGCCGAGGATCTGCTGCAGCGCAACGGGGATTTCGCGCGGCAGGTCCAAGTTTGGCAGCAGCGCCTTTCGGGATTGGACGCGGAATTCGTCGCTGTCGAGCCGCCTGCACATCTGCTAGGGCGCACGGAGGAGCGGATCTTCGGGCCGGCACCGCGGACCGGAGGCGTTTGGTGGCAGCGCTGGAGTTTTGGTGCGGGCCTGACGGCTGCTGCGCTGGCGGTCCTGACGGCGGTGTGGTTCTGGCCCGGACAGGATTTGCGCCCCATTGCCGAACTGTCGGCCCCTGACCTCGCCATCTCGGTCCTGGCGGATGCCGAGGGCCTGACGTTCAGCAGCACCTCTGGTCCGGCGCCGAATGCGCAGTCCTATCAGCTCTGGGTCATACGGGCCGGGCAACCCCACTCGCTCGGGCTGCTGACAGGGGCGGAGACGACGGTCACCCAGCGCCTTGAGCGGGGTGATGTGCTGGCCGTCAGTCTTGAACCTTCGGGCGGTTCTCCGACCGGACTGCCGACAGGACCGGTTCTGGCCACCGCGTCCATCGCGGATCTCTGATTTATTTGCAGCCTTCTGCAACGCGAAGCGGCCAGCCCTCGTATCCCATCAGCAAGCGAAGATTCTGGCGGATATCCGAAACGATCCGGTGCGCCCTTCGTTAGCGACGTTGATGAAATCACTTGGATTGCGAATGCCACTGTCCGATGAGCAACACCGCCCATGAGAGATACGAAAGAGGCTCCGATGCGGAAGACTTCGGACGGCCTCGGCTGCGGCATATCCAGATCGGGACGGCGAGCCGCGACACGGGTTGAGGCCTTGGCGACGACCGACACCGATCGCTCGCCACTTTTGGCGGCCTTCCTGATCGTGCTGCTTGGCGCCATGATCGCGGCGGCTGTTGCGATGGCCGTGATCTGACGGGCCGGATGCCTAGAAGGCTTCGGCTGCCGATGGATCACGCTCATGGCGCGACCGGACGTTCGATGAAGTCGGCAGACTCGGGCGCGTCGAGCCCGCCAGTTGGGCGACGGAAGTGTCCAGCCTATGTAATCCTTCCTCTGAACCTTGAAGGGTGTTCGCCCCTATGAAGCTCGCAGCCGCTTTGGTCCTTTCGCTCCTCGTCGCAGCCTGCGGTCTGGTGCCGAAGCAGCAGGACGGCGACATTCTGGTCATAGGCGACTCGGTCATGGCCTGGAACCGCTCTGACCAGGCCGATGTGGGACACATCATCGCAAAGGTAACGCACCGACGAGTCGTCAGTCGCGCCGCCCTAGGGGCGCAAGTCCGCGTTGGGCCTCTCGGGTCTCTTGTCGGGCTGAACATCCCCGATCAGCTGTCGTCAGGGCGCTGGAACTGGGTCGTGATGAACGGCGGGGCGAATGATCTCGGGTTTTCCTGCGGCTGCACGCAATGTGACGGCGAGATCGACGCCCTGATCTCTCCGGACGGCACGGGGGGCGACATTCCCCGGCTCATCGAAAACGCCCGCGCCGGAGGGGCGAAGGTTCTTTGGATGGGGTATTATCAGGCTCCGCACTCGACCTCGTTCAAGGGCTGCCGTCCCGGACTTGTTGAGATCGAGCGCCGCATCGCGACATATGCGGGCGCCCGCGATAGCGTCTTCTTCGTGGATGCCGAGGATTTCTTCGATCCCGGCGACCAAAATCTCCTTGGCCCAGACAATACCCATCCGTCGGCCGCGGGATCAGCCGTGATCGGACGAACCCTGGCCCAGACGATCACGCGGAATTCGACCCGATGACGGGATGGGCCGCTGAAGACATGCCGGCGCTGCACGAACGCGGCGCGATCGTCACCGGCACGGGTGGCATCGGGTTGGAAGCTGCAAAGGCGCTGGCCGGGGCTGGCGCCGAGGTGACGATTGCCGGGCGCAACGCGGCGAAGGGAGCAGAGGCGTTGCGCCTGATCCGCGCCGCGCATCCGCAAGCCAGCGTAACGTTCGAGATGCTGGATCTCGCAAGCCTTGCTTCCGTTGCCGCTTTCGCAGAACGGATTCAGGCTCACAGAAAATCCGTCGACATTCTGATCAACAACGCCGCCGTCATGACCCCGCCGGTGCGGCAGCTGAGCGCCGATGGATTCGAACTGCAGTTCGCCACGAACTACCTCGGCCATTTCGCCCTGACGATGCGGCTGCTTCCGATGCTCCGCCTAGCGTCAGCGCCACGGGTCGTCAGCCTGTCGAGCCTCGCCGCTCGGAGGGGGAGATTGGACTTCGCCGATCTGAATGCGGAGTCGCGCTACAGCGCCTTTGGCGCCTATGCGCAGTCGAAGCTTGCCTGCCTGATGTTCGCGCTCGAGCTGCAACGGCGGAGCGATGCGGAAGGCTGGGGCATCGCGAGCTTCTGCGCCCACCCCGGGATCGCGCGGACCGACCTGTTCCACAGCGCCCCCGGCCGCCGCAGCCCCACATCGCTGGTGCGTTCGGTGCTGTGGTTCCTGTTTCAGCCCGTGGAACAGGCCGCGCTTCCACTTCTGTTTGCCGCCACAGCGCCGATGGCGACGTCCGATCGATACTTCGGGCCATCGGGATTTTTCGAGACCTGTGGAACGCCTGGGCAGGCAAAGATACCAGACATGGCATTGGATCAGGCGGCAGCAGAACGTCTCTGGCAGGTGTCGGCAAGGCTGGCGGGCACGGGTTGAGCAGTCGAATTTTCGCGGGTCACTGGCTTTGGATGCACCCATAATCCTCGAAACCATCACGTTCTCGCGATGAATGAATTTACCCATTAAAATCAGTCATCCAATTTGGATGCATCGAAGAAAAAAATATACTTGAGGCTCGCGGCGTTCCCATGCCTTTCAATTGCCATAGTCTCGTCTTCGGCCGAGGTTTCGCATCGGCACATGTTCAATGTGGGAGACGAGAAATATGATGCCAATGACATTTCCCGTGATCGGATCAGCTGTCGCGCTGCTGGTTAGCGCCGGTGCGATCAGCGCCGCAACCGTCCCGGCGGTCCCGATGGGCGCGACCGGTTACGCTCTCGGTAACAACGGCCAGACTCTGGTCACCATGACAAATCTGAACATGCCCGGCTCTGCCAGCGGCATGACAATCAAAAGCGATGCCGGCGTGACGATGAAGATGAGTTCGCTGGCGTTTCGCCCGAAAACTCGCGAACTCTACGGCTACAGTGACAGCACCGACACCGTCTACCTCGTGAACCCCATGACCGGCATCGCTACGGCTGTAGTGACCGCCGCAGCAGAAAACCGCACCAGCGTCGAGGCGCTTGGGTTCGATTTCAACAACGTGCTGGATGCGGCACGCATCGTCACGACCGCCGACGAAAACAGGGTCTTCTTCCCGAACAATTCGCCCCCGACAATTGCGGGCGAAGCGAATATGATCATGCCGTTGGCTTATGCCGAGGGTGACGTGAATTTCGGCGCGGATCCGTCGATCTTTGCAAATGCCTATACGAATGCGGTCGCCAATCCGACCACCAATATTCAGTTCGTCTTGGATAGCGAACTCGACACTCTGGCCACGTTGGCAAACAACACCGGTCTGCTGACTACGATCGGTCAGATCTGGTTCAACGGTTCCGTGCTCGACTTCACCGAGGTCGGCGGCTTCGACATTCTTTCCATCATGGAAGGCTCGAACCAGGCGCTGGCCCTTCTGTCGACCGGATTCAGCACCGGCCTCTATGAACTCGATCTCTTCGCGAACGGCATGGGCTACGTGAACGCGTCGCTTATCGGCTATGCCGGGGCAGAATTCGGCGCACTGGACGGCTTCGCCGTGGCGTCGCCAGCCCCTGTCCCGCTCCCGGCCGGCGTGGTGTTGCTCGGGTCTGCGCTCGCGGGCGCTGGCTTTTTCGCACGTCGCCGCAAGAGCCTCGCTTGATGGCAGGCGCAGAATCGAACCTCACGTCACTTGGACTGAGGATCTGATCCATGACCAAGCCTGACGCGTAAGACAGATATGCGCCGTCTCGGCGCATATCGAACAATGGCTTATCGGCTTTCGGAAGGTGGGATGCAGGACGACGCGACCTTGTTGCTGGCCTGCGCGGCGGGGAACCGCGACGCGGTTCGACGGCTGTATGAGCGGCACGCAGACCAGTTGATGGGCATCGCCCTGCGCCTGCTACGCAAACACGATCTTGCCGAGGATGCGCTCCACGACACCTTCGTGCGGATTTGGCAGACTGCCGACCAGTTCAATCCTGCGATCGACCGGGCCGAAAGCTGGATGATCGCGGCTTTGCGTGATCGGAGCCTTTCTTTGCTGCGACAGCGTGAGGAAAGCGATGGCGCGGTCCCAATGGATGCGGAGGAGGCGGCTGACGAGGAGCGGCTGCTGGTCAGTCAGGCTTGGGAGCGGCTGGAGGAAGGGACAATGCTGAAAAGCTGCCTCGCCAGTCTCCCGGAGGACCGTCGCCGGGCCGTGCTCGCCTCTTATGTCCTCGGGCTTTCACACGGCGAGATCGCCGGTCGAATGCGCGTGCCTTTGGGCACAGCGAAGGCGTGGATCCGCCGCAGCCTGGAAACTCTGCGGGGGTGCATGTCATGATCCCGTCCGAGCTTGATGCCAGCCTGCAGGAATATGTCCTTGGCCTTCTCGATCCTGAGGAGGTCCTGCGGCTAGAGGACGCCATTCGGGAGGACGAAGCCCTTTGCCGCAGAGTGGCCGCGTTGCGAGAGCAGTTCGCGGCGATAGATCGAACGAGCGATCCTGCGGCGACGGACCCGGCCCTTTGGTCGCGGATCGAGGCGAGCTTGCAGAGCAGTCTGCAGGCGCAGCGCACCGAAACCGCCCTCGACGCAGCGCCCGCCCTGCGGCGCAGCGGCAAACCGATGGTCTTCGCCGCGCTTCTGGCTGTCGCCGCCGCGCTCGCCGGTCTGGCACTCGTCCTCAGGCCCGCGCCTACTCCCGACATGATCGCGCTCCTTGCCGATCCGGAAGGCACCGTGCGGTTCATCGTCGAGGATTTCGGTGGCAACCGGGTCGACCTGACCAGCCTTGCCCCACCCGACCTTCCCCAGACGGCCAGCCTGCAGGTCTGGACGAAATGGAGCGAAGAGGTCGGGCCGGTTTCGCTGGGGGTTCTCGACGCGACCGGATCGGTGTCGCTCGACACGGACCTTCCGGCCCCGATCGAAGGCCAACTTTACGAGGTCACGCTCGAACAACGGGGAGGATCGCCTACAGGACGCCCGACTGGGCCGATCATCGGGGTCGGGACCGGCCAGCAACCGGGGTGACGCCCCCCACGGCTCGTCCCTGAGGCTGGCCCACAATCAATGACTATGCGCGGCACCCGTCCGGTGCTCTCGTGCGCGACTTCGAAAGCCAAGATTGAATTTTCATTGACGAGGAGAGTCCATGAAACCGTCCATCACCCCGATCATGTTCGCAGGACTTCTGGTCGTGTCAGCGTCGCTGACGGCCGGTGCGCAGCAGGCCCCGTTGCCCGCCACGCCCGCCCCTGCGGAGGCGCAGGAGGTCGAACCGCTGTCGATCTATTTCGGGACCGGAAGCAGCAGCATCTCGACCGAAGGCACGTTGGTGCTCGACGAAGCCGCGCGCCTGTTCCGCGCCGGGGATCCGATCGTCATGATCGTCGCGGGCGGGGCCGACACGATCGGAGATCCGCGCAGCAATCTTGAGCTGTCGATACGCCGCGCGCAGAAGGTGGCCGACGGTCTGGTTGCGCGGGGCATTCCGGTGGAACGCCTGCAGGTTCTCGGGCGCGGGCAAAGCGATCTGGCGGTGACGACGGACACCAATGTCGACAACGCGCAGAACCGCGTGGTCGAGATTTCCTGGCGGTGACCCTGCCATGAAAGGCTGGCGGGGACTGGCCGCAGGATGCAGTCTGATCGTTCTGATGACCGGAGAGGCGGCGACAGCCGGGCCCGGCGAAGACGCCTTCCAGCGGCGTGACTACGCCGCTGCGGCCGGGATCTGGAGCGCCGAGGCCCGCGAGGGCTCCGCAGCCGCGATGTTCGGGCTCGGCCTGCTCTCCGACCTTGGCCTCGGCCAGCCCCGAAACCCGGACACCGCGCTTGAATGGTATCTGCAGGCGGCGGAACTTGGCCTGACCGATGCCCAGTTCAATGTCGGCGTCCTTTACGATGCCGGGATCGGCACCGTGCGCCGTCCCGTCTTGGCCGCGAAGTGGTATGCGCTGGCCGCGGTGAAGGGTCATGCGCGGGCACGTTACAATCTCGGCCTGATTTACGCGGAGGGGGCCGGCATCCCGCGGAACGATCAACTGGCCCGCTACTGGCTCACCGCAGCGGCGGAAGACCTTTCGGCGGCGCAGGAACGACTGGACAGGATGGACGGCGATCAGGTCCCTACTACCGATGCTCAGCCAGCCCTGACGCCCCCAGCGGCTCTCGGGGCAATCGTCATAGACAGTCGCACGGCGGAACTGGCCTGGGCGGCTTCGACAGGCCCCGAGGGGAGCCGGTTTTTGGTCGAGCTGGCGCGCGCCCCTGCCGGGGAAGACAGGGCCGAAGCGGTCTATGTCGCCGAGACGGAAGCGTCCGCAGCCATCGCGCCGATCCCCGAAGGCACGGGCGACCCGATCTGGCGCGTCAGCCGCATGGATGCCGGTGGCACCCATTACGCTGCAACTCCCTGGCAGGGAATGGACGGCCAGAGATCCGATGCCCCCGACATCCAGGTGTCGATCGAATATTCAGCTGGCAGCGACAGGGGGGAAACTTTCGCGCGGCACCTAGCCGCCATCCTCGGGCGGGCGGGAATCCGGTCCGACCTGCAACCTTCGACGCAGGGGATCAGCGAGGCCCGCCTGACCTATCGCTTCCACGAGGACCGAGCGACTGCCGAAAGGATCGCGAGCTTCTTGCCGGGCACGGTCGATGCATTTGCAGCCATAGAAGACGCGACTCCCTCGCGACCTGGTCAACTGCTGCTGAAATTGCCGGGCGAAGACGCATTGCGCTGACGCCAAGCCTCAGTCCGCGTCCGAGAGCCAAACCTGCACGGTGCCCTCTGGCGGTGCTGGGGCGTAAAAGGTGAAGTCGTCGACTCGGGCATTGATCGTTTGCGCAGCCGCCTCGGCCAGCGCCCGATCCTCCGGATGGAAGTAGCGGACGACCTCCTCCGGTTCAGCAAGGATCGAGGCCGCGATCCGCAGCCCCGGAATATTGAAGACCCAGTCGGGCCCAGATGGAACACTCACGCGGGTTCCCGGGGGCACCGCAGCCGCAAGTCGCATCAATTTGGCCTCCCGAATACCGGCCAACGAGAAAGGCGTCTGATCTATGCGCGGTGCCGGGTCGGCGGGCTGCAACGCGAAGCGGGGTGCTGGAGCGCCCGAAATCACCGGTGTCTCGACCGCCCCGACTGATCTCGGAGAAGCGGGCAGATCTACGCCGGAAACAAACTGCGGCGCTTCGATTTGGGCGGTGATGGGACGTGGTTGCGGGGTCGGCGGCTCCGGCGGCGACCGCAGGATCTCTACACCTGACCCCAGCACCAGAGCGAGAACACCAAGGCTTGCAGCCGACATCGAGAGACGATTGCGGATGACAGGCGATGCGGCGGGTTCGCCGCCGGTCGCCTCGTCCCTCCGCGACTGAGCCTGTCTTTCGCGGGAGGCCAGCACCCGCAGCCGTTGCGCCCGCGCAGCCTCAAGCCTTGCCTGCCATTCTGGAGAACTGAGGCTTTCGCGAACAACGCGGGCATCTCGGTCAAGCACACTATCTGGTTCGGTTATGACCCGCTCCCCCCCGATGCAGGCTTGCCTGAATCAAACTCTAAGACAGACGTCCGAAAAATAAAGTGTCGCTGCACCTAGATGCCCCTCAAGAGCGGACCTCCGCTGCCTTGTCTTCTGTCGTTCAAACGCCCTCTAGTTCGCACCAGCTCCGAATGCATCCGCCCCCATGACTGAAAGAAGGAAGGACAAGGCCGGCCTGTTGGGCGCGACGGGCCACGAGCTGGCTTGAAGAGGTTTCGGTTCGAACGGCGGGCACGCGGCACCTTGGCTTCGGTGACTTTCGCACGGGAGATGGGCCGATGCACTTCGCCGGCTCTGACGTCTCGATGCACTGACGGCATGTCGGCATCCCGATCTTCGCACTGGTGACGCTGGGCCGAAGATGCGAGGAAATGGGCAACGCCGACGCAAGTCGTCGATGACTTTCCAGAGGCTCCTCCTCCTCCCTGAGCCTCGGAAATCTGCGGGGATCCCCTCCTCCTCCCTGGGATCCCCGCAACTCCTCCTTCTCGTTGCAGGCGTCGGCAGACCCCTGGATGCACCTCCGGTCTCCCATCGTAGCGCGGGGAGCAGCTGTTCATTCCCACCCTGATCGTGCGTGCGCCCCATTGCCGACACTGGCGCATGGAAGGTTCCAGCATGTCCGCGGGTGCCCGTTCTCGCGCCGAGCCATCGTTTGCGGGTGGCGTTGTAGCCAGACGAAAACCCGCCGGAGGGATCGCCGCCGACTAGGTGCGCCGCTCCGCGGGGAGGCACCTCTTGCCCGTCGGACAAGGCCCAGAGCGAGCAATCCCCGTTGAGGCTGCCGCAAACGCAGGTGCGACGCATGCCTGCGAGAAGCTTCACCACGGTTCACGCGAGGTCGGTCGCGTGCCGCTTAGCGCCCCTCGCGAAAATCGGAAAATTCATCTAAGCATATGTAATTATGCAATAAAATATGACGGCGCATCTTGTAGGCCGGCTCGAATCATGCATCATTAAGGGCACATCGAACGCTCAACCCGAACCACGCCGCACCCGCCTCGCTCAGGCGGGCCTGACCTTCTGCGCCTTGATGGATGCCATGACCGCACGCTACCCCTTCGTCCTCGCCCGTTATCCCGACCCCACCGTCTCGGAGTTCTCCATCCGCAACCGCCTGCGCGAGGCATGGTGCAGGGCGCATATCCGGCGCGAAGGGCTCGAGCCGCCGTTGCGGCCCGACGGCACGCGGGATCAACAGGCCTACCTGAGCCTGCTCGACGAGGTGTCGGTCACCGGGGCGGCGCTGAGCCGGGTCAATCGCCGGGCCAAGCGCTACATGGCCTGCTATGAGCGCCGACACGAGGTGTCGCAGTTGCCCTCGAAGATCGCGGAGGTGATCGAGCCCGCCCGGCACGGTGTCAGGCTGATCCAGCTGCCCTCCGAGGCGCGCGCCGACGAGATCGCGGCCGAACTTCATGCAGACTACCCCGGTCTCGGCCCCTGTAACGAGTTCGTCTGGCATGCGATGCGCCAGTCCTGGCGCAGCGGCGAGCCCGGACTGCGCCTGCCGCCGGTTCTTCTGGTCGGCGCGCCGGGCATCGGCAAGTCGCACTGGGCACGACGGCTGGCGACGTTGATCGGCGTGCCAAGCACGGAGATCGATGCCGCGGGCGAGAACGCTTCGTTCTCGGTGGCCGGCTGTCAGCGTGGCTGGGGCAATGCCGGACCCGGTCGGCCCGTGGAGCTGGTCCTGCGCGAGCAGGTGGGCAACGTCCTTATTGTCGTTGATGAGATCGAGAAGGCCGTGCCCGCCCGGGGCACCTCCGGGGGCACCTACAACCTCACCGACGGGATGCTGCCGTTCCTCGAACCCGCGACTTCGGCGCGGTGGAGCTGCCCCTATGTCCGACTGCCGATGGACATGAGTTGGATCAACTGGGTGATGACCGCCAACGGCCTGCAGGGGCTGAGCGCGCCGTTCCTGTCGCGCTGCCGGATCATCGAACTGCCGCCGCCGTCCATCGACCAACTCGCGGCCTTCACGCGCCGTGCGGGGCGCAAGCGCGGGCTTTCGGACGACATGATCGAGCTGAGCATCGAGGCCATGACCCGGTGCTTCGGGCAGGAGAGACGACCCAACCTGCGGACCGCGCTGCGCCTCCTGGACAACGCGGTCATGATGGCCGCGCGGCCGCTTCTGCACTGAAGGCTCCGGCGTGAACCCTCTTGAAATCGCCCTCTCGACCGCTGCCCTGGCCTTCGGGATTGCGGTCAGCGCCGTCTGCATCCTTTCGATCCGTCGGATGCGGGACCCGGAACCGGATCTCGAGGCTGTCGATCGCTTCATTGCCCGGGCACCGCAGCCAGATCTCCTGCCGCTGTCTCGGGACGTGCTTGCAGACGTCCGCGTCGTGGCTTTCGACGCCTTCGGCACTCTGCTGCGGATCGACGAGCCTCGGCGACCCTGGACGAAGATCATCCGTCGGGCGGCACGCAGGCGCGACCCGCGCCTCGCCTCGGGAACCATCCGCGCGTTCGCCGAGGCGTCCGGCGCTCGTTGGGACCCGGCATGGGAAGAAGATCTTCAGGTCAAACTCGGCTCAATCCGCATCCGCCGCTTCGACTGCCCCGGATACAGGCCGGTCACGGATCCCGAAGTTCTGGAGGCAATGCTGGCGGAGCATGCGAGGCGATTTCGTCAGCTCGCCGCAGAGGGGAAGACATCTTGATCATCCCGCTGGTGCCGCCAGCCGCGAGGCCAACCTGTCTCCCTGCGATCAGGGCGTTCGTCACCGAGAGACCCACCAAAAGTATCTTCATAGAGATACTCATTCTAGCCGGTTCGGCATGTCATGTATCCTTGCGACGATACATTTCGCATCTCCCTCCGTGGGGAGAGAGCGGTGCGCGCGCTCGTGCTCGACGCCCGTAGCCCAAGATCCGGGATCCACACAACGGACGAGCAAAGATGCCGAAAAAGCGCCAGTTGAGCCGCGAAGAGAAGCTAGCGCTTCGCCTGGAGTTCGCCAACCTCGCCCGCCGCGGGCAGCTGAGGTTGCCGCAGGCCATTCGGCAGATGCGTAATTGCCTGGGCCTGACCCAAGCGGAGTTCGCCGACCGTTTCGGCCTGACAAGGATCCAGCTGATCGCGTTGGAGCGCGGCAGGGCCAATCCGACGCTCGAGACGCTCGAGAAGATCTGCAAACCCTTCGGCTTCGTGGTCGGCTTCGTGGCGCGAGAGAAGCATTCGGCACCTGACCGGGCAGAGGGGCGGTGACGCCGAGGCTAGTGCCCTGAAGGCAGGGTCAGGGACTGCGGCTAGCTTGCGAAAACCGTCTCCCGCATCCAGTCCAGCAGTCGGCAGGTCGGCTCCGTCACCCGGCGATCCTTCGGCACGGTCAGCCAGTAGCTTCCCAGCGTGACCACGGGCTCGAACGGACGCCTCAATCTGCCGGAGCGGATCTGGCGATCGAACATCGGCAGCGGCAGCAGCGCGATGCCGAAGCCCTCTGCCACCAACTCCGCGAGGCCATTCGAGCTGTCCAGCACCGGACCGGCGAGCGGTGGACAGCTCTCGCCCGCAGCGCGGAACCAGGCCGGCCATTCCTCGGCCCGGTAGCTGCGCAACAGCCGATGCCGGGGCAGGTCGCCCGGGCGGCGCAGCTCCAGCCCCGGCGCGCAGAGCGGCGCCATCGGCGCGTCCATGATGTGGTGTGCTTCGAGACCCGGCCAGTGTCCGGACCCGAAACGAATGGCGGCGTCGAGCCCTTCGCGCGCGATCTCCACCCGGTTGTTGTTGGTCGAAAGCCGGACGGTGACGCCCGGATGCGCCCGTTCGAAGGCCTCGAGCCGCGGGATGAGCCAGCCGGTGGCGAAGGTCGTCACGGCGCCGAGGTTCACCACCTCGGTCGGCTGCCCGCCCGAGATGCGCTCGATCATCCGTGCGATGTCGTCCAGCCCGCGTTCCAGCACCGGAAACAGCGATTGCCCGGCATCGGTGAGCACGAGGCCGGCGGGTGTGCGGTGGAAGAGCGTGAGGCCCAAGAGGCCCTCGAGCCGCGCGATCTGGTGACTGACCGCGGCCTGGGTCACGCGCAGCTCGATCGCGGCGCGGGTGAAGCTGCCCTGACGGGCCGCGACTTCGAAGCTGCGGAGCGCATTCAGCGGGATGTCGGGGCGATCAGGCATGAGCTGAGCTTATGCGAAGTCCAACCCTTTGTCGTCTGCCCTGTGCCAGCACCACCGGATAGGTCACTGCCCAACACCACGAAGGACCAGACATGACCCGCGCGCTCCCCCTCTCGATCCTGCTGCTTGCAGCCCCATTCTCGCCTGCGTTTGCCGAGGACGCCCAAGAGCGGTTCGAGGCCGATGCGGCGGCCGCCTTCGGCCAGGCCATCGCGGACCACAACATCCCCGGGCTGATCGTCGGCGTGACGAAAGGTGGCGAGCACCGCTTCTACGCGACCGGCCTCGCGTCGCGCGAAGACACCCGTCCGGTCACGCCAGACACGATCTTCGAGCTCGGATCGATCAGCAAGATCTTCAACGTGACGCTCGCGGCACTGGCGGAGGAACGCGGGCAACTCTCGCTCGACGCCCCCGTCTCGACCTGGCTGCCCCGCCTGCAGGGTGTGCCCGCGGGCCAGTTGAGCCTGCTGGATCTGGCGACGCATCATTCGGGCGGGCTGCCGCTTCAGGTGCCGGACGATGCGAAGACTGTCGATCAGCTCGTCGACTGGCTGCAGGCATGGACGCCGCCCGAGCCCGGGGCGCGCAGCTATTCCAACATCAGCATCGGTCTTCTGGGCCATGTCATGGCCCAAGTTATGGGCATGAGCTACGCTGATGCGGCAGAAGGGGTTCTTTTTCCGGCGCTCGGCCTGAAGGACAGCTGGGTCGAGGTCCCGCCCGCAGCGGCTAACCGCTATGCCTATGGCCACGATCGAAAGACCGATGAGCCGATCCGGGTCACGCCAGGCGTGCTCGATGACGAGGCCTATGGCGTGAAGTCGACGGCGCGTGACATGCTGACCCTTCTCGATGTCGAACTCGGCGAGGCCCCGGTCGCCCCCGATGTCGCCAAGGCCGTGTCGAGGACGCAAGAGCCGCAGTTCCAGACGCGGCTCTTCACCCAGAGCATGATCTGGGAAGCCTATCCTTGGCCTGCCGACCCCGAGCGACTGGTCGCGGGGAACGGCTATGATTTCATCCTGAAGCCCCAGCCAATGGAGGCTTCCGAGCAGCCCGCCGGTGGGGAGGTGTTCCTGAACAAGACCGGATCCACGAATGGCTTCGGGGCCTATGTCGCCATGGTGCCGAGCGAGGACCTGGGCGTTGTCGTGCTGGCCAATCGCAACTTTCCGAACGAAGTCCGCGTGCGTGCCACGCTCGAGCTGATTTCTCGTTTGACGGTCGACTAGGTCGACGCGAGAGCGATGGCCACGCGGGTGATGTGCCCGCGCCGATGTCATCGGTGCCGGAACGGGCCTCATCGACAAGCGCGCCCGCGGGAGAGTGCTCTTCAGCGCAGAATGCTTGCCCCGGATGGGCGTTGTTGCACTTATCGGTGAGGCGGATTCACGTCGTGAATCCTGACTGTTAGCTTCGGGCCATGCCGAAGCCCTCTTCCCCTCGCTATCGCACGACGAACTGGTCCGACTATAATGCTGCTCTGCGCCGCCGTGGGTCACTCTCGATCTGGTTCGACCCGACGATGATTTGGCATGCGGTCAAGACGGGCAAGCGCGGTCATCCCGAGACCTTCTCTGAAGCCGCAATCCAAACCTGCCTGACGCTGAAGGTGTTGTTTGGCCTGCCGCTCCGGCAAACGGTCGGTTTGGTCGCGAGCCTGATCGACATGGCGGGGCTGGACTGGCCCGTTCCGGACTATTCTACGCTTNAATCCAAACCTGCCTGACGCTGAAGGTGTTGTTTGGCCTGCCGCTCCGGCAAACGGTCGGTTTGGTCGCGAGCCTGATCGACATGGCGGGGCTGGACTGGCCCGTTCCGGACTATTCTACGCTTTGTCGGCGTCAGGCCCGGCTTGCCGTGCGGATCCCCTATCGCCGCCCGGACGGCCCTGTGGCCCTGCTTGTTGATAGCACCGGCATCAAGTTCCGCGGCGATGGAGAATGGCAGGCACGCAAGCATGGTGCGTCGCGCCGCAGGGCGCGCCATGTTTCGCCACTGGTTCGAGAAACCATGACGTGCGGCGCAAGGTCCATATCGGCGTGGATGCTCAGACCGGAGACGTCCGGGCCGTCGAGTTCACGTCCAGTCGGCAAGGCGACAGCCCATTCGTCGGGGAAACGATCCCCCGGATCGTTTCCTGACCCTCCTCATTTCCAGCCCTTCTGGCGCAGATCCCCGAGGATGCTGAGATCGGTTCGGTCACGGCCGACGGTGCCTATGACACCAGACGATGCCATGTCGCGATCAACGAG
>NZ_JBAWKD010000014.1:0-80159 GCF_037095735.1 Frigidibacter sp. MR17.14 | reverse complement strand
GACAATCTCTTCCGGCTTGTGCTTCTTCTGTCCCATATTCCGTCCTCCATCTGGCTTGAAAGCCTACTTCAGGGAGGACCACTTTTCAGGGGGCAGACCAGGTCCCGTGTCTCAGCGCAAGGCGGCCACCGAGACTGCCTGTTCGAAGAGAGTACAGGGCGCTTTCGGACCAAGCCGGACCTCATCATTCGCCAAGGCGATCGGACAGTGCTTGTCATCGACACAAAGTGGAAAAGGATGTCGCCTCGCATTGACGACCCGAAGCAGGGTGTCAGTCAGGCTGATGTGTACCAGTTGATGGCGTACAGCCAACTCTATCAGTGCCAGAACGTAATGCTTCTCTACCCACATTACGGCGATTTGCCACCCGATCCAATCCGGACCTGCTATGCTATCGCGAATGCGGGTGCGAAAGAGAATCTGGTTGTCGCCACTCTAGACGTAACAGGCCCGTCGCGCGCGCATGTACAGGCCCTTGAGGCGTTGGTTCAAAGTGTCCTGTCAAAATCCGAGGCTGCGTAGCTCGCAGCGTTTCATCACTGCTTGAGTGCAATGTGTAGCTGCGGAGCATGTGGCTCCGCAGCGCGGGACATTACGGCACAGTTGCGGGCATTCTTTCTGAAATTTTGGAGCAAATCGATGCGACATCAGAACTCTCGACCATTGATTTATAAAGATAATTTTGCGGCCGGTGAGTGATGTTGCTTGGTACGCCACACAAGGTCGGCCATCTGCGAGCACCACACAGGCGCCCGGTCGAGTCCCCTCGGCCGGGCGCATCGTCTTGACAGCCCCGGCGCTCAGCGGGGGCGACCCTCTCCAGACGATCGAGGAACGGGCGCGAACGTCGCGCCGCTGCCGCTTCGCGATGCAAACGCGAAGCTGGCTGCCGCATTCGCGATCAACAACGACTCCGGCCCGATAATTCCGGCTTGCGAACATTCACGCAGCAGAATTTCCGGGATCAGTCTTCGGGCAAACCCCGGAGCCGCCATGTCGCCCCCCGCCCTCGATCCCGTCGAACGCAAGATCGTCCAGCTGCTGCAGGAGGACGGCCGGATGACCACGGCCGAGCTCGCGCGCCGCAGCGGCGCGTCAGAGCCGACGGTGCGCCGCAAGCTCGCCGCGCTGCAGGCCAGCGGGGCGCTGACGATCCGCGCCTCGGTCGAGCCGGCGCTGATGGGCTTCGGCGCTTCGGCCTATATCGGTGTCGATGTCGATCGCGCCCGGATCACCGCCGTCGCCGACTGCCTTGCGGGCTATCCGTTCATCGACAGCGTCTCTGTCACCACCGGTCCCTACGACATCATGCTGAAGGGCAATTTCGAGACGGTGCACGCGCTTTACGATTTCCTCTTCGGCGAACTCGCCGGCATCGAGGGGATCAAGGACACCAACTCGTTCCTCGTGTTCCGCAGCTTCAAGCACGAAGGCCGCCGCCCCGGCCCGCCTGCGCCACTCCCCACCGAAGACCCCTCCCCCGAAGATCCAGCCGACAAGGACTGACGATGCCGCAGCCGTTCCACCTGTCCTACTTCCTGCAAGGATCCAGCGTCCATTCCTGGGGCTCGCCCTTCATCGGCACCATCGGCCAGGACTGGATGAGCGCCGCCTTCTTCAAGGATCTCGCGCAGGGGCTCGAACGCGCCTGTTTCGACTATCTGCTGATCGAGGATTCGATCTATGTCGGCGAGAACTGGCAGGGCTCTCGCGACCTGTTCCTGAAGACCGGTCTGTGCATCCCGCGGCAGGAGCCCTCGGTCGTGGCCACGCTGCTGGCGGCCGCGACCTCGCGGCTCGGGATCGTGCCGACGCTCTCGACCTTCGCCTACCATCCCTATCTGACGGCGCGGATCACCGGCTCGCTCGACCAGATCTCGGCCGGTCGCGCGGGCTGGAACATGGTCACCGGATCGTCGGACCTCGCGGCGCAGAACTTCGGCATGCCGGCGATGACCGAGCACGACCAGCGCTATGTCATGGCCGAGGAATATGTCGAGATCGTCAAGGGGCTGTGGGGCAGCTGGGCCCCGGGGGCGCAGGTCGGCGGCCTCGTCGCGGGCGAGGATGTGGGCCAGCTCTTCGACCCGTCGAAGGTGAACACGATCGACTTCAAGGGCGAATACTACAGCTCGCGCGGGCCGCTGAACTCCGGCCCCACGGTGCAGCAGGGCCCGGTGATCGCGCAGGCCGGCGGCTCGAAGATGGGCATCGCCTTCGCCTCGCGCCATGCCGACACGATCGTCGCCGCGCCGAACGGGGCCGACAACATGCGCGCCTACCGCGAGCAGGTGCGCGCGGGCATGGTCGCCGCCGGGCGCGATCCCGACAGCTGCAAGGTGCTGTTCCTCGTCTCGCCCATCGTCGAGGAGACCGAGGAGATGGCCCGCTGGAAGGCCGACCAGCGCCGGGTCGAGGCCGAGAAGAACATGGACCTGCGGCTGGCGCGGCTGGGCTGGTCGATCAACATCGACTTCTCGGAATTCGACCTCGACCAGCCGGTGGGAGAGCTGACGACCAACGGCCACCAGACGACGCTGAAGCAGTTCCTGCAGCGCGCGGGCAAGCAGACCCTGCGCGAGGCGGTGCTCGACAACGCCGCGAAGGGCTATGGCGTCGATCTGGTCGGCACGCCCGACAGCGTCGCGGCGCAGATGGAAGAGGTCATGCAGACCGCCGGCGGCGACGGCTTCCTGATCGCGCTGGGCGACCTGTCGCGCCGCTCGCTCGCCACGATCACCGACGGGCTGGTGCCGGCGCTGCAGCGGCGCGGGCTCGTGCGCCGCAAATACGAGTTCGAGACGCTGCGCGACAACCTTCTGGCCTTCTGATCCCGGGCCCAGTGTCAGCCGCGGGCGAGCTCCCACTGGCGCGCGGCCTCGCGCCCGGTGCCAAGGCTGCGCGCCACGTCGACCAGCATGCCCAGCATCGCCGCCACCGCCTGCGAACTGGCCCGCGTGCGGTCGGTCACCGCGCAGAACACCGTTTCGATCAGCAGATGCTCGGCCCCCGGCACCGGCACGAAGGGCCGCCGGGTGCGGGTGCCCGAGACGTAGTGGTCGGGCAGGAAGCCCACGCAGCGGCCGGTGTTGATCAGCGTCGCCACCGCCTCGAGCCCGCTCGCCTCGGCCGCCCAAGCGGCGGCGATGGCGCGCGAGGCCTCGGCCGGGCCCTCGCGCCGGAAGCGGCGCAGCACGATCCCGTAGCCGCGCGCGGTCAGGCGTTCGAGATGCGGCGGCGTCTCGTCGGGCTGCGGGCAGCAGTAAAGCCGGGCCCGCTCGATGAACAGCGGCGCGGCCTCGAGCCCGGCATCCGCCAGTTCGGTCGAGACGATGCCGATGTGCAGCTCGCGCTCGCGGATCGCGGCGACCAGCGCGTCGGGCGGCAGGATCGCGACCGAGACCCGCACCGCCGGCGCGATCCGCAGGAAGCGCTCGATGGCGTCCGAGATCTTGGCATCGGAATTCGTCAGGCAGTTGTCTGCGATGCCCAGCCGCACCTCGCCCTCGTAGGTGCGGTGCGCGAGGCTGAGCGCGTTGCGGGCCTGATCGACGGAATCCTCGATCGCCGCGGCGGCGCGATAGACCTCGCGGCCATAGTCGGTCAGCGAAAAGCCTTTGGGCCCGCGCAGGCACAGCACCCCGTCCAGCCGCTGCTCCAGCGCGCGGATCGCCCGGCTGGTGGCCGAAAGCTCCAGCCCGAACCGCTCGACCGCGGGGGTCAGCCCGCCGGAATCGGCGACCTGCCGGAAGATGCGCATGTTGCGGATGTCGAGTTCCGTCAGCGCGCCGATCTGGCGCCGCATCGAGGGCAGGATCTTGGGCATTCGGGCGATTCCGCGGGCGGTTCCAGTTGCTTGCAGTCTGCACAACCACATTGGGATCATCGCCGTTCTTCCGTCGCCCGGCCCGTGGAACGGTGTCCGCGCAGCCCGGCCACGCCCGGCTGCCCGAGAAAACGGCAGGCCTGCCCGCGGCCTGCGCACCTGAAGGACCGACCCCGAGCCATGACGAAAACGCCCCTGACCGTTCCCGCGGATGTCTCGCACGGCAGCTTCCTGTATGCGCCGGTCTCGACCGACCTCGACGCGCTTCAGGCCGACATCGTGTTCATGGGCATCCCCTACGGCAGCGCCTACACCCCCGATGCGCTGGCCAACGACCAGACCAAGGCTCCCGACACGATCCGCCGCGTCACCGACCGCGTCTCGCGCCATCTCGAACGCCACGATTTCGACGTCGGCGGCCCGATCTACGACAACCGCCCGATCCGGGCGGTCGACGTGGGCAACGTGCCCTATGACCTCGAGGTGCCGGGCGGCGGCCATTTCGCCCGGGCCGAGACGGCGATGCGCAAGATCCTGAAGGCCGGCGCGATGCCGATCACCTTCGGCGGCGACCACGGCATCCCGATCCCGATCTTCCGCGCGCTTGAAGAGATCGGCGGCGAGGGCCCGATCACCCTGATCCAGATCGACGCCCATATCGACTGGCGCGACGAGGTGGGCGGCGTCCATGACGGGCTGTCGAGCCCGATCCGCCGCGCGTCCGAGATGGCGCATTTCGGCGAGATCTTCCAGATCGGCATCCGCGCGCAGGGCAGCGGCCGGCCCGAGGAATACGAGGCCGCGATGGCCTATGGCGCGCAGATCATCCCGGCGTTCGAGGTGCATGACGGCGGCATCGACGCGGTGCTGGACCGCATCCCCTCGGGCGGGCGCTACTACATCACCATCGACGCCGACGGCATCGACCCCGCGGTCGCGCCGGGGGTCGAGGGGCCGGCGCCGGGGGGCCTCAGCTTCCACCAGTGCCGGCGGCTGATCCACGGGCTGGTGGCCAAGGGCCGCGTGCTCGGCATGGACATCGTCGAGATCACGCCCTCGCGCGATCTCAACAACATCACCTCGGTCGTCGCCGGACGGTTGGCGGTGAACCTGATCGGCGCCGCGGTGCGCGCCGGATATTTCGACAAGTGAGCCTTCCCGCCGGACCCCGCCGCCAGATGCGGGGCCGGTCCCATCCCAACACGGAGATCTCCCCATGACCCTCACCCGTCGCCAGCTCGGGCTGCTCAGCTCTGCCGCCGGCCTCGCCGCCCTCGCCCCGCGCCTTGCGCTGGCGCAGGGCACGCTCGAGAAGCTCAAGGCCGCCGGCAAGGTGACCGTCGGCACCGAAGCGGCCTTCCCGCCCTTCGAATTCGTCGACGATTCCGGCAAGATCGTCGGCTACGGCAAGGACATCCTGACCGTGGTGGTCGAGGAACTGGGCGTCGAGCTGGAACAGCTCGACCTGCCGTGGCAGGGCATCCTGCCGGGCCTGCTGGCCGGCAACTTCGACTTCGTCGCCACCACCGTCTCGATCAACGAGGAACGGGCGACGAAATACGCCTATACCGCGCCGATCGCCAACGGCCAGCCCTACGCGATGACCCGCAAGGGCGAGAAGATCGAGACCGAGGACGGGCTGGCCGGCAAGATCGTCGGCACCCAGCTGGCCTCGTCGGCAGAGCCGATCTCGCGCGCGCTGGACGAGCGGCTGAAGGCGGCCGGCGGCGGCTTCAAGGAGCTGAAGCTCTACACCGCCTACACCGACTGCTACACCGCGCTGGCAAGCGGAGAGATCGACGCGGTGATCCAGTCGCTTCCGTCGCTGGCGGTTCTGGTCAAGGAGCACCCCGACACCTTCGAGGTCGCGGCCCCGATCGAGACCGGCGTGAAATGGACCTATCAGGCCTGGGTCACCCGCCCCGAGGATGCCGACCTGCGCGATTTCATCTCGTCGGTCATCTACAAGATGCGCGACGACGGCCGGCTCTATGCGCTGCAGGACAAGTGGTTCGGCTTCAAGATGGAGATCCCGGACGAAGGCTACCTGCCGCCGAACGCGGTCTGACCCGCGCAGGACTGCGCCCGAGGCCCCCCGTCCCCTTCCCGGGGGGCCGCCCTCCTGCCGGAGCCTTCATGAAGTTCGACCTCTCCCTCGTGCTGGCCGCGCTGCCGCGCGTCTCGGATGCGGCGCTGGTGAACCTGCGCATCGCGATCCTGGCCCTGTGCCTCGCGCTGCTGGGCGGCACCGCGCTGACCGTGCTGCGCTCGCTGAAGATCCCTTCGGTGAACCGGGTGATCGCGGTGCTGCTGTCCTTCATCCGCGGCACGCCGATCCTGATCCAGATCTTCCTCGTCTATTACGGCCTGCCCGCCGCCACCGGCCTGCGCCTTGCCCCGGAGGTCGCCGGCATCGCCGCCATCGCCATCAACTCGAGCTTCTTCATCTCGGAAATCATGCGCGGCTCGCTGCCCGAGATCGAAGGCGGGCAGATCGAGGCCTCGACCGCGCTGGGCCTGCCGCCCTCGGTCATCTGGCGCAAGGTGATCCTGCCGCAGCTGTTCCGCAAGATCTCGCCCATGCTGATCAACGAGGGCACGGTGGTGGTGAAGGGGACGGCGCTTCTGTCGGTGATCACCGTGGTCGAGGCGCTGCGCGTCAGCCAGCAGATCGGCGCCGCCAAGTTCCGCCCCTTCGAACCCATCGTCGCCGCCGCCCTGATGTTCCTGACCATCAACCTTGCGCTGATGGCGCTGGGGTGGGCGCTGGAACGCCGCTTCGCCCGGGAGATCCGCTGATGGCGCTCGACCTCTCCGTCATCACCGACAACATCCCGCTGTTCCTCGAGGGCGCCTGGATGACGCTGCGGATCGCCGCCGCGGCCTTCGTCGCGGGCATGGCCATCGGCACGCTCGCGGCCGTCGCATCATTGTCAGGGATCGCGCCGCTGCGCTGGCTGGTCGCCGGATACATCGCGATCATGCGCGGCATCCCGTTCATCGTGCTGCTGTTCCTGATCCACTACGGCCTGCCCGCCGCCGGCATCCGCAACCCGGCGCTGGTCAACGGCATCGCCGCGCTCTCGCTTTTCGCCGGCGCCTATTACACCGAGATCATCCGCGCCTGCGTCCGGGCGCTGCCCAAGGGCCAGTGGGAAAGCGCCCGCGCCATCGGCATGTCGCCCTTCGCCGCGGCACGCATCGTCATCGTGCCGCAGATCCTCGCGCCGATGGTGCCGCCGGTGGTGAACTGCACGATGACGATGATCAAGGAAAGCTCGGTCATCTCGTCGATCACGGTGGCAGAGCTGACCTTCTCGGGCCTCGTCGTGCAGGGCAACACCTTCGCCCCCTTCGAGGTCTTCATCGCGGTGGCGCTGCTCTACTGGCTGATCTGCGGCCTTTTCGCCACCGCCGCCCGCGCCTTCGAATCCCGCCTGGCCGGCACCCGCCGCAACCGCGGCCTGACGCCGCTGGTCGGGCGCTACCTGATCCTCGAGGGACGCCGCACATGATCCCGCCCGCGCTTCGCGCCACCAACCTGACCCGCAGCTTCGGCCAGACCCGCGCCCTGGACGAGGTGTATTTCGAGATCCCCAAGGGCGAGGTCGTCAGCCTCGTCGGTCCCTCCGGCTGCGGCAAGTCCACGCTGCTGCGCACGCTGCTGTGGCTCGACCCGCCGGACGAGGGCTTCGTCGAAGTGGGTGGGCAGTATCTGGGGCGCGAGCGGATCGGCGCGGTCGTGCGCAATCAGACGCGCCGCCAGATCGACCGGATCCGGCCGCGCATCGGGATGGTCTATCAGAGCCTGAACCTCTGGCCGCACCTGACCGCGCGCGAGAATGTCGAACGCCCGCAGCGGGTGGTGGCCAGCAAGTCCGCCGCGCAGGCCCGCGCCACCGCCGACGGGCTGTTCGAGCGGCTGCAGATCGGCGGGCTTGCCGGCCGGCGCCCGTCCGAGCTGTCGGGCGGCCAGAAGCAGCGCGTCGCCATCGCCCGCGCGCTGGCGATGGAGCCCGAGATCATGCTCTTCGACGAGCCGACCTCGGCGCTGGACCCCGAGCTGGTGGGCGAGGTGCTGGCGCTGCTGCGCGACTTCGCCGCCACCGGCATGACGATGATGGTCGTGACGCACGAGCTGGCCTTCGCCCGCGACGTCGCCTCGCGGCTGATGTTCATGGACCGCGGGCGCATCGTCGCCGACGGCCCGCCGGCCCGGGTGATCTCGGACCGGTCCAACCCGCGCGTGGCCGAATTCTTCGACCGCGTCACCGCCTTCCACCCGGCGTTCCGGGCGGAGCCCATTCCCAAGGAGACGACCCCATGACCATGAAGGTGAACCGTGGCTACACGGGCATTCCCAGCTTCATGCGCCAGCGCATCGCGCTGGACCCGGCCGAGTGGACCGAAGCGAAGATCGGCATTCTCGGCGTGCCCTTCGACGAAGGCTCGCCCTTCCTGCCCGGCTCGCGCATGGGGCCGCGCGGCATCCGCGAGCATTCGCTGCGCTTCCCCTACGGCGATCCGCTCTATGATCCCGACACCGGCGAGGAATACCTGGGCGAAGAGCTGAAGCGTGGCCTGATCGTCGACTGCGGCGATATCGACATCCGCCCCGCGAACCCGGCCCGCACCTTCGAGCTGATCACAGAGAAGGTGCGCGCGATGCTGGACGCGGGCCTGATGCCGGTGACGCTGGGGGGTGACCATTCGATCACCTACCCGGTGTTCGAGGCCTTCGACACGCCCCTGCACGTCATCCAGTTCGACGCCCATCAGGACTATGCCGAGGTGACCGAGGATCTCAACCGCACCAACAGCCACGCCTTCCGCCACATCACCGGCATGGACACCTGCCTGTCGCTGACCCAGGTCGGCATCCGCGGGCTGCGCACCACCAAGGCCCATGTCGACGAGCTGCGCGCCAAGGGCCACCGCGTGGTGGCGATGACCGAAACCCGCGCGCTGGGGGCCGAGGGGATCGCGGCACTGCTGCCTGAGGGCTCGGACGTCTATGTCACCATCGATGTCGACGCGCTCGACCTGTCTATCGTGCCCGGCTGCGTCTCGGGCGAGCCCGACGGCATGACCTTCCGCCAGCTGATGGAGGCGCTGAAGGCCATCGCCACCCGCCACCGCATCCGCGGCTTCGACTTCGTCGAGGTGAACCCGCCGCTCGACATCGGCACCGGCGCCACCTCGTATCTGGGCGCGCTGGTGGTCGCGGGCTTCCTGGGCTTCATCTCGAACCAGCCGTGGTGGGCCGAGATCCGCGACGCGGCGGCGGTGCCGGCATGAGCGCGGAGGCCCTCGACGCCATGATCACCGAGACCGTGATCCTGCCCGCCGGCCACGGGCTGGCGCTGCGTCTTGCCTTGGGCGAGCGGGTGACCGTCGTCTGCGACAACGGCAAGCAGGTGGTCGACACCTGGGCCTTCGCCGCCGAGGACGGCAGCCATGCCATGTCGATGGAGCACAGCCGGGTCGAGAATTCGCGCCTCTGCGCGAAAGAGGGCGGGCAGTATGTCACCGACCGGCGCGAGCCGATCCTTGCGGTGGACCGCGACGCCTCGCCCGGGATCCATGACACGATCATGGCCGCCTGCGACGCGCAGCGTTACGTGAACCTCGGCTGCACGCATCCGCACCGCAGCTGCGCCGACAACCTGCACGAGGCGGTGGCGGCGATCGGCTTCGCCATCGCCCGGGTGCCGCAGCCGCTGAACCTGTTCATGAACATCCCGATCGAAGCGGACCAGCGGCTGGTGCAGGGCATGCCACAGGGCGCGCCGGGCGATCATGTCACGCTGCGCGCCCTGCGCGATGTCGTCGTAGCCTTCTCCTGCTGCCCGCAGGACATCACCCCGATCAACGGCGGTGGCCCCGCGGACGTGACGCTCAGGATCGAGCGGCGGCCGGGCTGAGCCCTGCGGCCGCAAGCCCCGCACCCGTCGGTTCCACGCCGGCGGGCAGCGGCGCGCCCGGCTCGGGCCGGCGCGCATAGCGCTGGGCCAGCACCGAACAGGCGATCAGCTGGATCTGGTGGAACAGCATGATCGGCAGCAGCACCGCGCCGATGCTGGCGGCGGGGAAGATCGCGTTGGCCATCGGCACGCCCGAGGCGAGGCTCTTCTTCGAGCCGCAGAAGACGATGGCGATCTCGTCCTCGTGCCCGAAGCCCATCGCCCGGCTGGCCCGGGTGGTCAGCACCAGCACCCCCACCAGGATCAGCGCGTCGACCGCCAGCACCAACCCGAGGTCGGTCCAGCCGAAGGCCTGCCAGATGCCGCCGATCACCGCGGCGCTGAAGGCCGAATAGACCACCATCAGGATCGACCCGCGGTCGACCGGCATCAGCAGCTTCTTGCGGGCGCGCACCCAGTTCCCGACCCAGGGCTGCAGGATCTGGCCCAGCACGAAGGGCGCCAGCAGCTGCATCAGGATCGTGCGGATCGCCGATCCGTCGATGCCGCTGTGCCCCGAGACCGACATCGCCAGCCCGACCAGCACCGGCGTGACCACCACGCCCACGATGTTCGAGAACGAGGCCGCGCAGATCGCCGCAGGCACATTGCCGCGCGCCATCGAGGTGAAGGCGATCGAGCTTTGCACCGTCGAGGGCAGCAGGCACAGATAGATGATCCCCATCAGCAGATCGCGCGACATCACTCCCGACAGCAGGTGGCCAAGCGCCACGCCGATCGCCGGGAAGACCGCGAAGGTCGTGGCGAAGATCACCAGTTGCAGCCGCCAGTGCAGCAGTCCGGCCCGCACCGTGGCCCAGGCCAGCCGCGCGCCGTGCAGGAAGAACAGCAGCGCGATCATCGCGCCGGTGAGATGGCCGAGCAGCTCGGCGAAGGCGCCGCGCGCCGGCAGGACGGACGCGAGGACCACGGTTCCGACCAGCGCGAGGGTGAAGGGCTCGATGCGCAGCCGCGCGAGAAGGCGGGACATGATGAGGCTCCGAAAGGCTTTTCCCTTTCCTTCGCCTTCCGAAAGCGAAATACAAACTATAACAGTCATCACGAAACAGGATGACCGATGCTGGACCTGACCCAACTGCGCAGCTTTCTTGCGGTGGCCGAGAGCGAAAGCTTCAGCCGCGCGGCCGAACGTCTGGGGCTTGGCCAGTCGACGGTCAGCCAGCATCTGAGGCGGCTCGAGGACCATCTGGGCTGCCGGCTTCTGGACCGCGACACCCATTCGGTGCGCCTGACCCACGAGGGCGAGGCGCTGCTTCCCGAGGCCCGTCGGATGCTGGCGCTGTCGGACCGGGTCGAGGGGCAGTTCCGCGGCGAGGCGCTGCGCGGGCGGATCCGCTTCGGCCTGTCCGAGGATCTGGCGAACAGCTTCCTGCCCTCGATCCTCGAACGCTTCGCCCAGAGCCATCCGGGGGTCGAACTGGAGCTGACGGTTGCGCTGTCCTCGGACCTGTTCGCGCAGGCGCATCGCGGCGAGATCGACCTCGTGCTGGCCAAGCGCCGCCCGGGCGAGGCGCAGGGCCGGCTGGTGGCGCGGATGCCGCTGGTCTGGCTGGCGCGCGACCCCGAGATCGCCGCGGCCCAGCGCCCGCTGCCGCTGATCGTGTTCCCGCCGCAAAGCCTCACCCGCAGGGCCGCGTTCGAGGCGCTGGACGCCGCAGGCATTCCTTGGCGGATCAGCTGTACCTCGCATTCGCTCAGCGGTCTGACGGCCGCGGCGCGGGCGGGGCTCGGGCTCTTCGTGCAGCCCAGCGGCCTGCGCCCCGAGGGCCTGCGCGAGGTGGAACCCGGCCTTCTGCCAGAGCTGGAGCCCACCGAGTTCACCCTCGTCGCCCGCCGCTCGGCCGACCCGCGCATCGCCGCGGCCCTGTCCGAGGCGATCCTGAACCGCGGCCGCATGCTGTTCTGACCGGACGCGCCCGTTGCGAGGTTCCGCCCGCGGCGATGGCCCCGAGGCCCGCCATGGCCGAGGCAAGAGATTCCGGATTCACGGCGCCCCATAAATCAACAAACGCACCGGATGCCGCCCAAGAAGCGGGCATATTCATGAAAACTTACGGTTTCCGCCACCTGCCCGACGCCTGCCGTTGCGGTGGCATGCCAGTGGTATACCAACCGGCACACACCGACTCGGACAGGCCAGTGACAGAGCAAGAACAAACCCTCACCCAAGGCGCGCTGGACAGCATCATGAAGATGATCCGCACCGGCGAGCTGGCGCATGGCGACATCGTCAGCGAGCGGTCGCTGGCCGAAAAGCTGGGCCTGTCGCGCACCCCGGTCCGCGAGGCGATCAGCCGTCTCGAGGGGCAGAACTTCGTCCGCCGCTCGGGCCGCAGCCTGCTGGTCAACGGCGTCGCGCTGTCGGACCTGTTCGAGGTGCTGGGCGTGCGCCGGGTGCTGGAAGCCGAGGCGGCGCGCATCGCCGCGACGCGGATGACCGCCCCCGAAAGCGCGCGGATCCGGGGGCTGCTGATGGAGATGACCGAGGGACAGGTCACCGCCGAGCATCACTGGGACGTCGACGAGGTGCTGCACATGGGCATCGCCGCCGCCACCGGCAACCGGCTGATGGAGCGGATGATCCACGACTGCCGCGTGCGCACCCGCATGTTCGGCATGGAACGCATCCCCGGCCGCTTCGACATCGGCCGCGCCGAACACCTCGCGATCCTCGACGCGATCGAGGCCCGCGACCCCGCCGCCGCCGCCCTGCGGATGAGCGAGCATATCGACAACGCCCGCGCCGCCATCGTGCGCAGCCTGACCGGCGAGGACCGCCCGTGAGCTTCCAGACCCTGAACACAGCCACCGGCGTCTACGTCATCGCCGTCACCCCCTTCCTGCCGGACGGGGCGCTCGACCTCGCCAGCACCGACCGCATGGTCGACTTCTATGCCGAGGCCGGCGCGACCGGGCTGACCGTGCTGGGGATGATGGGCGAGGCGCAGAAGCTGACCCAGTCCGAATCCGTCACCGTCGCCCGGCGCGTGATCGAGCGGGCCGGCGCGCTGCCGGTCGTGGTCGGCGTCTCGGCCCCCGGGCTGGCGGCCGTGCGCGAGCTTGGCCTGCAGTCGATGGAGATGGGCGCGGCCGGCGTGATGATCACCCCGCCCTCGGCCCTGCGCACCGACGAGCAGATCATCGGCTACTACCGCCAGGCCGCAGAGGCGCTGGGGCCCGACGTGCCGGTGGTGCTGCAGGACTTCCCGCTGGCGACCGGAGTGCAGATGTCGACCGCCGCGCTGTGCCGGATCGTGCAGGAGGTGCCCTCGATCGCGATGCTCAAGCACGAGGACTGGCCGGGGCTCGGCAAGATCTCGGGCCTGCGCCGGGCCGAGGCCGAAGGCCAGCGCCGGATCTCGGTGCTGACCGGCAACGGCGGCATGTTCCTGCCCGAGGAAATGGCCCGTGGCGCCGACGGCGCGATGACCGGCTTCTCCTACCCCGAGATGATGGTGGGGGTCGAACGGCTGATGCGCCGGGGCGACACGGCCGCGGCGCAGGACCTGTTCGACGCCTACCTGCCCTTCGCCCGCTACGAGCAGCAGCCCGGCCTCGGCCTTGCCATCCGCAAGGAGGCGCTCGCCCGCCGCGGCGTCATCGCCCATCCGACGCTGCGCAAGCCCGGCCCGGCCCTCTCGGCCGCCGACCTTCAAGACATCGACCGCCTGATCGCGCGCCAGGACGCACGGCTCGCGGAACTCGCCTGAGGACCAGACATGACCAGCAAGCGCCTTCTCTACATCGGCAACGGCCGCAAGTTCCAGTCGCTCGCGCGGCTTGACGAGCGGTTCGAGGGCTGGGGCCTCGAGGTCGACCGCTACCACGCCTTCGCCGGGGAATTCCCCGAAACGCTCGATGGTTACGACGGGATCTTCCTGTCCGGCAGCCCGCATGGCGCCTATGAGGACGTCCCCTTCATCAACCGCGAGCATGACCTGATCCGCGAGGCCGCCGAGAAGGAGATCCCGATGCTGGGCATCTGCTTCGGCAGCCAGATCCTCGCCTCGGCGCTCTGCGGGCGCGACCAGGTCTTCCGCCGCGACTTCTGCGAGATCGGCTACAAGGACCTGCCCACGACCGAGGCGGTGAAGACCGACCGGATCGCGAAGGACCTGGGCGACAGCGTCAACATGTTCGTCTGGCACAATGACGAGGTGCGCGCCGCGCATCCCGACATGGTGATCCTCGCCTATTCCGACATCTGCCCGAACCATGTCTGGCGCTTCCGCGACCAGAGCATCTGGGGCATCCAGGGGCATCCCGAAGTCACCGCCGAACAGGCCCCGCTGTGGTTCGAGGAGAACCGCGAGCGGATGATCCTCGACGGGGCGGTGATCGAGGAGCTGAAGGCCTCGGCCCATGAGGCGGCCGAGTCGAAGACCATGATCTCGAACTTCGTCGACCTGGTGAAGAACGGCTGATCACAACCTCCGCGGCAGACGGAGGAAGACCCGAACTTTTTCCTCTCCAATCCCCACAGGGTTCTGAAATGATGCAGAAGACTTTCACGGCCATTCTGGCTGCGACCGTGCTTGCCTCGGCGCCGCTGGCCGCCTCGGCCGAAGAGATGGTGTTCGCCAGCTGGGGCGGCGCCTATCAGGCAGCGATCAAGCAGGCCTGGATCGAGCCCTTCTCGGCCGAGACCAGCATCGACGTGATCGACGACACCGAGCCGGAAGTGGCCCGGATCCGCGGCATGGTCGACACCGGCAGCGTCGAATGGGACGTGGTCACCGGCGGCGGCTCGACCGTCATGCAGGGCGTGCAGTACGGCCTGTTCGAGAAGATCACCGACGAGATGGTGGACCAGTCCAAGGTCCTGCCCGAGGCGCGCACCGACTACGGCGTGCCCTCAGAGATCTTTTCGACCGTGATCGGCTATTCCAAGGACGCCTTCCCGAACGGCGGGCCGAAGACCTTCGCCGACTTCTGGGACGTCAAGAAGTTCCCCGGCAAGCGCACCCTGCCCAACAAGCCCTCGACCGTGCTGGAAGCCGCGCTGCTGGCCGACGGCGTGGCCCCGGCCGATGTCTACAAGACGCTCTCGACCGAGGAAGGCCTCAAGCGCGCCCTCGACAAGGTCGCCGAGCTGAAGCCCGAGGTTTCGGTCTGGTGGTCCTCGGGCGCACAGCCGGTGCAGGCCATCGGCTCGGGCGAGGTCGTCATGGCGCTTGGCTGGAACGGCCGCTTCCAGGCCGGCATCGACGAGGGCCTGCCGATCGAGATGAGCTGGGACGAAAGCATCGCCCAGGTCGGCTACTTCATGCTGGTGAAGGGTGCGCCCAACCGTGACGCGGCGCTGAAGTTCCTGAACTACATCGCCCAGCCCCAGCATCAGGCCGAATTCTCGAAATACGTCGCCTACGGCCCGACCACCCCGGACGCGCTGCCGCTGATCGACGCCGAACGCACCGCGCGCCTGCCCTCGACCACCGAGCGCCTGTCGCATGCCGTGTTCTCGGACATCGACTTCTGGGCCAAGAACTCGGTCGCCGTCTCCGAGAAATACACGGCGATGATGCAGCAGTAAGCGGATGCGGCGCGCGCGTCTCTCCCCTGCGCGCCGCGGTCCGTCCCTGGGCGGCGCCCCACCGGGTGCCGCCACCTTTCCATCCCCCTTCCCCAAGCCCGTCAGACCCGAGAGGCCGCCATGGTCCAGACCAACTACTGGTTCGAGAAATCCGAATTCGAGGCGCGTCTCGCGCGTGTGCAGAAGGTCCTGCGCGACAAGGGCCATGACGCGCTGCTGGCCTTCCAGCCCGAAACCGTCACCTGGCTGACCGGCTTCTTCACCCGCGCCTATTCCAGCTTCCAGTTCGCGATCATCCCCGCCAACGGCGCGCCCACGCTCTTCTGCCGCGACGTGGAAGAATACTACCTCGACAGCACCTGCATCTATCCCGACCGGGCGATGTGGACCGACAGCGACGACCGCATCGCGGTCGCGGTCGAGTGCATCCGCTCGCGCCTTGGCGCCACGCCGAAACTTGCCGTCGAAATGGCCGCCTGGCCGCTGTCGCATGCCCGCTACGAAGGCCTGAAGGCCGGTCTGCCGGGCGCGGTCTGGGCCGATGAAAGCCGCCTTGTGACCACGATGCGCTTCATCAAGTCCCCCGCCGAAGTCGCCTATCAGCGCCGCGCCGCCAAGGCCGCCGAGGCCGGGATGCAGGCCGCGATCGACAGCGCCGGCGTCGGCGTGACCGAGCGCGAGATGGCCGCCGAGATCTGCGCGGCGATGATCCGCGCGGGCTCGGACCTGCCGGGCCCGGGCGTCATGTCCTCGGGCGAGCGCGCCTTCCACCTGCACGGCGGCTATTCGGACCGCGTGCTCGAACATGGCGACATCGTCCAGATCGAGACGACGCCGAACGTGCGCCATTACCACGCCCGCTTCATGCGCCCGATCCGCGTGGCCGAGGCCAGCGACGAGGATCACCGCGTCGTGGAAACCCTGATCCGCATCCAGGACGAGGCGATCGCCACCGTGAAGCCCGGCGTCGCTGCAACCGTTCCCGACGCGATCTACCGCGAGGGCGTGCTGGGCGCCGGCCTGCGCGAGACCTACACCAACAAGACCTTCTACTCGGTGGGCCTGCTGCTGGCCCCGGTCGGCGGCGAGCCGCTGGAGGCCGAGCCGCAGGCGACCTGGACCTTCGAGCCCGGGATGACCTTCCACACCTATGTGCTGGCGCGCGGCTTCGGCATGTCCGAGACGATCACCATTACCGAAACCGGCCACGAGCGCCTGACGACCTTCCCGCGTCAGCTGTTCATCGCCTGAGACGGGAGCGTCCATGTCCCTTGCCGAAAACCCCAGGGAGCACAGCATGGCTCCAAGCCCGCGCCCACGGAAGGTGGGCGCGCTGCCCTGGCTTCTGAACGCGCCGCTGGTCGTGCTGCTGGTGGTGCTGTTCCTCTGGCCGGTGCTGCTGCTGCTCGGGCTCAGCTTCGGTGAGGAGACCTGGACGCTTCGGCACTACGCGCGCCTGCTCGAGGTGCCGCTCTACCGCACCGTGCTCGGGAACACCTTCCTGATCTCGGGGCTGGTGACGGTGCTCTGCGTGATCTTCAGCTATCCGGTGGCCTATCTGCTGGCCACGGTCGGCGACCGCACGCGCAAGATCCTGTTCGTGATGGTGCTCCTGCCGTTCTGGACCTCGGCGCTGGTGCGCACCGCGGCCTGGATCGTGATCCTGCAAAGGAACGGCATCCTGAACTCGGTCCTGCAGTCCACGGGCCTGACCGATGCGCCGGTCGCCTTCATCTACAACCTTTCGGGCGTGCTGATCGGCATGACCCATGTGCTGATGCCCTTCGTGGTGCTGCCGCTTTATGCCGCCTTCCGCTCGATCGATGCCTCGCTGGTGCTGGCGGCGCAGAGCCTTGGCGCCTCGAGCCTGTCGGTCATGCGCCGGGTGATCCTGCCGCTGACCGCGCCGGGGGTGATCGCCGGGGCGACGATCGTCTTCATGAACGCCATCGGCTACTACATCACGCCGGCGCTGATGGGCGGCCCGGGGCAGACGCTGATCTCGATGCTGATCGCACAGAACATCAACGTCGACCTGAACTGGGGGCTGGCCGCGGCGCTGTCGGTGGTGCTGCTGGTGGCGACGCTGATCATCTTCGTGGCCTTCCAGCGCGCCTTCGGCCTCGACAAGCTGTTCTCGGGCGGCGGCGGGCGCGGGGCAAGCCAACCCTTCGGCGTCCACGGCCGGCGCAGCGGCGGCGGCTGGGTGACGGTCGCCTGCGGGATGCTGGTGCTGCTGGTGCTGATCGCGCCGATCATCCTCGTCTTCCCGATGGCGGCCTCGAACTCGCCGTTCCTGCAGTTCCCGCCGCCCAGCTACTCGCTGCGCTGGTTCGAGAACTTCTTCGCCGATCCGAAATGGATCCGCTCGATCTGGAACTCGCTGAAGGCCGCCAGCGTCGCCGTCCCGCTGTCGCTGGTGATCGGCACCGCCGCCGCCATCGGCGTGTCGCGCGCCACGCCGCGGCTGCGTCCCTGGCTCGAAACCTTCTTCGTGCTGCCGATGGTGGTGCCGGTGATCATCCTCGGGGTCGGGCTCTACTACCTGCTCGCGCCGCTGGGGATGCTGGGCAATCCCTACACGCTGGGCCTCGCGCAAAGCGTGCTCTGCGCGCCCTATGTGTTCATCACCGTGCGCGCCGCGCTGAAGGGCTTCGACCCCACGCTCGAGCTTGCGGCGCTGAACCTCGGCGCAAGCTGGGGCACGATGTTCCGCCGCGTCATGCTGCCCGCGATCCTGCCCGGCATCGTCGCCGGCGCCGTCTTCGCCTTCATCCAGAGCTTCGACGACGTGGTGCTGGCGCTGTTCCTGACCAACGTGCGCTCGCGCACCCTGCCCCGCGCGATGTACGAGGGCATGGCCCATGAAATCGACCCGACGATCAACGCCGCCTCGGCGCTGATCATCCTGCTGACCGTCGCGATCCTTGTCGCGAACCTGATCCTGTCCCGGAGAAACGCCCATGGCTGACACCCTTCTCGGCAAGGCCGTCTCGATCCGCGCGCTGTGGAAGAGCTATGGCCCGCAGACCGTGCTGCACGGGCTCGATCTCGAGGTGGCGGCGGGCGAGTTCTGCACGCTGCTCGGCGCCTCGGGCTCGGGCAAGACCACGATGCTGAAGGTCATCGCCGGGTTCGAGGAGGCTGACAGCGGCCGCATCGACATCGACGGACGCGACATCGCCCGGGTGCCGGTCGCCAAGCGCAACATCGGGATGGTGTTCCAGAACTACGCGCTGTTCCCGCACATGAGCGTGCGCAAGAACATCGCCTTCGGGCTCGAGATGCGCGGGCTCTCCTCAGCCGAGATCGCGAAGCGCACCGGCGAGGCGATGGAACTGGTCGAGCTGACCGCCTTCGCCGACCGGGTTCCGGGCGCGCTGTCGGGCGGCCAGCAGCAGCGGGTGGCGCTGGCGCGCGCGCTGGTCATCAACCCCGACATCCTGCTGATGGACGAGCCGCTGGGCGCGCTGGACAAGAACCTGCGCCAGTCGATCCAGCTGCAGATCAAAGCGCTGCACCGCGAGCTGGGGGTGACGATCATCTACGTCACCCACGACCAGGAAGAGGCGCTGCACCTGTCGGACCGGATCGTGGTGATGGACAAGGGCCGGATCGCGCAGAACGGCAGCCCGCAAGAGCTTTACCGCCGCCCGGCCAGCCCCTTCGTCGCGGGCTTCTTGGGAGAATGCAACTTCCTCGGTTCCGGCAGCGATCTCTGGGCGGTGCGCCCCGAGGCGCTGCGCCCCGGCCCCGCCGGCGCGGGCCAGCGGCAGGTCGACGCGGTGGTGGAAAGCGTGATCTTCCTCGGCTCGGTCACCAAGATCGTGGCGCGGGCGGGCGAGCGGCAGATCACCTCGGTGGTTGGCAGCGGCCTGATCGACCGGGCCCCAGCCGCGGGCAGCCCCCTGCCCTTCCACGCCGACGAGCGCGACGTGCTGGCCTGGCCGGCCTGAGCCAGCCCGGCGCCCGGCCACCGCGGCAGGGAAGCCGCAGCCCCCAACAGCGCCTTCGGCACCCGCGCGGGCTTCGCAGGCACGACGACCGGAGGTGCTCCTGGCCCCCCGCGGCAGGCAGACTGACGCCGAGGGCCGCCCCGAAAGAGGCGGTGTCGAAAGCGCTCGATCGACCGCGCGCCCGAGCGTCCTCGACGCATGCCGCGGCATCGGTCACTTCGGCCGCGCCGTCCGGCCGTCGGCATGGCGTCCTGCCATGGCGCCGTTCACCGCGGCCATGAACGCCGAACGACGCGCAGGACGTCATGCCCCGCCCCCCAGCGGCACCGCCGTCCGCCCGACAGCTGCGTGACCAGCCCCGTTTCCTGCGACCAAAGAAAGCGCTGCCTCGGCCCTGCCTGTGCCCCAAACGAAAAGACCCCACGGCATCGCTGCCGGGGGCCCTTCCGTCGATCTGGCGTCAGTTCAGTCGAGATCGGTGTTCTCGAGCGAGAAGCCCGACTGGAAGCTGAGGAACGCCGGCATGTTGGTGAAGTCCTTCACCGTCTCGCGCACCGCATAGCTCTGGTCGCGCCACATCAGGAACAGGATCGGCGCCTGGTCCAGGGCGCGGTCGACGAACTGCTTGTAGATCTCGTCACGCTTGGTCGGATCGGCGGTGGCGCGGCCCTCGTCCAGAAGCCGGTCGATCTCGGCATCCTGGTAATGGGCCGAATTGGCGGTGCGCACGAGGTTCTCGCCGCCGTAATAGTGGTTGGTCAGCCAGTCGGGATCGGTGATCTCGCCCACCGTGCCCATCACCGCCATGTCGTAATCGCCCTTCGAAAGCTTCGACATCCGCGTCGTCCAGTCCGGCAGGTCCAGCGTCAGCTTGATGCCGATCTTCGCCAGCTCGGACTGCAGCGCGATCGCGGTGTTCTGGTGGAAGCTGTACTGCGACGAGGCGACGATGCGGGCCTCGAACCCGTCGGGATATCCCGCCTTCGCCATCAACTCCTTGGCGTAGGGGATGTCGACCTTGTAGAAGTCCTTCTTGGTCTCGTCATAGCCGCCGTAGCCCTCGGGGATCGCCAGCCCGTAGATCGGGGTGCCGACGCCGTCGAAGGCGGTGTTCACGATCACGCTGCGGTCGACGGCATAGGCGATGGCGCGGCGCACGTCGGGATTGGCCAGCGCCGGGTTCGAGACGTTGTACTGCAGCCCCATGAACGGGCCGAAGGTGCTTTCCAGGCGGATGTCCGGGTCGGCCTCCAGCGCCTTCAGCTCGCGCGCCGGGACGTAGTCGATGATGTCGACCTCGCCCGACTTGATCGCGTTCACCCGCGTGTTCTCGTCGGCGTAGAACTGGTAGGTGACGCTGTCCAGCTTGGGCAGGCCGGGCTTGTAGTAGTCGTCGAACTTCTCGACGACCAACTCGCGGCCGCGCGTCCAGTGATCGAACTTGAACGGCCCGGCGCCGATCGGCGCGGCGGTATTGGGGTCGGCGCCATGCGCGGCGATCCAGCTGGCGGGCAGGATCACCGATTCCGGCAGGGCGAGGTAGTGGATGAACGACACCGCCGCCTTCTTCAGGCTGATCACCACCGTCTTCGGGTCCGGGGTCTCGATCTTGTCGACAAGCTCGAACTGGTTGCGGAACGAGGCGGTCGAGCCCGGTGCCATGATCCGGTCGAAGGTCGCCTTGACGTCGGCCGCGGTGACCGGGCTGCCGTCGTGGAACTTGGCGTCGCGCAGGTGGAAGGTGAACACCTTGGCGTCCGGGCTGACCTCGTAGCTTTCGGCCAGCTCGTTCGACAGCTTGCCGTCGATGCCGTAGTTCACCAGCCCGCGGTGGATGGCGAGCTTCACGGTGCGGAACGTGGTCCCGGTCTGGATGGCGGCATCCATGGTCGAGGGTTCGCCCGACAGGCCGAAATAGAGGTTTCCGCCGGCCTGGGCGGCGCCGGCAAGGCCGGCAGCGAGCGCCGCAACCGCGGCGAGACATGACATGCGCATGAGTGACGGTCTTTCCCTGTTGGTGGTCTTGTTCGTTGCGAGGTGGTCTTATTCTTTGCGAAGCCGGGGGTCGTAGAGGTCGCGCAGCGTGTCGCCGATCACGTTGACCGACAGCACGGTCAGCGCGAGGCAGACCGAGGGCCAGACGAGGTACATCGGGTTCTGCGACAGGTACTGCTGCGCCGTGCCGATCATCTGCCCCCAGGAGGGCGCCGGCGGCACGATCCCGAGGCCCAGGAACGACAGGCCGGATTCCAGCAGGATCGCCTCGGCGATGGTCAGCGTCGCCTGCACGAGCAGCACCGGCATGATGTTGGGCAGGATCGCGGTGAAGACGATGCGCGGGGTGCGCGCGCCCATCACCTGCTCGGCCTGCAGGTATTCCAGCCGCGAGACCTGCAGCGTGGCCGATTGCGCGATGCGGGCGAATTGCGGGGCGTAGACGATGCCGATCACCACCGCGAGGCTGGCGATGCCGCTTTGCCAGAAGACCACGGCCAGCAGCGCCAGCAGGATCGGCGGGAAGCACAGCAGGATGTCGACCACCCGCATCACCAGACCCGCCGCCCAGTCCCGCGCATAGCCGCCGACGATGCCCAGCGCGGTGCCCAGCACCGCCGCCAGCGCCGTCGCGCAGGCCGCGACCATGATCGTCGGGCGGATCCCGTAGAGAAGCCGGGACAGGATGTCGCGTCCGAACTCGTCTGTTCCCAGCGGATAGAGCGCCGAGGATCCCTGCAGCCGCACCTCGGCCGCGATCAGGAACGGGTCGTGGGGCGCGATCAGCGGACCGAAGAGCGCCACGAAGACGACGAGGGCGACGATGGCGGTGCTGGCGGCCAGGATCGGGCGGCGGCGCAGCGCCTGCGAGAAGCGGCTCATCAGACACGCCTCCGGCGGATGCGCGGATCGAGCAGCAGGTAGACCAGCTCGACCGCGAGGTTGATGAAGATGTAGAGCCCCGCGATGGTCAGGATCACGCCCTGCACCACCGGGTAGTTGCGGGTCGAGACCGCCTCGACAAGCAGGGTCGACAGGCCGGGCCAGTTGAACATCGCCTCGACCAGCACCGTGCCGCCCATCAGGTTGCCAAGCTGCAGCCCGACGATGGTCACGATCGGGATCGCGGCGTTGCGCAGGACATGGCGGCCGATGATCCGCCGCTCGCGCATGCCCTTGGCCCGCAGCGTGCGCACGAAGTCGCGGTCGAGGATGTCGAGGACCGACGAGCGGGTCATCCGGGTGATCGAGGCCGACAGCCCGAAGCCCAGCGTCAGCGCCGGCAGCAGCAGGCGGCGGAAATGCTCGGGCGGGTTGCGCGAGAAGTTCATGTAGCCGCTCGAAGGGAGCCAGTCGAGCTTCAGCGCGAACAGAAGGATCAGCATCGCGCCAAGGATGTAGACCGGCAGCGAGATGCCGATGGTCGAGAACGAGGTCAGCAGGCTGTCCACCACAGTACCGCGGCGCAGCGCCGCCACGATGCCCAGCGGAATGCCGATCGCCATTGCCACCACCACGGCCGCCGCCGCCAGTTCCAGCGTCAGCGGCAGGTTCTCGGCGATGTAGTCTGCGACCGGGTAGCCGTCGGTGACCGAGCGGCCGAAATCGCCGTGCAAGAGCCCGGTCATCCAGCTGGCGTATTGCACCGCCACCGGCTGATCGAGCCCCAGCTTGGCGCGCATCGCGGCCACCGCCTCGGGCGAGGGGTCGCTCTCGGCGCCCAGCAGCATCATCACCGGATCGCCCGGCATCACATACATGATCGAGAAGACCAGCGTCGCGATCAGCACCAGTTGCACCAGCGCCACGCCGATCTTGCGCGTCAGCACCGCAAGGGAGGACAGCAGCATGTCCATCATGCCACCGCCACGGCCGGGGGCGTGCCGATGCGCGGCACCGCGTCCAGAAGCATGCGGGTATAGGCGTGCTGCGGGCGGGCGAAGATCTCGGCCGCGGGGCCCTGCTCGACGATCCGCCCGGCCCGCATCACCGCGATGCTGTCGCTGACATGCTCGACCACCGCGAGGTCGTGGGAGATGAAGAGATAGGTCAGGTCGAACTCCTCCTGCAGGTCGCGCAGCAGGTTCAGCACCTGCGCCTGAACCGAGACGTCCAGCGCCGAGACCGCCTCGTCGCAGATCAGCAGCCGCGGGTTCAGCGCCAGCGCCCGGGCGATGGCGATGCGCTGGCGCTGGCCGCCCGAAAACTCGTGCGGATAGCGGGCCAGCGCCGCCTGCGTCAGACCCACGGCCTCGATCAGCCGCCGCGCGACCGCCTCGCGCTCGGACCCGCGGCCGTTGATGTCGAGCGGCGCCGCGATCAGGTCCCGCACGCATTGCCGGGGATTGAGCGAGGCATAGGGGTTCTGGAACACCATCGCGACATCGCGCCGCGCAAGCCGCAGCGCCTCGCCCGACAGCGCCGTCAGGTCGCGCCCGTCGAACAGCACCTGCCCGCGGTCGGCGCGCTGCATCTGCAGGATGAGCCGCGACAGCGTCGACTTCCCGCAGCCGGATTCGCCCACCAGCCCCAGCGTGCTGCGCGGCGCGATCGACAGGTTCACATCGTCGACCGCCCGCATCTCGACCGTTTTCGAGAAGGGCCCGGCGCGCAGGGTGTAGGTCTTCGAAACGCCGCGCAGCTCCAGCACCGGCGGCACAGCGGTCGGCACCGCGGCCGGCGCAGGGGCGACCGTGGCCCGCGGCTGTGCGGGGCGGCGCGCGGGGGCCCTGCCCTCGTCGCCGACCGTCGGCAGCCGCGCGCGCCCGGCGCCCAGCGCCGGCATGGCGGCGATCAGCCCGCGGGTGTAGGCGCTTTGCGGCTGGCGGAACAGGTCGGCGGTCGCCGCCTCTTCCATCTTGTCGCCGCGATACATGACCACGACCCGGTCGGCGACCTCGTAGATCACGCCCAGATCGTGGGTGATCAGCAGGATCGCCGCGCCGACCTCGCGGTTCAGCTCGCGCAGGATCTCCAGCACCTGCTTCTGCACCGTCACGTCCAGCGCGGTCGTCGGCTCGTCGGCGATGATCACGTCGGGCTTGCAGGCCACCGCCATCGCGATCATCACCCGCTGGCACTGCCCGCCGCTCAGCTCGTGCGGATAGCTGCGCATCGCCCGCGCCGGATCGCTGATCTTAAGCCGTTCGAGCAACCCCTGCGCCCGCGTCCGCGCCGCCTTGCGGCCGATCTTCTCGTGGATGCGGATCGCGTCGACGATCTGGTCGCCGCAGGTGAACACCGGGTCGAGCGAGGCGATCGGGTCCTGGAAGATCATCGAGATGCGGTTGCCGCGCAGCCGCCGCAGCGTCTCGCGGTCCGCCGCCAGCAGGTCCTGCCCGTCCAGCAGGATCCGCCCCGAGGTCACCACCGCGTTCTTCGGCAGCAGGCCGAAAACGCCCAGCGACATCAGCGTCTTGCCGCTGCCGCTTTCGCCGACCAGCCCGACGATCTCGCCCTTGCGGACGCTCAGCGACATCGATTTCACCGTCGGGCGCAGCCCCTCGGGCGTCTCGAAGGCGATCGAGAGTTCCTGCACCTCAAGCATGGCGCGACGGGAACCTGTGGGCAGCGGAACGGTGGGCGGTGGGCATGGTGTCTTCCTTCCGGTTCGCCCCGCGAACGGGGACAGTTGGGATGCAACGTTGGGAGAGTCGCGGCGAAAGCTTGCAGCCTTTTGACGTATTCCGGTTTCACGCCGCAATTTCTGTCAAGAAAAATTCACTATCGGGCACGAGATTCCCTAATCGGTCACGATGGTCATTGATTTCGCCCGGAACAGGCGACCATTTGCATATTTTTTAGGCCCAGAGCGGTGAGGCCACTCAGCGCGAACCAATATCTATCATTATCTTCCAGAATCTTCTTGCCAGCACGCCGGCGCGCTGCACTGCTGGCCACAGATCCGCAACTGCCCCCGCGAGTCCCCCGATGCCTTCCGACCTCCCCAACGGCGCGCCCGTCGCGGTCATCTCCGGCGCCAACCGCGGCATCGGCCTCGCGACCGCCCGCGAACTGCTCGGCCGCGGCTACCGGCTCAGCCTCGGCGCCCGCGACCCGGACCGGATGCGCGCCGCGCTGCCGGCCCCCGAAGACAGCGTGCTGGTCCACACCTTCGACGCACTCGCGCCGCAGACCGCCGCCGACTGGATCGCCGCGACCGTCGCTCGTTTCGGACGCATCGACGCGCTGATCAACAACGCAGGCAGCAACGAGCGCGTCACGCTCGAGGATGACGACGACGACGCGCTCGACCGGCTCTGGGCGATCAACGTCAAGGCGCCGCTGCGGCTGACGCGGCTCTGCCTGCCGCATCTCGAGGCGACGGGCCGCGGCCGCGTGGTCAACATCGCCTCGCTCTCGGGCAAGCGGGTGCGCAATCCCCACGTCGGCTATGCGATGACCAAGTTCGCGGTCATGGGCCTGACCCACACCATCCGCCATGTCGCCTGGCCGAAGGGCATCCGTGCCACCGCGCTCTGCCCCAGCTTCGTGCGCACCGACATGACCGATGCCGTCACCAAGATCTCGCGCGCCGAGATGACCGACCCCGAAACGATCGCCACGCTGATCCGCACGGTGATCGAACTTCCCAACACCGCAGCGGTCGCGGAACTGCTGGTGAACTGCCGTCAGGAGGACATGCTGTGACCCAGGCCGACGTCTCTGGACAAGGGGACTGACATGTCGCGCATCCTTCCCGACGCCGTGATCGGCGGGACCGAGCTTCCGCAGGACGCCGACGTGGTCGTCATCGGCGGCGGCATCGTCGGCGTCAGCAGCGCCTATTACCTCGCACAGCGCGGGCTGCGCGTCGTGCTGTGCGAGAAGGGCCTGATCGGGGCCGAACAGTCGGGCCGCAACTGGGGCTGGGTGCGCCAGATGGGCCGCGACGAGGCCGAGATCCCGCTGGCGCTGCAAAGCCTGAAGCTCTGGCGCGGGCTGAACGGGGCGCTTGGCGCCGACACCGGCTATCGCCAGACCGGCATCACCTATCTCTGCCGCACCGAGGCCGAGATGCAAGACTACCGCAACTGGACCGAGGCCGCGAAGGTCTACCAGATCGACACCCGTCTCGTGGGCAAGTCGGACCTGCCGGGGCTGCTGCCGGGCATCTCGGGCGATTTCGTCGGCGGCATGCACACCGCCTCGGACGGGCGGGCGGAACCGATCCAGGCGGCGCCGGCGCTGGCGCGCGCCGCCCTCGCGCTGGGGGCGCAGATCTTCACCAGCTGCGCCGTCCGCGGGATCGAGACCGAGGCCGGCGCCGTGTCCGGCGTCATCACCGAGCACGGCCCGATCCGCTGCCGGCAGGTGGTGCTGGCCGGTGGCGCCTGGTCGCGCCTCTTTGCCGGGAACCTGGGCATCGACCTGCCGCTGCTGAAGATCCTCGGCTCGGTCGCCCGCGTCTCGCCGGTCGAGGGCGTGTCGGACATGCCGGTCGGCGCGTCGAACTTCGCCTTCCGGCGCCGGCTCGACGGCGGCTTCTCGGTCGCGATGCGCAATGCCAATGCCGTGCCGATCGTGCCCGACAGCTTCCGGCTGTTCCCGGATTTCTCGGCCAAGCTTGTGACCTCGTGGAAGGAGCTGCGCCTGCGCGTCGGACGGCGCTTCCTCGAGGAATGGCAGATGCCGCGCAGCTGGGGGCCCGACGACATCACCCCGTTCGAGCGGATCCGCGTGCTGGACCCGGACCCGAACGCCAGCTTCCTCGATCGCGGGCTGCAGCACCTTGCGAAGGCCTTCCCGGCCTTCGGCGCGGCGCGGATCACGCGCAGCTGGGGCGGGCTGATCGACACCACCCCCGACGCCGTGCCGGTGATCGGCCCGGTCGAGCGGATCCCGGGCTTCTTCCTGGCCGTCGGCTTCTCTGGCCACGGCTTCGGCATCGGCCCCGGGGCGGGCCAGATGATCGCGCAGATGATCGCCGGCGACACCCCGCTGGTCGATCCCAAGCCTTTCGCGGCAGACCGCCTCGCGCGGGTGCGCCGCACCGTGACGCTGCCCTCGGCAGCCTGAGACAAGACCGGGCCCCGCGTCACGGATGCGAGGCCCTGACACATACCCAACGGGGACCTGGCGACATGGCTTTGAGAATTGGCGTGGATTCCGGCGGCACGTTCACCGACGTCTGCATGTTCGACGACGCGACCGGCAAGCTCGACATCTGGAAGGTGCCCTCGACACCCGCGGACCCCTCGCAGGGCATCTCGCAGGGCGTCGAAGAAGGCCTGCGGACCGTGGGCTCTGACGCCGCCTCGGTCGGCTTCCTCGGCCATGGCACTACGGTCGCGACCAACGCGCTGATCGAGCTGAAGGGGGTCAAGACCGGCCTCGTCGTCACCGACGGCTTCCGCGACCTGCTCGAGATCGGCCGCCAGAAGCGCCCTAACCTCTACGACATGAACGCCGAGAAGCCCGAGACGCTGGTCACCCGCGACCTGCGCATCGAGGTGGTCGAGCGTCTGCGCCCCGATGGCGCGGTCGAGCTGCCGCTGGACGAAGACGCCGTCCGCGCCGCGATCCGCAAGATGTCGGCCGAGGATGTCAAGGCGATCGCGGTCTGCTTCATCTACGGCTTCCTGAACATCGAGCATGAAAGGCGCGTGCTCGAGATCGTGGCCGAGGAATTCCCCGAGGCCTTCGTTTCGGCCAGCCACGAGATCGCCCCCGAATTCCGCGAGTTCGAGCGGATGTCGACCACGGTGGTCAACGCCTATCTCGGCCCGATCATGCAGCGCTACATCGACCGGCTCGACATGCGGCTGAAGGATCTGGGCCTGAAGATCGCGCCGCAGCTGACCCAGTCGAACGGCGGCGTGATCGGCTTTGGCGCGGCGGCGAAGCTGCCGGTGCGCACGGTGCTGTCCGGCCCCTCGACCGGGGTGGTCGCCGCGCAGGCGATCGGGCGGATGGCGGGCTTCCCGAACGTCATCACCTTCGACGTCGGCGGCACCTCTTCGGACGTGGCGCTGCTGCAGGACGGCTTCTGCGGCCTGACCAGCGAGGCAATGGTGCATGGCTACCCGATCAAGGCGCCGATGCTCGACATCCACACCGTGGGCGCGGGCGGCGGCTCGATCGCGGCGGTGGACTCGGGCGGGCTGCTGAAGGTGGGCCCCCGGTCGGCGGGCGCCGACCCGGGCCCGGTCTGCTATGGCCGCGGCAGCACGGAACCCTGCGTGACCGATGCCAACATCGTGCTGCAGACCCTGAACCCGGTCGAGATCCTCGGCGGGCGCATGAAGGTCCGCCGCGATCTCGCGCTGGAAGCGGTACAGCGGCTGGCCGACAAGCTGGGCCTCGGCGTGATGGAGACGGCGCAGGGCATCCTCTCGGTCGTCACCGCCAACATGGCCAAGGCGATCCGCGTGATCTCGGTCCAGCGCGGCCACGACCCGCGCGACTATGCGCTGATGGCCTTCGGCGGTGCCGGTCCGCTGCATGCCGCGCGGCTGGCGCAGGCGCTCGACATGAAGTCGATCATCGTACCGCTGACCCCGGGCACGCTCTGCGCGCTGGGCCTGCTGCTGACCGACCTGCGGGCCGATTTCGCGGTCAGCCGGCTGCTGAAACTCGACGCCGGCGCCGTGGGCCCGGTGCAGGACGCCTTCGCCACGCTCGACGCGCAGGCCGCAGAGTGGTTCGCCGCCGACAAGATCGCGCCCGAGAACCGCGTCGTCACCCGCACCGCCGACATGCGCTATGTCGGCCAGAACTACGAACTGTCGGTCGCCGTCCCCGCCGGCCCGATCACCGCCGAGACCTTCACCGCGCTGGCCGAGGGCTTCGAGCGGGCGCACCTGCAGCGCTTCGGCTTCGTGGCCGAGGGCGAGGCGGTGCAGATCGTCACCCTGCGGCTCGAGGCGGCGGGCCTCGTGAAGAAGGCGGAACTGCGCAGCCACCCGGACGCCGGCCCAGACGCCTCGGGCGCGATCATCGCCCGGCGCGAGGTCTGGATGCCCGAGGCCGGCGGCTTCGTCGAATGCCCGGTCTATGCCCGCGACCGGCTGAAGCCCGGCAACAGCTTCGAAGGCCCGGCGATCGTCGAGCAGATGGACGCGACCACCGTCGTGCTGCCCGCGATGACCGCCAAGGTCGATCCCACGCTCAACCTCATCCTGGAGTTCGCGCAATGACCCATGCCCGGACCACCACCACCGCCGATGCCACCCCGGTCGGCGCCGTCGACCCGATCACCGTCGAGGTGATCGGCTCGGCCCTTTCCTCGATCACCGAGGAGATGGGCGAGGCGCTGGTGCGCGCGAGCTATTCCACCAACATCAAGGAACGCCGCGACTGCTCGACCGCGATCTTCGACCGCGACGGCAACACCCTCTGCCAGGCCGAGCACATCCCGATGCACCTCGGCTCGTTCATCGGGGCGATCCCGCGGATCCTGCAGCGCTACCCGATCGAGACGATCCGCGAGGGCGACGTCTTCATCGGCAACGACGCCTACGAGGGCGGCGGCACCCACCTGCCCGACATCGTGCTGACCGAACCGGTCTTCGCCGACGGCCGCATCGTCGCCTGGGCGATCAACACCGCCCACCACTCGGACTTCGCCGACCGCGGCCATGCGCATATCTTCCAAGAAGGCCTGCGGATCCCACCGGTGCATCTCTACCGCGAGGGCGTGCTGCAGGATCAGATCCAGGAACTGATCCTGCTGAACTGCCAGGTCCCGCACGAGCGCCTGTCGGACCTGCGCGCGCAGATGTCCGCGAACCGGCTGGGCGTGCAGCGGATGAAGGCGCTCTGCGCGAAATACGGCACCGAAAAGGTGCTGCTCGCCGGCGAGGCGCTGCTGGACTATGCCGAGCGCAAGATGCGCGCCGGCATCGCCGCGATCCCGGACGGCGTCTACAGCTTCACCGACCGCTTCGAGTCGGTGCAGTTCATGGAAGGTTGCGACCTCGGCGTCACCATCACCGTCAAGGGCGACGAGATGGCGCTGGACTTCGACGCGCCGCCGCAGATGCGCAACGCCCTGAACGTGATCTACACAGGGCTTCTCGCCGCCTGCTACTACGCGGTGAAGGCGGTGGTCGATCCGACCGTGCTGCCGAACGCGGGCCTCGCGCGGCCGCTGACCGTGACCGCGCCGCATGGCTCGCTCTTGAACTGCAAGGCCCCGGCGGCGGTGAATTCGCGGCTCTCGGCCTGCCAGCGGGTCTGCGACATCATCATGGGAGCGCTCGCCAAGGCGCTGCCCGGCCGGGTGATGGCCGCCGGCAACGGCTCGTGTGCCGCGGCGATCTTCAGCGGCACGCTCGGCGACGGCAGCCCCTGGGTCTATCTCGAGACGATCGGCGGCGGCGGCGGCGCGCGCCCGGGCGCGGACGGGCTCAGCGGCATCCATGTCCACCTCACCAACACCTCGAACCTGCCGGTCGAGGCGCTCGAGCTGGAATATCCGCTGACGCTGCTGCGCTACGAGCTGGTCAACGACTCGGCCGGCGCCGGCACCTTCCGCGGCGGAATGGGCCTGCGCCGGCTCTACCGCGCCGAGGCCGACTGCCTCGTGGGCGTCGAGGCCTCGCGCACCGGCTCGGACCCCTGGGGGCTCGAGGGCGGCGGCAGCGCCACCCGCTCGATCATCAGGCTGAACGGGGTGGTGCTCGACGCGCGCTCGACCCCGCTTCGCAAGGGCGACCTCGTCGAGGTCGTCACCCCCGGCGGCGGCGGCTACGGCGCCCCCTCGGGCCGCAGCGCCGCCGACGTGCAGCGCGATCTCACCGAGGGCCGCATCTCGGCGGCCTTCGCACGCGAAGCCTACGGGATCGGCGCCTGAGCGCCCCTCCCCACACCGAACCGACAGGGACGATCCATGACCAAGATCACCAAGCTCAAGTCCGGCAGCCTCTATGAAGAGAAGCTGAGCTATTCCCGCGCCGTCGTCATCGGCGACTGGATCCTCGTGGCGAACACCGCCGGGCGCAACTACAAGACCCGCTACATGTCGACCGACCCGGTCGAGCAGACCCAGCAGCTGTTCGCCAATGTCGAGGGCGCCCTCGCCGCCGTCGGCGCAAGCCTGAAGGACGTGGTCCGCCAGCGGATCTCGATCCCCTATCTCGAGCACAAGGAGGCCGTGATGGGCGTCGTGGCCGAGAAGTTCAAAGGCATCGACCCGGTGAACACCATCACCGCCTGCCCGCTGGCCGCCCCCGACTACCTCGTCGAGATCGAGGTGACCGCCTATCGCGGCGCCGGCGAGACCGAGACCGAGTACCTGCGCATCAGCCTGGGCGCCTGAGCCCGGCACCCGCCCGAACGGGTTTCCCCGTCCGGGCGGCTTCTGCGATAGGGTCGGCGCAGGATGACCCCAGGCGATGGAACAGTGCAGTGACCCACGAGGACGACGAGCCTATGACCACAGACTTCGCCGCGACCGACCCGGCGACGACAGAGGACCTGATCCCCGCCGAGCGCCAGCAGCGCCTCGTGCACTGGTTCCGCGACAACCAGAGCGGCTCGAACCAGGATCTCGCGCGGATGCTCAACACCTCGGTCTCGACGATCCGGCGCGATCTCGACACGCTGGCCGCGCAGGGGCTGGTGCGGCGCACGCATGGCGGCGCGGTTTCGGTCCGGCGGATGACCACCTGGGAACCCACCGTGGTCGAGGCGCAGAAGACCGCCGTCGAGGAAAAGCGCGCCATCGCGCTCGAGGCCGCGCGGCGGCTGGAACCGGGGCAGAGCATCCTGCTCGACACCGGCTCGATGCTCTACGAATTCGCGCAGGTGATCGCCGGCATGACCCTGCCGCTGACCATCGTCACCAACGATGTCCACATCGCCTCGACGCTGTCGCGCACCTCGCATCTGCGGCTGATCGTGCCCGGCGGCACCTGCCGGCCCCGCGCCAACGCCCTGCTGGGCGAGCCGGGGCTGTCCTTCCTCAAGGAGTTGCGCTGCGACCGGCTGTTCTTCTCGGTCCAGGCGATCGACCAGGAATGCCTGTCGGACACCTATCTCGACCTCGTTCAGCTGAAGCTCGCGATGATGGCCTCGGCGCGGGCCAGCACGCTGCTGATCGACTCGAGCCGCTTCGACGCCCGGGCGCTGCACCGGGTCTGCGGGCTCGAGACGCTGGACGAGATCATCACCGACGAGGGCCTGGCCGAGTCCGAGGCCCGAAGCTACGGCGATCTGGGGATCGCCATCACGCGGGTCAGCGTCGGCAGCGCCGCCGACTGATCCGCCCGACAGGGATTGCGAAGTGAAGATCACGGGCATCGACATCTATCTGGGCCGCAGCGGCAAGCTGAAACCCGTGCTGTGCGAGGTGAAGACCGACGAGGGCCTGTCGGGCTGGGGCGAGGCCGGCGTCGCCTATGGCCGTGGGGCCAATGCCGCGGCGGGGATGCTGAAGGACTTCGCCCCCGACCTGATCGGCCGCGATCCGGGCCGGATCGAGCTGATCCTGTCCGACCTGCAGGACCATTCCTTCTGGACCAAGAACGGCGGCACCATCGTCTTCGCCGCGATAAGCGCGCTGGAACAGGCGCTTTGGGACATCAAGGGCAAGGCGCTGGGGGCGCCGGTGCATGCGCTGCTGGGCGGCGCGGTCCACGACCGGGTGCGCTGCTATGCGAACGGCTGGTACGAGGCCGCGCAGACACCGGACGAGTTCGCCCGCGCCACCGAACGCCCGATGCGCGACGGCTATACCGCGCTGAAGTTCTACCCGCTGGGGCAGATGGTCGGCGTCAACATGCGCCACGTCACCCGCCGCCAGCTGGACCGCGACCGCATCGATCTGGCCGTGGCGCGGGTGCGCGCCGTGCGCGACGCGATCGGGCCCGAGGTCGATCTGATGCTCGACCTCTCGGGCGGGGTGACCCCGGCCGAGGCCATCCGCCTGTGCGACCGGTTCGCCCCCTTCGACATCTATTTCATCGAAGAGCCGACCGACCCTTCGGACGCGGCCGCGATGGCCGAGGTCGCCCGCCGCAGCCCGGTCCCGATCGCCGCCGGCGAACGGCACTACACACGCGCCGGCACCCGCCCGCTGATCGAGGCCCGCGCCGTCGACATCGTGCAGCCCGATCCCGGCAACACCGGCGGCATCCTCGAGACGCGCCGGATCGCGGCCATGGCCGAAACCTGGGGCATGCGCGTCGCCCCCCATGTCTGCGGCAGCGACCTGATCACCAACGTCGCCCTGCAGGTCGCGGCGGTCTGCCCGAACTTCTGCATCCAGGAGCTCTATCCCTATTTCCGCCACCACGCTGGCTGGGTAGACGTCACCCGCGACCCGGCCGAGCCGCGGGTGCGCGACGGCTGGCTCGACATCCCGCAGGGCCCCGGCCTGGGCGTCGAGGTCGACCGGGAAGCCGTCGCCCCCTGGCTCTGGGCAAGCTGCGCCTGAGGAGCCCCGACCGATGACCATCGTCTACACCGCCATCGAAAGCCGGAAGGCCGACTACCGCGCGCTCTTCGCAGAGCTCGCCCCCGAGATCCCGCTGCTGGGCGCGGACGAGGTCACCGACCCGGCGGCGGTCCGCTTCCTGCTGGGCTGGAGCGATCTGGCAGACCATGCCGCGCGCTACCCCAACCTGCAGGCGATCTTCCTGATCGGCGCCGGGGCGGATCAGGTCGACCACGCGCGGCTGCGCCCGGGCCTGCCGGTGGTGCGGATGGTCGAGCCGGGCATCGCCGCCTGCATGGGCGAATTCGTCACCATGTCGGTGCTGATGCTGCACCGCGGGCTGCCGCTCTATCTCGACCAGCAGCGCCGGCAGGCCTGGGTGAAGCACCAGGTGACCACCGCCCCGCAGCGCCGGGTGGGCATCCTCGGCGCGGGGGTGCTGGCCACCGCCTGTCTCGAGCGGCTGGCGCCTTTCGGCTTCGATCTGGCCTGCTGGTCGCGCACGCGCCGCCGGATCGACGGCGTGCGCTGCTACGCGGGCCCCGACGAGCTGGCGGACTGCGCCGCGCGCAGCGACATCCTCGTCTGCCTGCTGCCCCTGACCGACGAGACCCGCGGCCTGCTCGACGCGCGGCTGTTCGCGGCCATGCCGCAGGGCGCCTCGCTGGTGCATGTCGGACGCGGCCCGCAGCTCGACGCCGCGGCGCTGCTGGCGGCGCTGGACAGCGGCCATCTAAGCGCGGCCCATGTCGACGTGACCGCGGTCGAGCCCCTGCCCGCGGGCGATCCGCTCTGGTCGCATCCGCGGGTGATCCTCACCCCGCATATCGCCACGATGTCGCAGAACCGCAGCGCGGCCGAGGCGATCCTGGCCAACATCGCTCGGCTGGCCGCCGGCGCGCCGATGGTCGGGCTGGTCGATCCGGTGCTGGGCTACTGAGCGCGCCCACACCCACGCCCGGGCGTCAGCCGCGCCAGATCCCGTAACGCTCCTGCAGCGCCGCCACCGCGGCCCGGTTCGCGCCGCTGCGGTCCTCGCCGTCGATCACCTGCCGGTGCAACGCCATCGCATCGCGCTGGCTGGGCAGGTCGACGAACAGCCGCGCCCGGGTCGCGTGCAGCCAGACCGGCACGCCCCGGCGCATCATCTGCCCCGACAGCCAGACATCGTCCACCGCCCAGAGCACCGGCGGGATCTCCATCGCCGCATCGTCGAGGAAGTCGGGACGGATCGCCACGCCCGACAGCCCCTCGGCGATGTCGACATGGCCCGAGCGCGCGAAGCTGCGCGGCCGGGCCCGCACGAAGGGCGGCACCCGCGCGGACCCGCCCCAGCGCAGCGCCTGCCAGGCGCGGTGCAGCCGGTAGACCGGGTCGCGCTTGCCGCGGCCACGACGCATCCGCGGCGCGGGCTCGGTCACTTCGGGCAGGCCGATGTGGCGCAGGTGGAACCCCTGCAGGCACAGCGCCGCGCGCGGATGCGCGGGCCGCGCCGCCAGCAGCGTCTCGGCCCAGATCGGGGTGTAGAGCCGGTCGTCGTCGCAATACAGCAGGTCGACATCCTCGCCCCTGAGCGCCTGCGCCGCGAACAGCACCTTGGTCGCCGGCCCGAGATCCTCGTCCACCCGGCAAATCTCGACACCGCGCGGCACATCTGGCAAGGCACCGTCATAGTCGGGGAACCGCCGGTAGCGCCGCGGGATGTAAAGCCGCACCTCGGCCGGGCGGCGGCGCTGCGCGAGAAGCGCCTCGAGCACCCGGGGCAGGTCGGCAAAACGCGACGGGATCGAACTGAGCGAGATGACATACATTCTGCGCACCGCTCCCCGTGGCCCTGCCCGCCGACCGACCGGCGTCGGCGCGGGTCATGCGCCGCGGGCGCGCGGATGGTCAAGCCCATGATCTACCTGCTGCGTCACGGGCAGACCGAATTCAACCTCGCCCACCGCTTCCAGGGGCACAGCGACTCGCCGCTCACCGACCTCGGGGCGCGGCAGGGGATCGCGCTGGGCCGGCTGCTGGCGCAGCTTCTGGCCGCGCGCCCCGGCCCAAACCCCGACCCGGAGCCCCACCCGGACCCCGTGCTGCTGACAAGCCCCCTTGGCCGCGCGCGTGCGACCGCCGAACGGCTGGCCCGCGCCCTGCCCCCGCCCGCCGGATCGTCCGCCGGATCGCCCGCCGGATCACCGGTCGCCTTCACGCCAGAGCCGCGGCTGGCCGAGGTCAGCCTCGGCCGCTGGGACGGGCTGACCCGGGCCGAGATCGCCGCCGGCTGGCCAGACGCGCGGCGCGGACGGCCGAAGAAGCAGTGGATGTTCCACGCCCCGGGCGGGGAAAGCCTGCCGGCGGTCACCGCACGGCTGACGGCGGTGCTGGACGAGGCGCGGGCGCGGCAGGCCGACACGGTCATGGTCAGCCATGCCGTGACCGGCCGGCTGCTGCGCGGCCTGCACGCCGGCCAGCCGCTGGACGAGGCGCTGCTGCTCGACGCGCCCCAGAACGTGATCTTCGCGCTGGGGCCCGGCGGCGCGATCACCCGGCACGCGCTCGAGGGGATCTGAGCTACCAGCCCTTCCAGGCGATCAGCAGACCGGGCGCATCCTCGGCGCGCAGCCGCGCCGCCAGCGCCTCGACCTCCTCGGGCGGCGTGGCGCGCGGCAGTTCGGCGGCCACGGTTCCATGCGCCAGCAGCCCCACCGGTCCGCCGCGCGCCGCCAGCGTGAAGACCAGCGGGCCCGTCGCCCACCACGCCGGCGCCCCGGGCAGGCAGGCCGCCACCGCCGGCAGCGCCGCGATCAGCGCGCCCAGCGCCGGATGGCCCGGCGGCGCCGCGATCAGCGCGTTGCTCAGCAGCAGGCCCCCGGTGTGGGTCAGCCGCGGCGTGGGTTCGGCCAATGCCGACAGGCCGGTCATCGGCAGCGCGGCCTCGGGCGGCAGGTCCGCCCGCGCCGGATACCAGTCGCAATCCAGATAGACCCCGCCCTGCCGCGCCAGCAGGTGATAACGCGCCACATCGACCGCCCCCGGCAGGTCGCCCGCCGCCAGCATCGCCGCATAGACCGGATCGCGATCGACCCCCTCGGCCGCCAGCGCCGGCGCGTCCCACAGCCGGTACTCCCAGCCATGCCGCGCCGCCATCGCGGCCCAGGCCGCGCAGGCCGCGGGCGGCGGCCCGCCAAGCCAGATCTGATGCAGCCGCCGCGGCACCGGCTGGTCCGCCGCCGCCCGCCGCGCCGCCCGCTCGGCCGGCCCGGGCGCGAACAGCGGCGCCAGCAGCGCGACCGGCGGCACCGCCAGCGCCTGCAGCCCCGCCCGCCCCACCGCGTCGCCCGCCGCCCGCGCCAGCCGCAGTCGCGCCGCCACCAGTTTGCGGGGCTGGCCCAGCGCCGTCATCGGCCCGAGGTCGGGCGCAAGCCCGGCAGCTGCCGCCGCGTCAAGCTGCGCAAGGGCGCCCGCGACATCGCCGCCGCGTGCCTGCCGCTCCAGCAAATCCATCAGCGCGGCAAGCTTAACCTTCGTCAGCATGTCACTCCCCTCTGGTGTTTTGGCCCAAGACGCGCGTAGCTCTCAGCACGGGGCTGTGCAACGGGGATGGCCCCGCGCCCCCTTCTGACACGAGGAAAACCGACTGGAACAGGCTGCCCAGACCCGCGGACGCGATCTGCTGAGGATCGAGTCCCTGTCCGTGACCTTCCCGCTTCTGCGCGGCGAGATCACCGCGGTCAGGGAGGCGAGCCTGCGCGTGCTTCCGGGCAAGGTCACGGCGCTGGTGGGCGAGTCGGGTTCGGGCAAGACGATCATCAGCCAGACGATCCTCGGGCTGCAAAGCCCGCAGGCCCGCGTCTCGGGGCGGATCCTGTTCGACGAGGGCGGGCCCGAAGGGCCGCAGGACCTGCTGTCGCTGCCCCATGACGGCCGCCGGATCCGCCAGATCCGCGGCGCCCGCGTCGGGATGATCTTCCAGGAGCCGATGACCTCGTTCTCGGTGCTGCACCGCATCGGCGACCAGGTGTCCGAGCCGCTGAAGATCCACACCCTGCTCAGCCCCGCCGAGCGGCGCGAGCAGGCCGAGCACATGCTGGCCCGCGTCGGCTTCCGCGACCCGCGCCGCATCTACGACATGTATCCCTTCGAGCTGTCGGGGGGCATGCGCCAGCGCGCGATGATCGCGATGGCGCTGATCTGCGGCCCCTCGCTGCTGATCGCGGACGAGCCGACGACGGCGCTGGACGTGACGATCCAGGCGCAGATCCTTGGCCTGCTCAAGGAGTTGCAGGACGAATTCAATCTGGCGGTGCTGCTGATCACCCATGATCTCGGCGTGGTGGCCAACACCGCCGACGAGGTGGTGGTGATGCACGAGGGCCGCGTGATGGAGGCCGGCCCGGTCGAGGACATCTTCCGGCGGCCCGGCCATCCCTATCTGCGCGGGCTGATGGCGGCGCTGCCCGGCTTCGGCCCCGGCGCGCGCGAGCGGCTGAAGCCGCTGCGCGAGATCCCGGCCGAGCGCGTGCACGAGATCGGCCGCATCGCCGCGCGCCCGGCGCAGCCGCCCGCGATGCCGCATCCGCACGAGCGGCCGCTGGTGCAGCTGCGCCATGTCTCGAAATCCTTCCTGCCGCGCGGCGAAAGCTGGCGGCTGTTCCAACGCGCCACCGCCCCCCAGTTCGCAGTGCAGGACGTCAGCTTCGACATCCACCGCGGCGAATGCCTTGGCCTTGTCGGCGAAAGCGGCTCGGGCAAGACGACGCTGGGCAAGATGCTGGTGCGGGCGATGCGCCCCGACAGCGGCAGCATCCTCTTCGACGACGGCACCCGCGCGATCGACGTGGGCGGGCTCGAGGGGCCCGAGCTTGACGCCTTCCGCGCCCGCGCGCAGCTGATCTTCCAGGACCCGGTCTCGTCGCTGTCGCCACGGATGCCGGTGGGACGGATCCTGTCCGAACCGCTCGACATCCACCGCCGCGGCACCCCTGCCGAGCGCGCGCAGACCGTCGCGGCGCTGCTGCATGCCGTGGGCCTCGGCCGCGGCGCGGCGCAGCGCTATCCGCACAGTTTCTCGGGCGGGCAGCGGCAGCGGATCGGCATCGCGCGCGCCTTGGCGCTGTGGCCGGAGCTTGTGGTCTGCGATGAGCCGGTCTCGGCGCTGGATGCGTCGGTTCAGGCGCAGATCCTGAATCTTCTCAAGGATTTGCAGTCCGAACTTAAACTGACCTATCTCTTCGTGTCGCATAACCTCGCGGTGGTGAACTACATGGCCGACCGGGTCGCCGTGATGTGGCAGGGCCGGCTGGTCGAGATCGCGCCCCGCGACAGGCTGATGGAGAGCCCGGTGCATCCCTACACGCAGGCGCTGATGGCCGCGGTGCCGCTGCCCGACCTTGACCACCCGCTCGACCTGCCGGTCGTCAGTCGCGCCGTCGGCAAGGCCGCCGACTGGGACCCCGCCTTCCGCGAAGAGCCGGGCACAGCGATGCAGATGGCCGACCTCGGCGATGGACACCTCGTGCGGGTCCGCGCCGCGGCCGACGCGCGGGAGCTGGTCTCGTGACCCGGTCCGCCACCGGGCTGCCGCTGACGCGGCGTCGGGCGCTGGGTCTGCTTGCGGCCGGCTCGGCGCTGGCGCCCGGTCTTGCCGGGGCGAGCTTCGTCAACTTCACCGGGCCGCCGACGCTGGACGACGCGGTGGCGATCGGCCAGATGCCCGATGTCTTCGGCCGCCTGCCCCGCGTGCCGCGCGTGGTCGAGCTGACGCAGAACGGCCACCAGCCGGGCCGGCACGGCGGCACCCTGCGGATGCTGATCGGCGGGCAGCGCGACGTGCGCTACATGCCGATCCTCGGCTATTCGCGGCTGGTCGGCTACGACGCGAAGCTGAACCTGATCCCCGACATCCTCGCCGGCTACGAGGTCGAGGACGACCGCGTCTACACCTTCCACCTGCGCGAGGGGCACCGCTGGTCCGACGGCCATCCCTTCACCGCCGAGGACTTCCGCTATTGCTGGGAGGACGTCATCCAGCACGACGAGCTGGGCGGCATGCAGCGCGAGCTGAAGGCAGCCGACAAGGGCCCGCGCTTCGAGGTGCTAGACGAGGTCACGGTCCGCTACAGCTGGGACGACCACCTGCCCGACCTGCTGCCGGGCCTGGCCGCGCCGGTGCCGATCCGGCTGTTCCTGCCCGCCCATTACATGAAGGGCTATCACGCGCGCTACACCCCGGCCGAGCGGCTGGAGGAACTGGCCAAGGCCGAGCGCGTCGACGACTGGGCGGCGCTGCACATGAAGATGTCGCGCTTCAGCCGCCCCGAGAACCCCGACCTGCCGACGCTGGAACCTTGGCGGCCGCGGACGAAGCCCCCGGCCCAGCAGTTCGTCTTCGAGCGCAATCCCTATTTCCACCGCGTGGACGAGAACGGGCTGCAGCTGCCCTATGTCGACCGGGTGCTGCTGAACGTCAGCTCCTACGAGATCATTCCGGCCAAGGTCGCGACCGGGGAAAGCGACCTGCAGCCGGTCGCGCTCGACTTCGCGGACTACACCCTGCTGAAGGAGGCCGAGGCGCGCTATCCGGTCAGCGTCTCGCTGTGGAAGCGCAGCCAGGGATCGCGCGTGGCGCTGATCCCGAACCTGACCTGCGGCGACGCGGTCTGGCGGTCGCTCTTGCGCGACGTGCGGGTGCGCCGGGCGATGTCGCTGGCCATCGACCGCGAAGAGATCAACAAGGTGCTGTTCTTCGGGCTGGCGCGCGAGAGCGCGAACACCGTGCTGCCCGAAAGCCCGCTGTTCCGCCCCGAATACGCCACCGCATGGGCGGTGCACGATCCCGATCAGGCGAACGCACTGCTGGACGCGGCCGGGCTGACGCCGCCGGCGCTCGACGGGTTCCGGCGGCTTCCCGACGGACGCACCGCGGGCCTGATGGTCGAGAGCGCGGGCGAGAGCACGCTGGAAACCGACGTGCTCGAACTGATCACCGATCACTTCCGCCAGATCGGGATCGCGCTCTGGACGCGGGTGTCGCAGCGCGACCTGTTCCGCAGCCGGATCATGGCCGGGCAGGTCACGATGTCGGTGTGGATGGGGCTCGACAATGCGCTGCCCACCGCCGAGATGCCGCCCTACGAACTGGCACCCACCGCCGACGACCAGTACCAGTGGCCGCAATGGGGCGTGCATTACATGTCGGGCGGGCTGCAGGGCCATGCGCCCGAGATGCCCGAGGTGCAGGAGCTGGTCGGGCTGGTCAAGGACTGGCGCGAGACCTCGGACACCACGCAGCGGGCCGGGATCTGGCACCGGATGCTGCAGATCCAGGCCGACCAGGTCTTCACCATCGGCACGGTGAATTCCGCCCCGCAGCCGATCCTGGCGCGGCGCAACCTGCGCAACCTGCCGCAGGGCGGGCTGATCGGCTATGTGCCGACCTCGCTGCTGGGGATCTACATGCCGGACACGTTCTGGCTGGGACCGGAGGGCTGAGGCGATGCTGGGCTACATCCTGCGCCGGATCCTGATGATGATCCCCACGCTGGGCCTGATCTCGGTCTTGGTCTTCACCATCGTCGAGCTGCCGCCGGGCGACTATTTCGAAAGCTACGTGCAGGAGCTGAGGGCCCTGGGCGAGCCCGCGGACCTGCAGGAGATCGAAGAGCTGAAGGCGCGCTACGGCTTCGACCAGCCGATGCCGGTGCGCTACCTGCACTGGGTCACCGGTATGTTGCACGGCGATTTCGGCTACAGCTTCGAATACCGGATGCCGGTGAACGAGGTGGTGGGCGACCGGCTGTGGCTGACGATGATGGTCTCGTTCGTGACCATCCTTTTCACCTGGCTGCTCGCCTTCCCGATCGGGCTCTATTCCGCGACGCGGCCCTACAGCTGGGGCGACTACGGGCTGACGCTGCTGGGGCTGATGGGCATCGCGATCCCGCATTTCCTGATGGCGATCATCATGATGTATTTCGCCAACATCTGGTTCGGCACCACCATCGGCCACCTGATGGACCTGCAGTATCTGAACCAGCCGATGAGCTGGGACAAGACGCGCTCGATCCTTGCGCACATCTGGATCCCGGTGCTGATCATCGGCACCGCGGGCACCGCCGGCATGGCGCGGCGGCTGCGCGCGAACCTGCTGGACGAGTTGAACAAGCCCTATGTCACCACCGCCCGGGCCAAGGGCCTGTCGCCCACCCGCACCACGCTGAAATACCCGCTGCGCATGGCGCTGAACTTCTTCGTGTCCGACATCGGCTCGATCCTGCCCTCGATCATCTCGGGGGCTGAGGTGACGGCGATCATCCTGTCGCTGGAAACCACCGGCCCGATGCTGATCCGCGCCCTGCAGAGCCAGGACATGTATCTGGCCGGCTCGTTCCTGATGTATCTCGCGTTCCTGACCGTGATCGGCGTGCTGGTGTCGGACATCGCGCTGACCTTCCTCGACCCGCGGATCCGCCTGCAGGGGAGGAAGTCGCGGTGACGCTGAAGCTTGGCCCCCCCGGCGCGCCGATGACGCATTACGTCTCGGACCTGCCCTTCGACCCGACGCACGAGCCGGGCGCGGTGCAGGCCCGCGCGGTGAGCGAGGCCTCGCAGCTGCGGCTGATGTGGCTGAAATTCCGCAAGCACCGGCTGGCGGTGATCTCGGGCGTGTTTTTGATCCTGATGTATGGATCGCTGCTGATCACCGAGTTCCTCGCGCCCTATGGCCGCGACACCCGCGACGTGAACTTCATCTATCAACCCCCTCAGCAGGTTCACCTGTTCCACGAGGGCCGCTTCGTCGGGCCCTTCGTCTACGGCCAGACCATGCAGCTCGACATGGTGAAGCTGCAGCGGGTCTATACTGACGACCCGGACCAGGTGCAGAAGCTGCGCTTCTTCTGCCGGGGCGAGCCCTATGAATTCTGGGGCCTGATCGAGGCCGATCGCCACCTCGTCTGCCCGGCCGAGGGCGGGCGCGTGGCCTTCCTCGGCACCGACCGGCTAGGGCGCGACGTGTTCTCGCGCATCCTCTACGGAGCGCGGATCTCGCTGACGGTGGGGCTGCTGGGCACGCTGATCAGCTTCTCGCTGGGCATCACCATCGGCGGCATCGCCGGCTATCGCGGCGGCTGGTTCGACACCGCGATGCAGCGCACGATCGAGGTGCTGCAGTCGATCCCCTCGATCCCGCTGTGGATGACGCTGGCGGCGATCATCCCGGTCTCGTGGTCACCGATCCTCGTCTATCTGGGGATCACGGTGATCCTCGGCATGCTCGACTGGACCGGACAGGCCCGCGCCGTCCGCTCGAAGCTCTTCGCGCTCAGGGAAGAGGACTACGTGCTGGCGGCCGAGCTGATGGGGGCGAAAAGCCCGCGCATCATCGCCCGCCACCTCGTGCCCGGCTTCCTGTCGCACCTGATCGCCTCGGCCAGCCTCTCGGTGCCCGGGATGATCCTGGGCGAGACGGCGCTGACGTTCCTAGGGCTTGGCCTGCGCCCGCCGGTCACCAGCTGGGGCATCCTGCTGACCGAGGCGCGCGGCATCAACATCATCGCCATCTACCCCTGGCTGCTCTGGCCGATGCTTCCGGTGGTGCTGGTGATCCTGGCGTTCAACTTCCTTGGCGATGGATTGCGCGATGCGGCAGACCCCTATCGTTGAGCGGACCGGCTGTGCTTCAGCGCACCGCGGCAGACCAACGCACCGCTTGCCCGGCGGCCCCGTCTCTGAAATGAGAGCGGCCCATGGATAGTCCCAGCTTCGACAACGCCCGGATCCTGATGTACAGCCACGACACGTTCGGGCTGGGTCACCTGCGCCGCTGCCGCGAGATCGCGCATGCGCTGGTCGAGGCGCATCGCGGGCTGTCGGTGCTGATCATCTCGGGCGCGACCATCGCCGGGGCCTTCGACTACCGCGTGCGCGTCGACTTCCTGAAGATCCCCAGCGTCATCAAGCTGCGCAACGGCGAATACACCTCTCTCGCCGCGCACACCAAGCTCGAGGACACGCTGGCGATGCGCCGGGCGCTGATCCGCCAGACGGCCGAGACCTTCCGCCCCGACATCTTCATCACCGACAAGGAGCCGATGGGCCTGCACGGCGAGATCGAGGAGACGCTCGATTACCTGAAGGCGCAGGGCACGCGGCTGGTGCTGGGCCTGCGCGAGGTGATGGACGCCCCGCACCTGCTGGCCGCCGAATGGGCGCGCAGCGACATGCTGCGCAAGATCGAACGCTATTACGACAGCATCTGGGCCTATGGCCCGGAGGGGTTCCACGATCCTCTGGGCGGCCTCGACGTTTCGCCGGCGCTGCGCGCGCGGATGCGCTACACGGGCTTTCTGCAGCGCAGCGTCCATCGCCACGCCGACACGCCCTCGCGCGATCTGGGCGACTACATCCTTGTGACCACCGGCGGCGGCGGCGACGGGGCCGAGCTGATCCGCGACGTCTTCGCGGCCTATCGCGCCGATCCGGGCCTGACGCGCCGCGCCGTGGTGGTGCTGGGGCCCTACCTGCCCGCGCGCGAACGCTCCGAGCTTTTGGCCGCGGGCGACGCGCTGCCGCGGGTCGAGGTCATCGAGTTCGACAACCGGATGGAAGACCTGATCGCCGGGGCGCAGGCGGTGGTCGGCATGGGCGGCTACAACACCTACTGCGAGATCCTGTCCTTCGACCGCCCGGCCCTGATCGTGCCGCGCGTCACCCCGCGCGAGGAACAGCTGATCCGCGCCAGCCGCGCGGCCGAACTGGGCCTGATCCGGATGATGCGCGCAGAGGAAAGCGCCGATCCGCTGCGCCTCGCCGCAGCCCTTCAGACCCTGCCCGACGCCCGACGCCCCTCGCAGGCGCCAGCGACGCCGGGCGTCGCCGCCCGCGATCTGGGCGGGCTCGCCCGGATCACCGCCGAGGTCGGTCACTGGCTGGAAGACCGCCGCAAGCCGAGGCTGACCGCCGTCCATGGCTGACAGCCCGACACCGCGGCTGGTGGTGGTGCTGAAGGGCTACCCCCGCCTGTCCGAGACCTTCATCGCGCAGGAGCTGCTGGGGCTGGAACGCGCCGGCCTGACGCTGGAGCTGGTCTCGCTGCGCCATCCGACCGATGCCAAGCGCCACCCGGTCCATGACGAGATCCGCGCCCCGGTGCGCTACCTGCCGGAATATCTTCACCAAGAGCCGCTGCGCGTGGCCTGCGCACTGGCCCGCGCCCTGCCGCGCCGCGCCTTCTGGCGGCTGCTGCCGGTCTTCCTTGGCGATCTGGCCCGCGATCCCACCCCGAACCGGCTGCGCCGCTTCGGGCAGGCGCTGGTGCTGGCGGCGGAACTCGGGCCCGGCCCGGCGCTGCTGCATGCCCATTTCGCGCATACCCCGGCCTCTGTCACCCGCTATGCGGCGCAGCTGACCGGGCGCGGTTTCTCGATCTCGGCCCATGCCAAGGACATCTGGACCACGCCCGACCGCGATCTGGCCGACAAGCTGGCCGAGGCGCGCTGGACGGTGACCTGCACCAGCACGGGCCGCGATCACCTTGCCGCCCTTGCCCCCGGCGCGGAGGTGCATCTGGCCTATCACGGGCTCGACCTGACCCGTTTTCCGGCGCCCGAGGCGCCGCGCCCGCCCCGCGACGGCCGCGATCCGGCCGATCCGGTGCGGATCCTGACCGTGGGCCGGGCGGTGCCGAAGAAGGGCTTCGACGTGCTGCTGACCGCGCTGGCGGGCCTGCCCGAGGGCCTGGACTGGCAGCTGACCCATGTCGGCGGCGGCGGCGAACTGGCGATGCTGAAGCTGATGGCCGACCGGCTGGGTATCGCCGGACGCATCATCTGGGCCGGCGCACTGGCGCAGACCGAGGTGCTGGCGGCCTACCGCGCCGCCGATCTCTTCGTGCTGGCCTCGCGCCGGACCGAGGACGGCGACCGCGACGGCCTGCCCAATGTCATCGTCGAGGCGGCAAGCCAGCGGCTGGCCTGCATCGGCACCGACCTGTCGGGGATCCCGGAATTCGTGACCGACGGGCAGACCGGGCTGCTGGTTCCGCCCGAGGACGCCGCCGCGCTGACCGCGGCGCTGGCGCGGGCGATCGCCGACCCGGTGCTGCGCGCCCGGCTTGGCCGCGCGGCCGAGGCGCGGGTGCGCGCCGAGTTCGACATGGCCCCCGGCATCCGCCGCCTGAAGGCGCTGTTCGAGGCCGACGGAAGGACCGAGCGATGAGTGATGCCCCGCGCGTGATGTTCTACGTCCAGCACCTGCTGGGCATCGGCCACCTCGCCCGCGCGAGCCGGATCTGCGCGGCGCTGAAGGCGGCTGGGGCCGAGGTGACGGTGGTCACCGGCGGCCTGCCGGTGCCGGGCTTCCCGCCCGAGGGGCTCGACCACGTGGCGCTGCCGCCGCTGGCCACGGCGGGCGAGGGCTTTTCGGGGCTCGCGGACGGCGCGGGCGCGCCGGTGACGCCCGCCTATCTCGATGCGCGGCGTGACGCGCTGCTGGCGGCCTTCGCCCGGCTGCGCCCAGAGGTGGTGGTGACAGAGGCCTTCCCCTTCGGCCGCCGGCAGGTGCGCTTCGAGATGCTTCCGCTGATCGCGGCGATCGAGGCGGCGCATCCGCGCCCTGCCCTCGTCGCCTCGGTCCGCGACATCCTGCAGAGCAAGGTGAAGCCGGGGCGCAACGAAGAGACGGTGGCGCTGGTGCAGGCCCATTACGACCGGGTGCTGGTCCACGGCGATCCCGCCTTCGTCACGCTGGGCGACACCTTCCCGCTGGCGGACCAGATCGCCGACCGGGTCAGCTACACCGGTCTCGTCGCGGCCCCGCCCCCACTCCCGTCCGACGACCGGTTCGACGTCGTCGTCTCGGCCGGGGGCGGCGCGGTGGGTGGCGCGCTGTCGCTGGCGGCGCTGGCCGCCGCGGCAGAGCTGCCGGGGCTCGCACGCTGGGCGGTGATCACCGGCCCGAACCTGCCCGAGGCCGAGGCCGCGGCCGTCGCAGACGCCGCCGCCGGCTTGCCAGAGGGCCGCGTCAGCCTGTTCCGCTTCCGCCCGGACTTCCCGGCGCTGCTGGCCGCGGCGCGGCTCTCGGTATCGCAGGCCGGCTACAACACGGTCTGCGACATCCTGCAGGCCCGCTGCCGGGCAGTGCTGGTGCCTTTCGCGGCCGGCGGGGAAACGGAACAGACGTTGCGCGCCGGGCACTTGCAAGCCGCCGGTCGCGCCACCATGTTGCCCGAGGCCGCATTGGGCGGCCCCGCGCTCGCGGCCGCCATCCGGGCGGCGCTGGCCGGACCCGACCCCTCCAAGACCGAGCTGGCCGTCGATGGCGCTGCGCAGACTGCGCAGCTTCTGTGCGAACTGACCGTTTCGCGGCGCGTCACAAAGGTTTAACATTATCCCAAGGGGCCGCGCCCGGCGCGAGACCCGGGGACAGTTCGCAGATCGAGATCCACCGGTCCCGGGTGGACGGGATGGCCCGATGGAACCCAACATCTTCCGCTACATCTGGTCCCACACCCGGCGCGAGCAGCTGGTGATCCTGCTGATCGTGCTGATCTCGATGGTGCCCTATTACGTGTCGTTCGACCTGCCCAAGCAGATCGTGAACGGCCCGATCCAAGGCGAGGGCTTCGGCGCCCCCGGCGCCACGCAGCCGTTCTTCGCCCTCACCCTGCCGATCCCGTTCTGGGGCGACGTGGTACTGACCGACGGGATCGCGCTCGAGCGGCTGCCGCTGCTGATGGCGCTGAGCCTGACCTTCCTCGCGATGGTCGTGATCAACAACGGCTTCAAATACCTGATCAACACCTACAAGGGCCGGCTGGGCGAGCGGCTGTTGCGCCGCATCCGCTTCCAGCTGGTCGACCGCATCCTGCGCTTCCCGCCCGCGCGCTTCCGCCAGCTGAAGGCCGGCGAGGTCTCGAGCATGGTGAAGGACGAGGTCGAGCCGATCGGCGGCTTCTCGGGCGATGCCTTCGTGCAGCCGGCGATGCTGGGCGGGCAGGCGCTGACCGCGCTGGTCTTCATCTTCATGCAGCATTTCTGGCTGGGCTCGGTCGCGGCGGGCATGGCGGCGATCCAGGTGGCGATCATCCCGCGGATGCGCCGCAGGCTGATCATCCTGGGGCGCGAGCGGCAGCTGACCGCGCGCGAGCTTGCGGGCCGCGTCGCCGACATCGTCGACGGGATCGCCACGATCCACGCCAACGACACCTCGAACTGGGAACGCGCCGACATCACCGACCGGCTGGGGCGGATCTTCCGGATCCGCTACGACATCTACCAGTGGAAGTTCATGGTTAAATTCCTGAACAACTTCCTGGCACAGCTGACCCCCTTCCTGTTCTATTCGATCGGCGGCTACCTGACGATCCGCGGCTCGCTCGACGTGGGCCAGCTCGTCGCCGTCATCAACGCCTACAAGGAGCTGCCGGGCCCGCTGAAGGAGCTGATCGACTGGGATCTGGCGCGTCAGGACATGCAGGTGAAATACGAGCAGGTCGTCGAGCAGTTCGAGGCCGAGGACATGATCGACCCCGCACGCCACGCGATCGACGCCGCCGCGGTCGAGGGCGCGCTTGCGCCGCTGGCGATCCGCGGGCTGGGCGTGACGACCGAGGTCGGCTCGACTCTGATCTCTGACGTGACGCTGGAACTCTCGCCGGGCGAGACTGTGGCGGTGATCGGCGGCACCGCCGATGGCGCGCCGATCCTGGGCGAGGTGCTGGGCGGCACCCTGCGCCCCACCCACGGCCAGGTGACGCTGGGCACGCACGAAATCGCGACCCTGCCCGAGTCGGTCACCGGGCAGGTCGTCTCTTACGCGACGGCGACCAGCTATTTCTTCGCGGGCAGCCTCTTCGACAACCTGACCTACGGGCTCAGGNGCACGAAATCGCGACCCTGCCCGAGTCGGTCACCGGGCAGGTCGTCTCTTACGCGACGGCGACCAGCTATTTCTTCGCGGGCAGCCTCTTCGACAACCTGACCTACGGGCTCAGGCACCGTCCCGGACCCGACCCGGAAGACCTCGACAGTTCGCGCTTCGGGCGTGACTGGCAGCGGCGCGAGGCGCTGCGCGCCGGCAACCCGGACCTGAACCTCGCCGCGGACTGGATCGACCCCGAGGTCGTGCAGCCCAGCCCCGGCGAACACGGGCTGATGGGCTCGCTCTCCGAGGTGCTGCGCGTCGCGGGGCTTGAAGGCGACGTGATCGACTTCGCCCTGCGCAGCGTGATCCCGCTCGACGATCTGGAAGGGATGGACAGCCAGGCGCTCGACCTGCGCGAAAGCTTCCATGCCCGGCTGCGCGACCGCGGGCTGAACCACCTCGTGCTGCGCTTCGACCCCGAGCGCTTCAACTCCGAGGCGACGATCGGGCAGAACCTGTTCTTCGGCGTCGCGACCGAGGGCATGGCCAGCATCCAGACCATGGTCAGCCACCCGTTCTTCCGGGACACCATCGCCGTCGACGGGCTGGCGCAGGACTTGTTCGCGCTGGGCTGGCAGTTCGCGACCCAGACGGTCGAGATCTTCCGCGGGCTCGAGGAGATGCCGGAGCTGCTGCAATGGCTGACCTACATGACGCCCGAAGAGCTGCCGCGCTACGAGCAGCTGCTGGCGCGCGTCGACCGCAGCTCGTTCGCGGTGGCCAGCAACGAGGACCGCAGGGCCCTGATCCGGCTGGCCTTCTTCTACATCGAGCCGCGCTACCGCTTCGGGCTGCTGACGCAGGAGCTGCGCGAGAAGATCATCGCCGCGCGCCACCGGCTGCGGCGCAACATGCCGCAAGAGCTGGAGCCGCTGATCCAGCCCTATGACCCCGCGACCTATCTCAGCGCCGGGACGCTGCTGGAGAACGTGCTGTTCGGCAAGGTCAACCAGCGCATCGGCAATGCCGACCAGACCCTGCGCGAGATCGGCCGCGAGCTGCTGGCCGAGCGCACCGACCTGCGCCTGAAGGTGCTGAAGCTGGGTCTTGCCCACGAGATCGGGCCCGGCGGCCGCCGGCTGAGCAATCTGCAGCGCCAGCGACTCGGTCTGGCGCGGATGCTGGTCCGCCGGTCGCTTTATTACGTCATGAACGAACCTCTCGCCGGGGCCGACGCTTCGCTGCAACAGCAGATGATCGAAAGGATTCTTGCCTTCCTGGCCGCCCAGCCGCAGTCGCCGGCGGTTCTGTGGGTCCTTGCCAATTCGGAACTCGCCCACCATTTTGGCAGGAAGGTCGAATTTTCGCAGGGACGCCTGCTTGAAAGCGTGCCGGAGGCGCTGAATGAAGATCAGCCTCCTTTACGCAATCTGAACACCGCGTCATGATACTTCCATAAAGGACTGCTACACGTTCGCTGCGCGAGGGTTGAAGATGCTGCTCCAAGACGAAGTGAAACTGCTCCAGAAGCTTGATCTGTTCGCGGGTATCGACCCCGGACGGCTCAAGATACTGGCGTTCGCGTCGGAGCGCTGCCACTTCGACCCCGAAGAGACGCTGTTCCGCGAGGGCGACGAAAGCTTCGGCGCGCTGGTGATCGTCTCGGGCACCGTCGATGTCTCTAAATCCGAAGACGGCGTGCATGTGCTCAAGACCGGCTCGGACAAGGGCGTGGCCATCGTCGGGCAATCCTCGATGATGTCCGACCAGCCGCGCAACGCCACCGTCACCGCGCTGACCGAGGTCGAGGCGCTGCGGATTAACCGCGACTGCTTCGTCAAGCTGATGGCCAGCTGCCCGAAGTGCAGCGCGGGCATCATGGATGCGCTGGGCCGCAAGCTGTCCGACGAAGACCTGCCGAAAGCCGTCGGCGCCTTCCACTGATCCCGCGCCGGCCCTGACCGGCTCAGGACCCGGGGTCTTGGGCCTTGGCGATGATGCGCGCGACGCCGGGCCAGACCGCGCCCGGGTGACTGGCGGTCAGCGCCACGAGATCCTCGAGAAACGCCCAGGCTGCCCCGTCATGCACGAGGTGGTGGCTCAGCACCCCCAGCGCGGGCAGGTCCATGCGCGCGAGCCCCAGCGCTTCTGACCAGAGCGCCTCGGCCGGGCGGCCGCCGCGGGTGCCGCGCCAGTCGATGATGTCGAGATGGCTGTTCACCTCGGCCAGCCCCTGCCCCGCGGCCCGCGCCTGCGGCCCGAAGGTCGACAGCGCGGCAAAGCCCGCCCCGCGCAGCCCTGCGATCACCCCGGGCGCGATGCGGTTCCACGGCGGCACCAGCAGCGGCAGCGCCCGATCGCCATGCAGCGCCGACAGGTGGCGGGCGCCGGCCCCAAGCTCGGCCAGCACGGTCGCGGCCGGGCGGTGCGCGCCCAGCTCCTGCGATTTCTCGACGGGGCCGGCATGGTTGCGATGCGACCAGCCGTGCACGGCGACACTGACCGCCTGCCGGCCAGCCAGATGCCGTGCCAGCGCCGGGCCGGTCGCGGCCGGGATCACCGCCAGCGTCAGCGGCAGCGCCCCCATCAGCCCCAGCAGGCGGTCGAGCGCCGGCGTCGGTTCCACCGCGTCATCGTCGCGCAGCCACAGCACCAGCGGCCGCCCCGCCGCGGCGCGGGCATCGAGTTCGGACAGGAAGGCGTCGCGGGCCGGGGTCATGCCGCCCTCCGGGCCACGGCGGCGCGCAGGATGACGTCGAGCCGGGCCGCCGCAGCGCCGATCCGGTGCCGCTCCGTCACCGCGCGGCGTGCCGCTGCAGCCATAGTCGCGCGCTGTGCCGGATCGCCGAGCAGCCCGGTCACCGCCGCGGCCAGCGCCGCATGGTCGCCGGGGGCCACGAGGATCCCGGTCTCGCCCTGCCGCACGACCTCGGGCACGCCGGCGGTGTCCCAGGCCAGCACCGGCAGGCCGACGGCCTGCGCCTCGAGATAGGCCAGCCCATAGGCCTCGCCGCAGCCGGGCCAGAGATAGAGCGCGGCGCGCGACAGCAGCGCGCCGACCGCCTCGGGCGCCACCGCGCCCTGCCAGTCGAGACGCCGCGGATCGAGCCCGGCAAAAAGCGCCTGAACCTCGGCCCGCGCCGGGCCGTCACCGACGATGGTCAGGGTCCAGTCCGTTCCGGGGGGCAGCCGGTGCAGCACCTGCGCAAGATCGCGGTAGCTGTCGAGCTTGTCGCCGCGGCGCATCATCGCCACGCAGACCAGCCCGGTGCCGGTCGCGGGCGGCGGCAGATCGTCCAGCTCGAGGAACGGCGGAAGGTGGCAGGTCCGGGCCGCGGGCAGCGCCGCCTGCAGCCCGGCACGGTCGCGCCGGGTCAGGCACAGGTTCATCGCCGCCCCGGCCAGCGCGGCGCGCACCGTGCCCTGGGTCGCGGCCCAGATCCCGTGGTCGCGGCGGGCGGACAGCGAGGCCTCGGCGCTCAGCCAGGGGATGCCCGCGGCCGCGGCCAGCGGCGGGCCCAGCAGGTCGGGCGACTTGTAATAGGGATGATAGCAAAGGAACGCGTCCGGCGCGCCCTCGCGCGCCCAGTCGCGGGCGATCCGCGCCCGTTCCTGCGCGGCGGCGTCCTCGAGCGCGGCCAGGGCCGGCGCATCGTTCGGATCGGGCAGGAAGGCGCGCAGTTCGGACACCAGCGTGACCCGGTGGCCCGCGCGTTCCAGCGCCGCGATCAGCAGCCGCGCCATCAGCCGGTCGCCCGAGGGCACCGGATGGCGGGGCGACTTCAGGGGCGCGTAGAAGGCGACCCGCAGCCCGTCGGAACGCGCGCTACCGCTCACTCCTGCCCCGCGCAGGCGGCCTCGGGCAGGATCGAGCGGCAGTCGGGGCCGCGCCGGAAGCTGTCGTAGAACATGGTCCATTCGCCCTCGCCCGCATCGCGGTAGGGGCCGAACTTGAAATACTGGTTCCGGCCAAGGCCCGTGTCGTCATGACCGATGCGCCCGCGCGCGGTCAGCAGCGGGGCCCCGTCGACGAGGATGCGGATCTCGCCGCCACCATTCGGGCCGGGCCGGGTGTAGAAGGCGTAGTCATGCCAGTCGGGGGCCGCATGCGGCAGGGTCGCCGTGCCGCCGGTCAGCACCAGCGCGTCGGTGCAATGGTCGAACTCGGGCGTGACCTCGGGAGTCCAGGCGGCATCGACCGCGACGAGGTAGCGCATCTGCGCGGTCTCGGGCCGCAGCCAGACCGGCGTCCAGCCCGCGGGACAGCGCCCCGCGACCACCGCGGGCGCCGCGGCCGGCGGCGGCTGGTAGTTGGTCTCGACCGTCACGAAGACCTGCCCGCTGCGCATCCGCAACGCGAGGAAGGGGCTGAAGTCGCCCTCGGCCTCGGGCCCGATCTCGCGCTTCCACTGCGCGACGACATAGCGGTGGTCGTCGGTGGGCGGGCGGTCGTCGAACCGCATCGCGAAGCCGTACCAGACCCCCTCGTCATAGGGCACGCGCAGCGGCGTCTTTTCCCAGATCTCGGCGCGTTCGCTGCAACCCTCGCTGCCCGGCGGGCAATGCGGACGCACCGACAGCTGAAGCGCGCCGGCCCCGGCGTCGCGGACCGTCGACTGGAACAGGACGCTGCCCGCCGACTGCTCGGAATTCTCGCGGTAGTAGAGCCCGCCCTCGGCCGAGAAATCCGCGCCATCGAAGCCGTCGACCAGCCGCAGGGTCCGGGGGTCGTCCTGCGCCAGCGCCGAAAGCGGCCAGATCAGGGCAAGAACGGTCATCGCGAGGTGGCGGCGCATCCCGGTCAGTCCCTTGTCGCTGCGTGCATTTGCGGCGAACTTGACACCCGCCGGCCCCTGCCGCAATCCCCTATCCGACCTGCCAGCCTTCCGGAGCCACGCCATGACCGCCCTACCCGATGCAGCCGGTGCGCTTCTTGCTCGGATCGAGGCGCGCGAGGCCCGTGCGGGCGTAATCGGGCTGGGTTATGTCGGCCTGCCGCTGGCGATGACGCTGACCACGGCCGGCTATCCGGTCACCGGCTTCGACATCGACCCGGCGAAGATCACCGCGATCGAGGCGGGCGAAAGCTATATCGAGGCGGTGGACCCGGCAAAGCTTGCCGCCGCCGTCGCCGCGGGCCGCTTCGCCGCCACCTGCGACTTCGCGCGGCTGGCCGAATGCGACGTGATCGCGATCTGCGTGCCCACGCCGCTGTCGCCGCATCGCGACCCCGACCTGTCCTATGTCGAGCGCACCGCCGAGGCGATCGCCGCCACGCTGCGCCCCGGCCAGATGGTGGTGCTGGAATCGACCACCTGGCCCGGCACCACCGATACGGTGCTGCGCCCGATCCTCGAACGCTCGGGGCTCGTTTCCGGGCGCGACTTCTTCCTGGGTTTCTCGCCCGAGCGCGAGGACCCGGGCAACCGCAGCTTCGCCACCGCGACGATCCCGAAGGTCGTGGCCGGCGACGGCGCGGCGGCGGGACAGCTGATCGCTGCCTTCTACGGCGCGGCGCTCGAGCGGGTCGTGCCGGTCTCGACCACCGCCACGGCCGAGGCGGTGAAGATCACCGAGAACGTCTTCCGCGCCGTCAACATCGCGCTCGTGAACGAGTTGAAGGTCGTCTACGAGGCGATGGGCATCGACATCTGGGAGGTGATCGAGGCCGCCAAGACCAAGCCCTTCGGCTTCATGCCCTTCTACCCCGGCCCCGGCCTTGGCGGGCACTGCATCCCGATCGATCCCTTCTACCTGACCTGGAAATCGCGCGAATACGAGCTGCCGACCCGGTTCATCGAACTGGCCGGCGAGATCAACTCGGCCATGCCGCGCCATGTCGTCGGCCGGCTGGCCGAGGCGCTGGACCGCGTGGCGGGCAAGGCGCTGAGCCGGTCGCGGGTGCTGGTTCTGGGGCTGGCCTACAAAAAGAACGTCCCCGACATCCGCGAAAGCCCCTCGCTGAAGCTGATCGAGCTGCTGCTCGAGCGCGGGGCCGAGGTCGACTATCACGACCCCCATGTCGCCGAGGTGCCGCAGACCCGCGCCTATGGCGCGCTGAAGGGGCGCCGTTCCGTGCCGCTGTCGGCCGAGGTGCTGGCGGGGGTGGACGCGGTGCTGATCTCGACCGATCACGACGCGGTGGATTACGCAGGGCTCGCCGCGCGGGCCGCTCTGATCGTCGACACCCGCAACGCGATGGCCGCCCGCGGACTGTCGGGGTCCAAGGTGGTGAAGGCATGAGCCGTCTGGACAGCGTCATCCGCCGCCTGAGCGCGCAGCGCGACCTGCTGAACCAGCTGGCCGCCGAAGGCCTGCCCGAGGGGCCGGTGCTGGAACTCGGCCTTGGCAACGGGCGGACCTACCACCACCTGCGCGAGCGCCTGCCCGGCCGCAGGATCATCGCCTTCGACCGCGCGCTGGCGGCCCATGCCTCGTCGATCCCGCCCGAGCGCGACCTGGTGCTGGGCGAGATCGCCGAGACCGCGCAGGCCTTCCTGGGTCTGGGTGCGGCGCTGGTCCATGCCGACATCGGCACCGGCTATGACGACCGCGACGCGGTGACGCTGACCTGGCTGCCGGATCTGGCGGCGGGGGTGCTGGCACCGGGCGGCATCGCGCTGAGCGGCCTGCCACTGGCGCATCCCGCGCTGCAGCCGCTGCCCCTGCCCGACAGCGTGCCCGCCGACCGGTATTTCCTGTACCGCCGCGCCTGACCCCGCACGGGGCAGGTTCAGCGGTCGGTCCCCTCCGCGCCGACAGCGGCGAGGCGCTCGGCCACGAGGTCGATCTGCTCGACCCGGCCCGCCGCGATGTCGTCGCGCAGCGTCTCCAGCCGGACCGGCCGGCCGGCATCGTCGCGCAGCACCGGGAACAGCGCCGCGAGCCGCTCGAGCACCTCGAGCGCCGGGCCCGGGCCGGAATGCAGCGGGCTCAGCTCGATGCAGATCCCGAGGCAGTGCCGCGCCAGCAGCGCGGGGTCGCAGCCTGCCAGCACCTCGGCCTCGAAGCCCTCGGTGTCGACCCACAGGAAGAAGGGCTCGTCCAGCCCCAGCCGGTCGAGCCGCGTCACCCGCACCCGCTCGACCCCGCCGGGATCGGCGAGCCCGTGGAAGGAATGACCGCCGCCGTTATGCGCATCGAGATTGATCTCGCGCTCTTCCTCGACCCGGCCGAGGGCCGCGTGGTGCAGGCGGGCCGCGATGCCGTTGCGCGCCATGTTGCCGCGCAGCAGGGCGAAGTTGCGCGCCACCGGCTCGACCGCCACGAAGCGCGAGAAGCCCTGCGCATGCGCGTTCAGGAGCGTGGTCCCGACATTGGCGCCGACATTGACGAAAAGCGGGCGCGCCTCGCCCAGCAGCCTGGCGACCACCGCCATCGGTTCGGGCTGGAAGGCCCCGGTCTTCAGCACGCCGACGGCGATATGTCCCGCCCGGGTGTCGAGCTCGATCTCGTAGCGCTCGCCATAGCGGGCGACGAGGCTTGTGATGCCCATCCCGGCACAGCTGCGCAGCAGCGCGCTGGGTCGGCGCGCCGCCACCTCGGGCATATGCGTCGCGAGATAGCGCCGGCGGCCCCGGCTGCTCAGCAGCGCCCAGAGCGAGGCCCAGAAATCCGTCTTGCCCATCGGTGATCGCGCCTCGCCCTGTCGTCGCCCCGGAAGTAACGGCGCCGGCGCGGCGACGCCAGCCATCATTCCCGCGGCGGGGACGGCTGGGTCATCATCCCCACGGTCTTCGATCGTGGAATTTTCTCGCGTCGCACGCCGGGGATATCCACGGGAGGAAGAGCCGTTCCCCTGTACCCTGCCGCGCAAATCGGGAGATGGCCGAGGTTCCCCATCCCCCGGACGGACTTGTCCCACAGCTTCCGGGACGGATATGCCGAGCGCGGTGTCTCCGCTCAGGACGGCGATGCGGACCCGTGGTTTGGCGACCTGACGGTCGAAGTCCCGCGCCATAAGGCGGTGCCCCAGCAGCATCACACTGTGCATCCGATCGCCGAGAAAAACGGTCCGCCGGACTGTTTTCTGATCCTCGTCACCGCTGCAGGTCTGCAGCCGGGCACGTCTAGCCTGTCGGCGCGGCCGCCCGGATCATGTCGCGGTCGGACCGGATCGCCATCGAGCCCCGCCGCTTGAGCGCTTCATTGCAGGCTGGCCGGCTCCTGCTCTTCCAGGTCAGGAAAGCCTCGACACGTCAATTCCGACGCAGATCGTGCCGTGGAAGTCCGCGTGTCTCCTTCATCGCAACCGGACCGCCCCCCGCCACACCGCGATCGGAAGGCATGCCAATCCGTCAGGGCCGGGCCGATGAAAAAGGCATGCGGCCTTGGATGACTGCGCGCGCGGATGGGCGCAGGGGCGGACCAGCGGCGCGGGCGCGCCGATCTTCCCGGTCGGCCCGTCCGCCTTCCGGGCGCAGCCTAGACCAGGCGCGCGCTGTCCAGGATCCAACTGCGCACCTGCTGCCGGTGCCGCCCCTTCAGAGGGGACGTATCCGACAGGTAATAGGCCCAGGCGGCCTCGGCACGCGCCGGAAGCGCCTCGACCAGCAGTCCGCGCTTGAGGTAGATCTGCGCGAGCGACAGTTGGGTCGCGATCAGCCCGCCACCCTCTGCCGCAAGCTCGAGCGCGATATTCGTCGAGTTGGTCGTCAGCCGCGCGCCGCGCGCCGATGCGTCCAACCCGATCGCGTCGGCCATCGCACTCCAGTATTCCTGGCGGCCGAGCACGGTGATCCAGTGATGCGCCAGCGCGTCCTGCGGGCCCGACAGCCGTCCGATCGAGGGTGCGGCCAGCAGCACGAGCTCGTCGCGCCACAGCAGTTCCGAGCCCGGCGGCTGCTGGTCGTAGCGACGCACATGGATCGTCAGATCTGCCGGCGCGTCCTCGTGGTCCTCCCAGACGATGCCGCGCAGCACGACCTCGATCTGGGGGTTCTGCAGGCTGAACCGGGCCAGCACCGAAGCGAGCCAGTTCTCGGCCAGGCTGACGGGACAGGCAATGGTAACGGTCCGGCTGCGGGCTTCGGTCACGATCGCCTCGGTCGCCTCGTCGATCTGCTGCAGCGCCTGGCGCAGCGTCGGCAGATAGGCCTCGCCCATGTCGGTCAGCTTCAGGCTGCGGGGATAGCGTGTGAAAAGCTGGCGCCCGACATGCTGTTCCAGCGACCGCACATGGCTGCTGACCGCGGCCTGGGTCAGACCAAGCTCCTGCGCGGCACGGGTGAAGCTGAGATGGCGCGCAGCGGACTCGAACGACCGGATGTAGGTCAGGGGCGGATGCGTCTTCATGGGTAACCTTCGAATTCAAGCGGCGGCGCGGCAAGCGGCAAGTTTGGGCGAAGACTAAATGAAACCGGGTCAAAGTCTCAAAAATTATCGCATGATCTTGTTTCCTCGAGGTCTCTATGCTGCATCGCAACGAAGACCGGCCACCGATGGCCAGGGCGGGCGACCGCTGATCGGTGTGCGCAGCAGGGAAAGATGCAAGCATGAGCGACGACGACGACCGGGCCGAGGTGATCATCATCGGGGGCGGGATCGTCGGTGCCGGCGCAGCCTGCGAGATCTCGAAATTCGCCCGCGTCCTGATCCTCGAGGCCGAGGACACCTGCGGGTACCACGCCACCGGGCGCTCGGTGGCAAGCTTCACCGAAAACTACGGCACCGGCGTCATCCGCCGTCTCGCCATGGCCAGCCGGGACTTCCTGACCGCACCGCCCGAAGGCTTCGTCGAGGCCCCGATCCTTGGCCCGCGGGGCATGATCACCGTGGCCCGCGCCGACCAGAAGGACTTGATCGACTTCGAACTCGACCGCGCGCGGGCGCTGGTGCCCTCGATCCACGCGCTCACGGTCGACGAGGCGATCGCGCGGGTTCCGGTCCTGCGGCGCGACTACCTCGCCCATGCGATCTTCGAGCCGCATTCGATGGATGTCGACGTGCACCTTCTGCACCAGGGCTACCTGCGCGCGGCCCGGTCGCGGGGGGCCCGCGTTCTGACCTCGGCCGCGGTCACGGGACTTGTCCGCATCGGCGACGATTGGCAGGTGGAGACGCGCAAGGGCACGTTCCGCGCGCCGCGCGTGGTCAATGCGGCGGGGGCCTGGGCCGACCGCGTGGCGGATCTGGCGGGGGTGCGCCGGCTGGGGCTGCAGCCCCTGCGGCGCACGGTCTTCAACATCCCCGCCCCCGAGAATTCCGCAGCCTGGCCGCTGATCAACGACGTGGGCGAGGAGTTCTTCTTCAAGCCGCTGAGCGGGCAGATCATGGTCTCGCCCGCCGATGCCACGCCCTCGGACCCGATGGATGCCTGGGCCGACGAGATGGACATCGCGATTGCCGCCGAACGGCTGGAACGCGCCACCACGATCACCGTGCAGCGCGTCACCCATTCCTGGGGAGGCCTGCGCACCTTTGCCCCCGACGGCTCTCCCGTCGCGGGCGAGGCACCCGACGCCCCCGGCTTCTTCTGGCTGGCGGGACAGGGCGGCTACGGCATCAAGACCTCGCCCGCGCTGTCGGCCGCGATCGCGGCCCTCGTGCGCGGCGCGGCCCTTCCCGAGACCCTGCAGGCCCAGGGGATCTCGGCCGACGACCTGACCCCGGCGCGCTTTCTAGTGCCGGCCCTGACCGATGAGGAAAGACCATGACCATCGACCGCCACGCCAACGGGGAACGCTTCTGCCGGGTGCTGACCCACAACGGCACCGTCTACATGTCGGGCATGACCGCCGATGACACCACCGGCGACACGGCCGCCCAGACCCGCGACACGCTGGCCAAGATCGACCACTTCCTCGGGCTGGCGGGGTCGGACCGCTCGAAGCTTCTGAGCGCGACCATCTGGCTGCGCGACATCGCGGATTTCGAGATCATGAACCGCGAGTGGGACGCCTGGATCGACCGCGCGGCGATGCCGGTGCGCGCCACGGTGGAATCGCGACTGGCAGGCGACGCCTACCGGGTCGAGATCATGGTGATCGCCGCCGCGTGACCACGCGGCGACGCGACCAGAACGACAAAACAAATATCAAAATAAACAACAGGGTGAACTCAATGGCGAAGATGAACGAGCCGCTGGTGCGGCTTCTGAAGACGCAGCTCGACCAAGGCCGGATGGACCGGCGCCAGTTCCTGCGCATGGCGACGATGGTCGGCGTGTCGCTTGCCGCGGCGCGCGGCATGGTCGGAATGGCCGAGGCCCAGGAGGGCACGTTGCCGTTCCCGGCCGTCGAGGCCGGCGCGAAGGCTGGCGGCACATTGCGCATCGGCCAGCGCGTGGCCAGCATGGACGATCCGGCGCTCTACAGCTGGAACGAGATGTCCAACCAGTCGCGCCCGATCATCGAGCACCTCGCGCTACTGGGCCCTGACAACATCGTGCGCCCCATGCTGCTGGAAAGCTGGGAGCCGTCGGCGGACCTGAAGACCTGGATCCTGCACATCCGCCCGAACGTGATGTGGCACAACGGCGAGATGCTGACCGCCGAGCACGTGGCCTTCAACCTGCGCCGCTGGTCGGATTCGGCCTCGGGGTCGTCCAACATCGGCCTGTCGACCTTCAGCGCGCTCGCCGTGCCCACCGGTGAGGTCAACGCCAAGGGCAAGCCGGTGATGGTCCCCGCCGAGAACGGGGTCGAGATCGTGGACGACCTGACGATCCGGCTAAACCTGTCGCGCCCGGTTCTGTCGGTGCCGCAGGACTGCGCCGAATATCCGACGCTGATCGTGCACCCGAGCTTCACCGCCCCGTTCTCGGGCACGCCGATCGGCACGGGGGCCTTCACGCTGGCCGAATTGGCGGTGGGCGAGCGCTGCATCCTGAAGCGCGTCACCGAGACCACCGACGGCAAGCCCTTCACCTACTGGGGCGGCGACGTCTACCTGGACGAAGTGCATTTCTACAACTTCGACCAGGAGAACCAGGTTGCGGCGCTGGCCTCTGGCACGGTGGACGCGATCTACGAGCTGACCGCCGACCAGCTTCCGCTGGCCCAGGCGCTGGACGCGGTGCAGATCGGCTCGGTCGGCTCGGCCCAGACCCTGTGCTGCCGGATGCAATGCGATGTCGCGCCCTACGATGACATCCGCGTGCGCCAGGCGGTGACCAAGGCCGTCGACAACGCCGCGATCGCCGCGCTGATCTTCCCCGAGGGCGGGCTGCCGGCCTGGAACCACCATGTCGCGCCGGTGCACCCGGAATATTTCGACCTGCCGCCGCTCGAACGTGACGTTCAGGGCGCGAAGGCGCTGCTGGCCGAGGCGGGGCATGCCGACGGGATCGACCTGACCATCGATGTCGGCAACACCGACGGCCCGTGGCACCAGGCGGTCTGCGAGGCGATGCGCGACCAGCTGGCCGAGGCGGGCATCCGGCTGTCGGTCAACGTCGTGCCCTCGACCCGCTACTGGGAGATCTGGAAGAGCACGCCCTTCGGCGCGACCTCCTGGGCGCACCGCCCGCTGGGCACGATGACGCTGGGCCTGGCCTACCGCACCGGCGTGCCGTGGAACGAAAGCCACTTCTCCAGCGCGGAATTCGACGCGGCGCTCGCCGATGCCGAGGCGACCGTCGATGTCGAGGCCCGTCGCGCCAAGATGAAGGCCGTGCAGACGATCCTTCAGGACAATGCCGTGATGGTCCAGCCGCTCTGGCGCCCGGTCTACAACCTCGCCTCGACCAAGGTGCACGGGTTCCAGCCGCATCCCTCGCGCCAGTTCCACGTGAACAGCGTCTGGATGGGCTGAGCGCCGTCCCGACCATGGGTCGCGCGCCCGGGATCGTCCGCCACGGACGACGAAGGGCGCGCGTCTTTTCGCCCGGGGCCGCGGCCCCGCGGCGGGCCGTCCCTTTCCAATACGGACTCCGATGACAAAACTCATCTGCAAACGCCTGGCCCAGATGGTGCTCATCATGGTGAGCGTGTCGCTGCTGCTCTTCGCCATTTTCGACACCGACCAGTTCCGCAGGCAGGTCGCCGTGGCCGAGCTGGGCGGGTTCGGCGTGGCGACGCTGTCGGAGGAGGATTACGCGGCCTGGATCACCAAGCGCGGGCTCGATCAGCCGTTCCTCGAACGCTACGGCGACTGGGTCGCCAAGATGGCACAGGGCGACATGGGCATGTCCATCGAGAAGGACGTCGCCGTGTCGACGCTGATCGCGGGCCGGCTCAAGGCGACGGCGGTGCTTGCCTTCTTCTTCTTCCTCGCGATGGTCCCGATATCGCTCACGCTCGGAACGCTGGCGGGCATGCGCGAAGGCGGGCGCCTTGACCGGGTGATCTCTGTCCTCGCGATCGTCACGACCTCGATCCCGCAGATCGCCACCGCGGTGATGCTGACGGTGGTCTTCGCGCTGGGCCTTGGCTGGGTGCCCGCGAAATCGGCGATGACGCAGGGCTTCTCGTTCCGCGAACTGGTGCTGCCGCTCGCCACGCTGCTGATCTACGACATCGGCTACGTGGTGCGCATGACCCGCGCCTCGATGGCCGAGGTGATGGCCGCGAACTACATCCGCACCGCGATCCTCAAGGGGCTGGCCTACCGGACGGTGATCCTGCGCCATGCGCTGCGCAACGCGCTGATCGTGCCAGTGACGCTGATCTTCCTGCAGATGAACTGGCTGCTGTCGCATGTCGTGGTCGTCGAGGTGTTCTTCCAATACGCGGGCTTCGGTCGGATGCTCTACGAGGCCGCGGTCTTCGGCGACATCGAGGTGCTGCAGGCGGCGACGCTGGTCGCGGTGGCGGTCGCGGTGCTGTCGCAGCTGCTGTCCGACATCGCCTACATCCTTCTCAATCCGCGCGTGAGGATCTCGTGATGTCGATCGCCTTCGCTCCGTTCGGGCGCCGCGGCGCCGAGGCCCGGCGCCCGGCCGTTGTCGTCAACCTCGCGCTGGTGGCGCTTGTCTGGGTCCTGCTCTGCGGCTACGTGATGTTTCCCGGGCTGTTCGGCGGGCTGCACCGCTGGATCCTGCTGCCCGCGATCCCGGCCGTCATCCTGCTTTACGTCAACGCGATGCGGGCCTGGTCGGGATCGCGCATCGCGCAGATCGGCGTCACGCTGGTCCTGTTCTGGATCCTGATGGCGGTGAGCGCGCCCTACCTGCCGCTGCTGGATCCCAACCGGCCCGTTGCCCCCTATCTCATGCCGGGCACGACGCGCGGCGACGTGACCTTCTGGCTGGGCACCGACATGCGCGGGCGCGACATGCTGGCACGCACGATCTGGGGCTGTCAGCGGGTGATCGTCTGGGGGATCTCGGCGACGGTCGTGGCCTATGCCGTCGGCGCGGCGCTGGGGCTGATGGCGGGCTATCTGGGCGGCTGGTGGGACGAGGTGCTGTCCTATCTCAGCAACGTGCTGCTGTCTTTCCCGGTCATGGTGCTGTTCATCCTGGTGCTGAACTACCTCGGCCAGAGCGGGTTCAACATCATCATCGCGGTCACCGCCTCGTCGGCGCCGGCCATCATGCGCATCGTGCGCGGGCTGGCGCTGGACTGCCGCAGCCGCGACTACATCCAGGCCGCCCAGACCCGGGGCGAAAGCGCGCTCTGGATCATGGTCATGGAGATCCTGCCCAACGTCCGCGGCCCGCTGATCGTCGATGCCTGCCTGCGCCTGGGATACACCACCGTCACCATCACGACGCTGACCTTCCTCGGCCTCGGCCTGCAGCCGCCGGACCCGGACTGGGGGCTCATGATCAAGGAGGCGGCGACGGCGGCGCTTCTGTGGAAATTCGCATACATGCTGATCGTGCCCTCGGTTGCGGTCACCACGCTGATCCTCGGCTTCAACCTGATGGCCGACGGGTTGCGCGAACTCAGCCTGAAGGACTGACGCCATGAGCGCTGCGACCGATCCCCGCCCGACCGACGCCGAGCCGCGCCCGGTGCTCGAATGCCGCAACCTGTGCATCTCCTACGACACGCGGGCCGGAGAGGTCCCGGCGGTCGTCGATTTCAACCTGCGCCTGATGCCGGGGGAATCCCACGGGCTCGTCGGGGAATCGGGCTGCGGCAAGTCCACGATCGCGCTGGCGGTGATGCGCTACCTCGGGCGCAACGGCCGGATCACCGGCGGACAGATCCTGCTCGACGGGCAGGACATGACCGCCATGTCCGAAGCCGAGCTGCGCCGCTTGCGCGGGCGCGACATCGCGATGATCTACCAGGAGCCGATGGCCTCGCTGAACCCGTCGCTTCGGATCCTCGACCAGATGGCCGAGGTCTCGATGACCCATGACGGGATGGACCGGGCCGCGGCCCGCGCCCGCGCGGTCGAGATGCTGGCGCGGGTGCGCCTGCCCGATCCCGAGCGCATCCTGCGCGCCTTCCCCCACCAGCTGTCGGGTGGCCAGCAGCAGCGCATCGTCATCGCGATGGCCCTGCTGTCGAACCCGCGCGTGCTGCTGCTGGACGAGCCGACCACCGCGCTCGACGTGACGGTCGAGGCCGGCATCGTCGAGCTGGTGCGCGAGATCTCGGCCGAGTTCGGCACGGCGATGCTCTACATCTCGCACAACCTGGGCCTGATCCTCGAGACCTGCGAGCGGCTGACCGTGATGTATTCGGGCGAGGCGATCGAGACCGGCCCCGTGGCCGAGGTCTTCTCGAGCATGCGCCATCCCTACACGCGCGGGCTCTTCGCCTCGATGCCGGTGCCCGATGCCGACAAGACCAGCCGCCCGCTGGTGGCGATCCCGGGCCAGCTGCCCACGCCCCGCGACCGGCCGCAAGGCTGCAATTTCGGGCCAAGATGCGAATTCTTCCATGCCGGCACCTGCGATGGCGGACCGGTGCCGATGCGCAGGCTGGGGCAAGGCCGTGCAAGCCGCTGCCTGCGGGTGGACGAGATCGACTGGCGCTCCCCCGTCGCGACCCGTCCCGCGCCGCCCGCCGCCCGCGCGGGCAAGACGATCCTGCAGGTCGACGCCCTGTCGAAATCCTACAACCGCGTCCGCGCCAACCGCGAGCTGACCTTCGAGGCCCGCGAGGCCGAGACGCTGGCGATCGTCGGCGAAAGCGGCTGCGGCAAATCGACCTTCGCACGGATCCTGATGGGACTGGAGGAGGCGAGTTCGGGCAGCGTGACGCTGCGCGGACAGGAACTTGGGAACCGCCGGGTCACCCGGCGCGACCGGCCCACGGTGCGCAGCCTGCAGATGGTGTTCCAGAACCCCTTCGACACGCTCAACCCCAGCCAGACCATCGGCTTCCAGATCGCGCGGGTGATCCGGCGCTTCGGCATCCTGAAGGACGAGGCGCAGATCCGCGAGCGGGTCTTCGAACTCCTCGACACCGTGAAGCTGCCGCGCGAATTCGCGGGCCGCCGGCCGCGCCAGCTGTCGGGCGGACAGAAGCAACGAGTGGGCATCGCGCGGGCCTTCGCGGGCAAGCCCTCGGTCGTGGTCGCCGACGAACCCGTCTCGGCGCTGGACCTGTCGGTGCAGGCGGCGGTGACCGAACTGCTGATGGACATCCAGCGGACCGAGGGCACGACGCTGATCTTCATCAGCCACGACCTGTCGGTGGTGCGCTACATCTCGGACCGGGTGGTGGTGATGTACCTTGGCCGGATCATGGAACAGGGGCGCACCGCCGATGTCTTCGCGCCGCCCTACCATCCCTATACCGAGGCCTTGCTGTCCGCGGTGCCGCTCGCCGACCCGGGGCTGGTCAAGCGGCGCGTGACGCTGGAGGGCGAGATCCCCTCGCCCGCCAACCCGCCCCCGGGCTGCCCGTTCTCGACCCGCTGCCAGCACGTGATCCCCGGTCTCTGCGGCAGCCAGATGCCGCCCGTCCAGACCTTCGAGGCTGGCCACGAAATCGCCTGCCACCTGCCGCGCGAGACCCTGCTGGCGATGCAGCCGATCGTCACGCCCCGGTCGGACACGGCCCCTGCCGGGCACCATGATGCATGAACTCGTGGTCCGCGGTGGCCGGCTGGGCCTGTGCTCAGGCTGGTGCGAGGCGGATCTGGCCGTAGACGATGGCCGGATCACCGCGATCGGCAAGGGCCTCGTCGGCCGGCACGAGATCGCGGCCGACGGGATGTGGGTGCTGCCCGGCGGCGTCGATCCGCATTGCCACGTCGCCCAGCCCGGCTGGGCCGGGCAGGAGATGGCCGAGGGCTTCGCCAGCGCCGGGCGCGCGGCGCTGGCGGGGGGAACAACAACGATCCTGCCCTTCGCCGTGCCCGACGCCGGGCAGGACATGCGCGCGGGCCTCGCGCGCGCGATGGCGCTGGCCGAAGGGGTCTGCCCCGTCGACTACGGCTTCCACGCGGTCTCGACCATGGCGGCGGGTGACCCCGGTGCGCAGATGCCCGGGCTGGTGGCGGCGGGCGTGACCTCGGTCAAGGCCTTCACGACCTACGAGGGCTTCGCCGTCACCGACGCCTGGCTGCTGGCGCTGATGGATGCCGCGGCGGCAGCCGGGGCGCTTGTGATGGTGCATCCCGAAAACGACGCGATCGTGGCGCACGCCACGGCCGGGCTGATCGCCTCGGGACGGACCGGGCTGGCTTGGCACGCGGCCTCGCGCCCCGAACTGGCCGAGGTCGAGGCGATCGGCCGCGTCGCGGCGCTCGCCCGGACCAGCGGCGCGAGGGTGAAGATCGTCCATGTCTCGGGGGCCGGCGCGCTGGCGGCGGTGCGGCAAGGCCGGGCGCTGGGGGCGCGGCTTCTGGCCGAAACCTGCCCCCAGTACCTGTTCCAGCCCGATGCCCCTGCCGATGACGCTGCCGCCGCGCGCCACCTCTTTTCTCCGCCCGCGCGCGGAGCGGGTGCCGTGCCCGCGCTTTGGCAGGGGCTCGAGCAGGGCGCGATCGAGATCTGGTCGTCCGACCATTCGCCCCATGCGCTTTCGGGCAAGCTCGATGGCGACGGTCCCGCGCGGTTCGACCGCGCGATCAGCGGTGTGCCGGGGCTGCAGACGCGCCTGCCGCTTCTGTTCAGCGAGGGCCTCGTCACCGGGCGGATCGACCTGCCGCGCTATCTCGAGCTTGCCGGGGCCGCCGCGGCCCGCGCCTATGGCCTGCCCGGAAAGGGCCGGATCGCGCCCGGGGCCGATGCCGATCTCGTGCTCTGGGATCCCGCCCGGCGAGGGCGGATCCGCGATGCCGACCAGCACTCGGCCGCCGGCTATTCGCCCTTCGACGGGCGCGAGGTGACGGGCTGCCCCGTCACCGTCCTTCTGCGCGGCGAGATCGCCCACGAGGCGGCCGCTGCGGCCCCCTTCCCCGGCCCCGCCCGGGGCCGCTTCCTGCATCGCGCGCCCCTGACCCGGCCCGCCCCCCTTCCCGAGGAGATCCAGCCATGACCCGCAGCCTGCCGGTCGCCGTATGCCAATGCGGACCGATCCGCCGCGACGAAACCCGCGCGGAGGTCGTCGCGCGGCTCGTCGCCATGCTCGAACGGGCGGCGGCGGGCGGCGCGAGACTGGCGCTCTTTCCCGAGATGGCGCTGACCACCTTCTTCCCGCGCTGGGATCTCGAGGACGACGCTGAGATCGCGGGATACTACGAGACCGAGATGCCCTCGGCCGAGACGCGGCCGCTGTTCGACGCCGCGCGGCGGCTGAAGATCGGCTTCGCGCTCGGCTATTGCGAGGCGGTGATCGAAGAGGGCCGCGCGCGGCGGTTCAACAGCATGGTGCTGGTGGGCGACGACGGCGCGGTGATCGGCCTCTACCGCAAGATGCATGTCCCCGGGTCCGAGACCCCCGAACCCGGGGTCACCGTGCATCTCGAGCGCAAGTATTTCGAACCCGGCAACCTCGGCTTCCCGGTCTTCGAGTTTCAGGGCGTCCGGATCGGCATGCTGATCTGCAACGACCGCCGCTGGCCCGAGGCCTACCGCATGCTCCGTCTTGCCGGGGCCGAGATGGTTCTGATCGGCTACAACACGCCGCTCCTGCTGACTGAGACGCCGCGGCTGGCGCATCTGCGGATGTTCCACAACCACCTGCCGATGCAGGCGGGCGCCTATCAGAACACGATGTGGGTCGCGGCGGCGGCCAAGGCGGGACTTGAAGAGGGACAGGCGCTGATCGGCGGCAGCTGCATCATCGCGCCCTCGGGCGAGATCGTGGCGCAGGTCGCGTCGCTGGAGGACGAGGTGATCGTGCATCACGCCGATCTCGACATGAATGCCGAATGCGCCCGGGCCGGGTTCGACCTTGCGCGCTATCGCCGTCCCTCGGAATACGCGCTGATCGCGGCCGAGCCCGCCGCGGCCGGTCGGGAATGAGCGCGGGCGGCGAGCTGGCCGGGGCGCTTCTGGCCCGGATGGCGGCGGACAGCGCCGCCCATCCCGGCGTCACCCGCGCCGCCTTCGGCACGGGCGAACAGATGGCCCATGACCTCGTGTCCGCAGCGGCTGCGCGGCTTGGCGCCGAGGTCGCCCCGGACGCCTTCGGGAACCTGTGGATGACGCTTCCGGGGCGGGACCGCGACCTGCCCGCGATCGTCATCGGCTCGCATCTCGACAGCGTGCCGCATGGCGGCAATTTCGACGGCGCGGCGGGTGTCGCCGCCGGCCTCGGCGTGATGGCCGAGCTGGTTGCGCGCGACATCCTGCCGCCCCGCGACCTGCGGGTCGTGGCCTTCCGCGCCGAGGAAGCCGCCTGGTTCCCGCTGTCCTATCCGGGCAGCGCCGCGGCGCTCGGCCAGCTCGACCCCGCCGCGCTCGAGGCCTGCCGCGCCGATACCGGCCTGAGCCTTGGCCGGCACATGGCCGAGGCGGGCTTCGACCCCGCGCGGCTTGCGCCCGGCGTGCCGCTGGTCGATGCCGCCCGCATCGCCGCCTACATCGAACCGCATATCGAGCAGGGCCCGCGGCTGATCGCGCGGGGCGTGCCGGTGGGCATCGTCAGCGCGATGGCGGGCGGATGGCGCTTCCCGGCGGCGCGGATCATCGGCCAGTATGCCCATTCCGGGGCCGAGCCGCGGTTCTCGCGCCGCGATGTCGTGCCCGCCTTCGCAAGCCTCGTGCAGGCGCTCGAGGGCGAATGGGACCGGATCGAGGCCACCGGCACCGAGGCCACGATCACCATCGGCCGGGTGGAAAGCAACCCCGCCCAGCACGGCGGCAGCCGGGTGCTGGGCGAACTGGGCTTCACGCTCGACCTGCGCACCGGCGACGAGGCCCTTCTCGCGGCGCTGCCGGGCCGGGTGGCGGAGATCGCCGCGCAGGTCGCCTCGGCGCGGGGGGTGGGCATCGACCTCGGCCACTCGTTCGGCTGGGCCGCGGCCGCGATGGATCCCGCGCTCTCCGCCGGGATCGAGGACGCGGCGCGCGCGCTCGGGCACGAGCTGCCGTGGCTGAGCTGCGGCGCCGGGCACGATGCGGCGAGCTTCGTCGCGGCCGGTGTGCCCAGCGCGATGCTGTTCCTGCGCAACGCCAACGGCAGCCACAACCCCGACGAGGCGATGGAGATCGCCGACCTTGCCGTGGCCATCGACATCCTGACCCGCTTCGTCACGCAGTTCCCCTCTTCCCGCTGAGGACAGCCATGCACCTTTCGCCCACCGCCACCGCCGTCCTGGCGATCGACCTGCAGAACGAATACCGCCCCGGCGCGCTCTGGGCGGTCGAGGGCTACGACACCGTCCTGGCAAATGCCGCGGCGCTGATGGCGGCGGCGCGTGCGGCAGGGCTGTCCGTCTTCCATGCGCAGGCCTCGGTCGCGCCCGCAGAGCGCGACGCCTATGCGTTGCAGGAGGCGACGATCAGCGAAGACATGCGGTCCGCCGTCGAGGGGTCCGAAGGGGCCGCGATCTGTGCCGAGGTCGCGCCGCATCCCGGCGACGAACTGGTGATCAAGCACTGGCCGAGCGCGTTCCGCGAGACCGATCTCGAGGCCCGTCTGCGGGCGCGCGGGATCGACACGCTGGTCGTCGCGGGCGTGCTGACCGACAGTTGCGTCACCGGCACCGTCTTCGATGCGGTCTATGCGGGCTTCCGGGTCTGGCTGGTGAAGGAGGCCTGCGGCAGCATGACCGGCCACATGCACCGCACCGGCATGCTCGACATGGCCAACCGGCTCTACGGCGGCGGCGTGCTGCGGCAGGCGGCGGCGGTGGCGGCGATCGGCGGGGCCGAGCTGCAGGGCTGGCGCTGCACCCGGCCCGTCGAATTCGCCTTCACCGCCGCGACGGTCGACGCGCTTTACGACAGTCTCTGACGGCTGCCGTCGGGCGCCTCGGGGCGCAGGACCCGTCCGGGGCGGGCCGCGGTCGCGGCGCCCCCGGTCCAGACCAGCGTGCCGTTGACGAAGACCTCCTCGATCCCGCGCGCGGGCGTGTCGGGATCCTCGAAGGTCGCCAGATCGATCACCGTCGCGGGATCGAAGACCACGAGATCCGCCGCATGGCCGACCCGCAGCAGGCCGCGGTCGGTCATGCCGAATTCCTCGGCCGGCAGGCCGGTCATCCGGCGGACCGCCTCCTCGAGCGGCATCAGGCCGAGGTCGCGGGCATAATGGCCCAGCACGCGCGGGAAGGTACCCCAGAGCCGGGGATGGGGATGCACGTCATGGGGCAGCCCGTCCGAGCCGATCATCGTGCGCGGGTGGCGCAGGATGGCCTGCACGTCGCCTTCGTCGAGCTGGAAGTAGACCGCCCCCGCGGGCAGCAGCCTGATCCCCGCCTCGCGTTCGCTGACCCCCCACTCGCGGGCGATGTCGGCCAGTTCGCGCCGGGCCATCTCGGGATGGGGATCGGACCAGGTGACGAGGATGCGCAGCCCGGTGTCGCAGCGTTCGAGCCGCAGGACGGTCGAGCTGGCGGCGTAGGGATACACGTCCATGCCGATCTCGATCTCCTCGCGCGCCCGGTCGATCCGCGCCAGCGATGGCACGGCCTTGCCGTGGTTCATCGCGCCCGTGCACTGGTGGTGCGATATGACCAGCCGTCCGCCCGCCGCGCCCGCGATGTCGATCGCCTCTTCGAGGGCCTCGTCCATCGTCTCGAAATAGTTGCGGGTGTGGGTGACGTAGGGCCCGCCCCGCGCCGCCGCGATCCGCGCCAGCGCGATGACCTCGTCCGTGGAAGAGCCCACCGCCGGCGGATAGTCGAGACCCGACGACAGGCCGAAGGCGCCTTCGGCCATCGCGACGTCCAGCAGCACGGCCATTGCCTCGGTCTCGGCCGGGGTGGCAGGCAGGCGGGTGTCGGCCAGCACCGACTGACGCAGCGTGGTGTGACCGCACAGCAGCGCCGCGTTGGTCGCGATCCCCGCCCCTTCCAGCGCCGCCACGTAATCGGCGAAGCGCGCGAAGCGGAAGCTGCCGGGGCCGCCCACCAGGGTGAAGGGGGGCGGCGGCGTGCCCTCGATGCTGAGGGGCGCAATGCTGATGCCGCAGTTTCCGGCGATGACCGTGGTCACGCCCTGGCTGATCTTGGGCACCATGCCGTCCGCCTGCAGAAGCGCGCCGTCGTCATGGGTGTGCACGTCGATGAAGCCGGGGGCAAGCGCGCGGCCGCGCAGGTCGATCTCGCGCGCGGCGCGGCGCTCGCCGATCTGGCCGATGGCGGTGATGCGACCATCCCGGATCGCGAGATCGCCCTCGATCGAGGGGGCGCCGCTGCCGTCGATGAGACGGGCGTTGCGCAGGATCAGGTCGTCTTGGGGCATGTCGGCGGTCATCTTGGCCTCTGGTTCGCGACGGCGGGCGGGAGTCTCAAGCAATAGTCGGGCCCGGCCCGGGGTGGTGCGCATTTTTCGGGGCCTATGCCCGCGAAGTTGTTGCGTGAAGCCGCAAGGCGCAAACCCCTAAGGTCGGCCAGAGCCCGAAAGCCCGAGATGACGATGGCCGAGACAGAGACCCGCGCGGACCAAGGCACCACCCTCGACCGGGTTGCGGCCTTCGCGCTGAACCTCGCCATCGAGGACATCCCCTCCGACGTGCTGGCACGCATGGCGGTGCTGATGCTCGACACGCTGGGAGTCGGCGCGGCCGCGGTCGGGATGGAGGCGGGCCGCATCGCCCGCGAGACGGCGCTGGCCCTCTATGGCGCGGGACCGGGCGGCTGGAGCGCGCCGATGCTCTTCGACGGGCGCATCGCCAGCACCGCCGGGGCCGCCTTCGCGTTGGCGAGCCAGATCGACAACCTCGACGCCCATGACGGCTACAACCCCACCAAGGGCCACACCGGCGTCGCGATCTTTCCCGCGCTTCTGGCGCTGGCCGGTCGGCATCCCGCCATGAGCGGCCCCGCGGCGCTGGCCGCGGCCACGGTCGGCTACGAGATCGCCGGGCGGGCGGCGACCGCGCTGCACGCCACGGTCGGCGACTACCACACCTCGGGCGCGTGGAACGCGCTCGGCGTCGCCGCCATGGCCGCGCGGATCGAGGGCATGGGGCCCGCGACGCTGCGCGAGGCTCTGGGCATCGCCGAGTTTCATGGCCCCCGCAGCCAGATGATGCGCGAGATCGCGACGCCGACCATGCTGCACGACGGATCTGGCATGGGCGCGCTGATCGGGATCTCGGCCGCGGTGATGGCGGGGCTGGGCTTCACCGGCGCGCCGGCCGTCACCGTCGAGGCGCCCGAAGTCGCGGGCGACTGGGCCGATCTGGGCCGGCACTGGCAGGTGCCGCTCTACTACATCAAGCCCTATCCGGTCTGCCGCTGGGCGCATGCCGCGATCGACGGCACCCGCGCGATCCGCCTCGCCCACCGGCTCGACCCCGACCGCATCGCCGCGATCGAGGTCGAAAGCTTCGCCTATGCGGCGGATCTGTTCGCGGGCCTGCCCGAGACCAGTTCGAAGGCCCAGTACGGGCTGCCCTTCGCGGTGGCGGTCATGGCGGTGCATGGCGAGATCGGCGTCGGGCACATCACCGGCGCGGGGCTGACCGACGCGCGCGTCATCGAGATGCTGAAACGCGTCAGCGTGACGGCCAGCGCGCGCTTCACCGATCGCTACCCGGCCGAACGGCGCGCCGAGGTCACGATCCGCACCACCGACGGCGCGGTGCTGCGCTCGGGCGACATCCACGCCCGCGGCGGCCCCGAGGCGCCGATGGCCGAGGCCGAGATCCTCGAGAAATACCATCGCTACGCCGATCCGGTCCTGGGCGAGACCCGGGCGCGTGCGATCCACGACGCTGTGCTGGGCCTGACCGCGCCCGGCGCGCGCCTTGCCGATCTGCTGCCATTGCTGACCGAAGGGGTCGCCGCATGACCGGGGCGGACAGGCGCTGGACAGGACCCGCCACCCCGGCGACATCGACGGCAGAGGCCATGACGGAAGGATGTCGATGATGGATGTGGTGATGCTGACCGACGCGGGCGAAACGGCCCGCGCGATCGTCGAGCGCGAGGCGCCCGGCACGACCGTTCACCTGTGCGACCGCTACGATGCGCTCGAGGGCCTGCTGGCAGCCACCGCGGCCCCGGTGGTCTACGCCACCAAATTCGCCGGCGGCGCGGGCTTCCCGCGCGCGGCACTGATGGCCGCGCCGGCGCTGCGCTGGATCTCGGTCGGCGGGTCGGGAACCGATCACCTCGCGCCCTGGGACCCGTCCCGGCTGACCGTGACGAACGCGGCCGGGGTCTCGGCCGGGATGATGGCCGAATACGTGATCGGCATGATGCTGTCCTTCTCGCTCGACCTCGCGGGCCATGCCCGGCGGCAGGCGGCGCGCGACTGGGCGCCGGCGAAGGTCGCCCCGGTGGCGGGGCGGCGCATGCTGATCCTGGGCCTTGGCGCCACCGGCATCGCGGTCGCTGTGCGGGCGAAGGCGATGGGCATGACCGTCGCGGGGCTGCGCGCGCGGCCGGTGCCGACGCCTCCGCTGGACGAGGTGCACGGGATCGACGCGCTGACGGCCGAGCTGGCCCGGGCCGACGTTCTCGTCTGCTGCCTGCCGCTGACGGATGCGACCCGCGGGATGATCGACGCGGCCGCGCTCGCGGCGCTGCCGCGGGGCGCGATCCTGATCGACCTGTCGCGCGGCGGCGTGGTGGACGAGCCCGCCCTGCTTCAGGCGCTGAACGACGGGCATCTTGCCGGCGCGGCGCGCGATGTCTTCACGACCGAACCCCTGCCGCCCGAGCATCCGCTCTGGCAGGCCCCGAACCTGCGCATCACGCCCCATTGCTCGGCCGTCTGGGACGGCTGGGAAGAGGCGGCGATCGCCATGTTCGCCCGCAACCTGCGCCGCTGGCGCGCGAATGAACCGCTGGCCAACGTCGTCGACCCGGCGCGCGGCTACTGAAACCCGGCGCCGGTCGCGGCGCCCGGGGACCCCAAGGAAGGACCACGAGAATGAGAACCCACAGTCAGGCCGTCGTCATCGGGGGGGGCCTCGTCGGATGCTCGATCCTCTATCACCTGACGAAGCTGGGCTGGACCGACGTGGTCCTTCTCGAGCGATCGGAGCTCACTTCGGGCTCGACCTGGCACGCGGCCGCGAACATCCACGGCCTGCATGACAGCACCAACATCAGCCGCATGCAGCATTACACCATGCAGCTCTACAAGGCGCTGGAGCAGGAGACCGGGCAGAGCTGCGGCATCTTCCAGCCCGGATCGCTCTACCTCGCCCAGACCGTCGAGCGCGAGCACCAGCTGCGCCTGCAGGCCGCCAAGGCCCGCCGCTACGGCATGAACTTCCACGAGATCAACCGCGACGAGGCCGAGCGCCTGCACCCGCTGGTCGATTTCGACGGCATCCGCTGCATCATGTTCGAACCCGACGGCGGCAATGTCGATCCCTCGGGCGTGACCCACGCCTATGCCGCCGGCGCGCGCCAGAACGGCGCCGAGATCCACCGCTTCACGCCGGTCACCGCGACCGAGGCGCAGCCCGACGGCAGCTGGATCGTGCGCACGCCGAACGGCGACATCCATACGCAATGGGTGATCAACGCCGCGGGTCTCTGGGCGCGCGAGGTCGCGGCCATGGCGGGGATCGAGCTGCCGCTGATGCCCACCGAGCACCAGTATTTCGTGACCGAGACCATCCCCGCCGTCGCCGGCCTCGGGCGCCGGCTGCCCTCGGTCGCGGACCGGGACGGCGAATACTACCTGCGCCAGGAAGGTCACGGCCTGCTGGTCGGGGCCTATGAGCGCGACATGAAGTTCTGGGCCGAACAGGGCACGCCCCCCGATTTCGGCCACGAGCTCTTCGCCGACGACCTCGAACGGATCGAGCCCAACATGATGCGCGCCATCGACCGGGTGCCGGCCGTGGGCGAGGCCGGGATCAAGCGGGTGATCAACGGCCCGATGATCTGGTCGCCCGACAGCTCGGCCCTGTTCGGCCCGGTGCCGGAGCTGCGCAACTACTTCTGCTGCAACGGGATCATCCCGGGCTTCTCGCAATCTGGGGGCCTGGGCCGGCTGGCGGCGGAATGGATGGTCGAGGGCGAACCCTCGCTCGACATGTTCGGCTGGGACCTGGCGCGCTTCGGCGCCTGGGCGGGGCGCGACTTCACCCGCGCCCGCGTGCAGGACCAGTACAGCCACCGCTTCAAGATCCACTTCCCCAACGAGGAGCGCGCCGCCGGCCGCCCCGCCCGCACCCGCCCCGCCTACGAGATGCAGGCCGGAATGGGGGCGATCTTCGGCCTGGCCGCCGGCTGGGAGCATCCGCTGTGGTTCTCGGCACCGGGCGAGCCGCGCGAGGAGACGGCGGGCTTCACCCGCCAGAACTGGTGGGATCCGGTCGGCCGCGAGGCCCGGATGCTGCGCGACTGCGCGGGCATCGTCGACATCTCGACCTACGCGCGCTACGAGGTCACCGGCCCCGGCGCGGCCGACTGGCTCGACGCGGTCTTCGCCAACCGCATCCCCGCGAAGGTCGGCCGCTCCTGCCTGACGCCGTTGATCGGCAAGCGCGGCGGCGTCGCCGGCGACTTCACCGTGACTCGGCTGGCCGAGGAGGAATTCCTCGTCATCGGCTCTGGCATGGCCGAGCGCTATCACCAGCGCTTCTTCGCCCAGGTGCCGCTGCCCGCGGGCACGACCTTCCGCTCGGTCAGCGACACGACCTGCGGCTTCGCCGTCGCGGGTCCGCGCTCGCGCGAGCTGCTGGCCGGGCTGACCGAGGCCGATCTCTCGACCGCGGCCTTCCCGTTCTTCCGCTCGGCGCGGATCACGGTCGCGGGCGTGCCGGTCGTGGCGCTGCGCGTCTCCTATACCGGCGACCTCGGGTGGGAGCTGCACTGTGCCGCCGCCGACCAGGCGGCGCTCTACCAGGCGCTGACCACGGCGGCGACGGCGATCGGCGCGGGGCCGGTGGGTTCGCGCGCGGTGGGCTCGCTCCGGCTCGAGAAGGGCTACGGCCGCTGGGGCGGCGAATATTCGCCCGAATACTGGCCGCAGGAATGCGGGCTCGAGGGGCTGGTGAAGACCGACAAGGGCGAATTCCTCAACCGTGATGCCTATCTCGAGATCGCGGACAAGCCCGCGCGCTCGCGGCTCGTGATGCTGCGGATCGAGGTCGGCGACGCGGATGCGACCGGGGGCGAGCCGATCTTCCTGGCCGATGGCACGCCGGCGGGCCATGTCAGCTCGGGCGGCTACGGCTACGGCGTCGGGGCGTCGCTGGCGATGGGCTACATCACCGAGGGCCTCGCGGGTCCGGGCGATATGGTCGACGTGGCGATCCTGGGGCAGCCGCACCGGGCCGAGATCCTCGCCCGTCCGCCCTTCGACCCCGAAGGCGCACGCCTGAGGGCCTGAACAGAGGGGGCGCCGCGCGCCGGCGCCCCCTTTCCCCGCGCGCCGCGGGTCAGCCCCGGGCGCGCGCCATGATCTCGGCGGTGCGCGCCATGGCGTCGGGTGCGCCGACCGTCACCCGCAGGCAGTGACCCAGCCCGTAGCCGCCCATCGGGCGCACATGGATCCCCGCCGCGCGCAGGGCGGCATCGACGCGCGCCGCCGTGGCGCTGTCGGCGAAGGGCACCAGAACGAAGTTCGTGGCCGAGGCGACGGGTGACAGCCCGTCCGCCTCCAGCGCGGCGACGAAGGCGTCGCGCCGCGCCGCCGTGACGGCGACGGTGGCGCGCATATGGGCGCGGTCCGCCATGGCGGCCGCGGCCGCCGCCTGGCTCGCCACGGGGATGTTGTTCGGGTTCAGAAGCTTGCGCACCTCCTGCGCGACGGCCGGCGGGAAAAGCCCCCAGCCCACCCGCGCGCCCGCCAACCCGTAGGCCTTCGAGAAGCTGCGCAGCACACAGAGGTTGCGGACCTCGGCCACCCGCGCGAAGAGCGGATCGTGGTCCTGCTCGTCGAATTCGCCATAGGCCTGGTCGATCACTAGCAGGACGGTCGGGGGCAGCCGCTCGTGCAGGGCCAGAAGAGTGGCATTCGGCAGGCGCGTGCCGGTGGGATTGCCCGGATTGCACAGGAAGACGATGCGGGTGGCGGGCGTCACCGCGGCCAGCACCGCCTCGGGATCGATGGCGTAGCGGGTTTCGGGGGCCGCGACGAAGCGCGCGCCCGCCTGTGCCGCGGCGCTGCGCACGAAGAGATAGCCGAACTCGGTGCCCAGAACCTCGTCCCCCGGCCCGGCGAAGGCCCGGACCAGCGCGCCGATCAGCTCCATCGACCCCGCGCCGCACAGGATGTCCCCGGGCGCTATGCCATGGGCGACGGCGATCGCCTCGCGCAGCGCGGCCCAGTCGGGATCTGGATAGAGCGCGGTGCCCGCGAGCGCCGCCGCGGCGGCCGCCAGCGCGGCCGGGCTGGCCGGGCAGCAGCTTTCGTTCTGCGCCAGCGAGACCGCGCCCTCGGGCAGCGGATCGGCCAGCGCATAGGCCGCGAGCGTCGCCACGCCCGGCGTCGGTCGCGGCGGGGTGTCGGCAGCTTTGGGGGAAAGGTCGCTCATCGTCGGGTCTCTCGGCATCGGTTTGGCGGGATCGGCGCACCATAGGCGGGCACGGCGCGGCGGCGCAGGAAATAATCGCGGCCAAAGACCCGATGCCGCAGGGGTCAAGCCGCCATCGCGTCGCGGCGGGCCTGTGGCGCAATTATAAAATCTACATAAAATCAATGAACTGCCGTCAGGCGCTTTGCCTCCACCCCGGGATGCCCCTGCCCCAGATGACCCAAGCGGTGCCGCAAGACCCCTTGTCTTGTGCCCGCCCGACGAGGCTAATCCGCTTCGGGTCGGGGCAGGCGCCGCCTCTCCGTACCCGGCAAGGATCCAGCGCAGAGTTCGACCGCGGCATCAGGGGGCCGTCACCATGATCAAGGATCGCGTCAATCAGCTTCTGCAGGAACGCCAGCGCGGCTTTTCCCTGCCGGGCGCCTTCTATGTCGATGACGACATGTTCGAGGCCGACCTCGAGGCCGTCTTCGCCACCGACTGGCTCTTCGCCGGCTCGGTGGCCGAGATCCGCGGCCCGGGCGACTACATCACGATGGAGATCGGCCGCGACAGCATCGTGATCCTGCGCGATCGTGAGGGCGAGGTGCGGGCCTTCTTCAACACCTGCCGCCACCGCGGCTCGCGCCTGTGCCTGCACGAGACGGGGCGCGCCAACCGCATCGTCTGCCCCTACCACCAGTGGGTCTACGAGCTCGACGGCTCGCTGATCAACGCGCGCCAGATGCCGGAGGGCTTCGATCGCGCCTCCCACGGCCTGCACCCGGTCCATGTCGAGGTGATCTGCGGCCTGATCTACGTCTGCCTGGCCGAGACGCCCCCCTCTCTCGAGAAGTTCCGCAAGACCGTCACCCCCTACATCGCGCCCCACCAGCCGGACCGCACCAAGGTCGCCTTCTTCTCGACGATCATCGAGGAGGCGAACTGGAAGCTGGTGATCGACAACAACCGCGAGTGCTACCACTGCGCGGGCAACCATCCGGCGCTGCTGGTGACGCTGGTCGAATTCGCCTTGCCGGACGATCCGGCGGCAAACGCCACCTTCAAGGGGCTGATGGACCGCTCGACCGCGCGCTGGGACGGGCTCGGGCTGCCCCATGCCCCTGCCGACGGCGGGACCGAGTTCCGCTGCATCCGCCTGCCCTTCAACGACGACTGCCTGTCCTTCACCATGGACGGCAAGCCCGCCTGCAACAAGCTGCTGGCCGATTTCACCGAGCCGGATCTCGGCTCGGTGCGGATGTTCCGGGTGCCCAACAACTGGAACCACTTCCTGTCCGACCACATCCTGCACTTCCGGGTGCTGCCGCTGTCGGCCAACCGTACCGCGGTCAAGACCACCTGGCTCGTGCACGAGGACGCGGTCGAGGGGGTCGACTACGACCTCAAGCGCCTGACCGAGGTCTGGACCGAGACCAACGACGAAGACCGCATCCTGGCCGAGAACAACCACAAGGGCGTGCGCTCGCGCGCCTATCAGCCCGGCCCGCTGGCGCCCTCGGAGTTCATGCTCAACAACTTCGCCGACTGGTATTGCACCAAGATGGCCGACTGGGCGGGCGGCCCGGGCGGGCGCCGGATCGCGGCGGAGTGACCCGGATGCTGGAACTGACCTGCACCGCCGTCCGCGACGAGACGCCGACGGTCAAGACCTTCTCCTTCGCCAGCACCGCACCGGTGACCTTCGAGCCGGGCCAGGCGGTGGCGCTGGGGGTGGATCATGGCGGCGCGACCGCTTGGCGCAGCTTCTCGATCTCGGGCCGGGCCCCGGGGGGCGGCATCGAGATGACGATCAAGGCCCAGGCGCCCGGTGGGGTGACGGCGGGCCTGCACGCGGGGCTGAAGCCGGGGATGACGGTCACGGCCCGCCCGCCACGGGGCGGCTTCACACTGGCGCTGCGTTCGGGCGCGCCCCTCGCGCTGGTGTCGGCCGGGTCCGGTGCGACACCGCTGGTCGCCATGCTGCGCCATCTCGCCCAGACCGACCCCGGGGCGGACGTGCTTTGGGTGCATGCCGCCCGCGACGAGGCCGAGATCCTCTTCGCCGCCGAGATCGCCCGGCTGCAACAGCTCATGCCCCGGCTCGAGGCGCGCGTCGTGCTGAGCCGGCCCGGGCGCGGCTGGCTGGGCTTTCGCGGGCGCGTCACCCGCCGGCTGATGTCGGTCATGGCGCCCGATCTTGCCGCGCGCGAGCTTTTCTGTTGCGGCCCTGCCGCCTTCATGTCCGAACTGCGGCGCATCCACCGCGCAGAGGGCGCCCCGGCCGGGCAGTTCCATTGCGAAAGCTTCGGCGCCGCCATGGCGCCGGCCCCGGCCGCGCCGCCCGAACCGGCCGGCGCCGGGGCGGCGCCGCTGCACAGCCTGCAGGTCAACGCCCGCCGTCTTGGCGTCCGGGCGGGAGAGACGGTGCTTCAGGCAAGCCTGCGGCAGGGGGTGATCATCCCCTGCGGCTGCGGCGAGGGGCAGTGCGGCACCTGCATGGTCAGCCTGACCAGCGGCCGGGTCGAGATGCGCCACCAGGGCGGTATTACCGCCGAGGAGGAAGCGGCCGGCCGGATTCTCGCCTGCTCGAGCCGCCCGCTGTCGGATATCGAGATCCGGCTCGACTAGACCGGGCGGCACCGGCGATCCGGCCGCCCCGAACTTCTGGAGCATCAGATGAAGATCCTCGTGCCCGTGAAACGGGTGATCGACTACAACGTGAAGGTCCGCGTGAAGGCGGACGGATCGGGCGTCGATCTGGCCAACGTGAAGATGTCGATGAACCCCTTCGACGAGAT